>NZ_JBHSIU010000161.1:0-969 GCF_042653625.1 Dactylosporangium cerinum | reverse complement strand
GGATGGCAAGCGTGTTGGTGCGGGTGCTGTACCTGAGCGTTGTGCGGGTGTTCGGCTGGCTGCCGGAGGCCGTGCGGAGTGAGTCCGCGATGGCCGCGGAGCTGATGGTGTTGCGCCATGAGGTGGCGGTGTTACGCCGCCAGGTCGGTCGGCCGCGCCTGTCGTGGCCGGAACGGGCGGTGTTGTCCGCGCTGGTCCGGGCGCTGCCACGGGAGCTGTGGAAGCATCGGATCGTCACCCCGGCCACGCTGCTGGCCTGGCACCGCCGGCTGGTCCGCCGGCACTGGACCTGCCCGAACCAGCCGGGACGACCACGGGTCAGTGACGACGTCCGTGACCTGGTCCTGCGGCTGGCCAGGGAGAACCCGGGATGGGGGCATCGACGGATCCAAGGTGAGCTCGTCGGGCTCGGTCACCGGGTCGGCGCCGGCACCATTCGCCGCATCCTCGCCGGTTCCCGGGTCGGGCCTGCCCCGCGTGAGATCGATACCAGTTGGCGGACGTTCCTGCGGGCACAGGCGTCCGGGCTGCTGGCGACCGACTTCTTCCACATCGACACCATCACATTGCGGCGGTTGTACGTGCTGTTTGTCATGGAGATCAGCACGCGGCGGGTGCACATCCTCGGCGTCACCGCGCACCCGACCGCCGCCTGGACCACCCAGCAGGCCCGCAATCTGGTGATTGACCTCGGCGATCGGATCACCGTGTTTCGGTTCCTGGTCCGTGACCGCGACGCCAAGTTCGCAGGAACCTTCGACGCCGTGTTCGCCGCCGAAGGCATCGACGTCGTGAAGATCCCTCCGCGCACACCTCGGGCAAACGCGTTCGCGGAGCGCTTCGTGCGCAGTGTCAGGGCCGAGTGCACGGACCGGGTCCTGATCTACAACGAGCAGCACGCCCGGACGGTGCTACACGACTACGAAGACCACTTCAACCGGCACCGGCCGCACCAGAGCCTGGACCAGC
>NZ_JBHSIU010000160.1:0-510 GCF_042653625.1 Dactylosporangium cerinum | reverse complement strand
CTGCGGGAACATCTGCGAGGCGAGGACCAGATACATCAACGACCGGCGGCCCCGATACCGGAACTTCGCAAACGAATACCCGGTGTACGCGGCGACGATCACGGTCAGCACCGCGGTCACCGTCGACACGATCAGGCTGTTCGTCAGGTACCGCAACAGCTTCGGGTTGTCGAAGATCGCGGTGAAATGCTCGAACGTGACCCGGTCGGGAATGAAATGCGGCGGGAACCGGAACACGTCATGCGTCGGCGTCAGCGCGGTGACCAGCACCCAGTACACCGGCCCGAACGCGAAGATCCCGATCAACGCAACCGTGGTGGCGGGGGCGAACAGCCGTCTCATGCCGGCTCACCACGCTCGGAGACCCGCACGTACACCACGACCAGGACCAGGATCAGCACCAGCCACAACGCACCCAACGCGCTGGCCTTACCCAGGTCGAACGCCTTGAACGCGGTGTCATACACCGCCACCGCGAACGTCGTGGTGGAACCGGCCGGGCCACCACCG
>NZ_JBHSIU010000159.1:0-517 GCF_042653625.1 Dactylosporangium cerinum | reverse complement strand
GGACGCGCCCGCACCACGACCGGTCAACCTCGAGATGTTGCGAGCTGACCTCAACTCCGAGCAGCCCGCCACCGCGGCGCTGGCGGCGTTGCTCGCGTTCCACGCCGTGCGCATCAGTCAACTGCGCGAGCTGCGGCTCACCGACATCCGCGACGGCCGGCTCCACGTCGCCGACCAGATCATCCCGCTCGCCCCCGCCGTCCAGACGCGAGTGCGGGCATGGCTGGACCACCGGCAGAAGACCTGGCCGAACACGCCCAATCCTCACATGTTCATCCACGTCCGCAACGCGATCACCACACGACCGGTCACCAGCTGGTGGATCCGCCACCAACTGGGCACCGCCGGCCAGCACATCCGCACTGACCGCATCCTCGACGAAGCCCACGCCACCGGCGGTGACATCCGCCAACTCATCGACCTGTTCGGACTGTCCGTCGACGGCGCCAACCGCTACGTCGCGACCGTCACGACGGTCCGCAGTTCCCCAACCCCAGCATCCCGGTAAGCTCTTCAC
>NZ_JBHSIU010000158.1:0-525 GCF_042653625.1 Dactylosporangium cerinum | reverse complement strand
AGGTCAGTCGTGTGTGAGCTGGTTCGAGGGTTGACTGTTGGTCGGGAATCCTGAAGAGTTGCCGGTATTCATGAGTGATGGTCGATATCGGCGATCTGGAGTGGTCATGGGTCTGGCGGTGGTGCGGTCGTTGGACGCGCCGCGCCGCCTGTCGACGCAGACCGAGGTCGACGACTTCGAGCAGGAGTTGGTCGACCAGTACCTGTTGGCGGCGGTGGGCGCGGGCTGCGCGGACGCCACGGTGGCTTCGGACCGGTCGGTACTGTTCGAGTTCGTCCGGTTCCTGGGGCGGCCGGTGTGGACGGCGCAGCCGAGCGACGCAGATCGGTTTCTGGCCGCGGCGCGCCGGTCGGGTCTGGCCCGGTTGACGGTGCAGCACAAGGCGTGGTCGTTGGCGCATTTCTTCGACTTCCTTCTGGTGCGGTATCAGGGCGACATCCGCCGGTTGACGGGTGTCGTGGTCGAGCAGGTCATCGATGAGTTCAACCGGCCGGCGAACGCCGACTACGGGTCGGTGCGGGTGCC
>NZ_JBHSIU010000157.1:0-596 GCF_042653625.1 Dactylosporangium cerinum | reverse complement strand
TGTCGCGGCCATGTCCAGGCGGGGACCTCACGGATCGGATGCAGCTGGTCATCGGTCTCGGCATGCGAGTTCTGCTGGGCGACGCGGGCGCCGAAGTCAAGGTGCTCGCCTACGGCTGCGCGGAAGGCGTCGTCGTCCGGTAGGCCGGCTTCATCGATCGCTTCGAGGTAAAGGACGACGAACCGTTCCCGCTGCTCGTCGGTGATCTTCAGATGGCGGTGGACGTCAATGAGGTACTGAAATCCGGGGCCGGTGGTGAATCTGTTCGGGCCGCCGAAGGACTCGGCGGTGAACCACGTGAGATGTTCGACGTGGCTCGGCTGGCGAGTGGGGAACACGCTGCGCAGCACGGGGTCGTCCAGCACTTTGGTGTAGAACAGTTCTTCCAGGCGATGCAGCGCCTCATCGCCGCCGGCGAATTCGTAAAGAGTGGTCATTGCCTCGTCCTCCGTAGCCTGGGGCTGAGCGGCGTGCGCGCTTCCCGAAGATCCGATCGCTGCGACCGTACCTCGTGGTGACGAGCGTGGTCACCTACGGCCGGCTCGGGATGACGCTGGATGAGCTGTTGGTCGCCCGGCGGTAAGACGGCCGACCTG
>NZ_JBHSIU010000156.1:0-922 GCF_042653625.1 Dactylosporangium cerinum | reverse complement strand
CCTGGTCACCGATACCGCGTCGTGTCCGGTGGACTGGCGGCTGTTCGTCCCGGAAGCCTGGGATCCGGCCTGTCCGGGGGCGTTCGAGGACGTCGCGGACCGGCGGGCGCATGCCGGCATCGGCCCGGACGTCACGCATCGGCCGAAGTGGCGGCTGGCACTGGACATGATCGACGAGGTGACGGGTTGGGGTGTGACCGCGCCACTGATCGTCGCCGACAGCCGCTACGGCGACACCGGCGATTTTCGCCTGGGCCTCACCGAACGGGGGCTGTCCTACGTGGTCCAGGTGACCGGACAGATCAGCGCCTACCCGCAGCACACCGTGCGGACCGTCCCGCCGTATCGAGGGGTTGGGATACATCCCAGGCCGAGGTACCGGGATCCGGCACCATGCCTGCGTGATCTGGTGACCGGTATGGGTACCGGCGCGGCCCGGATGGTGACCTGGCGCGACGGCTCCTGTCACCGCGACGGGACGCCGCTGCCGATGCGGTCGAGGTTCGTGTTCGCCCGGGTTCGTCCCGCGGGCCGCACGATGCTGCGCCGATACCGTGACCAGGATCTGCCGGAGGCCTGGTTGATCGCGGAATGGCCGGCCGGTGCCGCAGAACCGGCCAAGTACTGGCTGTCCAACCTGCCGGCCCGCACCGCGAAGCGGCGGCTGGTCCGGTGGGCGAAACTGCGCTGGCGGATCGAGCATGACTACCGCGAGATCAAGACCGGCCTCGGGTTCGACCACTACGAAGGCCGCACCTGGCAGGGCTGGCACCACCACGCCACCCTGGTCTCGGCCGCACACGCCTTCTGCACCCTGCAACGCCTGGACCCAAAAGCTCCAGCGCCGCAGTGACCCTCTACGGCGCGCTCCAACGGATGCAACCCCTGCTCGTCCGCCTGCTCGGCACCTGCCCGACCTGCG
>NZ_JBHSIU010000155.1:0-3092 GCF_042653625.1 Dactylosporangium cerinum | reverse complement strand
CGAGGTCGACGCGGGATGGCGTGCGCCTCGACCGGCCGTGCGTGCGATTTGATGATCACCCGGTCGTTGCCCGCGGTGTACAGCCCCGCATCGACGCCGGCTGACGGGGCCGCGACGCGGAGAAGACCGCCGCCGCCAGCGTGGCGAGCAACGCGATGTTGCTCGCCAGGGGCAGGCGTTCGGTGATGCCGCTGTACTGCCGTGCTCCGATCAGCCAGACGGGCTGACCGGTGGGGACGAAGGTGCTGACGAACGCGGCGATGCCCAGCAGGCTTGCGGTGGAGCACGCTCGGACGACGGTCGCCGTCGAGCGCCACCGCGCATGCGTCCGGAAACGGCGGGCCAGCCGGATTCCGGCCAGCGGGAGGCAGACGAAGCCGACCAGCGCGGCGTAGCGGTGCAGCGTGTCGTACCAGACTGGCGGCGTCCCCACCGGCGTCGGCGGGAAGATCGCGGCCACCACCAGCGCGACGCTCCAGACGCCGATCAGCGTGCGGCCGAGCCGGCCGGTCGGTGCCTGGCAGTCGATCAGCGCGAAGATGATGCAGATCGATGCGAAGGAGAGCATGACCATGCTGATGCCGACCAAATGGGCGCCTGGCGTCGTGAAGATGAGTTCGCTGAAGGTCGGGTGGATCAGGTCGATGCCGCTCGGCCGGCCGAGTTCGCTGGCGACCGCGATGGCAACGGCGCACGCGATCCACAGCGAACCGGCGCCGGCGAGCAGCCGGGCGAGCCGGCACGAAGATGTCGGGTCTGCATTTCCCATGTACTGAAGCCTGGACATCGTGAGACGTCATCCGCCTCAGCGCACCGAACGATTGCCCGCCTCGTCCTCGCGGCCGATCGTCGATCGCTCTGCAGAGCGATGGCCGAGCGCCGCTGCCATCCCGTAAGGTCCGGCCCTCAAGTTATCCGGGGAACTTCACGATGCGCACCGGATCTTCGCCGGGCTAGCCTGCCCGGCATGGACAGTGCGGCCGGCGGGCGCGACATCAGCAGACTCCTGGGTCGGGTCTGGTCCGCGCTGTGCCACGTGCTGGTCACGGGCCGGGACAGGGAGCTCCCGCCGTCCGGCTGGGGGACCTATGGGCGGCGCTACGCCCAGCGGACGCTGCTCGCAATTGCCGTGGCGGCGCTGTCCATCGGCGAGGTCAGCAACGGGTACCTGCACGAGCACACGGGCCCGCTGGTCGCCGTCGTCGTCCTGCTGCATATGACTCCGGTGTTCCTCATGCGGCGCCGGCCGCTCACGGCCTGGCGGCTCGCCATCGCCGGCACCCTGCTGACGCTGATCGTCGCTGCGGTATTCACGGACTCGGGATACCAGCTCGGCACGCCCTGGACGCCCGGGATGCTGCTGTACCTCCCGGTCGTCATGATGACGGTCGCGCGCTGTCCCCCACCCGGTGCGACGGCCGTCGCCGGGGTCAGCCTCCTGCTCGTCGTCCCGGCCGGGCTGGTGGTCGGCGCGGGGCCGCTGTCCGGGGCCGCAGTGTCGGGGGTCCTAGCGGTGGGCGCCGCCGCACTGGCCGGCCTGGGCCTCGGCCGACAGGACCGGATGGAGCAGCAACTCGACATGGTGAACCGGTCCGTGGCCGAGGAGCAGACCCGCCGGGCCGTGCTGGAGGAGCGGGCCCGCATCGTCGGTGAGCTGCACGACATCATCGCCCACCACCTGTCCCTCATCGCGGTACGAACCGAGACCGCGCCGTACCGGCTCGCCGCGCTCCGGTCTGCGCCGGAGGATGATCCGGTACGGGCTGAGCTCGCCGCGATGGGCGACGCGACCCGGCAGGCCCTCGACGAAACCCGGCAGCTCCTCGGTGTGCTGCGGCGTGACGAGGCCGAGGCCGACGACTTGGCTCCGCAGCCGGGCCTGAACGACGTCGAGGCCCTGGTGGCCGACGTACGCGCCGTCGGCGTGCCCGCAACACTCACCGTGCACGGGGACCCCCGCCCAGTGCCGCCTACCGTCGGCCTGGTCCTGTATCGGGTGGCGCAGGAGGCCCTGAGCAACGCACGGCGGCACTCGCCCGGCGCGCCGGTGCGGGTCGAACTGTGGTATGCGGTGGACCGGGTGCGGATAAGGGTCGAGAACTCGCCGCCGTCCCGGCCCGTCCGGTCGGCGGCGGGGCCTGGGCTCGGCCTCGCGGGGATGCGGGAACGGATCGCCGTCGTGCGTGGCGAGCTGACCGTCGAGCCGCGACCCGACGGAGGGTTCGCCGTCGACGCCGCGGTGCCGGTCAGCACCGCCCGCGCCGGAGCGCCGGCACTTTGGTGACGCGGGTGTTCGTCGCCGACGATCAGGCCATGGTGCGGGAGGGATTCACCTACCTGCTCGACGCTCAGTCGGACCTGTCGGTCGTCGGGACCGCCGGCGACGGCCTGGACGCGTTGGCGACGATCGCGGAGCTACGCGAGCGGGGCGAGGGGCCGGACGTGGTGCTCATGGACATCCGGATGCCGAAGCTGGACGGGCTCGAGGCGACCCGGCGACTGCTCGAGGAACCGCATCCGGCCGACGGAGCCGAACAGCCACCGCGAGTGCTCGTGCTGACGACCTTCCACCTCGACAGATACGTCTACCAGGCGCTCCGGGTCGGCGCGAGCGGGTTCCTCCTCAAGGACGCCACGGCGACCGAACTCGTCGCGGCTGTCCGGGTCGTCGCCGCGGGCGACTGTCTGCTGGCCCCGGCAGTGACCCGGCGGCTCATCGCCGACTTCGTCCGGGCCGACCGGTCGGCGCCGCCCGTCAGGCCGCAGCGGCTGGCCGACCTCACCACGCGGGAGACGGAGGTCCTCACCCTCGTCGCCCGGGGCCTCACCAACGCCGACATCGCGGTGGACCTGTTCGTTTCGGAGTACACGGTCAAGACCCATGTCGCGCACATCCTGGGCAAACTGAGCCTGCGGGACAGAGTCCAGGCCGTCGTGCTGGCGTACGAGACCGGCCTCGTCACGCCGGTCCGGACGCCGGTCGCGCCGCCCTGACCGCCTGCGGCGGCAGGCGGGCTGCACGCCTCCTCACCGGACCCAGATGGGAGGCCGACCGGAAGGCCCGGTCGACCGCGAGCCTCCAGAGCCGGTCA
>NZ_JBHSIU010000154.1:0-2830 GCF_042653625.1 Dactylosporangium cerinum | reverse complement strand
GGGACCGAACTGTCTCACGACGTTCTAAACCCAGCTCGCGTACCGCTTTAATGGGCGAACAGCCCAACCCTTGGGACCTACTCCAGCCCCAGGATGCGACGAGCCGACATCGAGGTGCCAAACCATCCCGTCGATATGGACTCTTGGGGAAGATCAGCCTGTTATCCCCGGGGTACCTTTTATCCGTTGAGCGACACCGCTTCCACCTGCCAGTGCCGGATCACTAGTCCCGACTTTCGTCCCTGCTCGACCTGTCAGTCTCACAGTCAAGCCCCCTTGTGCACTTGCACTCAACACCTGATTGCCAACCAGGCTGAGGGAACCTTTGGGCGCCTCCGTTACATTTTAGGAGGCAACCGCCCCAGTTAAACTACCCACCAGACACTGTCCCTGAACCGGATCACGGTCCGAAGTTAGATACCCAAATCCAACAGAGTGGTATTTCAAGCTTGCCTCCACAACCACTGGCGTGGCCGCTTCACAGGCTCCCACCTATCCTACACAATCGAATTCGAGTACCAATGTCAAGCTATAGTGAAGGTCCCGGGGTCTTTCCGTCCTGCCGCGCGTAACGAGCATCTTTACTCGTAGTGCAATTTCGCCGGGCCTGTGGTTGAGACAGTGGGGAAGTCGTTACGCCATTCGTGCAGGTCGGAACTTACCCGACAAGGAATTTCGCTACCTTAGGATGGTTATAGTTACCACCGCCGTTTACTGGCGCTTAAGTTCTCCGCTTCGCCCTCACGGACTAACAGGTCCCCTTAACGTTCCAGCACCGGGCAGGCGTCAGTCCATATACATCGTCTTACGACTTCGCATGGACCTGTGTTTTTAGTAAACAGTCGCTTCCCCCTGGTCTCTGCGGCCACCAACCGCTCCACCAGCATGTGGTCTCACCATCGGTGGCCCCCCTTCTCCCGAAGTTACGGGGGCAATTTGCCGAGTTCCTTAACCACAGTTCGCCCGATCGCCTCGGTATTCTCTACCTGACCACCTGTGTCGGTTTGGGGTACGGGCCGCTCGAAACTCGCTAGAGGCTTTTCTCGGCAGCATGGGATCACTGACTTCGCCTGAAACGGCTCCGCTTCACGTCTCACCCTCAAGCAGTGCGGATTTGCCTACACTGCGGGCTACACGCTTGCCCCGGCACAACCACCGGCCGGGTCCAGCTACCCTCCTGCGTCACCCCATCGCTTGCCTACTACCCCCCAAGTTCCCAAACTCCAGTCATCAACCCGAAGGCCTCAAACCTTTGTGAGGTTAGTACAGGAAGGTTCAGCATGGACGCTTCTACGCGGGTACGGGAATATCAACCCGTTATCCATCGACTACGCCTCTCGGCCTCGCCTTAGGCCCCGACTCACCCAGGGCGGATTAGCCTGGCCCTGGAACCCTTGGTCATCCGGCGGCAGGGTTTCTCACCCTGCTTTCGCTACTCATGCCTGCATTCTCACTCGCGTCACCTCCACGGCTGGATCACTCCGCCGCTTCACCGGTGACACGACGCTCCCCTACCCATCCACACACCTGGACCCTCAGGACGAACCATCAGGCCGGGTTATCATGTGAATGCCACAGCTTCGGCGGTGTGCTTGAGCCCCGCTACATTGTCGGCGCGGAACCACTTGACCAGTGAGCTATTACGCACTCTTTCAAGGGTGGCTGCTTCTAAGCCAACCTCCTGGTTGTCTATGCGACCCCACATCCTTTACCACTTAGCACACGCTTAGGGGCCTTAGCTGGTGATCTGGGCTGTTTCCCTCTCGACTACGAAGCTTATCCCCCGCAGTCTCACTGCCACGCTCTCACTTACCGGCATTCGGAGTTTAGTTGACTTCAGTAAGCTTGTAGGCCCCCTAGGCCATCCAGTGCTCTACCTCCGGCAAGAAACACGTGACGCTGCACCTAAATGCATTTCGGGGAGAACCAGCTATCACGGAGTTTGATTGGCCTTTCACCCCTAACCACAGGTCATCCCCCAACTTTTCAACGTTGGTGGGTTCGGCCCTCCACGCGGTCTTACCCGCGCTTCAGCCTGCCCATGGCTAGATCACTCCGCTTCGGGTCTAGGACACGCGACTGAACGCCCTATTCAGACTCGCTTTCGCTACGGCTCCCCCACACGGGTTAACCTCGCCACGTATCACTAACTCGCAGGCTCATTCTTCAAAAGGCACGCCGTCACCCCTGCCACAAAGTAGCAGGACGCTCCGACGGATTGTAGGCGCACGGTTTCAGGTACTATTTCACTCCCCTCCCGGGGTACTTTTCACCTTTCCCTCACGGTACTCGTCCGCTATCGGTCATCAGGGAGTATTTAGGCTTACCAGGTGGTCCTGGCAGATTCACGGCAGATTACAGGAGTCCGCCGCTACTCGGGAACACACCAACACAGATCCAGGATTTTCGCCTACCGGACTCTCACCGTCTACGGTGCCGCTTTCCAGCGAACTTCGACTAACCCAGAATTTTCTGACTGTGCGATCAGCTAGCAGACCGATCAAGACATGTCCCACAACCCCGCACACGCAACCCCTGCCAGGTATCACACGTGCACGGTTTAGCCTCTTCCGCTTTCGCTCGCCACTACTCACGGAATCACTGTTGTTTTCTCTTCCTGCGGGTACTGAGATGTTTCACTTCCCCGCGTTCCCTCTACCTACCCTATGTGTTCAGGCAGGAGTGACACCACATGACTGGTGCCGGGTTCCCCCATTCGGACACCCTGGGATCACAGCTCGGTTGACAGCTCCCCCAGGCCTATCGCGGCCTCCCACGTCCTTCATCGGCTCCTGATGCCAAGGCATCCACCGTACGCCCTTAAAAACTT
>NZ_JBHSIU010000153.1:0-515 GCF_042653625.1 Dactylosporangium cerinum | reverse complement strand
CCGCCGGCGTCGGCCTGCCGGCCGCTGACGGTGAACGTGACCCGGCCCCCGGAGTCGCCGGACGTCACGGCGGGCCGGAATCGCTCGACATGCAACCGGTCGCCGATCCCGGCGCGTCGCCAATGCCGCTCGGCACCGTCGAGCATGCAGGCCGGCCCACATGCCCAGACGTGGCGTTGGCGCCAGTCCCGGCAGATGCCTCGCAGCTGCGCCATCGTGAGCCGGCCGCCGGAACGGGTGTGCCGCTCGTACAACCGCAGCCGCGGAAACCGTGCGGTCAGAGCTCGCAGTTCCGCGCCGAAGATGACGTCCTGCGGGGTGGGCGCGGAGTGCACCAGCACCACGTCCGGCATCTCGCCGTGCGCGGCCAGGCTGCGCAGCATCGCCGCCACAGGGGTGATTCCGCTGCCGGCAGTCAGGAAGAGCAGCCGCCCCGGCAACAGCTGGGGCAAGACGAACTCACCCTGAGCCGGCGCGAGGCGGACGATGGTTCCCGGCGCCGTCCGATGGGCCAG
>NZ_JBHSIU010000152.1:0-533 GCF_042653625.1 Dactylosporangium cerinum | reverse complement strand
GCCGGTTGACGTCCGGGTCCGGGGGCATGCCGAGTTTGGTGAAGATCTGGGCGCACACGGCCTCGACCGTGCGCTCCCGGATGTGCAGCCGCTGGGCGATTGCCGCGTTCGAGCAGCCCTCGGCCATCAGCGCGAGCACGTCGCGTTCCCGGCCGGTGAGCCCGGCCGCGGCGGACGACGGCTGCGCGCCGTCAAGCAGGCGTTGCACGATCGCCGGGTCGATCACACACCCGCCACCGGCGACCCGCTGGACGGCGTCCACCAGCACGGCGACGTCGGACACCCGCTCCTTCAGCAGGTAGCCCAGGCCGGTCGGCTGATCCTCCAGCAGTCGTGCGGCATACCGCGACGCGACGTACTGGCTGAGCACCAGTACCGCTGTGCCCGGATGACGGGCGCGGATCTCCCGGGCCGCGACCAGACCCTCGTCGCGGTGGGTCGGGGGCATACGGATGTCGACGATGGCGACGTCGGGCTGTTCGAGCGCGACGAGCCGCAGCAGTCCCGGGGCGTCGGCGGCCTCGCCGCACACC
>NZ_JBHSIU010000151.1:0-853 GCF_042653625.1 Dactylosporangium cerinum | reverse complement strand
CGGTGGGCGGACAGGTTGTCCAGGATGGTGTAGATCGGTGCGCCGTCCGGTCTGGCGCGGCGGATCGACTTGAGCGCGGTCAGGGTGTTCGCTGCGGACTTCCGGCGTCGGACGACGCCCCAGAGGGTGTCGTCGCCGATGCTGTAGCAGCCGTGGAACTGCCGAACGCCGTGCAGTTTGTGATAGTTCGCGGGGAGCCGGTCGGGGTGCCCGGCCGGCGCCCAGGTCGCGCCGGCTTGTGGGCGAATGGTCAGCGGCCCGAACTCGTCGAACGCGAAGACGCGGTCAGGGAGCTCGGTCATGACCCGCTCGATGCGGGCGAGCTTCGCTGCTTTGGCAGGGTCGTTGGACTCCTTCCACGTCTTGGTGCGCTAGAAGGTGATGTCGTGCTTGCGCAGCAGCTGCCGGAGTCGTTCCCGGCCGACCTGGACGCGGTGGGTGCCGGGGTTGTGGGCGAGGTAGTCCGCGAGTTTCCGCAGGCTCCACCGGGTGAACGGCTGGTCGAGGGCTTCGGGTCGGGTGTTGGCCGTCGCGACGATGAACGCTTCGTCGTCAGGACTGATCAGGCGGGGACGGCCACCCGCCCACTGAGGGTTGAGACAGGCCATGCCCATCTCGTTGAACCGGTGGATGACTTGGCGAACGGAGTCCTCATCGGCCTGGACCAGCCTCGCGATCACCGGCACGCTGTTGCCGCCGGCCGAGGCGAGCACAACCATCGCCCGCCGCAACCGGATCGCTGAGCCGGTCCCACGCCGGGTTATTCGCAGCAGCTGCTGACCTTCCTGATCAGACAGCCGCCGCACACGCACGGGTTCTGCCACCGGCACAGCCTGAACGCAGACACGCCACC
>NZ_JBHSIU010000150.1:0-685 GCF_042653625.1 Dactylosporangium cerinum | reverse complement strand
TCCACCCTGGACCTGCAGCAGCAGCTGGTTGAGGTAGTCGTTGTACGGGTACGACGGAGTGCTGATCTTCGTGCCGGCGTTGGCGGCGGTGTACTTGTCGATCTGCGCCTGGATCGGTTCCTTGGTGACGGCCTCGTTGAACGACCAGGACGTGAGCGGGAATTCCTTGACGCCGTCGTCCTTGAGGCCTTCGGTGCCGGCCGGGGCGGGGGTGTTCGTCGTGGGGGCGCAGGCGGCAAGGGTCGTTCCGAGGGCGCTGAGGCCGAACAGGCCCAGCGCGGAGCGGCGGGTCAGAGACATGTGTGGCTCCAAGAGGACGGGGTGTGGGGTGTTTCAGCCCTTCACGGCGCCGGCGGTGAGGCCGGCGACGAGGTAGCGCTGCAGGATGGTGAAGCCGATGACGACGGGGAGGGACACGACCAGGGACGCGGCCATCAGGTCGGGCCAGGCGGTTTCGAACTCGCCGAGGAACGTGTTGACCAGACCCGGCGGCAGGGTCTGCTTGTCCGGCCCGGCCAGGGTCAACGCGAAGATGAAGTCGTTCCAGCCACGGATGAACGCGAACAACCCCGTCGCCACCAGACCCGGCAACGACACCGGCAACAGAATCCGGTGGATGATCGCGCCCTGCCCCGCACCGTCGACCTTCGCCGCCTCGATCAACTCATCCGGGATCGTGTCGAAG
>NZ_JBHSIU010000148.1:0-2477 GCF_042653625.1 Dactylosporangium cerinum | reverse complement strand
CGGGTTACTCATGGGGTTGGTGGGGCTGAAAGAGTTCGCCGTCGGTGTCGCCACCGAGGAGGAAGACGAACCGGTTGAGGTCGGTTTTGAGCCGGTTGATGTCATAGGCGGAGGGTTCGGGGGTCAGGATGCTTGGTCGTCGAGGCGGGTCAGGAGCCGGTTGAACAGGTCGGCGCGGTGGGTCTGGTCGTGTTCGGCGGCGTGGTTGCGTTGCCGGACGAGGGTGGGCCGGAACTCGATGCTGGTCTGGAAGAAGGTGCAGGTTTCGCAGATGGCTTCGAAGGCGCAGTCCAGTTCGGGTGGCCGGGTGCAGTAGCCGTTGCCGAGGAGGCGGTGGTGTTCGCGGCGTAGCCGTGCCATGTGGGGGCCGATGGTGTCGGCGGGGAGTGGTTTGCCTTGCTGGTAAAGGGATTCGACTTTCTCGGTGACGGCGAAGTATTCGTCGGCGACGGTGCGGTTGGCGATTTTGGCGTAGCGCAGGGTCATGTCCATGCTGCGGTGTCCGAGGAGCGCGGCGATGGCTTCGAGGCTCATGCCGCGGTTGATGGCCTGGGTGGCGAGGGTGTGCCGGAGTTGGTGGGGGTGGATGTGGGGCAGGCCGGCGTCGGCGCCGGCTTTGTTGATCAGGCGGGTGACGGTGTGCCGGTCCAGTGCGGTGCCGCTTTCGCGAGGCAGGAGCAGAGGGTTGTCGGCGGTGACGTGCGCGGCGCGATAGTCGCTGATCAGGGTGATCAGGTGCGAGTGCAAGGGCAGGTAGCGGTCCTCGTGGAGTTTGCCGACCGGGACGTGCAGCCAGTGCGCGGCGCCGATGAGCATGACCGCGTCGGCGGGCAGCGCGGTGAACTCACCGACCCGTAATCCGGTGCGCAGCAACACTTCCACGACGACCCGGACCAGCATCCGGGGTTGGTTCTGCGCGGCGTAGAGCAGTTTCGCGGCTGCGGCGTCGTCGAGGGCTTTGGGCAGCGGGTGGTCCTGGCGGGGCAGGTCGGCGGGGATGATCGGGACCCGGGCAGGCGCCTCGGGCCATTCCCAGTCGCTGATGCGGACGAAGAACATCCGCAGTGTGCCGAGCCGGTGCGCGAGCGTGGCCGGGGTGATCCGGGCGGTGCGGCGGCCGGGCCGCGCGGCCAGCCAGCTGCGGAAGTCCTCGATGTGGTGGCGGCGGATGTCGCTGATGAACCGGACGTCGGGTGCCTCTTCGGTGAGGAACGCGGCGAACGAGCGCAGCGCCAGGTCGGCGCCGGAGACGCTGCCGGGACGCAGGATGCAGTCCAGCTGCTGCAGGTAGCGGCGCATCGGCGCGGTCAGGTCCGGGACCGCGGTGGTGAGGGCTTCCCAGCCAGGCAGCAATTGCCCGTTCATGACCGGCCTCTGATACGTTCTCTGTCCACAACAGACAGACCGGATGATGCGGTGTCGTTGTCCGGTAACGGTTTCCCGGCCAGCAGTTGTGCGTCGATCGCCTCTGCTGCGCGCCGGTACTGGGAGGCGAGCCAGTCGTCGGCGAGGTGCAGATAGATCCGGGTGGACTCGATCGAGGCGTGCCCGGCCTGGGCCTGGACCGCCTCGAGAGCCATCCCGGCCTCCCGCAGCCGGGTCAGGCAGGTGTGCCGCAGCTGGTGGCAGGTCGCCTGCGCCAGTCCGGCCCGGCTGCGGGCTGAGTCGAGGATCTGATCCAGGCCTGCGGGCGACAACGGCAGCCCCCGCCGAGGGCCCTTGAGGACCACGAACACCCGGTCGGTGCCGGCGTCCGGCGGTCGTTCGCTGTCCAGGTAGGCCGCGACCGAGGCGAAGAACCGGCCGGACACGGGAATCTGGCGCTGATGCCCGCCCTTGCCCTCGGCGATGAACACCCGACGCGCCGGCACCTGCAGATCAGCCAGCCGCAGCCCGAGGACCTCGCAGCGGCGCAGGCCGCCCAGCAGCATCGCCTCGGCCATCGCCCGGTCCCGGTGCGTGCGCAACGCCGCCAGCAGCGCATCCACCTGCCCAGGCTCGAGGATCCGCGGCAGCGTCCGCGAGGCCCGGACCAGCGGGACACCCTGCCGGGGCCGCTGCCGTTCCCGACGGGTCGGCAACCCCCGCGGCACCGGGTTCGCAGCAACGTCACCGCGGGCCTGCAGGAACCCGAACAACCCCGACACGCTCGACAATCGCCGGCGCACCGTCCGCGCCGACACCCCGGCACCATCACCAACGGCCTGGACCCGACGCGCCGGGCCGCCGGCGTACTGAGCGGTGACGAACGCCAGCACATCCGCCGCGACCACCCGCCGCGGCGACTTACCGACCACGGTGAAGAACACCTTCAGGTCATACGCGACCGCCGCGACCGTGTTCGGCCGCGACCGCACCGCCAGAAACTCCAGATACGCGTCCAGCAGCGCCACACCGAACCGCACGACAAGATCGCCAGCCGCATCCCGCGACCGAAACAGACGTAGAGCACCCCACGACATACAGGAACCCCTCTC
>NZ_JBHSIU010000147.1:0-1419 GCF_042653625.1 Dactylosporangium cerinum | reverse complement strand
GGTGCACCCCTGGCCCCCGCCGGGCCATCGCCATCACTGCTCGACCTTCGAGGTCCAACTTGAGTTCTGCGAGGCCCGGCGGCCCAGGACACCCCGACTGGCTACAGGGCTATGCGCCAATGAGCGCCGATCAGTGAGCGACCGGCCGCGGTGTCCCGGGACCACCGGGTGTCTTCCCACTGATGCAACAGCGAGGAGACAACTGTGAGTATCGACCCCAACCCCACTGCCATGCGTGTCACGGCGGGGGTGGACTGGGCCAAGGACGACCACGCGGTCTGCGTGGTCGGCGATCAAGGGGAGGTCCTGGACCGGTTCACCGTGCCGCACGACGCGGCCGGGCTGAAGCGGATGGCCGCCAAACTGCTGCGCGCCGGTGTCGAGCAGGTCGGCATCGAACGCGGCGACGGACCTGTGGTCCAGACCCTGATGCACGCCGGGCTGACCGTCTTCGTCATCCCGCCCGGTCAGGTGAAGAACCTGCGCAGCCGGTACGGATCAGCCGGGAACAAGGACGACCGATTCGACGCCTACGTCCTGGCCGACGTGGTCCGCACCGACGTCCGCCGGCTGCGA
Organism: Dactylosporangium cerinum; assembly: GCF_042653625.1. Taxonomy (NCBI): domain Bacteria; kingdom Bacillati; phylum Actinomycetota; class Actinomycetes; order Micromonosporales; family Micromonosporaceae; genus Dactylosporangium; species Dactylosporangium cerinum. The sequence continues at coordinate 843 of NZ_JBHSIU010000147.1, read as the reverse complement.
CCCATGCTCGTCGACAGCGAGCAGACCATCGCGCTGCGCGGCAGCGTCCGCGCCCGCCGAGACCTCGTCACCCACCGGGTCGCCGCAGCCAACCAGCTGCGCGCACACCTGCAGCTCGTGTTCCCCGCCGCCGCAACACTGTTCGCCGACATCGACTCGCCGATCACCCTGACCTTCCTGGGCCGGTTCACCACCCAGCAGGCCGCGGACTGGCTCTCGCCCAAACGCCTCGCCGTCTGGCTGCGCTCCGTCTCCTACAGCGGAGGCGTTGACCCGGCCGTGCTGCACGCCCGGCTGCTGGCCGCACCCCGCGGCGTCACCGGCGAACCCGCCGGTATCCACGCGGGCACCACCACCGCGCTGGTCGCCGTCCTACGAACCCTGACAGCCCAGATCCAGATCCTGGCCGCCAGCATCGGCGAACAACTCAACGCCCACCCCGACGCGCCGATCTTCACGTCCCTGCCCCGCTCCGGCACCGTCCGGGCCGCCCGACTCCTCGCCGAGATCGGCGACGCCCGCGGACGGTTCCCCACCCGCGAATCGCTGACCTGCCTCGCCGGCGTCGCCCCCTCGACCCGACAATCGGGCAAGGTCAAAACCGTCATGTTCCGCTGGGGCGCCGACAAACAACTCCGCGACGCCCTCTGCGACTTCGCCGGCGACTCCCGCCGCGCCAACCCCTGGGCCGCCGACCTCTACGCCAAAGCCACCGCCCGCGGCTGCGACCACCCACACGCCGTGCGCATCCTCGCCCGCGCCTGGGCACACATCATCTGGCGCTGCTGGCAGGACAACACCCCCTACAACCCAGCCACCCACGGCGCCCTCCAAACCCTTCTC
>NZ_JBHSIU010000146.1:0-2389 GCF_042653625.1 Dactylosporangium cerinum | reverse complement strand
TTACGCACCCTTTCCATCCATTCGTCGGTCAGGAGTTGCTGGTGTTGTTCACGGCCCGCATGCGGGGCGTGCTGGTGTTCGTCTGCGAGGTCGATGGCGGCAAGCGACGGATCTCGTTGCCGCAGTCGTGGACCGATCGGGGTCCGGAGGTGCTGCCTGGCCGGCTCGCCGTTGAAGGGCTCACGGCTGCACGACAGCTGATCGATGCGATGGCATCCCGGGTGCGGGACGCGGATCGGGATGAGGCATGATCATGTCCGTTGTGGACAGTCGGGTGAGACGGAATCGGTTGGCCCGGACGGGGTTGAGGCGTGGGCGCCGGCTGGGACCAGGTCGAGGCTGTGATGGCCGTGGCCAACATGACCGCCTCCGTGTTGCAGGCCAGGGCAGGTCGCGGTGAGGCCCACGACGAAGGTCACCACGTCGCATCGCGGACGGCTGGCGGTGGTGTATGTGCGCCAGTCCAGCGCGGTACAGGTCCGCCTGCACGGGGAGTCCACAACCCGCCAGTACGGCCTGGCCGGGACCGCGGTGGAGATGGGCTGGGCACCCGGCGGTGTGCTGACCATCGACGCCGATCTGGGCGTGTCCGGCCGGTTCGGCGCGCATCGCGACGGGTTCACCGAACTGCTGGCCCGGGTCTGCCGCGGCGAGGTCGGGGCGATCTTCGGCCTGGAGGTGTCGCGGCTGGCGCGTTCGTCCGGGGAGTTCGCCAGGCTGCTGGAGCTGGCCCGGCTCACCGACACCCTGCTGGTCGACGCCGACGGCGTCTACGACCTGTCCGACGTCAACGACCGCCTCCTGCTCGGCCTTAAAGGCAGCATGAGCGAGGCCGAGCTGCATCTGCTCAACGGTCGGCTGCACGGCGCGAAACTGGCCGCTGCGCACCGCGGTGAACTGCGCTCGCCCCTTGCCGTCGGTTACGTCCACGACGACGGTGAGGTGATCGTCGATCCCGACGAGCAGGTCCGTCAGGCCGTGCAGGATCTGTTCGCGGAGTTCGCCGCGACCGGCTCGGCGTTGGGCGTGGTCAAGGCATTCGCCGCGACCGGCCGGCTGTTCCCGCAGCGGAAGTGGGGCGGCGCATGGGACGGGCAGATCAAGTGGGGAAAGCTGACCCACTCCCGTGTGCTGCAGGCGGTCAAGAACCCGGTCTACGCCGGCGCCTACGCCTACGGACGCAGCTACGACGCGCGCACGGTGCGCCCGGACGGCACGGTCGCCGCGGCGCGGGTGAAACGTGCCCGCGCGGAATGGACGGTGCTGATCCAGGATCACCATCCCGGCTACATCACCTGGCAGCAGTTCCTGGACATCGAGGCGAAACTGGCGGCCAACCACACCAAGGCCGGGTTCCGGCCACCGCGGGAGGGTTCCGCGCTGTGTCAGGGGATCATCTTCTGCGGCATCTGCGGTGGCCGGATGACGACCCGCTACGGCGACGGCGGGCGAGTGCATTACCTCTGTCAGCACCGTGACCCGAACCGGACGACGACCTGCCGCACCGTCGCCGCGGTCACCGTCGATGACGCCGTCGCCGCGCTGCTGCTCGATGCGGTCACCCCGCAGCAACTGAAGCTGGCGGTCAAGGCCGCGGACGAGCTGACCGACCGATACACCCGCAGCCACCGCGCCGCCGAACTCGCCGTCGAACGCGCCCGCTACGAAGCCGACCGCGCCGAACGGGCCTTCAGCCACGTCGACCCTGAGAACCGGCTCGTCGCCCGCACCCTGGAAGGCAAATGGGAGGCCAAACTCGGCGCGCTCGCCGACGCCGAAGCCGCCCTGGTCACCGCCCGGGCGGCCCGGCCGCCGCTGCCCGAACGCGACGCGCTGCTGGCGTTGGCCGCCGACCTGCCGAGGTTGTGGCGGGACCCCGACACGCAGGCTCGTGACCGCAAACGGCTGCTGCGCACGCTGATCGCCGACGTCACCCTCCTGCCACAGGAGCACAAGGACGAAGTCCGCATCGGGGTGCGCTGGCACACCGGTGCCACCGACGAGATCACCGCCGGCCGGATCGGCCCCGGCCGCACCCCGGCCGCCGCGCTGGAGCTGATCCGCCGCCACGGGGCCACCCATACCAGCGAACAGCTGGCCGAGATGCTGAACACGGAAGGGCTGCACACCGGCCGCGGGCACCGCTGGACGAAGGCCGGTGTCGCTCGTGTCCGTGAGGCCTACACCATCCGTGGGCCCCGCACCGTCGCAATCCGAAACGACGAAATCAGCGTCAAAGAGGCCGCCGCTGAGCTGGGCGTTCCCGCCGACGCCATCTACAACTGGCTCGCCCAGCAGCAAGTCCCCGCCCGCCGCGGCCCCAGCGGACGCTGGTGCATCCCCTGGGACCCCGACACTCAAGCCATCTACCGGCGCAAAGTCGCCGCCT
>NZ_JBHSIU010000145.1:0-607 GCF_042653625.1 Dactylosporangium cerinum | reverse complement strand
CCGCCGAGTCGATCGCGTCGTCGGATGTCGAGGTGGTCGAGCCGGTCCGGTGCCGTGATCGGTTGGGGGAGCGGGCGTAGGGGCGCTGCGGCGTGCAGCGCGCGGCGGGTCCGGTGTTGGTTGTAGAACGTCTCGTACTCGTGGAGCGCGTGTAGCAGGTGAGCTCGGTTTACGATCAGGGTCCGGTCGAGGAGTTCGGCTCGGCATGAGTGCACCCAGCGTTCCATGATCGCGTTCATGCGCGGTACGCGGACACCCGTCTTCGTGATCGCGATGCCTTCGTCCTCGAGGACCGCGTCGAACGCGGCTGCGTACTTGCTGTCGCGGTCCCGGATCAGGTGCTTTACCGTGGTGCCGGCGTCGTGGAGGTCCATGACCAGGTTGCGGGCCAGTTGTGTGGTCCAGGTTGCGGTGGGGTGGGCGGTGGCGCCGAGGACGCGGACGCGGCGGGTGGCGTGCTCGATGACGGCGAAGACGTATAGCCGTGCTCCGGTCAGTGTTCGGGTTTCGAAGAAGTCGGCGGCGAGGATCGCCTGTGCTTGGCCGCGGAGGAAGGTGGCCCAGGTCTGGTGGTCGCGCCGAGGCGCGGGTTCGATCCCGTTGGTCT
>NZ_JBHSIU010000144.1:0-1270 GCF_042653625.1 Dactylosporangium cerinum | reverse complement strand
ATTTGGCGTGCTATGTAGCGTTTGAGGATGCGGATGATTTCGCGTGGTGTGCGACCTTCGGCGGTGCGGCGGGTGATGTAGTCCTTGGTCGGCTGGTGGTAGCGCTGGCGGGACTTGGCGATGGTGTGGATGGCGGAGTTGAGGGTCCGATCGCCGCCGCGGTTGAGGCGGTGGCGGACGGTGCGGCCTGAACTGGCGGGGACGGGGCTGACCCCGGCGAGGGCTGCGAATGCGGCTTCGCTGCGGACGCGGCCGTGGTGCGACCAGGAAATCAGCGCGACCGCGGCCGTGATGGGGCCGATGCCGGGCTGGTCGAGCAGTGCTGGGCACATGGCTGTGACCAGGTCGCGGATCTGGCGAAGGTTCGCGGCCAGCAGACGATCGATATCGCGGATCTGTGTGGCCAGAGCCGTCAGCTGGTTACGACGGAGGCGTTCGAGTGTGTCGGTGTCATCGTCGGCGGTGAGGCCGGTGGCGTGGCGGACCTGTTGGTCGGTATTTCGGCCGCGGAACTGGTCGCGTAGCTCGTCGTCAGCGGTGAGGATCAGCGACTTGAACAGGTTGACCGTGGCGGTGCGGGTGTCGGTGTAGTGGCGGCGGCAGGCATGCAGAATCCGCAGGGCTTCGCGGTCGCCGTCGGCGCGTGGCGTGGCGGTGTTCTCGGCGGCCAGGACGGCTCGGGCGGCGTGGACGGCGTCCAGGGAGTCGGACTTGCCGCCGCGCCGCCGGGCCGTCGCGGTAGGTTTCGGCGCTTCGAAGACGGTCTCGCCGGCTGTGCGAAGCGCGCGCAGCAGTCCGACTCCGTGCGAGCGTGCGCTGTCCAGAGCCCAGGCGCGCCGGCCGGAGCCGAGTCCGTCGGTATGATCACGAGCCCAGGCCAGCAGGACCGCGATGCCGTCGGCTGTGGCCGGGATGGTGAGCTCGGCCAGGACTGATCCGACCGGCGAGAGCACCGCCGCGGTGTGGGTGTCGGTGTGGGTGTCCACGCCGACGATCGCGTCAACGCGATCTGCGAGTCGTTCTGCCAGGACGGACGGCACGAGGTCTCCTCTGTATGGCACGACGTTCGGACGGCGTCGGCCCGGGAGGCGGTCACCCAGCGGCACATCTGTGATGAGTCACGCGACAAGCGCGGACAGGCTTCTGATCAGGCCAGCAAGGCGGGCCGGGCCGGCGCCGGCGACCCACGAGGACAAGTCCGATGAATGGCACACCGCAAGGGTGGCCAGATCTTGGTTGAGTCACTCGTCGATCACCGGCGTCGAACCCT
>NZ_JBHSIU010000143.1:0-699 GCF_042653625.1 Dactylosporangium cerinum | reverse complement strand
GGTGTGGGGCGGGCACGGCCGCCTGCCTGGCTCCACGATCGGCAAGCTCTATTTCACCGAGGACGGAAGCCGCCACTGGTGCACCGCCACGGTCATCAGCTCGGCCAACCACAGCACCATCTGGACGGCCGGCCACTGCGTGAGCAACGGCAACGGCGGGTTCTACTCGAACTTCGTCTTCGCCCCCGACTACCACGACGCGCTCTGGCCGTACGGCACCTGGTCCGCGAAGAAATGGGCGGTGCCCAACGGCTACCACCATGGCGCAAACAGGGCCTACGACATGGCCGCCCTCGCGTTGTCGACCAACGGCGCAAACAAGCGAGTCGGAGATGTGGTCGGCTGGCAGGGGTACCTGTTCGGCGACGCCAACGACAACCGGCGCTGGAACGACGTGCGGGCCTTCGGCTACCCACAAGACACACACCCGGCCCGGTCCGACATCAGCCCGTACGGGCACGACCTGCGGTTCTGCGTCGTCGACGCGGTACCCATCACGCTGTACAAGGAGATCGAGTGCGACATGGGCCACGGCTCCAGCGGCGGCCCGTGGATCTACGACATGCCGGCGTCACGCGGCTGGGGATATATCGTCGGCAACCAGTCCTATCAAACGTCGAGTAGCTCCCCACGGGAGCGTGGACCGCGGCTGGGCCGGGCCGCGATCAATGCACACGGCGCCGTCCAGGCCGCCTGACG
>NZ_JBHSIU010000142.1:0-1769 GCF_042653625.1 Dactylosporangium cerinum | reverse complement strand
AACTGCCAGTGGGCGAACAACTTCGGGTACCGGCTGGCGATTACTCGCAGCCGTTCCCACGCCCGGCCCGGACGGCGACGCAGTCGTTTGAACTTCTGGGTGGCCCACCGCATCAGATAGTGGTCGATCCTCTTGAGGACGTAGACCAACTCGGACTTGTAGAACCGCCCGTAGTAGTTGATCCATCCCCGCACGATCGGGTTGATCTGCCGTGCGAGGTCACCGAGGGTGGATCCGCTGCGCCGATGCAGCCGCCAGGAACGAACCTGACGGCGAATACGCTTCCCGGCCTCGTCAGACACGGCCGGGTTGACGCAGAAGAAGAACTTCCCGGCCCTGGTCCGCACCCGTCGTGACCGAAACGTGAACCCCAGAAACGTGAACGTCCGGTGCTCATAGGCGCCGCGGCGTTTGCCGTCCTGGCAATACACGATCCGGGTCTTGTCCGGATGCAGGCGCAGGCCACCGCATTCGGCCAGCCGGGCCGCAACCGCGTCCCGGACCTGCTCCGCCTGCTGCCCCGTCTCGCAGTGGATCACCACGTCATCGCAGTACCGCTCGAACCGCACGGCCGGATACTCCCGGGCCATCCAGGCGTCGAACGCGTAGTGCATGAACAGGTTCGCCAACAACGGCGAAATCGCCGAGCCCTGCGGGCTGCCGCGATCCCGCCTCACCAGCGTGCCGTCCGGCTGCTGCAGCGGCGCTTGCAGCCACCGCCGCACATACAACAGGACCCACCGCTGGTCCGGGTCGAGATGGTGCGCCACCGCCTTGACCACAAGCTCGTGATCGAGGTTGTCGAAGAACCCCTGAATGTCCAGATCGATCACCCAATCGGTTCCCCAGCAGCGCTCCCGGCACGCCGCCACCGCGTCCAGCGCCGACCGGCCCGGCCGGTACCCGTAGGAGTCCGGATGGAACATCGGTTCCACCCTCGGCTCCAGATACATGGCCGCCACGGTCTGCGCGATCCGGTCCGCGACAGTCGGCACGCCGAGAACCCGGACCCCCTTGCCCCCCGGCTTGGGAATCTGGACCATCTTCACCGGCGGCGGCACATACGAGCCCGACGACATCCGGTTCCACAGCTTGTAGAGGTTGTCCTTCAGGTCCACCTCGAACGCTGCGACCGACTCGTCGTCGACCCCGGCCGCCCCCTTGTTGGCCTTCACCCGGCGATACGCCTCAAAGACCACCCGCTTGGAAATAGCAAACGACTTCGACTTCGGTTCGCTCACCTGGCTCCTCCCGGCAACGCCGGTTGGCCACCAAGCAAACCAGGGTGACCCGTCCCCTTCGCTCCACCCGCATTACCGGGTTTCATCACTACTACGAGACGGTCTGCCCCCGTGCCCCGCGACGGTACTCGACCCCTCACGGTTGTCGCCGCTTGGGGAACTCCCTCTCGCCCCTGGCCAACCACGCCAGGGACAGTGTCGGGGCGACAGGTTCTCACGTTCCGTGCAAGAGCCCGGGCCAGGCTCGCGCCGCCTTCATGCCGGACGCCATCTGGGCAGTAAGCAGGCTCCCCCCAGACTCCTCCCGGGACCTGACTGCCGCCCCGGTTTCGACGCCATTGATGTTTGTTACGACACGTCATCAGCGGTTCGCTTCCACTCGCCTTCCTGACCCACACCTGACGCGATCATCGCCGCGCCTTTTCCCGCAGCGCTCACCACGAACGGCCGTTCACCGACGCAGCCTGCGGTGGTTTGGAACCTCCCCCTGCAGGGCGATCCCGGAGGACCTACCTCCATCTCTCACAC
>NZ_JBHSIU010000141.1:0-1475 GCF_042653625.1 Dactylosporangium cerinum | reverse complement strand
CGCAGCGCCTGCGTGTGGTCCTCGCTGCCGTGCACGAGGACCACGAAGTCGTCGGCGTAGCGGACCAGCCGCCACGTCGGCAACCCTTTGCTGCGCCGGTAGTTGCGGCGTGCGCTGGTGGACATCGTCCCGCCCGGCTTCCACGGCGCCATCAGATGCTCGTCGAGCACTGACAGCGCGATGTTGGCCAGCAGCGGCGACAGGATGCCGCCCTGCGGCGTGCCGGTGTGCGTGTCCTGCCGCTCACCCAGTTCAGTGAGGATCCCGGCTTTCAGGAACGCTTTCACCAGCGTCAGCACGCGTTTGTCCTTGATCCTTGCCCGGACGCGGTCCATCAACGCCGTGTGGTCGATCGAGTCGAAACACGCTTCGATGTCCGCGTCGAGCACCCACCGGTACCCGTTGGTGCCGTAGAGGTGGATGTCGGCAATCGCGTCCTGCGCCCGCCGCTTGGGCCGGAACCCGTAGGAGACCGGCTGGAAGTCGGCCTCGAAGATCGGTTCCAGCACCAGCTTCAACGCCGCCTGCACGACCCGGTCCGCCACCGTCGGTATGCCGAGGCGGCGGACCTTGCCCGACCCGCCCGGCTTCGGGATCTTGCGTTCCCGCACCGGAAGTGGCCGGAACGTGCCCGCCTTCAGGTGGCCACGCAGGTCGTTCAGGAACCCAGGGATTCCGAGAGTCTCCTCGACGTTCGCGACGGTGAGGCCGTCCACGCCGGGGGAGCGGGCGCCCAGGTTGCCTGCGACCCGGTCGAACGCCAACCGCAGCGTCGCCGGGTCGTGCACGAGGTTGAACAGGTCATCGAACCGGCGGCCAGGGTCGGCCGCCGCCCATCGGTGAAGTTTGGTCTGCATCTTCGCTACCCACCCGTGCGGGCCGAGGGCCTGTTCGGGTGGAGCGTCGCCGTTCGGCGGCGCGTCTTGCGGCATTACAGCCTCCGTCCCTTCGCGTAACCGCTGCCGCCCTTCCCCATGTGCCGGGCTTTCCCCGGCGCCGAGTACTACGGCGGCTCCGCCCCACCCGGCCCGTTCAGCGGTCGATGCACCTATCCCGGTCCGGTCGGCTGGCCGCCGCCCGTGCCGGGAACCGCGACCGGGTGGTTCCCGTGTTCACTGCTGCTCGTTCGTCGAAGGAGGAGCCCGACTTTGTCCCTGCGGCATTGCCATGGGTACGCCGCAGACCTTCCCCATGGCCTCCCGGACCGGCGATCCTGTCCGACCCGGAAGCTCCCCACCACGACGCGCGGCGGGAAAGCACCGCCCCCGGCCCTGATCCACCAGGTTCGAGCCGGCAACCTATTGAGGGACGTTATGACGCCGGTTCCTCGCGTACTCCTCTTCGTCTCGCTCGCCGGACCCGCACCATCTGGCAGTGCTGACACGTCCCGGCTTTGTCAGGGCTGCTCCCACCCTCCCCGGCATCACCCGGGGCAGGCTGCCCTCAGCTACGTCCACCTGCTGCGACAGGCTGAC
>NZ_JBHSIU010000140.1:0-712 GCF_042653625.1 Dactylosporangium cerinum | reverse complement strand
GCTGATCAAGCGGCTCGGGGTGAAGGCCGATGTGGCGTTCTGCCCGGAGCGGATCGCTGAGGGCAAGGCGATGACGGAGCTGTTCGAGCTGCCGCAGATCGTCGCCGCCCGTAGTCCGGAGGCGGCGGAGCGGGCGGAGAAGCTGTTCCGGAACCTTGCGAGCCAGATCGTGCGGCTGGAGCCGGAAGAGGCTGAGCTGGCGAAGTTGTTCACGAACACGTGGCGGTACATCAAGTTCGCCGCGGCGAATCAGTTCTGGATGATGTCGAACGATTTCGGGCTGGATTTCGAGCGGATCCGGCATGCGATCCGGTTCCAGTACCCGCGGGCGTCGGACATGCCGGGGGCGGGGTTCGCGGCGGGGCCGTGTCTGTTGAAGGACACGATGCAGCTGGCGGCGTTCACGAACAACACGTTCGTGCTCGGGCACAGCGCGATGCTGATCAACGAGGGTCTGCCGTTGTATGTGGTGTCGAAGTTGCAGGAGCGGTTCGACCTGTCGGAGATGACGGTCGGCATCCTGGGTATGGCGTTCAAGGGTGGCAGTGACGACATCCGGGAGTCCCTGGCGTACAAGTTGCGCAAGGTCGTCATGCTCAAGGCCAAGGAAACGCTGTGCAGCGACCCGTACGTCAAGGACGACCGGTTCGTGTCCCAGGACGAGGTCCTGACCAGGGCCGATCTGCTGATCATCGCGGCGCCGCACCCCGAG
>NZ_JBHSIU010000139.1:0-5434 GCF_042653625.1 Dactylosporangium cerinum | reverse complement strand
CACGGTGGCGGAGATGTCCGCGGGCACCGGCATCCGGGCACTGGCGTACGAGTAGCCGCGACGCAACCGGCGTCGGTTGAGGTCGGCCGACGCTGGCCCGGAATCATTTGCCTTCTTTCGACCCGTCTGAGGTCATCGCTTCCTGGCCGGGCGCGGACGACAGGAAGGGCTCTGGCACAGATTCCGGATGCTGTTGGTGATCTTGATGTTCAGTCGTCAGCCGGCATGGAAGAGTTCTTGCAGGCGAGTTCGTGGTCGTCGGCGTTGGTCGGGCCGGTGTTGAGCGAGTCGGACGATGTTGGCGCCGGCGGCAGTGAGGATGTGTTGGACGTGAGTCTTCGCGAGCCCGCGGTATCGGCAGTTGCGTAAACCGTGCGCGTGGACGGTTTCTGAGACGGTGGCTTCGCATCCAGCGCGCAGGGCGTAGCGCTTCTTCCACTCGGCTGTCTGCTGCAGTGCTCGTGTACGGGTTTGGATGTCTTGCAGTGGCTCGGGCAGCAGGATCAGGTGCCGGCCTTTGCCATCGACGTTGCCGGTGCACTGCTGCCGGACGGTGCAGGCGCGGCAGTCCGCCCTCCGGAACAACACTGAGATTCGCGGCTTTCCGTCTGCCACCGTGGGTTTCCACGGAGGACTGACCGTCCCTTGTGGACAAGTGACGGTTTGGGTTTGCCAGTCGACGTGAAAGTCTTCCTTGGCGAAGCCGGGCCGCTCCGCGGCACGCGGATCCTCGCGGACCGGCCCGACAATGGTGATTCCATGAGCGGTCGACGCCCGGTGCACCGTTTCGGGTGTGACGTAGCCGCTGTCGAGGAAGTGCTCTTCCGGCGCGATCCCTTGCTCCATCAGCGCGGTGTGGATCGCGTCGACGACGCCGACGTCCTGTTCCGGGGCCGGCGTTGTCACGACGTGCACGATGACGTTCGGCCGTTCTGCGTCGCAGGTCTCCGTCTGATGGTCCCTGTAGCCGACCCATTCGACCTTGCCCGGCTTGTGACTGAACCGGGCCTGCGGATCGTGCGGCGACACGATCTCCACGCTGGACCACGGCACTCGAGCAGGCTCCGCGTCATCATCGGCCGCAGCCGTGCTGGAACGCCGCCGCGTCGTGCCCTCCCGGCTCTTACGGGCCCGGGACAGCTTCGCCTCCCGCCACCGCAGTTGTCCGGACTCGTCATACCAGTACTGCTGGACCCAGACCTGACGCAGCACCTCAACAGCGGCCACCCCAGCACCTCCTGCGAGGGCCGCCGCCCCATAGACGGCCTGCAGTAGAGCAATGCCGTCAGCACCGACCTGTTCCACGTACTGCCGCACGGCGGCCCCACCGGTCGGCTGACGCTCATGACGCGCCGATCGGCCGTATCGCTCGGCCCACCGCGGCGGCATGACACCGGACAGCCACACCTCGTCGAGCTTCGCCAGGGCCTCCAACGCCGCGCGCATCGTCTCTGCGACCAACTCCACCCGGCTGAGCCGGCGAACCGCCGCAAGCACATGCGTGGAGTCCGTACGCTGCCGACCTCGAGTCCGCACCAGCCCCGCCTCCGTCAGGCGATCGACCATCACCGCGAGCAGCAGATCGGCCCGATCGCCCTCGGCAAGACGGTCGCGGAACTCGCTGAGCACCGAATGATCAAAGCCGGGCTCGGTCAACTCCATGCCCAGCGCGTACTTCCAATCGATGCGACACGCCACCGCCCGCGCAGCCTGCCGATCGGTGAGATTCTCCGCGTACTGCAACACGGACACCAACGCAAGCCGGGCCGGCGACACCCCACGACGCCCATCCGTGGGAAACCAGGCGGTGAAGTCATCGTCAACGAACAGGTCCTGCAACCGATCCCGCATCAACATCGCAGGCGTGCCCTTCGGGCTCGCAGCCCACGCGACCCGAGCTGTCTCCTCCGGAACACCCGAACCCGAACCACGACCAATCGACATGCCGCTATCTCAGCATCGCAGCGGACTCAGCACCGACAACGACGCACCACAATCTGATCAAGCAACCAAGATCACCAACAGCATCGATTCCGTGATGCCGGTTTGATCATGTCTCGTGTCTACGGTGGAGCTCTTGACGGTGGTCCTGCCGCACCTCGACGGCCTGCGTGTTGATCGGGTCTTTGCCGAGTCGGGTGTCGTGCGTATTCAGGCCGAGTCGGTCCAAGGTGCGGGGGTGTGCCCTGACTGTGGCACTGCCACGGACCGCGTCCACAGCCGGTATCAGCGGCGGATTAGCGACCCGGCGATGACCGGCCGGCAGGTGTGGATTCAGGTGCGAGTCCGTCGGTTCTTCTGCCCCGACCTGGACTGCACCCGGCAGACGTTCGCCGAGCAGATCCGGGGATTGACCGTCCGGCACAGTCGCCACAGCGTCCTGGCCCGGCAGGTGCTGCAGCACATCGCCGTCGCGGCCGGCGGGCGGCCAGGGGCACGACTGGCGCACCGGTTGCAGGTCACCGTCGGACGAATGACCCTGATCCGGCTCATCCGCCGCCTGCCGATCCCCGAAGTCGGCGCCCCTCGATTCGTCGGCGTCGACGACTTCGCTCTCCGACGGGGACGCATTTACGGCACCGTGCTGGTCGACCTGGAGACCCACCAACCCATAGACGTCCTCGCGGACCGCGAAGCCGCCACCCTCACCGCCTGGTTGCAGCAGCATCCAGGGGTGGAAATCATCTGCCGGGACCGGGCCGGCTCCTACGCCGAAGGCGCCCGAACCGGTGCACCACAAGCGATCCAGATCGCGGACCGCTGGCATCTATGGCACAACCTGGTAGAGGCCGTCGAGAAGGTCGTCATCCGACACCGACACTGCCTACCCGAACCAGCCCAACCAGAGCAGCCCACCGCGGAACCCGCAACACCCGCCAGCCTGCAGGCGGAACGCGCCGAGACCGCCTCGACCACCCGAGTGCGAGAACGCTACGCCGCCGTCCAGGACCTCGTCATCGACAAAGGTGTCGCCCGGACGGTCGCCGCGCGCCTGCTCAACCTCAACCCCGACACGGTCGCTCGCTACGCCAAAGCCAGCACCGTCGAGGAACTCCTCACCGCCCGGCACCGGGTCAGCAAACTCGACCCGTTCACCGCCTATCTCGACACCCGCTGGAACGACGGCTGCACCGACGCTGTCCGCCTCACCCAGGAGATCCGCAAACAGGGCTTCCAAGGAACCGACCGCACCGTCAGGCGCTATCTCGAACCCCTCCGCGCCGCGGGCAACCCGACCGCGAAGAAACCAACCGCGCCGAAAGTCCGGCACGTCGTCTCATGGATCACCCGCCACCCCGACGACGTCACCACCGCCAACCGGCAAACCCTCAACTCCATACGCGAGCGCTGCCCACACCTGCACGCCGCAGTCACCCACGTCCAACGCTTCGCCACCATCCTCTGCAACCTCCGCGGCGCCGAACTGCCCCAATGGCTCGCCGAGGTCGAAGCCGACGACCTTCCCGACCTGCACACCTACACCGCGGGCATCCGCCGGGACCTCGATGCCGTCACCAACGGACTCACCCAACCCTGGAACTCCGGCCAGGTCGAAGGCACCGTCACCAAGATCAAAGCCATCAAGCGCAGCATGTTCGGCCGCGCCAACTTCGACCTACTCCGCCGACGCATCCTTCTCGCCGACTGACATCACGGAATCGATGCTGTTGGTGATCTTGGGGTCAGTCGTTCATGCGGAAGATCTGTTGAAGACGGCTTCGTGGCCGTCGACGTGGGTCGGGCCGGTGTTGGGCGAGTCGGATGATGTTGGTGCCGGCGGCGATGAGGACGTGTTGGACGTGGGTCTTCGCGAGCCCGCGATATCGGCAGTGGCGCAGGCCGTGCGCATGGACGGTTTCCGAGACGGTGGCCTCACATCCGGCGCGTAGTGCGTAGCGGCGTTTCCACTCGGGAGTCTGCTGTTGCGCTCGGACCCGGCTCTGAATCTCCTGCAGCGGCTCGGGCAGCAGAAGCAGGTGCCGGCCTTTGCCATCAACGTTTCCCGTGCACTGCTGCCGAACCGTGCAGGCGCGGCAGTCCGCCCGCCGGAACAACACCGACAGACGCGGCCTGCCGTCTGCCACCGTCGGTTTCCACTGTGGACTGACCGTCCCCTGTGGACACGTCACGGTCTCGGTCTGCCAGTCGACGTGGAAGTCCTCCTTGGCGAAACCGGGCCGTTCAACAGCACGTGGATCCTGACGGACCGGCCCGACAATCGTTATCCCATAAGCAATCAACGCCCGGTGCACCGTCTCAGGTGTGACGTAACCGCTGTCCAGGAGGTGCTCCACCGGCGCCATGCGCTGCCCGACCAACGCGGTATGGATCGCATCAACGACGCCGACATCCTGCTCCGGAGCCGGGGTTGTCACGACATGCACGATTACGTTCGGCCGTCCCTCGTCACAGGTCTCCGTCTGATGATCCTTATACCCGACCCATTCGACCTTGCCCGGCTTGTGACTGAACCGAGCCTGCGGATCGTGCGGCGACACGACCTCCACGCTGGACCACGGCACTCGAGCGGGCTCCGCATCATCTGCCGCCGTGGTGCTGGAACGCCGCCGCGCCGTGCCCTCCCGGCTCTTGCGAGCTCGGGACAGCTTCGCCTCCCGCCACCGCAGCTGCCCGGACTCGTCATACCAGTACTGCTGGACCAAGACCTGACGCAACACCTCGACAGCGGCCACCCCCGGCCCGCCTGCGGGAGCCGTCGGGCCGTAGACGGCCTGCAGTAAGGCAATGCCATCAGCGCCAACCTGTTCCACGTACTGCCGCACAGCAGCCGCGCCGGACGGCTGCCGCTCGTGCCGCGCCGACCGGCCGTAGCGCTCGGCCCACTCCGCCGGCATGACACCGGCCAGCCACACCTCATCCAGCTTCGCCAGGGCCTCCAATGCGGCACGCATCGTCTCCGCGACCAACTCCACCCGGCTCAGCCGGCGAACCGCCGCGAGCACATGCGTGGAGTCCGTGCGCTGCCGGCCCCGCGCCCGCACCAGCCCCGCCTCCGCCAGCCGATCGACCATCACCGCGAGCAGTCGATCAGCACGATCACCCTCAGTCAACCGGTCCCGGAACTCGCTGAGCACCGAATGATCGAACCCGGGCTCGGTCAACTCCATCCCCAACGCGTACTTCCAGTCAATGCGACACGCCACCGCCCGCGCCGCCTGCCGATCGGTGAGGTTCTCCGCGTACTGCAACACCGACACCAACGCCAACCGGGCCGGCGACACCCCACGACGGCCGTCCACGGGAAACCAGCCGACGAAGTCGTCGTCGACGAACAGGTCCTGCAACCGATCCCGCATCAACATCGCAGGCGTGCCCTTCGGGCTCGCCGCCCACGCCACCCGAGCCGTCTCCACCGGAACATCCGAACCCGAACCACGACCCATCGACATCCCACTATCTCAGCATCAAGGCG
>NZ_JBHSIU010000138.1:0-511 GCF_042653625.1 Dactylosporangium cerinum | reverse complement strand
CCAAACAGCAGTGGGCAGCCGATGAGAGAGCGACCCTGCCGATCACCTCGACCAAGCCTGGCCTGGCTGCGGTCGTACCACCAGTAGATAAGAAGCCGATGAGCGAGTACTCAACTGGAGATGGTCGGGTCTCCGGAGGCCTGCGCGTCCTTCTCCTGAAGCTGCCGATGCGTCACACGGTAATGCTCCTGGGGTGCGTCCGAGACGTACGTCGTATCGGCACCGCTGTAGACGTGCAAGCCGACATCCCCGAACTCGATCCACAAGCCTGCCATGGTCCAGCCGGCAACCAGATCCATCGGCAACTCGCCGGTAAAATCCACGTCGCCGGTGAAGTACGGGTTCTCGGTCACCGCCCATCCGGTCAGCACGCGACCGGCAGCCGCAGCGAACGAGTGCGGGTGCGACGATCGCCACTCGTGCGGCCGGCCGACAAAGGTGAACGCCGTCCCCAGATCGATCGTGTTCCAGCTGACCGACAATCGGTCAGCCACGTCCCAGGCGAGTTCCA
>NZ_JBHSIU010000137.1:0-742 GCF_042653625.1 Dactylosporangium cerinum | reverse complement strand
CACGGCAGACGGCTTCAGCCCCTACGCCCAGACCGACCTCGTGAGGCAATGAGCGCCGAGCAGGTGTCCACTGTGGACAATTCGCGGGACGACGCGTCGCGGTGCCATGCCGGCCCGCCGCGCCGGGCGGCGAGCGCGGCACGAACCGCGAACGCGACATACACCACCGCGGCCGGGGCGAGCCACGGCCGGCGCAGCACGACGTGGCGCAGCCAGGCAAGCCGGGCCGCGCGCCGGATGTTCGGGTCGGCGGCGCGTAGCTGCGCGTTGGCCGCCCGGACGCGAGTCAGGCAGCGCACCAGGTCGCGGCTGCGCCGCGGCGTGGCGACCCGGGCGCGGGCCGCCTCGATGACCGCCTTCTCCGCGGCGTGGAACTGCCCGTCGAGGAACAGGTCATCGGCGAGCACGTCCGGGAACCGCTTGAAGCGGGCCCGGCCGGTCACCGACACCGCGACGACACCCCGCCCGAACAGGCCCGTCCGGTACGCCGGCAGGTGCCGGTCGATCGCGTAGAACGCCCGGACCAGCGGCGACCGCCCGGCAACGTCGAGGTCGCGGCGGGGCACGACGGCGAGCGGCGCGCCGGGGCCGGTGAGCGCATCGGCGAGCGCACGGACCGCCGCCGACTCCAGCACGATGTCGGCGTCCAGGTAGACGCGTGGAAACGCGGTGCTCACCGCGTCACCGGCGTTGAGCGCCGCCGACTTCGACGCCTCCGGCAGTTCCAGCACGCGGACGCCGG
>NZ_JBHSIU010000136.1:0-20381 GCF_042653625.1 Dactylosporangium cerinum | reverse complement strand
GAGAGGTTTACGCACGGTTCTGAGAGGGCCGGGGGGTGAGACTCCCCCCGGCTACTCGCTTGACGCCGCGTGGTTCTCTCATGTGATGCTGGTCACTGCATTGTCCGAAATGGGCAATCGTCGTGCGGGGGCATTACGGGTGCGTGGTAACGGCCGGTAGTGGGTCTTGCAGCTTTCTTCCCATGATCGTCGGTGATCTCTACTGTTTGGCTCCTTGATCGTTGCGGGGAGGCAGGCATGGGTCGTCGGGGCGGGTTCTCGCTGCGCGGGTTGGGGCGTGGCCGGGGCTGGTGGTGGTTGACGGCGGTGTCGGCGGGTGCGTTGTTGGCCCCCCTGCTGGTGGTGCTGCCGGCTCATGCCGCGCCGGTGAAGCCGTCGGGGGTGGTGAATCCTGACGAGCGGTCGGTGGCGGTGTCTGGTGTGTCGGGTCGGGCTCGGCCGGCGGTGGAGTCTGATACGGCGGCGTTGGGGAAGGTGCCGGTGCCGGTGTGGCCGGTGGCTGGGTCGGCGGTGGTGCCGGTTTCGGGGGCGCAGGTTCAGGCGAAGCAGTCGGGGGTTGTGGTGGCGCCGGGTGGGTTGCCGGTGGTGGTGCGGCCGGGTGGTCCGGTGTCGGAGCCGCGTACGGCGGGGGAGCAGGCGGCGCAGGCTGCGGCTGTGGCGGTGTCGCAGGTGCAGGTTTCGGTGCTTGGCCAGGACGCGGCTGCGGCGTTGGGTGTCAAGGGTGTGGTGTTGACCGTCGCGCGCGCGGACGGGGACGCGGGGTCCGCGGCGGTGGGTCTGGATCTGGACTATGCCGCGTTCGCGACGGGGTATGGCGGTGATTACGGCGGTCGGTTGCGGTTGGTGTCGTTGCCGGGGTGTGCGGTGAGCACTCCGGCGTTGCCGGAGTGTCAGGTGCAGACGCCGTTGGGGTCGGTGAACAATCCGGTGTCGAAGCGGGTGTCGGCGGACAGTGTGCCGCTGCCGGGTGACCCGGCCGCCTCCGCCGCGTCGAGCAGTGCGTCGGCTGCGGGCGGTTCGGAGTCCACGGGTGCCGTGTTGGCGTTGACGTCGGGCAGTTCGTCGCAGGCGGGGGACTGGTCCAAGACGTCGTTGTCACCGTCGGCGTCGTGGTCGCACGGCGGTTCGTCGGGTGACTTCACCTACAGCGTGCCGTTGAAGGTGCCGCCGTCGTTGGGTGGTCCCACCCCGAATCTGCAGTTGCAGTACAGCTCGGGCGGCTTGGACGGCAAGACGGTGGCGACGAATGCGCAGGCGTCGTGGGTTGGGGACGGCTGGGACCTTGATCTGGGCTATATCGAGCGGTCCTACCGGAGTTGTGCCGATGACGGCAACGCGACCGGTGACTTGTGCTGGACGTCGGCGAACGGCAACAACGAGCCGATCTCGATCGTGATGGATGGCGTGTCGGGTCAGTTGGTGCGGGACAGCACGACCGGCGAGTACAAGTCGGCGATCCACACGGGGTGGAGCTTCCGCAAATACACCGGTGCGGTCAACTTTGACAATGACGGTGAGTACTGGCAGGTGATGTCGCCGGACGGGACGCAGTACTTCTTCGGTCACGGCGGTGCCTACAGTCCGACGGCGGTGCAGACATTTTCCACGGGGATCGTGCCGGTGTACGGCAACAACAGTGGGGAGCCGTGTTACAAGACGCCGGCGCAGGGTGGGTATGCGGCGTCGTCGTGTGCGCAGGCGTACCGGTGGAACCTGGACTACATCGTGGACCCGCTTGGGAACAGTGAGACGATCTTCTATCAGAAGACGACGGGGCGGTACGGGCGCAACAACAACACCGGTGTGCCGGCGGACTATGACGCCAACGTGTATCCGGTGCGGATCGAGTACGGCACCCGGCAGGGTTCGGAGGGTGCGCCTGGGAAGCCGGCGCCGATGAGGGTCGAGTTCAGCATCGACAACCGGTGCAACGATGTCGGCAGCTGCGGCATCGACGTGCCGTGGGACGTGTTCTGTGGGGTGACACCGACGTCGTGCCCGAACCAGACCAGTCCTGGGTTCTTCATGCAGTGGCGGCTGTCCGCGGTCACCACGAGCGTCCTGAAGGATGCGGCCGCGAACCCACCCGCCTATCAGACCGTTGATCAGTGGACCCTCGACCATGACTACCTGAACCCGGGCACCAGTGACACGGCCGCGTTGTGGCTGGAAGGGTTGCAGCACACCGGGTTCAAGGGCAGTACGCCGTTGTCGGAGCCGCCGATGGCGTTCGGTGGTGGGGCGTTGGACAACCGGGTCGACTACAACCTGTCCGCTGGTGTGCTCAAGCTGCGCCGGTTCCGGCTCAGCAGCATCGAGAACGGCGTCGGTGGTCTGCTGACGGTGTACTACGCGGGAACGGACTGCAGCCCGACGAACATCCCGAGCAACGCGAACAACAACATCTACCGGTGTTTCCCGCAGTACTGGTCGCCGCAGGGCGGCACGGCCGGGTTCGGCTGGTTCCACAAGTACGTGGTGACCGCGGTGCAGCAGACGGACATGGCCGATGCGACCGTGCCGCCGGTGCTGACCAGCTACGGCTACAGTCTGACGCATTCGCCCTTGACGAAGGTGTTGTGGGGTCATGACCCGTCCGAGACCGCGCCGCTGTCGCGGCGGTCGTGGTCGGACTGGCGTGGATACACCGATGTCACCACGACGACCGGGCCGGTCGGTGGCACGCAGACGGTGTCCTCCGACTTGTACTACCGGGGTCTGCACGGTGACCGCGCCGACACCAGCGGCGGCACCAGGACAGCCACCATCGATGACTCGCAGGGCACCACCACCGACTTCTACATGCTGCGCGGGCAGATGCGGGAGTCCACGTCGTTCCTGGCAGGTGGGGTGTACTCCTCGACGCTGCACAGCTACGGCTACGGCACCGTCGCGACCCGGCCCCTGGCCTACAGCATGGGCAGCCTGGTCGCGAACAACTTCGCCGAAACCGAGACCCGCACCCGCACCCACATCACCACCTCGACCGGGGCCGGCGGTTGGCGGTGGACGAAGACCACTACCACCACGGACAGTTACACTCTGCCGACCCTGATCCGCGACTGGGGCGACGAAGCCGACTTGAACGACGACCTCTGCACTGTGATCACCTACGCCGATCGCAGCGTCGACCCGGGCAACGGGCGTTATCACGTCAACTACCAGCGGCAGAACTTGCTGACCACCTGTGCCACCACCACCGTTGCCAGCGACTACGTGGCCGGGGCGTTTACCTATTACGACGGCAACACCACCGGCACTGGTCCGGTCGGCCAGGGCCTGGTCACCCGGGCCGACGCGTTGAGCCTGGTCGACGGCGCCGGCCCGAACTGGACCCTGCATTGGCAGAATCGCGCCAACACTGGCTATGACAGCTACGGCCGGGTCGTGTGGACCCGTGACCCGATGAACGACGACGACCACAAGTCCACCATCGAGTACATCCCTGCCGTGGACGCCCCGGTCAAAACGACCGTGACCGCCAACCCGCTCAGCCACGCCACCACCACCACGACGGACGGTGCCCGCGGCGTCCCGGTCACGGTCACCGACGCCAACGGCAAGACCACCAACGCGGTCTATGACCCGCTGGGCCGGCTCACCGACGTGTGGCTCAACCGCGCCGCGACCGGCACGCCGGACTCCCACTACGTGTACACGCTGTACACAGGCACAGGGTCACCTCCAACCTCGATCGCCACGACGGTGCTGGGCCCGAATGGCAACGGGATCACCAGCTACGACCTGTATGACGGCAACCTGCGACCCCGGCAGCACCAGAGCCCGGCTCCGCAGGCCAACGGCGGACGGGTCGTCACCGACACCCGATACGATGCACGTGGTCTCATCGCCAAAACGACCACCTTCTGGAACGTAAACCCGCCCGCCGGTCTGATCGAGAACTTCGCGGACATCGACGCCGGGATCAAGAACCAGCACCGCTACACCTACGACGGCCTCGGCCGGCAGACCATCGACGCGTTGTACTCCGTCAACACCCTGCAGTGGCAGACCACCACCGCCTACGACGGCAACCTCACCACCGTCACACCACCCACCGGCGGCATCCCCACCACCACCTACGTCGACGGCCGCGGCAACACCACCGAGCTGCGTCAGTACCTCAGCGGGACCCCTACTGGCAGCTACCATGCCACCACCTATGCCTATGACCTCCTGGACCGCCTCAGGCAGGTGCAGGACCAGTCCGGCAACACCTGGACCACCGGCTACAACCTGCTCGGCCAGGTCGTCTCCACCACCGACCCGGACAAGGGCACCACCAACTTTAGCTACGACCTGAACGGCCGGCCGACCACGGTCACAGACGCACGTCCAGGTAGCAGCACGACCGTCAAGTACGACGAGCTCGGCCGTAAGATTGGCCTGTACGACGGGGTCGGCACGACCGGGTTCAAGCAGGTGTCGTGGACGTATGACACGGTCGCCAACGCCAAGGGGCAGCTGACCTCATCCACCCGTTACGTCGGCACGGACGCGTTCACCAGCACCGTCACCGGCTACGACGACGGCTACCGGCCACTGGGTGTCACCACGGTGATCCCGTCGAGCCTGAGCATGCCGTGGCTGCCGAGCGGCTCGTACACCAAGTCAACGACGTACAAGGTCGACGGATCCGTGGCCACGTTGACATACCCCGCGGCGGGCGGCCTGCCCGCCGAGACGTTGACCAGTACGTACGACAACACCGGCAAGGCGCTGACTCTGAGCGGGTTGGAGACGCTGCAAACGTACGTGGCCGAGACGAGCTACTATTCATTCGGCGCCCCGTACCAGCAGGTCCTCGGTTCTGGCAGCAAGCGGGTCCGGCAGACCACCGACGTCGACGAGACCACCGGCCGGCTCACCAGCGCCAAAACCGAGACCGAGAACGCCGCGAACGCCAACACATGGATCGAACGGCTCACCGAAGCCTACGGCTACGACGACGCCGGCAACGTCAAGAACATCACCGAAACCTCGGCCGGGTCCACCGTGTCCAACCAGTGCTTCGGCTACGACGCGCTGCGCGAACTCACCGAGGCGTGGACCACGACCGCTGCGACGTGCCAGGCCAACCCGTCCCTCGGCGTGATCAGCGGACCCGACCCGTACTGGACCAGCTACCAGTACGGCACCGGCACCAACAACTACAGCAACGGCAACCGCACCCAGGAAATCCGCCACGCCATCGGCGGCGGCACCAACACCACCAGCACCTACACCTACCCCACCACCGGCAAACGGCACACCCTCACCAAGGTCGAGGCCACCGGCGGCAGCACCGGCACCGACAGCTACACCTACGACAACGCCGGCAACATGCTCACCCGCAACATCACCGGCAAACCCGACCAGAACCTCGGCTGGGACACTGAAGGCCACCTCGCCACCGTGAGCGACACCGCCGGCGTCAGCAGCTACATCTACGACGCCAACGGCACCCGCCTCGTATCGAAGGACCCTGCTGGGGCGACGGTGTACCTGCCCGGCTACGAACTGCGCAAGGTCGGCGGCACCGTCACCTGCACCCGCTACTACGGTGTCGCCAGCCGCACCCCAGCCGGCCTGACTTGGATCGCCGCAGACCACCACGGCAGCGGTCAGCTCGCGATAGACGCGGTCACCCAGACCGTCACCCGGCGCAAGACCGACCCGTTCGGCAACCCCCGCGGTACCGATCCAACCTGGCCCAACACCAAGGGATTCGTCGGCGGCACCCGCGACAACACCGGCCTCACCCACCTCGGCGCCCGCGAATACGAACCCACCACCGGCCGGTTCATCTCCGATGACCCGGTTACCGATGCGAACGATCCGCAGCAGATCAATGGGTATGTGTATTCCGCCGCGAACCCCGTCACCAGCAGTGACCCGACCGGCCTGCGCACCTGCAGCGGACCGCAGGACTGCGGCCAAGGCCTCGGCGGGACGAAGGAGGACTACTCCCACGGCAACCCGTTCTGGGGCAGCGGCGTGGACAAGAAGCACTCGGCCACGAGCAAGAAGGTCTGCGGCGGTAAAGGCAGCTGCTACCGCGGCAAACCGCTACCGTCAACGGGCTCTACCCCTTCGGTACAGGACCAGCTTTGTCAGGGCATGAGCGCCCGCGCCTGTGAAGCCACCATGGCGAAGTACAACCCGCCGCAACAGAAAACCATCATGAACACCGCGTCAGGTAAAATATCGGGCGGATCGTCCGATAGCTGCGGCTTTGTCGACTGCTTCTACTACGGCCCGGGTCCCGTCCCTGACGGTTGTATGGGAATGCCAGTCGTCCTGTGCAATGTGCTCATTGACATCGACAAGTACGCCATTGTGTCGGGTTCCGCCTGCTTCATGATCTGTTTGGGTGCCAATTACCAGAACGGCAAAGTGACTCCATTCCTTGGATTGGGAATCGGCATGGGAGTTGCGGGGACCGCCGGTTTCGTCAGCGCAACTCCTGCTGAACAAAATACGGCTGGCTGGGCGGCGTGCATGGGCGACGGGTTTGGTGCCTGCTATGTAGGCGGAGTCAAGGGAAAGAGGGGTGGCGGTGCGAACGGGCATTCGAACTTGTACCATGGTGGAACGGTTGGCCCTGGGGTCACCTTATGGGCAGGAATGACGTTTTCGCTGGGTACCCTTGATCTGGATACCTGGACATACACGCCCCCATCGGACTTCTAGCGACCTCCAAGGATCCTGTTATGCTGATAGTGGTGGGACTGGTTTTGATGATCGTCGGTCTCGTTCTTGGGGTGAACTATAAGGGGTTGGTTACAAAACATATCGCAATGTCGTCGCGATTCGTGGCACCGTTCAGTCCGCTCCGACGCGGCGTCTCTACCGAACGGCTGGCACGCCGGGAGTCCAATATGGTTCTCCTTGAACGCCTGCTCGGTGCAGTGCTGTTCTTGTGGGGACTGGGCGCTATTGTCAGCACCCTCTGGCACTGGATTTTCGGCTAGGCCTACCACCTCATGTCCCATTCGCGAGAGGCGTGCCGGCGTGATTTGTTCAGGCATTGGGATGTGGTGAAGTTCGCCCTTGGTATTGGTGTGAGGCGGGGATTGCGGCGTTTGGTGCACTCCATCGCTTCGCGCTGATATTGGCCAACCTTGGCCCTTCATGAAAGGCGTCCGTGGGTCATGATCAGAAATGAGGAAGTGCCTCCCGTTTGGGATCTGGCTTGTCTAGGGCCATGATCGCCTGCCACGGTAGGCACTTACCGAGTAAAGGCGTTTAGCGAGGCCCAGGCCAGGTTGCGGCAGCGCCGCAGTTGTCATGATCCGGGCCGGTCGCGGTCGATCTCGCGGTCATGCTCGCCGACGGCGGTGAGGCGATCTCGGAGGCTCTGTTGCGTTCGCCGTGGGCAAGATCGAGGCTTGAGCGGTGAAGCTCTCAAGCGGACGCTTGGCGTCTCCGCCCCGGTCTGCGTTCGCCGGGTTCCGGGTTTCTGCCGGAGGTGATCGTGGTCGCGGTCCGCTGGTACCTGCGTTATGGCCTGTCCTACCGCGACGTCGAGGAACTGCTCCTGGAACGTGGTGTCGAGGGGCTCTGTTGCATTCGCTGTTCGCAAGATCGAGGCAGGCTTGAGCAGTGAAATCTCCAAGCCGCTGGTGGACTTCGCCGCCGCAGTCAGCGTTCGCCGGGTTCCGGTTCCCGCCGGACGTGATCGTGGTCGCGGTCCGGCAGCTGCGTCATCGCGCCCGGGTAGCCGAAGGTGCCCGAGGACCAGGCGACCCCGCCGACCTCGTTGTACAGCACCAGGTTGCCGTCGCTCTGCACGATCATCGCGTACCGGTTGGGGGTGTACTTCGCCTCGGAGAGGAACACCTCGCCGCCGGCCCAGGTGAAGCCGTTGGCGTCGTAACGGCGGACGTTCGGGTTCGTGGTGGTGATGACGGCGAGTCCGTCGCCGGTGCGGACACCGTCGCGGAAACCGAAGTTGGCGATGCCGGCATCGTTCCGGCTCGTGCCGCCGCCACCGCCACCGCTCATGCCGTAGTCGCCGGTCGAGCTGCCGGACGCGTCCATGCCGCCGCCGACCCAGCCACCGCCGCCATCGCCGGTCTTGTCGCGGGCGCCGCCCAGCCGCCGCTGCGGTCAGGCGATGAGTGCTCTGGCCGGGATGTGGCAGTTGCCGGTGTCGTTGAGGTGTCGGCGTTTGCGGCGGATCACCTCGGGCAAGGCGATCCGGCCGTCGAGGATCAGGAAGAGGTCGTCGCCGTCGAAGGTGATGAAAGGGCAGCCGCTCGGGTGTGTCACCTGTAGGAAGCCCTCCGTGAAGCCGCTGATGCTGACGTAGAGGCCGAGGGTGTTGCGGCCCTTGCGCTGGATCTTGGCGGCGAAGATGTCCGCCTCGCTGCGCTCGATCCGCTCGCGGCACCACTTCGCCTCCAGCAGGAAGTCGTCGGAGTCGAAGGAGAACGAGCCGTCGATCTGCTCGTGCGGCAGTTTGTACGCCATCCTCGGCTGCATGTCGTACAGGTCGAAGAGCCGGTACAGCACGCCCTCGAACCTGCGGCCACGCTCCTGCCGGTCCGTGAACTGCTCCAGCGTCACGAACTGCGTCTGCAGGTCAGCCAGCGCCGCCGCCTCGCGCTGGCGGGCGGCGTCAACGATCTCGGCGCTGCGCCGCTGCGCCTGCAGACGCGCTGCCGCGTCGATGTCGTGCCGGTACCTGTCCGTCAGCGCCTTCAGCTGCGCGACCGCGGCCTCTGCCCGCGCGATGAGGTGTGCGCCGTCGACCTGCCCGGCGAGGTTCGGGAACGTCGTGAACTCCGCGAGGTCGAGCATCATCTGCAGCACGGTCTGGTGGTACCGGCTGTCGCCGGCCATGAGCTGCACCAGCACGCCAGCCACCGTCCGCTTGTACTGGGTGAAGTCGAGCTGGGCCAGCAGCTCGGGATGCTCATGCAACGCGAGCCGCAGGTGCCGCGCGAACGGTGCCTTGTTCCAGAACACCACCGACAACGCGTCCACCAGCGCCTCGTACGCCTGCGGCGCGATCCGTTTCATCACCAGACCAGAGGTCAATGCCATATCACTTTCCCTGAGCCTGCAAATGGTCGACGTGGTCGTGCGGTGCGGCCGACACTGGCTCACCGGCAGCGGTCGGCCAATGAGGCACAAGATCGACATAGAGGTCGTCGCCCAGACCGGGACGCACCGTCGGCACCAGCAGCCTGTCGGCACCGATCGATGACGGCCGACCGAGGCCGTAATGCGCCTCGAGCCGCTCCAGCACGGCGGCGGCCACCGTCTCCTCAAGAGGCGATCCTTGCCGCATCCCGCGGTCACGCATGGCATGCACTGCGCATTCATCGTGCAGCCGCTGACGCAAGCGCGTGACCAGACCGGCGTCGAACCCGCAGTCAGGTCGACCCCGCAGCGGCGTCACCAGTCGAACAGAGCCGAACGCACCGATGCCGACGATCTTTGTGCTGCTCAATGCCAGTGACCACGGCAGCGTGCTGGACGTCCAGGCACCGCACTGCGTCGGAGGAGCCGGCGTTCCGCGCCCGCTCACGGTGTCGATGTTGTCCAAGATCAGCAGCATGATGGTGCGGCCGTTCGCCTCGGCGCGCGCGAGGTCGCGGGCCACGCTCGAGGACCTGCCGGTGCCCGCCGCGTGCCACACGGTCCACCCACCCGTTGGCCTCCACGGCACCGGATCGAGGTCGACGCCGTGGCTGACCAGGCTGGTGGAGAGGTAGAGCGGGGCACCGCCCCCCAGCGAATACCGCCACGTTCCGGTGACCTTCGCGGGCCGCGTTTCAACCCGCTGACCAGCGGCTGCGGCAGACGGACGGCGGGTGCGCAACTTCGCCGCAGCGACGATGCCGGCAGCCTTCCGCTTGGCCTCGGCGATGATGCGGCTCGCCTCGGCGTACGGGTCCTCAATGTCCGGCGCCGCGTCCGCGTCCGTTGCGGGTTTGCGGTCCGCGCCGAGCACCACCGACGACACGTCCGCGGCGAGACTGCGGATCTCGGCGAGCGCCTGACGGAGTTCGGCAAGGTCCGCGAGCCGCTGCTCGGCCTGCGAAACACGATGACGGGCAGCAACCCGAAGCCACCGCTCCGCGCGTTCGAAGTCCCCGCGCTCCAGATAGGCCGATCCGAGCTCAATGGCGTCGAGACCGAGCTCGATCGCGTCGGCCTCGTCGGCGAGCCGGTCACGGACCTCCACCGGCATAGTGGCGATCGCCGCCATCATGTCCTCGAAGCCGACCGTCGTCGCGTCACGATCCGGCGCCGGTGCCGACGTGCCCGCCGCGTGCGCCGTGCGCCGCATCGGGTCCATACCGGACTCGTCGATCTGGGGAACGCTCACTCGGCCACCTCCGGCGTGTGAATGCGGCTGGCCTCGTAGCCAGCCATGGACGGATTGCGAGACATCGCCCGGCGGGCGTCGGTGAGCGTCGACTTGACGGTCTCCGCGCCGATGCCGAGCACTGCGGCGACCTGTTCTCGGGACAGGTCATCGATATCGGACAGGATCAGCACCTGCCGCTGGCGGCCGGTCAGGCGGGCCAGCGCCCGTTCCATGCCGACCCGGGCAGGCACCGTCTGTCCAGGGTCGACGGCGTCCAACCAGAACCCGGCCGGCCGCTGGAAATCCTGTTCGAACAGCACCTCGTCGTCCGACAGCGCCTCCACCCGGTGGCGCCGCCGGTACCAGTCGACAACCCGGCGCCGCGCGATGGCGAACAGCAGCTCCCGCGCCCGGCGATGGGTGCCCCACCGGTGGGCCAGGCCGGCCCACGTCTCCTGCTCGATGTCCCTCGCAGCCTCAGCATCACTCACCCGCCTCCGGATGAACGCCTCCAACCGCTCATGCTCGGCTGTATAGAGGTCACGAAGATCGGCTCCCGCCGAGGGCACGCTGTCGGCCGCCACAATTGATCATCCGTTCGTCGGGCTGGACTCGGTCAAGAGAGCAGATGGTGCTGAACGAATACGGCGCGAGAGCAGCCCGAACGGCGGCCCTGGCGGCAGTCCGCCACCGACATTTCGTCGCCCGCTCGGGGTTCTTCAGAGCGCTCGAGAGTTAAGTCTGCGAACCGGCTCTCCGCGGGGGAGCATGTGATCTGTATCACACCGCGCGGCAACCCGGGCGGCGCGAACACGGCCGGGTGCCTGAATCTGATCGTTCGGAGTCACCGGCCGGGTCGGCCCGTTGAACCGACCCGGGGCGAGCGGACCGTTGTGGCCGGATGGCGGTTCAGCCGCGCCGGTCGGGGTGAATCTGCGCGGCCGCCAGGCGCCGGAGGTCTTCCACGCCGAGGAGGAGATCCTCGGGCCGGCCGCGGTCGAGACGCCCCTCAGCTTTGATCTTGGCGTGCTCGGCCAGCATCCGCTGATAGACCGCAGCCCTTCGACTGTGCGAGTTGCCGCGATCGTTGGACATCGAGAACGTCCCCTGCAGCTCCGTCCAGCGCCCCTGGTCAAGGACGAGGTATCGGGCGTAGGCGAGCATGTGGCCCTCGATCGGATCGTTTTCGTCGAACCCATCGAAGCGCAGGGCGCGACGGAGGTCGGCGTCAACTTCGATCTTGTCGGCCGTCAGCTTGTTCAGGCTGTGGGTGACGATGCGGAAGAGGTCGAGCACGTCGAGGACGAACCCGCTGTCGCGGGGGCCGAGCTCCGGGAGGATGCCGATGAACTCCTTGTAATACTCGCCGACGAACCCCTCCTCGATCACCTTCGCGCGGTCCAGCTGGTAGTCCTTATCGCCGTCGACGTCGTTGTCCTCGCCCACGACGCGGGCGAGGATGCGATGCAGCAGGGCCAGCTGCTGCCGCTCCACCACCGTGAGGCTCAGCGGCGAGATCTCCGGACGCATGTCCGGATGCGTCGCCTGCCCGTTGCGCAAGAGCAGTTCGTCGAGCGCCCAGCGGATCAAGTCGCTCAGGCTCTGCCCCCGCCCGCGGGCCAAAACCTCAAGTTCTTCCTTGATCGCGTCATCAAGGCGAAGCGTGATGGTCGCCATGGAGCCCCTTCTCGGTGTTCCGTAATCTTGTCTTACTGTATGCACTACTGTAAGACAGGAATGCGCCAGCGGCAACTGCTTAAGGCGGAGACCCAAGAGTCGGGGTGGCGCGTGTGGTCGTGCCGCCGCCCGACACCGCTATCCGATCCGCCAGCCCTCCCGCTTCTGCGGTGCCCGGAGGGCGGCGCTCAAGGTCTCGTCGAGCCTCACGTCGCGATTGAAGAGGCCGATCGACCAACCACGCCGCTGCGGCGTGTGCGGCCGTCTGGAGCGGCGCAAGGACGTCAACGTTCAGCGCTTCGGCGAGCGGGCTCGCCGGCACGAAACCGACGAGCCCTACCAACTCGCGCGGGTTGCTACTCGAAGAGCGCCGCGACGGGCCGCTCGGTCGAGATCATTGGGTGCGCCGACCCCTCGATCGGGTGCAGGAGCGCGCCACTCAACCCTCGCAGAGCCGCTGGCCGAGGTCGAGATCCGCCTTGAGGGGCAGGACTGTGACGGCGTACCAACCAGCACGTCGATCATCGTGCCCGAGGTGCTCGCGAAGACGGTCGCGGACCGCAGCCCGCGCCGATGGTCGGCGGACGTTGCCGACGTACCGACACCGTCCGAGGGAATCCCAGGCGATGCACACCGCCGCCCGCGGCGTCACCCGCGCGAGCAGCCGCCCGCATTGTCATCGTGAGGCTGTCGGCGTTGGTGCTGGCGGCGGCGTGGGGCACCTGCAAGGCCGGCGCAACCAGGCGAACCGCCTCCGCAGATCGAGACGCACCCTGACACCTCGCCCTTGATGTCGCAGCGACACCACCTCTACGCAACATGACCTAAGTCACAGCGTCTTGCCGACGCCTTAGAAAGTCGAAAACGCATATCTCTTCCCCGTAGAACATAGGGGAGGGGACCTATACGCATGTCTCATTTGGGCAAAACGGACAAAGGCTACACAGTAACTGAATTTGATGTGATGCCGCTGCTGCAGATGACACCGCGACTCCGTCCGATCACCTCGACCACCGCGGTCGCCGCACCGCAGATCGAGGCTGAAAGCGAGCTGGACGCCGACCGGGCCGAGGAGGCTCGCCTCATCGCAGAAGTCCGCCGCCGGAACGTCTGCGAGGGCCCTGCCTGGGACGTACTGCACGACCGCCTGTGGATCTACGCGTGGAAAACACTGCAGCGCAAGATCGCCTCCGGTGAGATTAGCGCCCTGGTCTCCAAGCATGACCCGTTTGGCGACCTCCACCTCAGCCCAGAAGACGCCGTGGTGCTGCGCCGATCCCCGGACGACCGGGCCGAACTTGCAATCGATGTCATCCGAACCGCGCTCGAGGACTTCAAACGCAACGCAGTACTTAAGGGCAAGTGGTCGCCCACCGCCGGAGCCAGCCTGACCACGTACTTTCTCGGGACCTGCGCCCTGCACTTCCGTCGCACGTACTGGACGTGGTCCGAAGAGCGGTTCGGCCGCCTCGAACGGACCGCCGCCCGTTTTGGCATCGACACCACCTACGTCGAACGGCACTTCCGCGCGATCGACTCCGACGCTTCGGTCGATCCGTGGCGGCTGGAATTGGCACAGTTCCTGCTGTCGAAGGCCGACCCCTTAACCAAGACGATCTTCCTCCTGAAAGTGCGGGGGTTGACGCATGCCGAGATCGCAGCGGAGATCGGCATGTCCACAGCCGCCGTCAGCTCCCGGGTCCGGCGGTTCAGCAACTCGGCGAAGGCCACGCTCGCCATCCAGGAGACCCACTACGCGAAGGCGAGCGCCGCATGAAGGCAGGCACGCTCGTCGGCGGCACCGTGCTCACCGGCCTGGTGGGCGGCCTATCCCAAATCGCCGGCGTCCCATGGGGCGCGGTGGTCGCGGTCGTCGTCCTCGGCCTGCTGTTCACCTTCATGCTGGGCCTCGCCCAGGTCCTCGTGCCGCAGGAGTCACACGACAAGGTCCTGTTCTGGGAGAGAGTCCTGACGTACTGGGACCGGCGCCGCACGACCATGTCGCTTCAGGACCGACCACCGCTCCGGCTCGGCAACACTGCAACCGAACAGGACATGACCGTCATCCCCGCGCCGCGGCCGGCGACGTCGAACGAGAGCGCGCCAGCACGCTCTCCTTGACCCGCATGCGGTGCGGAGGCACGAAGCGCCGCACCTCGAGTTCGACGTTGAGCCCGGCCGTGCGCTACAGCTGTCGCGCACGGCCTTGGTTTGGCGATCAGTTTCGAGCTTCTTCAAGATCTGCTCGATGCTGGCGCGGAGGATCGGGTGCAGCGACTTGATCGAGAACTCGGAGAGCGACCAGTCGACCGAGCCACAACCATTTTCCGCCGACCCGCCGACCCGCCGACCCGCCGACCCGCCGACCCGCCGGAGCGATGCCGCGGGCGCTAATCCATGGACGATCCGAGCTTGACGGTCCGGCGCTTGAACGGCACCGGTCCACCTTCCAGGTGGTACAGCGTCAGGACGTTGAGGTCGTGACGTTCGAGGGAGCCGGTCGCCTCGACGACGCCGTTGCTCGCGTCGGAGATGAGGGTAATGATCATTTCGGCGTCGGCGGAGACGACGAGGCCGGGGCTGCGGGTGGCGAAGATGTACTGGCGGCTGCCGCGCAGGTCGCGGAGCTTCGCGACGAGGTATTCCTCGATCCACGGCGCGTGGAGTGCGTCCTCGGGCTGGTCGATGATGAGTGGGTCAGTGCCGTCGGCGAGGGCGATGATGAGGATGGCGGTGCATTTCTGGCCGTGGGCGAGGCGCTCGATCGGCACGTAGTCGTCGTTGGGGCGCTTGCGGAACTCGACGGAGAGGCCGTCGTGCAGGTCGAGGGTCTGCATGCGCAGGAAGTCCTCGATGGCGCCCTTCTCCCGCGCGTGCTCGAACAGGGTCTCGATGTGCTTACGCTCGGCGCCGGTGGCGTCGTGCACACCGTCGACGTCGTCGGCGAGGAACGAGCGGACCAGCTTGACCGGGGTGGACCTCTGGCAGATCTGCTGGAGGACCGGGGCGCGCAGCCGGGAGCCTTTGGCGATGGCCGAGAGGTCGGTCAGGTAGGCCGAGTCGTCGTTCTCGGGGAGCATCTTGATCCGGACGATGCCGCCCATCAACTTGTTGAGCGCCTTGATCCGCTCCTCACGCCGGCGCCGGCGCGCCTTGCGCACTTCGAGCAGTTCGGTGATCAGCTCTTCCCGGTAGGTCGTGGCCGTGGTCAGGTCCGGCAGGAACTCGTCGTTGAGCTGGGCCTGCTGCGCGTCGAGTTTGGCCTTCTCCGTCTGGAGTTCGACCAGCCGGGTGCGCAGCGCGGCGAGACCCTTGTTGTCGACGTCGATGCGGCTGACCGCGTCGGCGAGTTCACGGTCGAACTGCCGGTACCGCTCGAGCCACTCCTGCCGGACGGCGACCAGTTCCTTGTTGACCATCAGCAGGACCTGGGTCAGCTGCGCGTTTGCCGCGTCGATCGCCTCGCGCACCTGCGTGTAAGCGGCCTGCGCCCGCTCGTAGAGGTCCTGGTTGTCGACGATGGCGGCCGAGCACCGGAACTTGTCCGCGCCGTCGGTGCGGGCGGTGACCTTCAGTTCGGGGATGCCGACCACGGTCTCGAAGAGGGCCTTCTCCGCGCTCCACTTCGCCTGCATCTTGAGGGTCTCGCCGTCGAACAGGCCGGACAGCTCCTCCAGTCGCTTCTCGACGTCCGGGAGGGTCTGCAACTTCTCCCGCACCTGAGTGATCTTGGACTCGAGCGAGCCGATGAGACGGCCGTTGTCGTTGAGGCGGTTCTCCGCATCTGTTTCGCGGACCTCGAACTCGGTCAGGTCGAGCGCGGCGTCGATGAGCGCCATCCGGCCGACCGGCGTCCGCGCGTACTCGATCACTTCGCTCTGCGAGAACCCGGTGATCGCGATCCGGCCGGACAGCCCGGTCAGCTGCTCGGTGTCGCCGACGAACTCCGGCTCCGTGGACCCGTCCTCGAAGTAGGCGCGGCGTACGAGGCACCGCGCATTGCCGCGGGTGAGCACGACCTCGACGGTCGAGCCCGAGGTGAGGGCGTACTTGAGCCGGGAGTCGACCTCCTTGCGCACCTGCGGGAAGTCGACGGGGTCGGTCTGCTGGTCGAGGGCGAACCGGACCAACTCGATGAGCAGCGACTTGCCCGCGCCGGTCCCGCCGAGCAGGCAGTTGAGGTCGCACGAGAAGTGGAACTGCTGCCCATCGAGGAACCCGCCCGTCACGGTCACGGACTCGATTACCGTGTGCTCTGGCGCCGGGGGCCGCACCAGGCTGACGCGCAGTGCCGGGTCCGCCATCGCATGCCGCAGTCCGCGCAGATCGGGCCTCGACGCCTTGATCCAGGTCCGGCGGTCTCCGATCCCGTGCAGGACGTGCCAGCTCGCGCCCGAGGCCGTCGTGTCGGAGCTGCGGACGACCGCGAGCTCGCGCCGGCTGCCGAGGCGGGCCTTGAGCCGCTCGGCCTCAGCGATGTCGACGACCTCGACGGCGCCGATCGCCGGGTCGAGCAAGGTCTTGGTGACGTGGTCGGCGACGGGAATCCTGAGCAGTCCCTTTTCGCGGTCGGCGTGCGCCGCGATCGCCAGGCCGCCCCTGGCGGCGACGGTCCTCGCCGTTTCGGCGAAGCCGGTGCTCAGGGCTTTGTGGAGGTCGCCGTGGTCGGCCCGGAGGATCTTGAGCTCGACGAGGACGTCCTCGACGATCTGGGCCGGGGTCCCCTCCTCCCAGATCGCGAGGAGATGTCCTTCGGCTGTGCTGAGCTCCACGCCGGGTAGCACCACCAGTGGCGTGTCCCGGGCGGCCTCGGCCATCCTGTCGCACCAGTCCGCGGTGTTGTGATCGGTGACGGCGATCGCGTCCAGTCCCGCCGCGATCGCCGCATCGACGATCTGACGGGCCTCGGTGGCGCCGTAGGTGACCACGTCGACGTCCCGCGAAGCCGGGGTGTGTACATGCAGATCAACAGCCCAGAACCGCGCGGGCCCGTGCTTCGCGTCCGTCGGCGAAGCCGCCCGGCTGATCTCGTGTGATGCTGTCGTCAAGGCTCTCGCTCCGTAGATTCCTTCGACTCGTCCGAGCGTCCGAGTCGGCACTGTAACGGTCAGCGACCGAACTATGGCCGCGACACTCGGTCATACGTACGAACAGGGCTAAAAGAAGGACCGTCGGTCAGACCATCGGCGGGGTCCGACGGCGTTCGCCGAGCAGCGGTGCGAGCTGACCCGGCCCTGTACCCGGCACGGCCGCCCGCGGCTCCGGCAGCCGTCGGATATGGTCGGCCACCCGCATCCGAGGACCGTGTGGCCGATCGCCCGCGAATCAGTTACCGAGCGTAGGAAGCCGGATCGGTCTACCGCTGCTTCGGATGCTCGGCAGGCGCATGGTGTCTGCCGGCCGCAGCACCGCGCCGACGCGTCCCTCGACCCGCCGCACGAGGCTCGCCTCGGTGTCCGGGACCAACGGCACCACCATGAGCCGGATCCAGCGTGTTGCCCGGCCGGCCCGCACGTGCTCCTGGATCCGGTCGCCCACGCCGGACCGCCCTGACCGCGCGACGCTGCCGACGTATCGGATGGCGTTGGTCGAGTCGGCGGCGATGTAGACGGCCGCTGCGAACTCCGACCACACCTTCTCCTCGGTGATCTGCAGGAGGGTCGCGGCCACCGGAACTCTTCGGAGCAGGGCCGCTCCGGCGAGGTCACAGGCGGTCTCGTACGCCTGAGGGCTCAGCGCCCGGCCGAGGCGGGTCACCGCTCGTCCCCGCTGTCGTCGAGGTCAGCCCGCATCCGAATGGCACGGCGACGCGCGCCGCGCCACTCCGAGACGAACTCGGCGACCTCGTCGAGCATGCGCTTCATCTCGGGATCGTCGTAGCCCTTCGTGTCCACCAGCGCCACGCCCTGGTGGTCGACAACGTCGTTCACGTCGGTCGCCGCGGCACGCAACTCCTCCAGGTGCATGCGGAAGTCGGCGATCGCGGCGGCGAAGAGATCCTCGGGGGTGTTGTGCGTGATGGTCTTGTCGTTGGAGAGCCGCGCGAGCTCACGCAACCGATCGGCCGTCAGCAACGCGACCCTCGGGAGGCGCCTGTCCTTCGGGGCGGTCCCGTCGGGCAGCTCCTGCGGATCACGACCCGCCCGACCGTCCAGCACGACCTGGCACAGCTGACGCAGACCGGCTTCGGTCTTCGTCAGCTGCCGGATGATCTGCTGGGGCTCCGTGTTGCTCCCACGACCACCGAACTCGGAACGGGTCAGCAACTGGGTGCGCGCCGCGACGAGGTGATAGCTCGCGAGCGTGGCAAGCTCCGCGGTGTACGGGCCGACGCTGCTGCCGTCCGTCTCGTCGAGCTCGATCTCCGCCTCGGCCAGAAGGTCCAGCGGCTCCTCGCGGGTCAGCTCGACGCCGCGCAGCGCCGACCAACGCCAGGCCCGTTCCAGCGCCGAGCGCAGCGCCGTGAGCCGCTTGTCCGCGGGGAAGCTGCGCAAGGCGACCTCGGCCGCGAGTTGGGTACGTTCCTCAACCTTCGGCCGCGCGCCCGTGAGGTCGACGACCGCCTCGTTGACCGCCCGAGCCTGCCGCGTGTTCGCCTGCGGGTTGAGCGCACCGCAGGCAAGGACCGCGAGCTCGTCGTCGAGAAGATCGTGGTCACGGTCAGTGCCGTCGAGGATGTCGCGGATCTCCTCCGCCGTCATCTCCCCGACAGCCGGCAGCAGGTCGCGCTGGTAGAGCTTGTCGACCGCGGCGTTGGCCTTGGCGTTGAGCGTCGTCGCGGTGGTGAAGTTCATCGGCGGCGCCATGTGCAGGTGCGCCACGAACCGCCGGCGAGCCCGGTCGAACTCGCGCGAGGCGTTGAAGTCGATGATGACCCGCGCGTTGGGCATGATCGAGCAGCGGACCTTGCGGGCCTGCTCGGCGGTGACGTCCTCACGGTCGGCCCACTCGGTCAGGCTCAGGTGCAGGGTAAGCGCGCGACGGGTGCCCGGACGCAGGTTCCAGACCGCGTCCTTGAACGTGATCCCGAGCCCCTGGTGAGCGGCGACGGTGCGGCCGAACCCGTCCGTGGACTCCAGGACGGTCACCTGGCCGACGTCCGTGGTCAGCCGCAGGAAGCTCAGCCACCCCGGCGTCTCGATGCCCCGGTCCTGGATCGACGGGACATGCGGGTTGTTCGCCGCCATGTCATCGATCCTCGGGGCCATCTGGTCGATCATCGAGTCGGCGGAGTCCATCTCGAAGGTCAGCAGCGGCTGCCCCTCCAGGGCCCCGAACCTGGGCATGTGGATCGCGCCGCGGGCGTGCTCGCCCTCGAACCGGATGTTGTCCGGCGAGGGCACGATCCGCCACGTGAGGACGTCGAACTCGATGTAGGTGAACTCGTCGGTGCCGAACCGCTGGACCATCGGCGTCCGGAGGGCCCGGCGCAGCTCCTGCTGGTCAGCGGCGGCGTGCGCCAGCGTCTTCGCGAGCTCCTCGCTCAGCCCGGCGGCCACCCCGGCCGCGACGCTCTTCGCGATCACCGCCGCCGAGGCCGGCGGACGCAGCCGCGCACCGATCAGCTGGTGATCGACAATGTCCGACTCGAAACTGGGGTCCGCGTCATCGGCGGGCACGGAAACGGGCGCCACGGAAGTCCTCCTCGAACTCCGAACTGCTCACCACGTTGGTCAGCAGAAGGGCGAGGACCCAGTCCGACTCGGCACCGTCTCCCCACCTGTCCCTCTCGGCCGGGATGGCCGTCCAGGGTGTGTGGTGCACGCCGCCGGCTCACCGCTCCTTCAGGACACCCGCCGATCTGTGACGGATGGAGCCTTGGCCCGAGCGGGACCTCAAGGAGGTCAGCGACCGAACTGGAGAAGATCAACCTGGCAACGCGAAACAACTCGGACGGCACCTTAGCAGATCCACTCGCGCACCGCGTGGCATAAACGGACACCCCACCAAAAAGGTGACGACCGCGCACCCGGCAGGCACGAACCCGGCTACCCAGCCGCGCAACACGACCGCGTGGAACGACGTGAGCAACCCGCCACCGAGGCGCGACTCAACGTCACCCTCCGCGCGTCGACCGCACCGTCCCACCGATCGGGCCGCAGTCCGCGATCAGCTGAAAACCAAGGCAAATCAGATGGCGACACGGCGCCGCCCACGGCCATTCCCAACGGCGGAGCGGCGCGCAAGGTCCAGACCGATCGACGCGGGCCAGCACGCACCGACATAGACCGATCTGGACCGTTCCGAAACAGCCGATCACTTTCGGAACACTTCAGGTCCACAGTGGACAAACAAAAAGAGACGGCTGATCTACGTTTCCGCAGGTCAGCCACCTCTTGATCTTGCGCGCCCGAAGGGACTCGAACCCCTAACCTTCTGATCCGGTGCGCCGTGAGGCGCT
>NZ_JBHSIU010000135.1:0-21027 GCF_042653625.1 Dactylosporangium cerinum | reverse complement strand
CGCCCGATCTCGTACCAGGTCTGCTCGATGACCCGGTCACCCGCGCCGGGGTCGTAGCCTGGGCCAGCTCGTCGTGGCCGCCACGCGTACGGTCACGTTCGACGGCACCGCGATGACCGGCGTTGGTACCGGCACGGTCGGTCGCTGCTCGGCCAGCGTGGACTGGAACGCCTATCCCGACCGCAGGCTGGCCGACAACTCCATCGAACGGGCCATCCTGGTCTGATCTACGAACTCGTGGCCATCCGAAGGATCTGGTCGTCGATGAACCGCTGGAGGACCGCGGGCTCGACCTGGTGGTAGATGTGGAAGGCCCTGGTGAGCCAGCTGCCCTTGGCGGTGGCCTCGGCCAGGATCAGCTGACGCAGCGGAGTTGCTCCTTCCTGGTCCGGGATCAGGTCGGCGATAGCGGCGAGTGCTTCGCCTTGGCGTTCCACGTCGCTGATGGTGCGAGCGATGCTTTCGGCCCGCACGTAGTCAGACGTCATGGCGGCGATCGTGGCGGTCGCCTCGAGCAAGTCGTCGCCCTGAAGCGCGTCACGGACCCATCCTTCGAGTTCCGCGAGCATGCCATGGGCTCTGTCGACGTCACCGATGGCGACGTATGCCTTGGCAAGCTCCGACATGTCGTCCGCCATCTGCTGCTCTGGCGCGTCCCGCGCGGCCGCGTCGGCGTCGCCGAGCACCCGCCGCGCCGTCTGCGGCTCTCCCGCCGCCGCGAGCGCCTGGGCGAGCGTGGCCAGGAGCTTCACGCTCGGGGGGCGGAGCGTGCGGGCGATACGTGCCGCCCGTGTGTGTTCTCCAGCGCGGGCGATGGCTTCGGCCACCTCGACCCGCTCGGCGCGCGACGCGCCTGTCACGAGCGACTCCGCCTTGTCGCATTGCCCCATCGAAGCGAGGGCAACCGCTACGGCGGAGATACCTTTGTCGGAGGTGCGTGCGATCGCTTCCGCCTCACCAATCAGCCGCTGCGCGCGTTTCTGGTCGCCGTTGGCCGCGGCGATGCGGGCGATTCCGGCGAGGGCGCCCACCTTGTTTCGCTCGGACTCGAGGCTGCCGGCGACGGCCTCGGCCTCCTCGTACTGGTGTGCCGTGGCGTGCGTCTGAGCGAGCCGCGCGCGGGCGGCGTCTTTCACGATAAGGTTGAGAATGGCCTGAGTCAGCCCGACGGCGCGGTGCAGGTCGCCGCGGCTGCCGCTGATAGCGGCGAGCTGCCTCAGCTCGTTCGGTCGCCGGTCGATCATCGCACCCGCATTGTTGCCACGGTACGGCTTGGTTGGTTCCGTGCTCCGCTCGCGAATCATGCGCTCGGTTTGCGTGGCGAGTCGGTGCGCACCCGGGTGATCGCCGGCGGCGATCAGTGCCCGGGCGGCGGCGACGAGGTCGTCCGGTGCGACCCGCTGAGTCTCCTCGGCGATGGCGCCAGCCGCGGCGGCCCACTGCCTGGCCCGAGTGGGAATGTCCCGCGCCGCGGCCTTGGCCATCGCGGCGAAGACGCGCAGCCTGCGGAGCGGGTCTTCGATGCCGAGAGCGAAGGCGTTCGCGCCGTCGTGATCCCCGGAACCGCATGTCCCTTCCGCGATCGCGACGGCCAAGAAATCCCGCATGTACTCGTACCTACTTGACTCATACAGATCGAACGCGCGTCGCTTGTCACCCGTCCGCGCGAAAACCTTGGCGAGGACGACCTCGAACGTCGTGTCGACTGTGGACTCCTCCACGTTCGATCCATGGACGCGGAGCGCGATCCGATGCGCGGCCTCCGGGTAGCCCGCCTCGGCGAGGTAGTCGGCGACGAAGAGCAGGTCCGTCAGCATGTCCACGTCGGGTGGGACGGGTTGGATGCCGTCAGCGATGGACGCCGCCTCGTCGGCCAGCCTCCGGGTGAACTGCCGGTCGCCGCGGAACCGGGCGACGCTGGCCACGACGGCAAGGGCGATGGCGCGTCCCTCGGCGGCCTCGATCGTCCGGGCCAGCGCCTCCGCACGGCCGAAGTCACCGCATTGGGCGATTTCTTCGGCCACCGCCGCCGTCGACACCGCCATGAACCGCCGATCCTCCATCGCACGCGCGATGGCCAACGCCCGGTCGAAGTCGTGCGCAAGCGCGAACACGATCACCGCGTGGATGCGCGGGCGGTATACGCTGCCGGCCGCACGCCCCACCTGCTCGGCGAGTGAGGCCAGCTCGATGGCGCGCCGACGGTCGCCGGCGTCGGCCAGCGCCTCGCTCGCGGCGAGCAGCGACCGGATGCGCTTCTCCGGTGTGTCACGGCTCAGCGCCAGCGCCTCGGCCCGGTGGGAGTGGCCGAGGGCCGCCCAGACCGCGGGGAGACCTTCCGGGACAGCCTCGCCCCGCTCATTGAGACGATCCCGGTGCCACGCGAGACACAAGGCGGCGTAGATGTCGGGGGTGGCTCGCTGAAGCACCAAGCGCAGCGCGGATCGCACCTCGGACTGCGCGGCGTCGTCGCTTCCGGTTCTGTCCGACAGCCGCTCGTGCCGCGCTTCGTCGATGGCCAGGGCGACCAGCCGGTCGGCATCGCCGTCCGCTTCGACCATGCGCGGGTATCCGCCGGCGAGCAGGTACCGGGGTGTGCCGTCCGGCCAGCCGGCTTCGCGAAACCCGTCCGCCCATCTGTGCAGCCGTTGCCGGTAGGCGCCGGTCTGGATCGGCCCGAGCGCCTCGCCGGCCTGCTCGGACAGCGTCTCGTGCGCGAACGCGTATCCCTTCAGGCGGTCGGTGCCAGCCGGGTCGGGCTGGCCGTGCAGGGTGCGCCCCAGGATGCCGTCCAGCAGCCGGGCCACGCGATCGCGGGGTTGGCCGGTCAACGCCTCCAGATCCGCGACGGTCAGCCCACCACCGGCCGCCGTCACGAGCCCGATCACCTCCCGCGGCAACGCGCCATCGTCCACGTCGAGATGGCGATGCAGTTCCTGGAGCGCCAGGTGTTGTATCCGCGCGGCTTGGGGTGACACTGCCAACGGCGTGCGCGCGATCCGTCGCATGGGGTGGTCCGGGTCGACGTCGCCGGGCACGTCAGGGTGTGGCCGACCTGCCAACAGCACCCGCAAGCCGGCCGGGCATGACTTCGGCAGCCTTGATGCGATGCTCGGCCGTCCAGAGCCGGGATGTGCGCCCGGGTCCTCGTCCATGCCGTCGATCAGCAGCACGAGCCGGGCACCCTGCGCCGACGCCCGCTCCGCTGCCACCCGCAGGAGCCGGCGACGGAGCGCGTCACGACCGGACGCGGACAAGCTCCGGGGCGGTTCCTCCCCCACCACAGCGGCCAGTTGCTCGATCAGCGAGTCGGTGAACGCTGAACTGTCGGCCTGGTCGGGCTGCCGGGCCGCGATGAAGAACGACACCACCGTGACGCCCGCGGGTGGATTCAAGGCGAACGACGCCATGAGCGCCGTCTTGCCGGCCCAGGGAGGACCCTCCCAATACATGTACGGCTCGTCACCGACACAGAACCGCGCCATCAGATCAAGCTCCGCCTCGCGCCCCCGCAGCCCGTCGGCCGGCGCGATGTCACGCACCTGCTCCTGATAGGCGGACCGGAAGGTGCTCTCAGCCGATGGTCCCACGTCTCGCAACGAGGCCACCCCGAACCGCTCCAGGATCGCGGCCGACTGCCGCGCCGGCAGGCCGGCCAGGCACAGATCCAGCCGCACCGCCGCCAGCCGGCCCAGCCCTTCACGGCGGTGGTGGTGGGTCACCAAACCGACCAGCACGCCGCGGCACAGCACCGGGCCGCCCGACATCCCCTCCCAGGGCGACCGGTCGTCGGCGCCGGGCGCCTCGACGATC
This sequence comes from Dactylosporangium cerinum, assembly GCF_042653625.1. Lineage (NCBI taxonomy): Bacteria > Bacillati > Actinomycetota > Actinomycetes > Micromonosporales > Micromonosporaceae > Dactylosporangium > Dactylosporangium cerinum. The sequence continues at coordinate 17,214 of NZ_JBHSIU010000135.1, read as the reverse complement.
AGCGTCATCCCACCCGAGCGACGGTTGGAACCCGCGCACAGTATCGCCGGCTCGACCGCCATCTCCCGAAACTTCGCGGTCCCGTCGCTCGCTACCGGCTCCCGCCCGTCGACGGCCCGCAGCTTCCACAGTGGAAACCCGGCGACCTCACCGCTGACCGCCACACCGCGGTCTCCGAAACCGCCCAAGGGCGCCGCCGCCACGTCCCGCCAGGGGTCGATCGTCACCAGCGCGGCATCAGAGTCACCGATGCGCAGCACCGATCCACCCTCGCCGGCCCACGCGCCGGCCAGACCTGCGCCGAAGGCCAGACGCACGGACGCCGCGCCGCCCACCAGGTGCCACGCGGTCAGCACGGTGGACACCGTTACTTGATAACCCGATCCACGCAGGATGCGACCGCCGGCGAATGTCGCGATGACCTCGGCGACCCGCGACACGTCGACGCCTGGCGTATCAACAACATCGTGGTCCATGTCAGGCAATCAGGGTGTCTCCTCGCCTTCCACCATCGGGCCTGACACCACGGTCGGGCGCCCTTCGGCGTCGGTCGGCTGCAAGACCAACTTGATCCGGTGCGTCACCTGCGACGACCGCCTGCCATCCGCCGCAACGTCGACGACCCACAGCTTGGCGGCGGCCTTACCGCCACGGGAGGAGTCCACCACCACCGCGAACTCCAGCTCTATCGGACCCAGCGCGAACTTGGGATCCTTGCCCTCTCCCTGCCAGCCAGCGAGATAGAGATCCCCACGCAGCTGACGGATGACCTCCGCCAGCCCGACACCCTCGACATCAGACACGAGCCGCCCCTACACAGGCCGATAGACGTTTCCCGTAATCATCACCCGGGCGACCGATCACGACCAATCGTCCGTCTGGAGCGGCACGCCCGCCGTCAGGGGGCGGCGTCCGTACCCTTGGGCGCGGCCGACGTTCGTCAAGCGAAGACATCCTCATTTGCCGCCGACCGCGAGCGCGGGATCGGCGAACTCCATGACGCCGCGTAACGGGCGTCTGGCGCTGGCTGGTGCGCTGTACTGCCAATGAACGCAGCTGATCTTGTTGACCGGAGCCGCTGTTGATCTGTCAGCCGGTCACATCGAATCGCTGAGCCGGGGTTCTACTGAGCGAGAGCGAACCAAGGTTGATTGAAGGGGCCGTCCGTCGTTTGCTCGCGCAGAGCAATGTCGCAGTGAGTGATCTGGTCCATGGGGCAAGTCCCCAAGGAGTCGCGGACCAGCGTCACGTCGGGTGCAGTGGACGCTCGGCTGGGTTCGTCCGGATGGCCGACTTCAATAGCCGACGGTACGACCCAGGGCGCTGCGGCGGCGATCGGCCACTATGCTCGTTGCGCGGGTTCATAGCCGTCACGGTGGACGGAGCGGAGGCACCGGTGGCCGACTACGATCTCGAACGGCTCGGTCCGTCCGAGTTCGAGCACTTGGCGCAGGCGCTAGCGGTCAGGTATTTCGGTCCGGACATTCGTATCTACGGAGCCGGGCCGGACGGCGGACGCGAAGCCGCGTTCAGCAAGGACGTCAGTCTGCCCGGCGGCACCGCGTGGACCGGTTTGACGATCGTGCAAGCGAAGCACCGCGCGCGGGTGGACGGCCCTGGCTCGAACTATAGATGGCTGCGGGCTCAGGTGTACCGCGAACTGGTGGCCTGGACCAGCCGACGTGATGATGTCCGCCGTCCCGACAACATGCTCATCGTCACGAACGTGAAGCTGTCGTCGGTGCCTGGTCACGATATCGACTCCCTCGACAAGCTCTTCGGCGAGTTCGCCGACCGGCTCCCACTGGCGGGGTATGCGATCTGGCACTACGACCACCTGTGCCGCCTGCTAGATGACAGCCCCGGCATCCGCAAAGCCTTCTCGGGGCTGCTCACACCCGGTGATGTCTTCGCAGCGATGCATGACCTAATCACGAGGACATCACTCGATATCGGCACGATTCTGCGCCGGCACGCAGCCAAGGAATTGCTGGCCGAGCAGTGGGTGAGGCTCAGTCAGCTCGGCCTGAAGAGCACCGACCGGATCCCGCTCGCTCGGGTGGCTACCGACTTGGCGGCGGCGCGGTCGCACGCGCCCTCGGAGGCGGAGCGACGAGTCCATGCGGCCCGCTACATCTGCGCGATCGGTAACCGCGTGCTCCGCCCGAGCCACCGGCCGGGTCCATCACCGCATCTGGTGCTAATCGGCGGACCGGGTCAGGGTAAGACGACCATCGGCCAGATCGTGTGCCAGGCCTACCGTGTCGCGCTGCTCGAACGCGCCGCCAACCTCCCGCCGCAGATTACCGAGGCCGTGACCGCGCTGCAAAACCAGCTGGACGCGATGAAGATTGACCGGCCTGCGCTGCTGCGGTGGCCACTACGGATCGATCTGAACCGCTTCGCAGATGCGATCGCCCGTGACGATCACACGTCACTACTCCGTTTCGTCGCCCAGGGCATCGCGGCTCGATCCGAGGAGCACGTCAGCTCGGCCGACGTGCGGGGGTGGCTGGGTCACTGGCCGTGGATGCTGGTGCTCGACGGCTTGGATGAGGTTGCTGCGCCGCGAGTTCGGGAACTGCTCGTCGAGAGGATCAATGACTTTTTCGTGGACGCGGCCGATGTGGATGCCGATCTGCTGGTGGTCGTCACTACCCGCCCACGCGGCTATGCAGGCGAGTTCACGCCCGAGCACTACGAGCACTTGACCATGGCGGATCTGACACCTGCTGAGGCGCTCGACTACGCGCGGTTGCTCGCCGACGTCCGGCACGGTGAGGACCCGGACGTGCACCGCAATGTCCTCGAGAGGATCGAGGAAGCAGCGAAGAACGAGCTGACTTTTCGCTTGTTGCGGACGCCCTTGCAGATCACCATCATGTCGCTACTGCTGGAGGGCCGCTCCCGGGTCCCACACAACCGGTACGGGCTGTTCGACGCCTACTACGAAACCGTGTACAACCGCGAGGTGGGCAAGAACAACGCGACTGCCCGCACCCTGGAACAGCACCGCCGCATCGTCAACGAGCTGCACGAGGATGTCGGCCTGGTGCTGCAGGTGCAGGCTGAGGAGAGCGGACATGCGGAGCCGGCGATCTCGATGCACGCGCTGCGGGCAATGGTGCGCGAGCGCCTCCTCGACGACGAGTTCGTCCCGGCCGAGGCCGACGCGCTCACCGACGACCTCATACGCATCGCGACGCATCGGCTGGTGCTGCTCATGCCGGTCAATGACGCCGACGTCGGCTTCGAGGTCAGGAGCCTGCAGGAGTTCATGGCCGCCCGCGCGATAGTGAAGGGTAAGGACAGCCAGATTCTGCGGAGCATGGAACGGCTCGCACCGTCGTCACACTGGCGCAACACCTGGCTCCTCGCCGCGGGACGGCTCGCCGCAGTTCGGAACCACCTCGTCGATGACCTGATCGCGCTGCTCCACGCACTGGATGCGCAGAGTTATCTCATGATGCAGATCGCGCCGGGAAGTGACCTGGCGCTCGACCTGCTCGACGACGGATTTGGCACCGCCTCGCCGCGGATTGAGCGGCTGCTACTCAAACACGCTGTCGAGGTGTTCAGGCGCCCACCCGACCTCTCCACCGCGCATGCCGCCGACGCCCTGCACCGGGTGTTCGGCGAAAAGATCGCCGCCGCGGCACGGGTCGAGGACGTTGCACGGCAAACTTTGGCCGGCGCTCCGCCGCAGAAGATCACCGCTGCGATCATAATGCGCCAGTGGAGTCGGACCGCCGGCCCGCTCGGCTCCTTTGCACGGAAGAACCTGCGCACGTTGCGTGAACTGGTTGGCCCGTCCCACCACCTCGCGCTACAGCTGCACTTCCTGGGCATCGTGGGGCCGGGACCGTCGGAAGCGTTAGACTCGGCGGGAACTCTCGCCGACTACCTGCTGCTGCCGTCCGAGATCGTCGACCCGTTGGACCAGGCGCTGCTCGACGAACTACACGACGCGCTCCGCGCGACCGAGGTCCACCTCGTGGCGACGGAAGAGCAAGCGACCGTGACTGCGGTGCCGCATCTTGTGATGCCATCGCAGTTGATCCTCGAACGGGCGTTGACGAGCGATACGATCGCCGACCTCTTCGCCGACTCCATCCGGTCCAAGGCACCTGAAGAGTGGCCGGTCGCATCTGCGTTGGCGGTCATCGCCGCCCAATGGCTCCTGCACAAGCAGGTCGGTCAGCGGTTGCTGGAATGACCGACCGGCGATCCGGCAAACGTTGGGCTCATCCAACGCCTGTCGTTCGCCGAGAAACCCTCGTAGATCTGGATCACTACCTGCCACTTCTCAATAGCTTCGCTTGATCGGCTGCGCGCATTTGCCGCGGGTCGGGCGCCACGGGATGGCGATGGTCTTGCAGCGGTGATTGGACCGCTCGGTCGCCGCTTCAGATCTTGGCGAGCTCAGCCAGGCTGCGCAGGAAAGCAGCGGATCCTGTCGGCAGGAGTTCGTCGTATCGCGATCGAGCACTCCGCGGCGCCGTGCGGCGTCACGTCGACGCGCACGTCCGGATCGTCCGGCCAGGACAACGTTGCGACGTAGGGCGGCACTTCTACGCGCAGAGCAGCCAGCGCATCGGCGCCCACAGCGACCTCGCCGAAGACGAAGCTGCCCGAGTAAGGGCGGATTCCGACAACCAGCACAGCGAAAAGGTACGGCTCACCGCCGACGATCGGTACACGCTCATAGCCGCGATCCGCTCGTCCAGACACACCAGTGGTTGCCAGACACGAGCGCTCAGCGGCGCTCGGCCGCCAACAAGATCGGGCAGCATCGACCGGAAAAACGGCGCCGCCAACCACTTCAACTAGATACTGGGGGCCGCGTCGGGCGGCAATCAGCGACGCCCTTGACGCCGGTCCGAGGATTGAGGTCGCCGCAATCGCACCGCCCGTCCGGCAACTCGTGCGACGACCCGGCTACGGTAGCCTTCTGACAGGCGTCGTGAACGCGCCGTCCAGCAACCTACGCTAGTTTGATTGTTGTCGATGGTCCGACAAGCGTGGGGGGTTGGTCCCGCTCGGACCCCGGCACGCACCTCACCCCACCGCCCAGCTCAACACGTGTTCCGAGCCATCGAGCCACTCAACGAGTCGGACCCCCACGCCCTAAGCCTGAATCTACCGACGGAGTTTTCCCGTCGCGACGCGGTCAGCCTGCATACCTCGGCCGGCGACGTCGAGAACCAAGGGCGCCGCCGGCTCGACCTCACGACCGGTCACGGCAAGGTCCGTAACTGCCTGCCCGCCGAGCCCCGGCCACCGTCGACATCCGTACACCGGCCTCGGCGACATCACCGCGGTCGCTGAAGCCGTCAACCGCAACGCGCCCCGACTACCTGCTGCGCCACGCCGCGTGGCGCGAACTCAGGTCCGAGAGCTCGCCTGGTCTGCTCATCAGCCAGCAGACCAGGCGGCGTGGTGACGGTGGGGTGCGTTCGGCATCAGCGCGGCCCTGGTTGAGGTAGCGCACGAGCAGGTTGGCGCTGCAGGTGTAGTCCAGTTCGCGGATCTCGGCCAGCAGTCGGGTCACCGCCACGCCGGGCTCGTCGGCGAGCTGGCGACGCAGGTGGGCGCGGTACAGGTCGACGAGCGTCTGCCGATACTTTGGGGGGTCGTCAGGGCCCGCAACTCATCCATGATCCACTGGACCGGTACGCACTTCGAGCGCGTCCTGCATGGCCACGACGACGGTCGGCCCGGACGCGCAACGCAGATGGGCGCCGTCAGGGAGATGGGGGTGTTGACCGCCGTCTTGTCTTCGGGGACCGGCGCGTTCAGCACGTAGCCCGCAACGCAACAGCGCCCGAGACCCCTGCAAGGCCGCAACCGGTCCCAAGGAGTGCGATCGCAGTCATGCACCCGCATCGCCGCTGCCAGGGACTGTTGCATTGAGCGTTTGCATCACTCAAGCGCCGCAGAGTCTTCAGGTGATCGCCAGCGGAGCGATATTGAACTCCGCTTCGCCCAGGTCATACGGCTCGGGGTGCCGGCTCCCAGCACTTCTCCTCCGACCAAAGGATTCCGACGACCGATAGCAGACGATCACGGCAGCCGCCGCATGAAGGCACCCACACCACACGTTGCGGCCTATCGTGCGTACGTGGTCTCCGACGCGCCTTCGCCCCAAGACTCGAATGCACGCCTCACCGACCTGTTGCGCACAGGCCTTGGCCGCGCAGACGCCAAAGGGCGGGCACAGGTTGTGCTGAAACTCTTCTCTCCCGCGGAGCAGGAGGAACTCGTGGCGTTGCTGCACGCGTACCTCTGGGACACCGCCGCCCCACACGACAACGACTGGCACCGCTCCCCCGGCAACATCATGACGCTGTGGGCTGAACTCCTGGCCATCAGCACCCAGACACGCCAACGACTCATCCCCCTACGCACCGGTCTGATCAAGGTCATGACCGACCGCAGTCTGGGCTACCGCACCCACCCGCAATCGGTCCCCGTCTTCATACGCGCATACACCGGCCCGCTGGCGACGCCAGTCCACCCGGGAGATCCGCGTCAAACCACGAGCACGATCACAATCAGCGCCCGGGGTGCCGGCTTCGGAGACCCCGCCACTGACAAAGCCGTGGAGACAGCCGCCGAAACCGTGGTTGCTGCCCACTACAAAGCGGCGGGCTGGACGGTCACGAGGGTGGCGCACCTGAATTGTGGTTGGGACTTGACCGCCACCAAGGACAACACTGAGCTGCATCTCGAGGTGAAGGGCGTCTCGAGCTCGATGCCGTCAGTGCTGCTCACACGAAACGAGCTCCGCACCGCCGAGCTCGACGAGGCCTGGCGCCTGGCCGTCGTCACCACAGTGCTCACAAATCCCCACCTGCAGGAGTTCAACCGCGATGCCGTCACTGCAGCTGCAGACCCCACTGTCTTCCGAGTAAACCTGAGCTAACAAACTGCACCCAGCGGAAGATCGTGACATGGGCGGCCTCGGCCCGATTAGTGATCACGGCGACGCCCACAGGACGACTGGTAGGGAGGTGCGATCATGATGACGCGACGCCGCCCGCCCCGGGCACAATGACGTAAATGTCCCTTTCGAGGTGCGTCGGCCGCACAGGGAGGAGGCAAGAGTGCCTGCGGAAGCGCAGGGCGGGAACGCGAAGGTCGTCGACGCCGCCGACCGGCTCTTGGCGATGCTCGAAGAGGTCGAGGCCGCCACCGGGCAAGAGGATGACACGGTTCGCGATGCCCCGCTGAGGCTGCGGATCGCGCGGGCACGGAAGATCATCGAAGGCCTCCTGGCCGAGCTGGTCCGGGTGCGCGGTGATGCTGCGCGGGTGGTGTGCATCGGTCGCACGAAGGCGGGGAAGTCGACGCTTCGCTTCGTGCTGACGGGCGAGGGCGCCGACGGTATCGGAAAGGGCGGGCAACGCACGACGCGCATCCCGATCACGTACCGGTGGCGGGACATTGACGTTGTCGATACGCCCGGCGTCGGCGCCTACCAGGGAGCCGTCGACAATGCGTCCGCCTTGACGGCCGCGAAAGATGCTGACCTCGTTGTGTGGGTGGCGGGGTCCGACAGCCAGCAGCCGGCGACAGTGACCCCCGTGCTGCAAGCCATCGCTCCCGGCATCCCGGTCTTCGTCCTCGTCAATCACAAGCAGACGTTCACAGCCGAGGAACTCGCCGGTGATCTGTCGCCCGCAGTGATCTTCTCCGACATCAGTGGTCAAGAAGCACGGATTCGCACTGTGCTGGCACAAGTTGATGTCAGCGACCCGACGATCGCGCACGTCAACTTGTGGCTTGCGCAGCGCGGCCTCGAGGGCGAAGACCAGCGGCTCTTGAGCCAGTCTGGGGTGCTGGCCGCAGAGGCGGCGCTGGCGGTTGCCGCGGCGGAAGCACACGCACGTCGCCCCGCAACCGCCGCTGCGGTGCTTCGCAAATGCGCTGCTGATGCAGCGGAGGCAACTCATGTCGTCGCAGCGACGCTTCGGGCCCGCAAGAGGGAACTCGTCGCCGACAGGAAGAAACTGCGCGATGATGCCGAGGCAGCTGCGGACGAATACAGGGATGAGGTCAGTCACGCAGCTGCGAACGCGTTCGCATCGGCCACCACGCAGGTCGTGGCAGCTGCGCGCTACGCGGCGAAGGAGCCGCACAGGGGGAAGGCGCAGGAGCACATGCGATCCGAGGCGGTCGCAGCGAGCAAGCAGGCACACGCGAGTCTCGCGCAGGCCGCAGAGGGTGCCGCCGAGAAGTGCATGCAGCAGCTCGTCGACGGCCACGGTCTCGACCCGCCGACCCTGCAGATGCAGGTCAAGGCGCCGCAACTGCCTGAAGCGTCGCTCGAGGGCGACCCACTCAACGCGCGGGCTGCCAACTGGGTAGCTCGCGGGGTGAAGGGAGCCGCCGCGGTGGCCGCCATGGTGCTTACCGACGGACTGGTCCCCCGATTGGTGATTGGCCTTTTCAGCGAACGAACCGTCGACATCTCCCGGAAGAACCTTGCGCCGACGGTCAAGCGTGAGCTGGCCAAACGGGAAGCTTCAGTGGACACGGCCCGGGCCGCATACCTGACCGCGCTGGCTCAGGCCCGTACCTGCGCCGAAGACGCTGTGCGCGCAGGCTGGGAGCCAATCCGCCGGAGCATTGATACAGTCCTCAGCGAGAGGTCTCTGCGCATTGAGATGTATGCGATGTGGTCCGCTCAGCTTGCGCGCTTGGTCAGGGAACTTGCAAGTGAAGCTGAATTACGGACGGACTGAGACATGACTGATCGCCAAATCAGCCAGGCAAACCTGCTTGCGCTTGCCGGCATCGTCAGCGCGACACACGACGCCCGCGACCGACTTGTCGCAGTCCTCACCAGCGCGGCGCACGACGAGCTCCGCGCGCTCGCCACTGATGTGCCGACCGCCGATGCGGCGGACAGGGTTACGGTCGTGTTCGTCGGTCAGTACTCAGCGGGCAAGTCGTCGCTCATCAAGTGCCTGACCGGTCTCGACATTGAGATCGGCGCGGACATCGCGACGAAGCGAGCGACGCCATACCCGTGGCAGGGCCATCTCATCGTCGACACACCGGGGGTAAGGACCAGGGAACACGAAGCGCATGACCGGATTACCGAGGAGGCGCTGCGCGGCGCCGACGCAGTGGTTTTCGTCGCCACTGCAGAAGGGTTCGATGACGTCGCCGCGGACTACTTCACGCTCCTGCGGCAGCGGCTACGGACTCTCAGTCAACTGCTCCTGGTCGTCAATAAGAGCGCCGCAGAAGGGTCAGACCCGGCACAGGTTGAGGGTCATCTACGAGAAGTACTCGGTGAGGTCTTCGACCTGATACCGGTGGTGCGGACGGACGCACGTAGTTGGCTGCAGGCAGAGGACTTCCCGCAGCCAGAGCAGCGGCGGCGGACGTCAGGCATACGCGAACTGGCCGACTCTCTTGACGAGACTGTTCGCGCGCGCGGAGCACACCTGCGGCTTGCAACACCACTGCGAGAGCTCGCCGCCTACGGCCGTGACGCGATCGACACGATGTCCGTCGCAGCCGGCGGCGACCCGCTCCTCAGCCAACTCGACGAGGTCGCTGGTGCCATCGCTGAACAGCGGCAACAGATGACCGAATCTGTCACCCGCGCCGCGGAGGGGGCGAAGGCGTTCGTGGCGTCGAAGCTCGTGGAACTAGGCCCCGACATCGACGAGGACCAGTTGAGCGCGGTCGCCGCCGAGGCGCAGAAGCAGTTCGACAGTGTCCTGGACGCCGACGCGGAGCGGACGAGCGAGAACGTGGGTAGTGCTCTGGAATGGTATGTGCCGAAGCCCAGAAGCGAAGAGCTCGCTGTCTCCGAGCAGCAACCTTCCGCCGTTCCCGCATGGCCGGTCATCCGACAACAGATCCTGAGCGGTCTGCAGTCGATCGGCCGTGACTTCGGCGGTGCCGGAGCCCGGCCTGGCGGCGTCGGGAACACAGTCGTCAAGCGGATCTGGCACGGCGTCGGTCGCAAGTTCGGGCCATGGGGAGCGGTCAAAGCAGCCGAGGGCACCGCGAAGGCAGCTCGCGCGCTCGGACCAGCCCTAGTAATCGGCGAAACAGCCTTCGGGTTCTGGCAGGAGTACCGCGGCGCACAGCGAGCTCGGCAGCAAGCCGACCGCAGTCGCGGCTGGCGTCCGACGGCGCTGCAAATCGCTGAGGAGATGGTCGATCCGTGGGCGGCATCAGCGCGCGCCGCTGTCACGGAGCGCTGCGACCAGCAGGACGCCGTCATCGCGCGGCAGCGACTGGGTGTGTTGGCGAAGCAAGCATCTGGCGACCGTGACATCGCTGCCCTGATCGCAGTGCACGAAAGGCTGCTGGAGTTGCTGATGCAGTTGGGGCAATGATCTCGGTGGCTTGGCCGGGCGTTGCTTGATCAGCACCGCCGGGTCCCGAAGGTCGACCTACATCCCAGTCGGGGTATGGCTCAAAGTGTCGGTCGGCGAGGAATCGTCAAGACCTGTGGACGGATGGGTTCTCCGGACGAGTCGCTGCCTACTCCGGGTCGTCGGTCTGCCAGGGGTGCAGGAACTGTTCGGGTCGCAGGTTCCATGCGTCAAGGGCTGCGTTGAGTTGGGCTTCGCTAGTGACCGTTGTGGCTTTCACGAGGATCGCGCCGATATCGTGGTCGAAGCCGTCGAGCCGGTCGGCGTCATAGTCCCAGTGCTCCAGCTTGAAGCTGCGGTCGTGGTCGCTTCGGGTCCAGCCCTGCCGCTGGGCGTCGGTGTCGGCGGCGGTCGTGATGGGCGGGATGTCGACGGACGCTCGCCTGTCTGGGCCGGTGGCGGGAACCTCGGTGACCAGGTGTCGGCCGAGGCGCAGCGCGTGAGCTTGTCGGCGGGCCAGTGCGGCGGGCCGGCGTCGGTGCTCATGCTGCCCTACCTTCCATAATCCCCGAATCGGGATTACTCCACGATTCAGGGGATTGACACGAGTGCGCAGAGCGGCATGTGCGTACTGCCGACCGCAGTTGCGATCGGCAGTGGACCACGAGGACTCGGGTGGCCTGCGGCGTGGCTGATCATTAAATTTAGTTGTGCACCAGCTGCCGGACCTGTCCACCCCGTCAGAACTGCTTTGACTCGTGCTCGGCGGTCGCTGACCATCAAGTCGTGTCGTCGTATGAGTTCGGGGTCTACGAGCAGGTCCTTCCGATGGGATGGATCGGCGAGCGCCCAGAGGATCATCGCCTCGTGCGTCAGGTCGGCGCTCCTATTCCCGCAGCATGGCGCGATGTGGTCGTCGACCGGAAGTTGCAGTGCGGTGTCCGGGTGACGATGGAACGATGCGGCTTCATCGAGTACGACGTGGAGGATTGGGCGCCTGGGCTCTCGAATAAGCCCACCGGATACCTCCGCGAGACGTCGGCCGCCGCGCTGCCCGCGCTCGTGCAGCGCCTCCGCCTCGTAAACGCTCATCTGGCCCTCCTTCACTGCGCCGTCGCGATGCACCACGAGAACGAGTCGGTCCCGGTCAGACGGGTCCGCAAGGATGATCTCTATACGTTTGCTGGCATCGAGGACAGTCCAGACTTTGCTTGGTTCGGCTCCGACGGACCCCGCCAGGAGTCCGTCACGCCTGCTGAACGCGAACGAGCAGCCGAATGGCTCACGCTCGAGATGGCCGAAACGTCGCTCGATTGGCTCGATGCGGTCGTGGCGGCTGGTGCCCTGTTCGACCTAGACCAGCTGAGCCTCGGGCTGGACGCACTGGGAACACACGACTTCAACACGGCGCTCGGTGCGTTCTGGTACATCTGCGAGTCGCGTCTGCGCAAACTCGCAAGCGCCCACGGACTCCGGTACCTGAAGAAGGACGGGACGGAACGAAGCCCAATGATCTCCGAGGTCATCAAAGATCTGGAAGCGGCGGGGCTCATCGGTCCCAAGCAGAGGGAAGGGCTGGACGAGGTACGCGAAGGTCGGAACGCACTTCTGCACGCCGGTACGGAGTCGGGCCAGTCGATGACAGACAAGTGCCTCGCACTCGCGACCGAGCTCCTCGCTGGCGTGGCCGCGGGCCTCAGGGCAAGAACACCGCGGCCCCTGTTCATCGTGCTCTAGTGTCGCGTGTCTGAAGTGGTTTGACAGTCTCAGTGGGCCCACAATGAGGCATGTCGGCGCTGTTGCGTTTGCCGATCGGAGGGCGCGTTCGAGCGAGTGCCGGCCCGGTCTTCAGATGGCGGTGGCGAGTTCGGTGAACGCTGCGGCGACGCGGAGTCCACCCGGGGCGTCGACGCCGAGTTCGTAGTGTCCGCGGCGGAGGTTCTGCATGAACGCGTGTCCGGCGATGATTGTCTGTGCGGTGCGGTCGGTGCGCAGCCCGCGCATCGGTCTGAGTCGGTGCTTGAGCTGACTATGGTCGGCCTCGATCCGGTTGTTGGCATGCCGTTCGACGTGGTGCCACGCCGAGGGGAGCAGCTCATCGAGCACCGCTGGGTACACCGGCGCCGCGTCAGTGACCACTTCGGTGGGTCGCACCTTCAACATGGCCATCGCCCGGCGGAAGAAGTGGCGTGCCGCGGCGTGGGAGGCGGTGGCGACGGTGACCCTGCCGGACGGGCGAACGGTCGCGGTCACCGGCGGCGAGGACGGCACGGTGCGGGTGTGGGACCTGACCACCGGCACCCAGATCGGCGCGCCGATGACCGGCCACACCCACGGCCCGTCGGCGGTGGCGACGGCGACCCTGCCCGACGGGCGAACGGTCGCGGTCACCGGCGGCGGCGGCGTCGTCGACGGCACGGTGCGGGTGTGGGACCTGACCGCAGGCGTCCCGGTCGGTGAGCCGATGACCGGCCACACCGGCGGCGTGTCGGCGGTGGCGGCGGCGACCCTGCCGGACGGGCGAACGGTCGCGGTCACCGGCGGCGGCGTCGACGGCACGGTGCGGGTGTGGGACCTGACCACCGGCACCCAGATCGGCGCGCCGATGACCGGCCACACCCACGGCCTGTCGGCGGTGGCGACGGCGACCCTGCCGGACGGGCGGCCGGTCGCGGTCACCGGCGGCGGCGTCGACGGCACGGTGCGGGTGTGGGACCTGACCGCAGGCGTCCCGGTCGGTGAGCCGATGACGGGCCACACCGACGACGTGCAGGCGGTGGCGACAGCGACCCTGCCTGATGGGCGTCCGGTCGCAGTCACCGGCGGCGGCGACCGCACGGTGCGGGTGTGGGACCTGACCACCGGCACCCTGATCGGCGCGCCCATGACGGGCCTGTCAATCAGGGCGCTAGCCGTACCGCAGCACCATGGCCCACTAGTTGTCCTTGCTGGTGTCGGCATGGCTCTCGCAGAGCTGCGAATCGACTGAACTCCACGCGCTCAGGAGCAGGTCAGCACGCAGCTCGTCAGCAGCGAAGGGGGGCAGAACCGTAAATCGGGTCTCAGTTCAGAGAAGCCTGCGTTCGCTGCCCCATGCTCCGCGTCGATCCCCAGCAACGGCATCGCCTTACCGAGATCCTCCGCAACCTAGCCGAACGGATCAGCGAAGCGAAGATCAATGGCTGGCAAGGCGACGTTGAGGGCCTAACCGTTAGCCTCAACGCCGCAGGGAACAAGCTGGTTGACCTCGACGGCATTCAAAGGAACCGCGCAACGCCTACCGTCTTGGGTATTCCCGCACTGCGTTCTCTCGACACATAGCAACGAATCGACCGGCGCGTGAGTCGGTTAGGCCAGCCCTAGCATGAGGAATTCTCGCAATGCGTGACGGTAAGGCACTTGCATCAATCAGCTAACATCGGATGGAACTGACTGGACCGCAGTTCAACCTACGCGACGTGAGGTGTCTCATGGTGGCCGCCAATCCGACTCCACCGCATCCTTCACCAAAGAAGATCGTTACGCTCGAATCGCTTAACCCGCTAGACATGACACTCGAAGAGTTGGCTGACTTGTCCGCGACCATGCAGAAGACACTTATTCAGGCGAGCTGCAGCGACGTCGAAATCGAAGTGAGGGGCGAGAATCCACACGGCGCCGGGCACGGCTGGATCGACGCACTGGAAGTAGTTCTCCCCAGCGCCGAGTTCATGAAGGAAGCGGTCTGGGGCGGACTCCTGGCTGCCGCCACCGCGTTCATGAGGTCGCGATTCAAGCGGAAGCACGAATCGAAACGTCCGCGGCAAATCAGATTTTACGACTCAGAAGGAAACCATCTCGGCAGCATCAACATCGATTCAGCGGAGTCGGATGACCAGTGGACTGATCCGCCCAGCGAGCCTGAGGAATGAGTAGATCTAGGCAGGTGGGGCCGCAGCACTTCAACTCCCAACCCTTGCCAATGCAGACGAGCAGCGCCGATAAGGCGACTGCAGTGGCTCGCGCGCTTGGCGGCCTCCCGGGCAGCTTTTGTTTTGTGCTCTACATGAAGAGGTACTTCTTCTTCAATCATCAAGACGTCAGGCGAGCCAACGGCCAGACGCAGATCCAGTCTGCCTTCTACGAGCGCCTGCCCTCTGTTGATGAGATTTTCACTGGCCTACATATGTGGCGAACACTCTCTGTGAAGGGCGTAGAATTCGGCAACATGCCCGGCTATGATCTCGTAACCGGGATATTTCCCAGCATCTACGATGCCCCTCAAGGCGTTGTTCCCATGCCCGACCCGAATGAGCGCTGCATCGGTGACCACGACGTTCTTCCTATCGACTTAGATGGGGGTCGGGTCTACTTCGCGCATCACTGGGGTAGAGATTGGGGCGATAACGGGTTAGGGAGCTACTCGGTTGAGTATGTTAAGCGACATGGCCGCGAAGCTTGGGCAACGCGCCAGCGACCGGGGCCAGTGCCGCAAAACGTCAGTCGCCTAACCAATCTCGGGCCTGACAGCGGAAGAAAGGAGTTACTACTCAAACATCCTTGGAACACCCCGTCCGTGTCGGGCTACATCCCCTTACATGAGGGTAAGATGACTAGCGTCTTCGGGCGTTGGCTCATAGGTGCAACTGACGGAAGTATTGCCCTCCAGGCGCTTGCCGTAGTGAACAAAGTCGACAAACCGGTAGTTGTGGGTTGGATGCATGTCCGTGGTACGGAAGCTGGCGCCGCAGTCGAGGAATTTTTTGTATGGCCGACCTATCGCCAGCGCGGTATCGGCACCACGCTGGCCGGTCAGACCCTCCTGTTCGCAGCAACCACAACGTGGAGGGAGCGTCCCATATCTTGGCACGTCACAGAGCCCGATAGTCTTGCCCAGGAGATCGGGGCGGACCCGTCCAGGGTGCCGAACTGGCTCAAATCACTGGACTTTTCCGGCTCCCCCGAAAGAACGGCCACAGTATCCAGCCTGACGGGCTTACTGATCGACCTAGCTAGCCAGTCTTCGGTCGATGGCATCGCTCTGACTAAGCGCGCCAACCGCTCGTCCATGGTCACCGTCGTCAACAATGACTGGCGAAGGCCGACCTACGGCATCGTTGTTGGTTGAACCGCGCAGATGTCCGCCGCGCCCGGGGATATCCAAGATCACGAAAGTCCGGAGAAGTGGAGACCAGCGACGTCCCGCCCGCCTGGACTGACCAGCTCGCTCCGGCCGGGCGACTGGTCACGCCGGTGCGGATGCGCGCCAACACCTGGTGCCTGACCCTCAAACGTGACGGCGCCCTGCTGGTCGCGACAGGGTCACTGCAGTGCGGGTTCGTCCCGATGCAAGGCCACGGTAAGGACCGACCTGGGTCCGCCCCCGACTCGAAGAGCGGCACACGGTCACCGTCGACGCGGACGGCAACCTGATCACCGAGGAGGGCAGCGTCTGAGCCACCCCGAACGTCGCCACCAGGGCCTTGTCCGGCTACCCCGCGGCGGGCTGGCCAGCCTTCTGCGCCGACGACGGCGTCAGCCTTGAAACGCTCCGGAACCAGCTCATTAGCGGCCAGACCGCGCGCTTGCCGATAACCCGGTCCGTGCAGCTCAGGCGGCGTGTTCGTACTCGTGCAAAATGCCGCCGAGGCGGTCGCGTCGGTGGACACGTATACGGCTGATCTCGTCGGGATCGGCGAGTGGGGTGGGCAAAGCGCGTATGGGTCGGGCGTCGGCGATGCCTTGGTGTGGACGGTGCGCGTTGTAGAAGTCCTCGAACTCGTGTAGGACGTGCAGGAGGTGACGCTGATTCCAGATCAGGGTGCGGTCCAACAGCTCGCGGCGGCAGGTCTGCACCCACCGCTCCATGATCGCGTTCATCCGGGGCACCCGGATACCGCTGCGCACCACCGCGATCCCCGCGTCGGCGAGGACCACGTCGAACAGGGTGGGGAACTTCCGGTCCCGGTCACGGATGAGGTACTTGGCGCGGCAACCGGCATCCTCGAGGTCCATCACGAGGTTCCGGCCGGCCTGTGTCACCCACTCGGCGGTTGGATGGGCGGTAGCACCCAGGATTCGGATCTGGCGGCTGGCGTGCTCGATCACCGCCAGCACATACATCCTGGCCCCGGTCAGTGTGACCGTCTCGAAGAAGTCACACGCCAGCAGTGTCTCCGCCTGCGATCGCAGGAAGTCCGACCAGGTACTGGCCGCTCGATCCGGTGCCGGATCGATGCCTGCTTCGCGCAGGATCTCCCAGACCGTAGAGGCGGCGACCTTCACGCCGAGGACCAGGAGTTCGCCGTGCACGCGCCGGTAGCCCCACTGCGGGTTCTCCCGCACCAACCGCAGCACCAGGACCCGGATCGATCGGACCGTTCGCGGGCGACCCGGACGTTTGGGCCGGGACACCGCCGCATGGCGGCGCGCGACGAGATCACGATGCCACCGAAGCACCGTGTCTGGACGGATCAACAGTCGCAGCCCGCGCAGCACCTCCCTCGGCAGCGGATGCAGTAGCGCGGCCAGCAACGCGCGGTCATTTGGGTCGAACCGCGGACGCTGTTCGCCGAGCTGGCGCTGCAGCACCATGATCTGGTGTCGCAAGGTAAGGATCTCGATGTTCTTGGCCCGGTCGCTCGTCGGCAGCAGCCGGAGCATGGCGAAGATGTTCGTTACCCCGAGATACGCCAATCGCAGCAGCACGACCAACCATCATCGCTCAGCGACCGTCGGCGGTCCCAACCGCCATGCCGTCAGAATGAAGATCGCGGGATCCTCGGTGAGAAGGCTTCTCACCAGGCCGGATGGCATTCTCGGCAAGCGCAACGTCGGGGTGAAACACAGCTCGACCCGGTTGCGGGCCGCCCACTGGCGGATCTTCGCGCCG
>NZ_JBHSIU010000134.1:0-1017 GCF_042653625.1 Dactylosporangium cerinum | reverse complement strand
GCTCAACGTCCTTGCCACACGCGGCGACGATGCCGTGCGTACCCACGCCGCCTGAACACCTCACAGACCTGGAGCAATCGGATCGTCAGCGGTGGCCTCGGCCGCGCGCCCACTCGGCCAGATCGCTCTACGAGACGGTCGCACTCATGGATTTCAGGACCAACACAACGTTTGTTGCGACACGATCGGGCTGGCAATTCCCGATCGGTCGTACGTCACCGAGATGAAGCAGGAGCAGAGGATGGCGGAAGCGGATGTCGCCTACTGCCTGGCGAAGGTCGGTCAGTCCCGGGTTGACTGGAAGACACTCGTGGTTGCGGGCTCCGGGGTGTCGAACGTGTCCCCCGCGCAGCTCTGGGCGGTGTGGAGTGATCTGGAACGCTGGCCGGCCTGGTCGCAGGTCCATCGGTCGGTAAGGGTGGCCGGTGTGAATGCCTTGTCCATCGGCGGCACGTTCGAGCAGGAGCTCGAACTCGGCTTTCCGGTTGGCGTCCAGCGTGATCGAGCGACGTTCGACGAACTGGTGCCGTGCGTCCGCGCGTCGTGGTCGGGCGACAAGAACGGCGTGCGCAGTTGCCACGTCTGGCGGTTCGAGCCGATCTCCGGCGGCGGCACGTACATCCACAACGTCGAGGTGTTCGCCGGTACGACGATCGGACTGGTCAAGCCTCTGGTCGCCAAGCGATGGAACCGCCTGTTCCAGCAGGCGGTCGACGGTTTGATTGCGGTAACGATGGCCAGCTGACCGATTGTGGTACTGCGGCGAGGCAGTCGCGCAGCTCCAGCAAGCAGCACCGCCGATTCTCACCGCACCGGTTGAGTCGCCAGATGTGCCAGTCGCTGCCGGACAAAATACTGCATAACGGTCGCCGGGAGCGCGCCGTGCGGAGTCAGCCGCCAATCATCTGGCGAACGGTGTGAAGAACGATTTGGTTCGGC
Organism: Dactylosporangium cerinum; assembly: GCF_042653625.1. NCBI lineage: Bacteria > Bacillati > Actinomycetota > Actinomycetes > Micromonosporales > Micromonosporaceae > Dactylosporangium > Dactylosporangium cerinum. The sequence continues at coordinate 78 of NZ_JBHSIU010000134.1, read as the reverse complement.
AACCAATCCCTATCGACCGTGAAGGAAAAGCTATGTCCAAGCAACGACAACGCTTCACCGTGGTCCTTGCCGCCATGA
>NZ_JBHSIU010000133.1:10228-49679 GCF_042653625.1 Dactylosporangium cerinum | reverse complement strand
AAGCCGAGGTCTTTGAACGCGCGGCGGGCGTCGACGGCGTCAGCCGTCCCGTGGCCCAGGACGATGGCGACCTGCTCCCGGATGAGATCGACCAGGAACCGCTCCCGGTCGGCCTCGGGCAGTGCGGCGAGCCGCCGGCCGAGGGTCGAGCCGTCCGCTCCGATGGCGGTCTGCGCGACCCGGCGGGCTTTCGGGCGGACGAGCCCGCGCAGCAGGGCGGGCAGCGTGTCCGCGGTCTGCTGGCGCAGGCCGGTGAGGTCGAGTGTCGCGGGCACGAGCCGCGCGGCGGGGAGCTGCTGTGCGGCGTCGAACAGGGCGAGGCCCTGCTCGTCGGTGAGCGCGGCGCCGGTCCTGGCGACCCTGCCTGCGTCGGTGTCGCTGAGCCGCCCGCCCATGCCGGCCGTGTTCGCCCACAGCCCCCAACCAAGTGACTGGCCGGGCAGGCCGAGGCCGCGCCGGTGCGAGACGAGCGCCTCGAGGAACGCGTTGGCGGCGGCGTAGTTCGCCTGTCCCGCGGACCCGAACGTCGCCGACGCCGACGAGAACACCACGAACCACGCCAGGTCCATGTCCTTCGTCAGCTCATGCAGGTGTACCGCAGCATCCACCTTCGGACGCAACACATCGTCGAGCCGCTCAGGAGTCAGCGAGGCGAACACACCGTCGTCCAGAACACCGGCACAATGCACGACACCGGTCAACGCCCGACCGGCGACGACCGCGGCCAGCGCCGCACGATCCGCGACATCACACGCCACGACCTCGGCGTGGGCACCCAACCCGGCGAGGCGGTCCACGAGGTCCGCGACACCCGGCGCGTCCGGGCCACGGCGACTGGTCAGCACCAGACTGCGGACACCGTACGAACGGACCAGGTGCTCGGCCAGCAACGCACCCAGACCACCGGTGCCACCGGTGATCAGCACGCTGCCCTGCGGGGCGGCCGGGACGGTCAGCACGTTCTTGCCCACGTGCTTGGCCTGGCTCATGTGGCGGAACGCCGCCGCGGCGTCGCGGAGATCCCAGGCGGTGACCGGCGACAGCGACAGCACGCCCTGCTCGAACAACGCCACGATCTCGGCCAGCATCACCCCGATCCGAGCGGGACCAGCCTCCGAGACGTCGAACGCCCGGTACGACGCCCCGCCGTACTGCTCCGCCACCACCTGCGGATCCCGAACATCCGCCTTGCCCATCTCGACAAACCGGCCACCGGGGGCCAGGAGCCGCAACGACGCGTCAACGAACTCACCCGCCAACGCGTCCAGCACCACATCCACGCCACGACCGCCCGACGCGGCCCGGAACGCATCCTCGAAACTCAGATCCCGCGACGACGCGATGTGCGCGTCGTCCAGCCCGAGACCGCGCAACACATCCCACTTCGGCGCGGACGCGGTGCCGTACACCTCGACACCCCAATGGCGGGCCAGCTGCACCGCGGCCATACCGACCCCGCCAGCAGCCGCATGCACCAACAGCGACTCCCCCGCACGCACACCCGCCAAATCCCGCAACGCATACCACGCCGTCAGATACGCCATCGGCACCGACGCCGCCTCAACAAACGACCACCCAGCCGGGAACACCGAAACCACCCGGTGATCCACCACAACCAACGGGCCAAACCCACCGGTGAACAAGCCGAAGACCCGATCACCGACCTGCAGGCCGGTCACATCCGCGGCGACCTCGACCACCACGCCCGCACCCTCAGCCCCCATCAACCCCGGCTCCGGATACACCCCCAAACCCAGCAACACATCACGGAAATTCACACCCGTCGCACGGACACCGACCCGCACCTCACCAGACCCGAGCGGCACCACACCCGCGCCGGACCCGGCCAACACCAGACTCTCCAGCGTCCCGCCACCCGTGGTCTCCAACCGCCACGACTCCGGACCCTCCGGAACAGACAGCGACGTCGACGGCAGAGCACGAACAAGCCGCGGCACGAGCACCTGACCAGCACGCAACGCGACCTCAGGCTCACCAAGAGCGGCAGCGGCGCCGATGAGACGCAACGAGTCCACAGACCCGTCAACGTCGATCAGCACGATCCGCTCGGGATTCTCGGTCTGGGCCGAACGCAACAGCCCCCAGATCGCCGCGGCGACCAGGTCGTCAGCGGCACCGCCGGCCGGGACCGCGCCGTTCGTGACGATGACGAGACGGGCGCCGGTCGGGCGGTCCGCGGCGAGCCAGGTCTGGACGAGCGCGAGGACGTCGTGGGAGACCGCGCGGACGCGCTCGGCCACGCCGGCAACGCCCGTGCCCGGGTCGGCGACCGGCACCAGCACCGCGCCGGCCAACTCGATGCCAGCAGTGTCGCCCAGGTCGGCGACACCCGGCACGCCGAGGCGCGCGGCCAGGTCCGGGTCGCCGACGACGGCCGCGACGGCGGTCGAGGCGGCGGGCGGCTGGGGCAGCGGCGTCCACTCGACCGCGAACAGCGCGTCGCGCAGCGCCACACCGGACGGAGACAGCTGGGCCTTGGAGACGGCGCGCAGCACGAGACCGTCCACAGTGGCCACGGCCGCGCCGGTGTCGTCCGCGACCTGCAGGCACACGGCCTCCGCCCCGGCGGGGGTGAGGCGCACGCGCAGATTGGTGGCGCCGGTGGCGTGCAGCGCCACGCCGGTCCAGGCGAACGGCAGGCGCGGCGTGCCGTCGTCGGGGAGCATGCCGCCCAGCGCGGTCGCGTGCAGTGCGGCGTCCAGGAGCGCGGGGTGCAGCCCGAGCCGGCGGGCGTCGCCGTGGTCGGACTCCGGCAGGGCCACCTCGGCGAAGACGTCGCCGTCGAGCAGCCAGGCCCGCCGCAGGCCCTGGAATGCCGGGCCGTAGGTGAGGCTGAGGGTCGAGGCGGCGTCGGCGTAGAAGTCGTCGAGGTCGATCGGGGTAGCGCCGGCGGGCGGCCAGGCGGCGAGGTCACCGGCGGCCGGCGGCTCGGCCGCGTCGGCGAGGACGCCGGCCGCGTGGCGGGTCCAGTCGCCCTCATGGTCGGCGTCGCGCTCGGGGCGCGAGTACACCTGCACGGTGCGCTCGCCCCGCTCGTCGGCGCTGCCCACGCGCACCTGCAGCTGCACGCCGCCGCGGTCGCCGATGACGAGCGGCGCCTCGATCGTGAGCTCTTCGATGCGGGCCGCACCGACCTGCTGCGCGGCGCGGAGCACGAGCTCGACGAAGGCGGTCCCGGGCAGCAGCACCTTGCCGAGGACGACGTGGTCGGCCAGCCAGGGGTGGGTACGGATGGAAAGCCGCCCGGTCAGCAGCATCCCGTCGTTGTCGGCGAGGGAGACGGCCGCGGCGAGCAGGGGGTGCCCGGCCGCGGTCAGGCCGGTGGCTGCGAGGTCGCCGCGAACCGCGGTCACCGGCGGCCAGAACCGGTCCCGCCGGAACGGGTAGGTGGGCAGGTCCACGAATCGATCGGTGGGCAGGTGCGCGGCCCAGTCGACGTCGACCCCGTTGACGTGCAGGGTGCCCAAGGCATGCAGCAGGCTGGTGGGATCGTCGCGGTCCTTGCGCAGCGCCGGGGCCAGCACGGTCTCCCCGGTGAGGCACTGCTGCGCCATCGCGGTCAGCACCCCGGACGGCCCGACCTCCAGGAACCGGGACACCCCATTGCCCTCAAGCCACGCGACCCCGTCAGCGAACCGGACCGCCTCACGCACATGCCGGACCCAGTAGTCGGCGGTGTACTCCTCAACCAGCTGGCCGGTCAGGTTCGACACGATCGGAATCTGCGGCGGCGCGTAGGACAGGCCGGCAGCGATCGCCCTGAACTCCTCCAGCATCGGCTCCATCAGCGACGAGTGGAACGCGTGCGACACCGTGAGCCGCGACGTCTTACGGTCCTTGAACAGCCCGTCGATCACCGCGGCCTCACCGGACACCACAATCGACGTCGGACCGTTGACCGCGGCGATGTCGACCCGGCCGGCGAACGGCTCGCACACCGCCCGGACCTCGGCCTCGGTCGCCTGCACCGCCAGCATCGCCCCACCCGCCGGCAAGGCCTGCATCAACCGACCCCGCGCCGCGACCAACGCCACCGCGTCGTCAAGGGACAGCACCCCAGCGACATGCGCGGCGGCCAGCTCACCGATCGAGTGGCCCAGCAGGAAGTCCGGTTTGACTCCGAACGACTCCACCAGACGGAACAGCGCCACCTCCAGCGCGAACAACGACGCCTGCGTATAGACGGTCTGGTTCACGTCCGCGTCGCGCAACGGGACGTCCAGGTGCGCCGTGAAGCGCTCACAGATGTCGTCGTGCACCTCGGCGAACACCGGGAACTGGGCGTACAGGCCCAGGCCCATGCCCGCGCGCTGGGCGCCCTGACCGGTGAACAGCAGCGCCAGACGGCCCTCGCCCACCGAGCCCCGCACCACGTCGGCGGCCGCGGCATCCCGCTCCAGCGCGGCCAGCCCGTCGGCGAGCCCTGCCGTCGCATCGGCCAGCACCACGGCCCGGTGCTCCAGCGCCGCCCGCCCCCGCGCCAGCGCCGCACCCACCGCCGCCGCGTCCAGCCCAGGGGTCCCGGTCACGAACGCACGCAACCGCCCGGCCTGCTCCGCCAGGCTCTCCGCCGACTTCGCCGCCAGCACGAACGGCACCGGGCCGACCGAGGGCTCCGACTCCGCCGGCTCCTCGGCCGGCACCTCTTCCAGCAGCACGTGGGCGTTGGTGCCGCTGATCCCGAACGACGACACGCCCGCCCGGCGCGGGCGGCCGGTCTCCGGCCACGACCGGGCCTCCGACAGCAGCCGGACCGCACCGGCCGACCAGTCCACGTGCGGGGTCGGCTCGTCCACGTGCAGCGTCTGCGGCAACACCCCGTGCCGCATCGCCATCACCATCTTGATGATTCCGGCGACGCCGGCAGCGGCCTGGGTGTGCCCGATGTTCGACTTCACCGAACCCAGCCACAGTGGACGGTCGTCCGGCCGGTCCTGACCGTACGTCGCCAGCAGCGCCTGCGCCTCGATCGGATCACCCAACCGGGTACCCGTGCCGTGCGCCTCGACGACATCGACCTCCGCCGGCGACAACCCCGCACCCGCGAGGGCCTGCCGGATCACCCGCTGCTGCGACGGGCCGTTCGGGGCCGTCAGACCATTGGACGCACCGTCCTGGTTCACCGCGCTGCCCCGCACCACCGCGAGGACCCGATGACCGTTGCGGCGGGCGTCGGAGAGACGCTCGACGAGCAGGACGCCGACGCCCTCACCCCAGCCGGTGCCGTCGGCGGACTCCGCGAACGGTTTGCAACGCCCGTCGGCGGCCAGCCCGCGCTGCCGGCTGAACTCAACGAACGCCGTCGGGGTCGTCATCACGGTGACGCCGCTCGCGAGCGCCATCGTGCACTCACCGCGCCGCAGGGCCTGGATCGCGAGGTGCAGGGCGACGAGCGCGGAGGAGCAGGCGGTGTCGACGGTGACCGCGGGTCCTTCCAACCCGAACGTGTAGGCGATCCGGCCGGAGATGACGCTCGCCGCGCTGCCGGTTGCGAGATAGCCCTCGCTGATCTCCGCATCGTTGGCGACGAGCGAGGCGTAGTCCTGGCCGTTGGTGCCGGCGAACACGCCGATCCGGCTGCGCCGCAACGACCGGGGGTCGATCCCGGCCCGCTCGAACGCCTCCCAGCAGGTCTCCAGCAGCAGGCGCTGCTGCGGGTCCATCGCGACGGCCTCGCGCGGCGAGATGCCGAAGAGGTCGGCGTCGAACCGGTCGGCGTCGTCGAGGAAGCCGCCCTCACGCACGTACGACGTCCCGGTGTGGGCGTCGTCGGGGTCGTACAGCGCGTCCAGGTCCCAGCCGCGTCCGTCGGGGAACGGTGCGATCGTGTCCTCGCCGGCGGCGACGACGCGCCACAGGTCCTCGGGGCTGCGCACGCCGCCGGGGAACCGGCAGCTCATGGACACGATCGCGATCGGCTCCTGCTCGGCCTCTTCGACCTCGCGGAGCCGGCGGCTGGTCTGCCGGAGCTCCCCGGTCATCCACTTGAGCTGGCTCAGGAGCTTCTGTTCATCTGCCATGGCGTTCCCCCAGCAAGCAATTGCGGATGTCGTGTGCGGTCATTTGGGGCTGCCGAACTCACGCTGGATGAGGTCGAGCATCTCGTCGGCGGTCACGTCGCCGAGGTCGTCGTCGTCGAACGGGACAGACCCGGCGGAGTGGCCGTGGGTCCGGTTCCATTTGTCGACGAGGTCCCGGAGGCGGACCGTGATGCTGTCGCGTTCGTGCTCGTCGGGCGCGGCGCCGAACAGCGACGCCTCAAGCCGGTCCAGCTCGGTGGAGATGCCGCCGCCCCGGCCCGTGCCGGTGTGCAGCAGCGCAGCGAGGTGCTCGGCGAGCGCGGCCGGCGTCGGGTGGTCGAAGACCAGGGTCGGGGTCAGCGCCAGCCCGGTGGCGGTGGTCAGGAGGTTGCGCAGTTCGACCGCCGTCAGCGAGTCGAAGCCGAGCTCCTTGAACGAGCGGTCGGCGCCGACCTTCGCGAACGTTGCGTGGCCGAGCACGACCGCGGTCTGCGCCCGCACGAGCTCGACCAGGAACTGGACGCGTTCGGTGTCGGTGGCGGCGGCGAGCTGGGTGTGCAGCGCCGCGTGCCGCCCCTGCACGCCGTCGTCCGCGACGTCGTGGACGTCGGCCACTTCGGCGAGGAGCCGGTTCGGGCGGCCCGCCCCGGCGCCGGTGACGAACGCGGTCCAGTCGACGTCGCCGATGGTGAGGTTGGGGCGTGGGTCGGTCAGGGCATCCTCGAACGCGGCCAGCGCGCTCGCGGTGTCCATCGGCGTGACGCCGGTGCGGCGGTGCCGCCGGGCAACCGCGTCGCTGTCGGCCATCCCGGCGTCCGCCCACGGTCCCCAGGCGATGGAGGTGGCGACGAGGCCACGGTCGTGGCGCTGGCGGGCGAGCGCGTCGAGGTGCGCGTTGGCCGCGGCGTAGTTGCCCTGCCCGGCGTTGCCCACGGAGCCGGCCATCGACGAGAACAGCACAAACATCGACAACGGCAGGTCCGCGGTCAGCTCGTCGAGGTGCGCCGCGGCGACGGTCTTGTTCCGCAGCACCGCGGCCAGCCGCCGGGCATCGAGTGTCTCAACTGGACAGTCGTCGAGCGTCCCGGCCGCGTGCACAACGCCGGACAACGGCGACCCCGGCGGGATCTCGGCGAGCACCGCGGCCAGCGCGGCGCGATCGGCGACGTCACAGGCCCGGACGGTGACGGTCGTCCCGGCGCCGCCGAGTTCGTCGACGAGGTCCGCGGCGCCGGGCGCGTCGGGCCCGCTGCGGCTGAGCAGCACCAGATGCGGCACACCGCGGGCGGCGAGCCGGCGGGCGACGTGAGCGCCGAGCGCGCCGGTGCCGCCCGTGATCAGGACGGTGCCGGTGGGCGCCCAGGTCCCGGCCGCTGCGGGCGGGGTGGCGCGCACGAGCCGCCGGGCCAGGATCCCGGACGGCCGCAGTGCGACCTGGTCCTCACCGCCGTGGGCGAGCACCGCCGCGAGTCGCGGTCCGTCGTGGTCCTTCAGGTTCGCCGGTACGTCGATGAGCCCGCCCCACCTGCCCGGGAGCTCGAGCGCGGCGACCCGGCCGAGGCCCCAGACCTGTGCCTGCTCGGCACTGCGCAGCGGCTCCGTCGGGTCCGTCGCGACCGCGCCCCGGGTCAGGCACCACAGCCGGGCCTGGACGTCACCGTCCTGCAGCGCCTGCAGCAGCGTCACGGTCGCGGCGAGGCCGGTGGGCACCTCGGGATGCTCAGGGTGGGCCGTGCCGTCGAGCGCGAGCAGCGAGAGCACGCCGGCCGGTTCCCCGCCGGTGCGTGTGGTGGCGATCCGTTCGGCGAGCGCCGCCCGGTCCTCGCCCGCGGCCACGGCGATCTCGACGACCCGGGCACCGGCCCGCCGCAGCGCGCCGGTCACGTCGCCGCCGTCCGTGCCGGCGGGCACGGCCACGAGCCATGTGCCGGTCAGCGGCGCCGTGGGCAGGTCGGTGACCTGCTTCCAGACAACGTCGTGCCGCCAGCCGCCCACGACGGAGCCGGCCCGTCGCCGGCGCCGCCAGGCAGACATCGCCGGTAGCAACGGGGTCAGGGCTCCGGCCGTGTCCAGCCCGAGGGTCGCGGCGACCGCGTCGGCGTCCTCCCGCTCGACCGCCGCCCAGAAGCCGTCCTCGACCGGGTCCGTGCCGGCCGGCCGGGCCTCCGGCCAGTACCGCTCGTGCTGGAACGCATACGTGGGCAGGTCGACGTGGCGGCTGGCGGGCAGGATCGTGGTCCAGTCGACGTCGACCCCGTTGACGTGCAGGGTGGCCAGGGCGTGCAACAGCGTGGTGGGTTCGTCGCGGTCCTTGCGCAGCGCAGCGGCCAGCACGGTCTCGCCGCCGGTGAGGCACTGCTGCGCCATCGCGGTCAGCACACCGGACGGCCCGACCTCCAGGAACCGGCTCACACCGTTCCCCGAAAGCCACGCGACGCCGTCGGCGAACCGGACCGCCTCGCGGACGTGCCGGACCCAGTAGTCGGCGGTGTATTCCTCAACGAGCTCACCGGTCAGGTTCGACACGATCGGGATACGTGGCAGCGCATAGGTCAGCCCGGCGGCAACCGCCCGGAACTCCGCCAGCATCGGCTCCATCAACGGCGAGTGGAACGCGTGCGACACCGTCAGCCGCGACGTCTTTCGGTCCCTGAAGAGCTGGTCGATCACCGACGCGTCACCGGACACCACGATCGACGTCGGACCGTTGACGGCGGCGATGTCGACCCTGCCGGCGAACGGCTCCAACGCGGAACGGACCTCAGCCTCGGTCGCCTGCACCGCCAGCATCGCCCCACCCGCCGGCAACGCCTGCATCAACCGACCCCGCGCCGCAACCAGCTGGATCGCGTCGTCCAGCGACAGCACCCCCGCCACGTGCGCGGCGGCCAGCTCGCCGATCGAGTGACCCAACAGGAAGTCCGGACGCAGACCGAACGATTCGATGAGGCGGAACAGCGCCACTTCCAGCGCGAACAACGACGCCTGCGTGTAGACGGTCTGGTTCACGTCCGCATCCCGCAACGAAACGTCCAGCAGCGTGTCGAATCGGGCAGCGACGGCGTCGTAGGCGTCGGCGAACACCGGGAACCGCTCGTACAGACCCTGGCCCATGCCGGACCGTTGCGCGCCTTGACCGGTGAACAGCAGGGCCAGGCGCCCCTCGCTCACCGAGCCCCGCACGACATCGGTGGTCGCGGCGTCTCCCGCCAGTGCGGCCAGTCCGTCAACGAATCCCGGCACCGACTCGGCCAGCACGACAACACGGTGCTCCAGCGCCGCCCGTCCCCGCGCCAGGGTCACACCCACCGCCGCCAGGTCCAGTTCAGGGTCCGCCGCCGCGAATGCGCGCAGCCGTCCGGCCTGCTCGGCCAGGCTCACCGCCGACTTCGCCGCCAGCACCAACGGCACAGGACCGACGAACGGTCGCGGCTCCACCGGCTCCTCGGCCGGTGCTCCCTCCAGCACCACGTGCGCGTTGGTGCCGCTCAGCCCGAACGATGACACACCAGCCCGCCGCGGCCGACCCGACACCACCCACGGCCGAGCCTCGGTCAACAACTCCACCGCACCCGACGACCAGTCCACGTGCGGCGTCGGCGCATCCACGTGCAATGTCCGCGGCAGCATCCCGTGCCGCATGGCAAGAACCATCTTGATCACACCAGCGACACCCGCAGCCGCCTGCGTGTGCCCGATGTTCGACTTCACCGACCCCAGCCACAACGGACGATCCGCCGGCCGGTCCTGCCCGTACGTGGCCAGCAACGCCTGTGCCTCGATCGGATCGCCCAACCGGGTGCCGGTCCCGTGCGCCTCAACCGCGTCCACATCGGACGGCGTGAGGCCGGCACTCGCCAGAGCCTGCCGGATCACCCGCTGCTGCGACGGACCATTCGGCGCCGTCAGACCATTCGACGCACCATCCTGATTCACCGCACTCCCACGCACCACCGCCAAAACCTCATGACCGTTACGGCGCGCATCGGACAACCGCTCCAGCAACAGCACGCCGACACCCTCACCCCACCCGGTGCCATCCGCCGCCGCCGCAAACGCCTTGCACCGGCCATCCGAGGCCAAACCACCCTGCCGCGCAAACTCCACAAACGCCCCCGGCGACGACATCACCGTCACCCCACCAACCACCGCCAGGCCACACTCACCCACCCGCAACGACTGCACGGCCAGGTGCAATCCGACGAGAGAGGACGAGCACGCCGTGTCGACCGTCACGGCTGGTCCCTCCAGCCCGAACGCATACGACACCCGCCCCGACAACACCGCCGCCGCGTTCCCGGTCCCTACGAACCCGTCAACCGACCGCTCCCCCGAATCCGCCACCACACCCGCATAGTCCTGGCCATTCGTCCCGACGAAGACCCCCGTCCGCGAGCCGCGCATCCCGCGAGGGTCGATCCCCGCCCGCTCGAACACCTCCCACACCAGCTCCAGCAACACCCGCTGCTGCGGATCCATGGCGAGGGCCTCCCGCGGAGAAACCCCGAACAACTCCGCATCGAAATCCGTCACACCATCAACAAATCCACCCACCCCAACCGGTAGACCCCCACCCCAACCACGATCCACCGGGAAGCCCGACAACCCATCCACCCCACCCGACACCAAACCCCACAACCCCTCCGGATCCACCACACCACCCGGCAACCGGCACGACATCCCCACAATCACCACCGGATCCCGACCATCCACGAAGGACGACGAAACAACATCGGTCTTGGTGTGTTCGGTGCCGAGCAGCTGGACCAGGTGATCGGTGAGGGCGGCCGGGTTGGGGTGGTCGAAGACGAGGGAGGCGGGCAGTGCGAGGCCGGTGAGCCCCGCCAGGCTGTTGCGCAGTTCCACCGCGGTGAGCGAGTCGAAGCCGGCGTCGCGGAAGGCCCGGTCGGCGTCGACCGCGCCGGCGCCGTTGTGACCGAGGATGAGCGCGGACCTGGTGCGCACCAGGTCGAGCAGCGCGTGCCGGCGCTCGGCGGCCGGGAGGGCGGCCAGGCGGTCGCGGAGGTCGCGGTCCGCTCCGGCGTCGCCGCCGCCGGACGGCACGAGGGCCTCCAGGAGGCGGGTGGGCCGCGCGCCGGCGAAGGCGCGCCCGAACCGGGCCCAGTCGACGTCGGCGATCGTGACGGCCTCGTCGTCGGCGCGGACGGCGAGTTCGAGGGAGGCCAGCGCGTCGTGCGCCGGCATGGCGATGAGGCCGGTCCGGTGCAGGCGCTGCGCGACGGTGTCGGCTGCCGCCATTCCCGCCTCGGCCCAGGGACCCCACGCGATGGAGGTCGCGGCGAGCCCTTGCTGCCGCCGCTGCCGGGCGAGCCCGTCGAGGAACGCGTTCGCGGCGGCGTACGCGGCCTGGCCGGCGTTGCCGACGGTGCCCGCGAGGGAGGCGAAGAGCACGAACATGGTGAGGTCGTGGTCCCGCGTCGCGGCGTCGAGGTTGGTGGCCGCGGTCGCCTTGGCGCGCAGCACGGTCGCGAACCGTTCGGGTGTGTGCGCGGTCAGGACGGCGTCGTCGACCACGCCCGCGGCGTGCACGACACCCCGCAGCGGCTGGTCCTCCGGGATGGCGGCGAGGGTCGCGGCGAGCGCGACCGGGTCGGCGGCGTCGCACGCGACGACGGACACCGTGGCGCCGAGCGCGCGAAGCTCGGCGGCGAGGTCCGCGGCGCCGGGAGCGTCCGGGCCGCGCCGGCTGGTGAGCAGCAGGTGCCGGACCCCGCGGCCGGCGAGCCACCGGGCCACGACGGCACCGAGCGCGCCTGTGCCGCCGGTGACGAGCACGCTCCCCGGGCCGTCGAGGGGCAGTTCGGCCGGCACGTCGGGCAGCGGCGCGCGCACCAGCCGCCGGCCGAAGACACCGGAGTCGCGCACGGCGGCCTGGTCCTCGTCGCCGGCGGTGAGGACGGCGAGGAGCCGGCGCCCGGCCCGGGTGTCGAGCATGTCGGGCACGTCGACGAGGCCGCCCCAAAGCTCGGGGTGTTCGAGCGCGGCGACCCGGCCGAGACCCCAGATCTGGGCCTGCGGCGCCGAGCGCAGCGGGTCGCCGCGGCCGATGGAGACGGCACCGCGGGTGAGGCACCACAGCGGGATGGTGGTGCCGGTGGCCGCCAGCGCCTGCACGACGGCGGCGGTCAGCGCGAGCCCGGCGGGCACGTCGGGGTGCCCGGGCAGGGCGCCGGTCGCGAGCCCGGTGAGGGCGATGATCCCGGCGAGCGGCTCGGTGCTCAGAGCCTCGATCCGTTCGCTGAGCGCACGGGTCAGGTCGAGGTCGGTGGGTTCGATGGTGAGCTCGACGAGCCGGGCGCCGGCATGGCACAGGGCATCGAGGACGTCGCCGGTGGCGGCGCCGTCCGGCACGATCGCGAGCCACAGCCCGGACCCCTCGGCGGGCGCGAGTTCGACAGGCTTCCAGGCCTCCTGGTACCGCCGGCCGTCAAGCTCCGTGGTGGTGCGCTGCTCGCGGCGCCACGACGACAGCACGGGCAGGACATCGCCGAGGGCGTTGCGGCGATCCGCCGGCACGCGCAGGCGATCCGCGACGGCGTCGAGGTCGCCGCGCTCGACCGCGTCCCAGAACTGCTGCTCGGCCGGGGTTCCGGGGGCGGCGCTCGGAGCGGCGGGCTCCGGCCAGAACCGTTCCCCTTGGAACGCGTAGGTGGGCAGGTCGACGCGACCACCGCGGGGCAGGATCGTGGTCCAGTCGACGTCGACCCCGTTGACGTACAGGGTGCCCAGGGCGTGCAGCAGGCTGGTGGGCTCGTCGCGGTCCTTGCGCAGCGCCGGGGCCAGCACGGTCTCACCGGTGAGGCACTGCTGCGCCATCGCGGAGAGCACCCCGGACGGCCCGACCTCCAGGAACCGGCTCACCCCGTTCCCCGAAAGCCACGCGACCCCGTCAGCGAACCGGACCGCCTCACGCACATGCCGGACCCAGTAGTCCGCGGTGTACTCCTCAACCAGCTGGCCGGTCAGGTTCGACACGATCGGAATCTGCGGCGGCGCAAAAGTCAGGCCAGCAGCAACCGCCCGGAACTCCTCCAGCATCGGCTCCATCAACGGCGAATGGAACGCATGCGACACCGTCAACCGCGACGTCTTACGGTCCCTGAACAGCCCGTCGATCACCGACGCGTCACCAGAGACCACGATCGACGTCGGACCGTTGACCGCAGCGACGTCGACCCTGCCGGCGAACGGCTCCAGTGCGGTCCGCACCTCGGCCTCGGTCGCCTGCACCGCCAGCATCGCCCCACCAGCCGGCAACGCCTGCATCAGCCGGCCACGGGCGGCGACCAACGCCACCGCGTCGTCAAGGGACAGCACCCCAGCGACGTGCGCGGCCGCGAGCTCACCGATCGAGTGACCCAGCAGGAAGTCCGGACGCAGACCGAACGACTCCACCAGACGGAACAGCGCCACCTCCAACGCGAACAACGACGCCTGCGTGTACACGGTCTGGTTCACATCCGCATCCCGCAACGAAACATCCAGCAGCAGATCGAACCGGGCACAGACCGCGTCGTAGGCGTCGGCGAAGACCGGGAACCGCTCATACAGGCCGCGTCCCATATCGGAACGCTGCGCACCCTGACCGGTGAACAGCAACGCCAGACGGCCACCGCCCGCGGTGCCGCGGACCGTGCCGGGCCCGGGCTCGTCGGCGGCAAGGCCGGTGAGTCCGGCGAGAAGGCCGTCCCAGTCGTCGGCGACGACGACCGCGCGGTGCTCGAGGATGGTCCGGTCGTGCACGAGCGACGCCCCGACAACCGCCGGATCGACGTCGGCCCGAGCGGCTGCGAAGGCGTGCAGCCGGGCCGCCTGGCCCCGCAGCGCCGGACCCGACCGAGCCGACAGAACCCAGGGCACCGGACCGGCGGCTGGTGCGCCCGCGGCGGGTACCGGCGCCGGCGGTGCCTGTTCGAGAACGGCGTGGGCGTTAGTGCCGCTGATGCCGAACGACGAGACCGCGGCGCGGCGGGGGCGGCCGGTCTCCGGCCACGGCTGCGCCTCGGTGAGCAGCTGCACGGCGCCGGAGGACCAGTCCACGTGCGGCGACGGCGCGTCGACGTGCAGGGTCCGGGGCAGGATGCCGTGCCGCATCGCCATCGCCATCTTGATGACGGCGCCGACACCGGCGGCCGCCTGGGCGTGGCCGATGTTGGACTTGAGCGACCCCAGCCACACCGGCTGGTCGGCGGGGCGGCCCTGACCGTAGGTCGCCAGCAGCGCCTCGGCCTCGATCGGGTCGCCGAGCGCGGTGCCGGTGCCGTGGGCCTCGACGGCGTCCACGTCGGAGGGTCGCAGGCCCGCGCTGGTCAGGGCCTGGCCGATGACTCGCTGCTGGGCCAGGCCGTTGGGGGCGGTGAGCCCGTTCGAAGCGCCGTCCTGGTTGACCGCCGTGCCGCGGATGACCGCGAAGACCTCGTGGCCGAGCCGCTGCGCGTCGGAGAGCCGCTCGAGCAGCAGCAGGCCGGCGCCCTCGGACCAGCCGGTGCCGTCCGCACCGGCCGCGAACGATTTGCACCGGCCGTCGGGGGCGAGGCCGCGCTGGCGGGAGAAGTCGATGAAGATCCCCGGGGTCGCCATGACCGTCACACCGCCGGCGAGCGCCATGGTGCACTCGCCGCGGCGGATCGCCTCCGCCGCCCAGTGCAGCGCGACGAGCGATGAGGAGCACGCCGTGTCGACGGTGATCGCGGGGCCCTCGAGGCCGAACGTGTAGGCGATCCGGCCGGAGGCGACGCTGCCGGCCGCGCCGACGCCGAGGTATCCGTCGGCGTCCGGAACGGCGTCGACGTTCATGATGGCGGCGTAGTCGTGGTACATGAGGCCGGCGAACACCCCGGTGCGCGTGCCGCGGACGGTGCGCGGGTCGACACCGGCGGACTCGAACGCCTCCCAGGCGCACTCCAGCAGCAGTCGCTGCTGCGGGTCCATCGCCAGGGCCTCGCGGGGGGAGATGCCGAAGAACGCGGCGTCGAAGGTGTCGGCGTCGTACAGGAACCCGCCCTCGCGCGCGTACGTCGTGCCGGGCCGGTCGGCGTCGGCGTCGTAGATGGCGTCGATGTCCCAGCCGCGGTTGGTGGGGAAGCCCGAGACGCCGTCGATCCCGTCGGCGACCAGGCGCCACAGGTCGTCGGGGCTGCCGACGCCGCCGGGGAACCGGCAGCTCATGCCGACGATCGCGATCGGCTCGTCGGTCGGCGCGGCCGCGGTCACGTCCGGGGCCGGCGGGGTTTCCTCCTGCACGACAAGCTGGGTGAGCAGGAAGTCGGCGACGGCGGTGAGCGACGGATACGTGAAGATCAGGGTCGCGGGCAGGCGGAGGCCTGTGACGGTGGCGAGCCGGTTGCGCAGTTCGACGGCGGTCAGCGAGTCGAGGCCGAGCTCCTTGAACGAGCGCTCGGCGTCGATGGTGTCGGCCGAGGCGTACCCGAAGACGGCGGCGGCCTGGGTGCGCACCAGGTCGAGCAGTATCCGCTGCCGCTGTGCGGTCGGGACGCCGATGAGCCGGTCGGTCAGGCCGGTGCTGCCGCTGGCGCCGGTGCCGGTCGCGGCGCGGCGCGCGGGGGGCGGCACCAGTCCGCGCAGGAGGGCCGGCACGGGTGCGGAGCCGGACCGGTCCCGTAGGCCGCGCACGTCGATCCGGTTGGGCACCACGTGCGCGTGCCCGGCGGTCATCGCCGCGTCGAAGAGCGTGAGCGCGTCCACGGTGGACAGTCCGCCCCCGATGCGGGCCACGTCGCGGGTGGCGAGGTGGGCGGTCATGCCCGACGCCTCGGCCCACAACCCCCAGCCCAACGAGATGCCGGGCAGCCCGGCACCACGCCGGTAGGACACCAGACCGTCCAGGAACGCGTTCGCCGCCGCGTAGTTCGCCTGCCCGGCACCGCCGAACGTCGCCGACGCCGACGAGAACATCACGAACCACGCCAGGTCCATGTCTTTCGTCAGCTCATGCAGGTGTACCGCCGCATCCACCTTCGGCCGCAACACGCCTTCCAGGCGGTCGAGGGTCAACGCCCCGAACACCCCGTCGTCAAGCACCCCAGCGGCATGCACGACACCGGTCAGCGGCACCTCCGCCGGAACCGCGGCCAACACCCCGGCCAGCGCCGCACGATCGGCCGCGTCGCACGCCACCACCTCGACGGACGCACCCGCCTCCGACAGCCGCGCCACCAACTCAGCGGCACCCGGCGCGGTCGACCCCTGACGACTGGTCAGGACCAGATGCCGCACACCGTGGGCACGGACCAGATGCTCGGCCACGATTCCACCCAGCACACCGGTACCACCGGTGATCAGCACTGTCCCGTGCGCCGGCGGCTCAGCCGGAGCGGCGTCCAGGGTCGCGCGCGCCAGGCGCGGAACAACCGCGACTCCGCCGCGGACCGCCAACGCCGGCTCGTCCCACCCGGCAACACCGGGCACGAGCGGCCACGACGCATCCGCACCATCCACGTCGACCAGCACGATCCGGCCCGGGTTCTCGGTCTGCGCCGAACGCAGCAACCCCCAGACGGCGGCACCCACCGGGTCGGACACGGGACCGTCGACCGGCACCGCGCCGCTCGTGACGACCACGAGACGGCCCTCGGTGAACCGTTCGCCGGTCAGCCATTCCTGTGCGAGCAGGCGCACCCGGTCCAGGGTCGCGCGGACGCGGGTGTCCGCGCCGGTGAGGCCGGCGACCGGGTCCGTGACGGGCAGCAGCACGGTGGCGGTGCCGTCGGCCACCCCGGAGAGGTCGTCGACGGCGGCGGCGCCGAGCCGGTCGGCGACAGCCGGGTCGCCGAGCACCACGAGCCCGCCGGGCGGGGTCGCGGCCGCGCCGGCGGGCAGGGGCGTCCAGTCGACCGTGAACATGGACTCGGACGCGGCGGCGGCGCCGGCGTCGAGCAGCCGCTCGGGCACTGGTCGCAGCGCGAGGCCGTCGATCGTCGCCACCGGCGCGCCGGTGCCGTCGGCGAGTTGCAGCGACACCGCGTCGGTTCCCGCCGGCGCCAGCCGGACCCGCAGCATCGTCGCGCCGACCGCGTGCAGCGACACCCCGGTCCAGGCGAACGGCAGCGCCGGGCGGCCGGGGTCGGTGAGGAATCCGCCGGTGATGGCCGCGTGCAGGGCCGCGTCGAGCAGCGCCGGGTGCAGCGCGTGCCGCTCGGCGTCGCCGTGCGCCGTCTCGGGCAGGGCGACCTCGGCGAGGATGTCGTGGCCGAGCCGCCAGGCGCGGCGCAGGCCCTGGAACACCGGCCCGTAGCCGTAGCCGACGGCGCGCACCGTGGGGTAGACGTCGTCGACGTCGATCGGCTGCGCGCCCGCCGGCGGCCAGGTGGTGAGGTCGAAGGTGGGCTCGGCCGGTCCGGCGGTGACGAGTCCGGTGGCGTGGCGGGTCCAGGTGTCGGTGCCGTCGAGCCGGGACGAGATCCGGACGGGCCGGTCGCCGGTGCCGTCGGGCGGCCCGACACGGACCTGCAGCTGGATGCTGCCGGTGTCGGGGACGACCAGGGGCGCTTCGATGGTCAGTTCGCGGACGGCGCCGAGGTGGAGGGCGAGTTCGACGAAGGCCGTGCCCGGCAGCAGGATGCGGTCCAGGATGCGGTGGTCGGCCAGCCACGGGTGGGTGCCGGTGGACAGCCGCCCGGTGAGGACGGTCCCGTCGCCGTCGGCGAGCGGCACGACGGCGCCGAGCAGGGGGTGCGTGACGGCGGTCAGGCCGAGCGCGGCGAGGTCACCGGGCGTGGCGGTCACCGGCGGCCAGTGCCGGTCCCGCCGGAACGGGTAGGTGGGCAGCTCGACCTGGCGGCCGGCGGGCAGGAGCGCGGTCCAGTCGACGTCGACGCCGTTGACGTGCAGGGTGGCCAGGGCGTGCAGGAGGTTGGTGGGTTCGTCGCGGTCCTTGCGCAGCGCCGCGGCCAGCACCGCCTCGCCCTCCAGGCAGTCCTGCGCCATCGCGGTGAGCACGCCGGCCGGCCCGACCTCCAGGAACCGGTTGACGCCGTTCGTCTCCAGCCACGTCACCCCGTCGGCGAAGCGGACGGCCTCCCGCACCTGGCGGACCCAGTAGTCGGCGGTGTGCAGTTCGACCGGCTGCCCGGTCAGGGTGGAGATGATCGGGATCCGCGGCGGGGCGTAGGTCAGGCCGGCGGCGACCGCACCGAACTGCTCCAGCATCGGCTCCACCAGCGGCGAGTGGGAGGCGTGGGAGATCTTGAGGCGGGTGGTCTTCCGGTCGTTGAAGGTGGCGGCGAGTTCCTCGACGGCCGCGGCCTCGCCGGAGATCACGATGGAGTTGGGGCTGTTGATGGCGGCGACGTCCACCCGGCCGGCGAACGGCTCCAGCGCCGCCCGGATGTCGGCCTCGGTGCCCTCGACCGCCAGCATCGCCCCTTCCGCAGGCAGTGCCTGCATCAAGGTGCCCCGTGCCGCGACCAGCTTCACCGCGTCGTCCAGCGACAGCACGCCGGCCACGTGTGCGGCGGCGAGCTCGCCGATCGAGTGGCCCACCACGTAGTCCGGGGTGATGCCGAACGACTCGACGAGGCGGCACACCGCCACCTCGAGCGCGAACACGGCGGGCTGCGTGTATGCGATCTGGTGCACGTCCGCGTCCCGCAGCGGCTGGTCCAGCAGCGCGTCGAAGCGGGCGTAGATCGCGTCATAGGCTTCGGCGAAGACGGGGAACCGTTCGCGCAGCCCGTGGCCCATGTCGGCCCGTTGGGCGCCCGCCCCGGTGAACAGGAACGCCAGCCGGCCATCGGTCGCCGTCCCACGCACCACGCCGGGGTCGGCGGCGTCCCGCTCCAGCGCGGCGAGCCCTTCGGCGAGGCCGGTGAGGTCCGCGGCCAGGACGACGGCGCGGTGGTCCAGGGCGGCCCGGCCGGTCACCAGTGCCGCGCCGACGGCGGCCGGCTCGAGGCCGGGGTTCGTGGTCACGAACATCCGCAGTCGCTCCGCCTGCCCGGTCAGGCCCTCCGCGGTCTTCGCCGCCAGCGAGAACGGGACGGGGCCTGGGAACGGCGCCGGCGCGCCGGGTTCGTCGGCGGGCACGGCCTCCAGCAGCACGTGGGCGTTGGTGCCGCTGATCCCGAACGACGACACACCCGCCCGCCGTGGGCGGCCGGTTTCCGGCCACGACCGGGCCTCCGACAGCAGCCGGACCGCACCCGCCGACCAGTCGATGTAGGACGAGGGGGCGTCGACGTGCAGGGTGCGCGGCAGCAGGTCGGCCCGCATCGCCAGGACCATCTTGATCACACCGGCGACACCGGCCGCGGCCTGCGTGTGCCCGATGTTCGACTTCACCGAACCCAGCCACAGCGGACGATCCGCCGGTCGGTCCTGCCCGTACGTCGCCAGCAGCGCCTGCGCCTCGATCGGATCGCCCAGCCGGGTACCCGTGCCGTGCGCCTCCACCGCATCCACATCGGACGGCGCCAACCCCGCACCAGCGAGGGCCTGCCGGATCACCCGCTGCTGCGACGGACCGTTCGGGGCCGTCAGACCATTGGACGCACCGTCCTGGTTCACCGCGCTGCCCCGCACCACCGCGAGGACCCGATGACCGTTGCGGCGGGCGTCGGACAGCCGTTCCAGGAGCAGCAGACCGGCGCCCTCGCCCCAGCCGGTGCCGTCGGCGGACTCCGCGAACGCCTTGCACCGGCCGTCGGCGGCCAGCCCGCGCTGCTTGCTGAACTCGACGAAGATGCCGGGCGTGGACATGACGGTGACCCCGCCGGCGAGGGCGAGTCCGCACTCCCCCGCCCGCAGCGACTGCACCGCGAGGTGCAGCGCGACCAGCGAGGACGAGCACGCCGTGTCGACGGTCACCGCCGGGCCTTCGAGGCCGAGGGTGTAGGCGATGCGGCCGGACGCGACGCTGGTCGTGGTGCCGGTCAGGACGTGCCCTTCGACCGTCTCCGGTGCCTCGTGCAGGCGCGGGCCGTACTCCTGGGCCATCGCGCCGACGAACACGCCGGTGTCGCTGCCGCGCAGGCTGAGCGGGTCGACGCCGGCGCGCTCGAGCGTCTCCCACGCGGTCTCCAGCAGCACCCGCTGCTGCGGCTCCATGGCGAGGGCCTCGCGCGGGGAGATGCCGAAGAACGCTGCGTCGAACTCGGCGGCGTCGTGCAGGAACGCGCCCGCCGTCAGCGGGCCGGCGCCGGGGAGACCGTCGAGGTCCCAGCCGCGGTCGGTGGGGAACCCGGTGACCGCGTCGCCTTCGTCGACGAGCAGCCGCCACAGGTCTTCGGGGCTGCGGACGCCGCCGGCGTACCGGCAGCCCATGCCGACGATCGCGACCGGTTCGGCGCTCGCGCCCGCCGTGGCGGTCGCCGCCGGGCCGGGTGTCCCGGTCGCCTCGGCCAGCAGGTGCCGGGCGAGCCGTTGCGGGGTCGGCTGGTCGAAGGCCAGGGTCCGGGGCAGCCGCAGCCCGGTCGCCCGGACGAGGCGGTTGCGGAGGTCCACCGCGGTGAGGGAGTCGAAGCCGTGCTCGCGGAACGTCCGCCGGGGGTCGACGGCGTCCGGCGTGGCGTGGCCCAGGATCGCCGCGGCGTGGGAGCGCACCAGGTCGAGCACCACCCGGTGGTGTTGTTCCTCCGGCACCTCGGCGAGCAGTTGCGTCAGCGTGGCCCGCGGGCCCGCCTCGGCCGGGTCCGGCGCCGCGTCCGGTTCGTCCCCGACCCGGCGGCCGCGGGCGTCGTCGGTGCCCTTGAGCCAGAACGCGGTGCGCTGGAACGGATACGTGGGCAGCTCCACCCGGCGCGGGCGGTGGCCGTCGAGCGCGGCCGTCCAGGTCGCCTCGGCGCCAGCCGTGGCGAGCTCGGCGAGGGAGGTCAGGAACCGGGTCAGGCCGCCGTCGTCCCGGCGGAGCGTGCCGGACGCGACCGCGTCGACCGGCTCGCCGCCGGGGCCGGTGCTGTCCTCGACGATGTCCCGGATCGACTGGGTGAGCAGCGGATGCGGGCTCGGTTCGACGAAGAACCGGTAGCCGTCGGCGAGCAGCCCCCGGACTGCCGACTCGAACTCCACCGGGCGGCGGAAGTTCTGGAACCAGTAGTCGGCGTCGAGCTCGGCGGTGTCGACCCAGCGCTCGTGCACGGTGGAGTAGAACGGGATGGTGCCGGTGCGCGGGCTGATCCCTGCGAGGGCCGCCAGCAGCTCGTCGCGGACCTGGTCGACGTGGGCGCAGTGCGAGGCGTACTTGGTGCGGATGGGCCGGGCCTGGTGCCCCGCGCCGACGCAGTGCTCGACGAACTCGGCGACGGCGTCGGTGTCGCCGGCGACGACCGTGGCGCCGGGGCCGTTGACGGCGGCGACGGTCACCCGGCCCCGCCAGGGCTCGAGCAGCTCCTCGACGGCGGTGCGCTCCAGCGCCACCGTCGCCATGCCGCCGTGCCCGACCAGCACCGCGCCGATCCGGCTGCGCAGCGCGATGACTCTGGTCGCGTCGTCGAGCGAGAGACCGCCGGCGATGTAGGCGGCGGCGACCTCGCCTTGTGAGCTGCCCACCACCGCTTGCGGCTCGATCCCGTGTGCGCGCCACAGCGCGGTCAGCGCGACCCGGACGGCGAACAGGACCGGCTGGATGACGTCGACGCGGTCCAGCAGGGGCGTGGTGCCCGGATCGCGCAGGACCTCGGTGAGCGACCAGTCGACGTACGGGCGCAGGGCCCGGTCGCACGCGTCGATCTCGGCGGCGAAGACCGGCGACGTCTCGAGCAGTTCCAGCGCCATGCCGGGCCACTGCGCGCCCTCGCCGGAGAAGACGAAGGCGGTCCGGCCGGTCCTCGCGGTGCCGGTGACGACCGCGGGTGAGGGCCGGTCCTCGGCGAGCGCGGCGAGCCCGTCGAGCAGCGCCGCACGGTCGGGGCCGAGGACGACGGCGCGGTGCTCGAAGGCGGCACGGGTGGTGGCGAGCGCGTGCGCGACGTCCGCCGCGGGCACGTCCGGCGTGTCGGCGGCGAACGCGTGGATCCGGCGGGCCTGCTCGCGCAGCGCCGGCTCGGACCGCGCCGACAGCACCCAGGGGACGACCGCGAAGGTGCCGGCGGAGGTGTCCGGTGGCGCCGCCGCCGGGGGTTCGGCGAGGACGACATGGCAGTTGGTGCCGCCCATCCCGAAGGCGCTGACCCCCGCGACGAGAGGCCTGTCGTCGTGCGGCCACCGGGTCAGTTCGGTCTGCACGCGCAGCCCGAGGCCGTCGAGGTCGATCCGCGGGTTGGGCGTGCGGAAGTGCAGACTCGGCGGGATACGGCGGTGGGCGATGGCGAGCACGGTCTTCAGCAGCCCGGCCAGGCCGGCGGCGCCTTCGAGGTGGCCGATGTTGGTCTTCACCGAGCCGACGGCGAGCGCGCCACGGCCGGACGGGTGCCCGCCGAGGACCGCGCCGAGGGCGGCGGCCTCGATCGGGTCGCCGAGCGCGGTGCCGGTGCCGTGCAGCTCCACGTACTGCACCTCGTCCGGAGCGACCGCGGCCTGCGCGTAGGCGGTGCGCAGGACGTCCTGCTGGGCGTCGGCGACCGGGGTGGTCAGGCTCGCGCCGCCCCCGTCATGGTTGACGGCGCTGCCGCGGATGACGCAGTACACGTGGTCACCGTCGGCGAGTGCCCGCGCCAGGGTCTTGAGGACCACCACCACGCCGCCCTCGCCGCGCACGATCCCGTTGGCGTCGGCGTCGAAGGTGCGGCAGCGCCCGTCCGGGGAGAGCGCGCCGAACGCCTCCATACCGAGGGTGCTCTCGGGGGCGAGGTTGAGGTGGACGCCGGCGGCCAGGGCGGTGTCGGCCTGTCCGGAGCGCAGGCTGTCGCAGGCGAGGTGGACGGCGACGAGCGAGGACGCCTGCCCGGCGTCGACGGTGACGCTCGGGCCGCGCAGTCCGAGGGCGTAGGAGACGCGGTTGGCGATGATGCCGCGGTTGAGGCCGGTGACGGTGTGCCGGCCGATGGGCGCGCCGGCGCCGCGCTGGGCGACGGTGGCGTAGTCGCCGGCCATGGCGCCGACGAACACGGCGGTGGCGCTGTCCCGCAGGCGCTGCGGCAGGACCCCGGCGTGTTCGAGCGCTTCCCAGCTCAGCTCGAGGATCAGCCGCTGCTGCGGGTCCATCGCGGCCGCCTCGCGGGGGCCGATGTCGAAGAAGGCCGGGTCGAACCGGTCCACCTGATCGAGGTATCCGCCCTGCGGGCGGTCGGTGTCGAGCGGCCAGCGGTCAGCCGGCGCTTCGCGGACGGCATCCACCCCGTCGCGCACCAGCCGCCAGAAATCGGCGGGTGACGCCGCCCCCGGCAACCGGCAGGCCATTCCGACGACGGCGACCGTATCGGTGTCGACGCGCACTGCAGACATCGGCGCCCCAAATTCAGTCCTGAAACGAGATGAAATGGGCCCTGGTACGGACCGTGACGTCTTTCCACCAACTGCCGCGAAGATTGATGGAATCAACCGAAGACTATTTAGGGCGGATGCGGGGGCCAACCCCTAAGCCGTGCTCAGCGCCCCTATGGCGGGCCCGGAAACGCGCATGGAAAAGGGCAGGTGCCGTGGACACCTGCCCTTGCCGTGCGCGGGTCGAACCCCGCCGCGATCAGACCGATTCAAACTCCGCCCGCTGCGTTTCCGGTGTCCCGGCCGGCGCCACGGCCGCGTCGCCGTCGGACGGCGGGGACGGCTTGCTCATCATGGTCAGCTTGATGGCGATCCAGTACAGCCACACGCCGATCAGGACCATGCCGGCGGCGGCGGGCCACCGCAGGGCGCCGGGGAGGTACAGCGCCAGGAACCACGACTTCACCTCGACCCCAACCAGCAGGACGATCATCGGGACGATGCCCTGCGGGAAGAGCGCGATCGAGCCCAACGTCCAGCCGAGGATGGACACCCAGACGGTCCGCTTCGGCACGTCGATCTTGACCGACTTGCTGGTGCGGCCGGTGCGCATGAGGAACAGCATTTCCGAGCCGCGTGCCTCCAGGCGGCCCACCGCCACGTTGCCGAGCCACCAGGCGAGGAAGACGCCGGTGGCGACGCCGACCGGGACCGCCGCCCAGAGCAGGAAGGCGTTGTCGTAGGCCGTGCCGAACCCGAGGAGCACGCCCGCCGGGATGCCCGGCACCAGCCCGCCCCAGACCATGAGGTTGGCCTGGCCGGTCGTGTCGCCGTGCTCCAGGGGGTTGTCGGGTCGTTTGTGGGCGTCGGGACCGGGGGCGAGCGCCACCACGGAGATGAGCGCGCCCAGGCCCGCCCCTCCGCCCAGCATCGCCGGTGTGAGGGCCAGCACCCACGGCCAGGTCCAGGTCTGGCCGCTCCAGATGGTGCAGACCACCGCGACGACGAGGGTGATCGGGCCGAAGATGAGCAGGTAGCCCAGCTGCCGGCCGCGCAGGTCGGCGCGTTCGCTGCCGGTGAGCAGCGTCATCCACAGCGCCGTGCCGTCCTGCCCGTACAGGTTGGACGCGGCGGCACCGGCCATGACGGCGAGTGCGGGCGCGGCCCAGGGCAGCAGGAGCTTCGAGTCGAAGGTGAGCGGCAGCAGCGCCGTGCCGAGCGCCCAGACCACCGGGACGAACACCGACTGGGTCCGCAGCGGGTCGCGCCACCACGTGCGCAGTTCCTTGCGCAGCACCGGGCCGGTGCGGCCGGCGAACAGCCCGCCGCGCGCCGGGCGCGCGTTGCGCGAGCCACGGATGGTGGCCCGGGCCCGGCGGGGCGAGCCGAGGGTGCGGCTCCAGGCGAGCAGCAGCAGCATGATGAGCGCGGCCAGCCCGGCGAGGGAGGCGAGCACCAGCCACCACTTTCCCGTGTCGGCCGACTCGACGGCGACGAGCGCCCAACCCGACGGGACCGCCCGGACCGTCGTGCGGAAGCCCGGGCCGAAGCCGGTCGTCAGCACGCCGGAGACCTGGATCGCGACGTACACCATCCACCCGGACTGGGCGAGCACCATCATCGCGGCGATGATGGCGCCGGTGAACGCGGCGCCGGTGCGGGACCTCGCCACGACCCCGACGACGGCCATGGCAACCCGCGAGAGCAGGACGACGAAGATCAGCTGCAGCAGCGCACCGGGCACCGCGACGAGCGCCGGCACGACGCCGAGGCGTGCGGCGTAGACGATCAGACTCAGGAAGCCCAGGAGGGTCACGGCGGTGGTGATGCCGACGAAGGCCGCGCCGAGCAGCCCGTAGGCCAGCCGCCGCCGGGGCACCGACAGCAGCGCGAAGTGTTCGACGCGCAGCACCGTGGCGCCGCCCCAGATCGGGCCGATGATCCAGCCGAGCGTCCACATGAGGTAGACGGCGGCGAGGAGGTCGGCGACCACGTGCGGGTTGGCGCTGTCCAGGAGGCTGAGCCAGATCGTGGCGCCGGCCAGGACGGTGCCGATGACACCGCCGATGATCATCCAGGTGGCCTTGCCTCCGGTCATGGAGCGGCGAAGGATCGCCAGCTTCATCCGGATCAGGATGCCAGCCACGACAGTCCCTCCCCGTAGCCGACCTCGACGCCCACGAGGCGCACGAAGGTCTCCTCGAGGGTGCCGCCGCCGCGCACCTCGTCGAGCTGGCCGGCGGCGACGACCTTGCCCTTGGCCATCACGGCGACCGTGTCGCACAGCTGCTCGACCAGGGGCATGACGTGGCTGGACAGCAGCACCGAGCCGCCCCCGGCGACGAACCGCAGCAGGATCGCCTTGAGCGCGGCCGCGGAGACCGGGTCGACCGCTTCGAAGGGCTCGTCGAGCACCAGCAGCCGCGGCGCGTGCAGCAGCGCGGTCGCGAGGCCGATCTTCTTGCGCATGCCGGTGGAGTAGTCCACGACGAGGGTGCGCTCGGCGTCGTTGAGCTCCATCACGTCGAGCAGTTCCTGGGTCCGCTGGGCCACCACGTCGTCGGGGATGCCGCGCAGCTGACCGATGAAGGTGAGCAGCTCGCGCCCCGTCAGCCGCTCGGGCATCGCAAGCCCGTCGGGCAGGACGCCCATGATCGCCTTGGCCTGCACCGGGTCGGACCACACGTCGACGCCGAACACCTCGGACCGGCCCTCGTCGGGTCGGAGCAGCCCGACCGCCATCGACAGCGCCGTGGTCTTGCCGGCGCCGTTGGGTCCCACCAGGCCGAAGAACGAGCCCCGGGGAACCGTCAGGTCGACATGATCCACGGCGACGTTGTCGGCGAAGACCTTGTGCAGGCCGGTCAGCCGCAGTGCCGGCGCCGACTCCTCGCCACCCGGACGTGACGCGTCGGTATCGTGCCTGGCCAATGTCTCCATCGCTTCCCCTTGGGCTGTCCTAGAGCGTGCACACCTTCGCACCGGATAACAAATAGGGTAGGTGCGGGGTCCCCCATGGAGTACCCCTATTACATAGCTGGGCGGTATTTCGGCGATGATGTCCGTTTATTGGACGGCGAGCGGAAACTGCAGCAGGCCGCGGATGATGAACGAGTCCCTCCGGCGAGCCGGACCGTCCTGCCGAAGCCCGGGCAGTCGCGTCGCGATGGCCCGCAATGCCGCCTCGGCCTCCACCCGTGCGAGCGCGGCACCGAGACAGTAGTGAATGCCGGACGAGAACGACAGCGTGTCGGACTTGCTGCGGCGGGTGATGTCGAACCGGCCCGGGTCGGGGAAGACCGCCGGGTCCCGGTTGGCGGCGGCCGCGAGGATCGCCAGCTCGCCGTCCACCGGCAGGAGCTCACCCTCGAGCTCGATCTCCTCGTGCGCGACCCGCCGGTATTGCTGCACCGGCGGATCGAAGCGCAGCGTCTCCTCCACGGCGCCGGCGGCGTGGTCCGGCTCCTCGCGCAGCAACGCCCACTGCTCCGGGTGCTGCAGCAGCGCCCGCACCCCGTTGCCGATGAGGTTCACCGTGGTCTCGGTGCCCGCCAGCGGCAGGAACATGCACAGCGGCAGCAGCTCGTGCATGCCGAGCCGGCCGTCGTCGACGGCCGGCAGCATCTGGCTGATGAGGTCGTCCGCCGGTTCGGCCTTCCGCAACGCGATGATCTCGACGAACATCTCCGTCAGCTCGTCGATGGCGAGGTTGACCCCGCGCACCTTGTGGAAGGAGACCACGCCGTCGAGCAGCGGCGCGATCCGTCGGCTCAGCCGGGCGAACCGGGGACGGTGCTCATCCGGGATGCCCACGAGGTCGGCGATGACCGTGTTCGGCAACCGCTGCGCGAACTGGGGCATCAGGTCGAAGCGGTCGCCCTCGGCGAGAATGTCGTCGATCAGGCGGTCGCAGATCTCGGTCGCCCTGGGCCGCCAGCGGTCGGCCATCCGGGGATTGAGCGCCGGGATCGTCAACCGGCGCAGCCGCGTGTGGTCGGGCGGGTCCAGGCCCAGCATCGAGTTGTCGAAGCTGACGAAGTCCGGCATCTTGCTGCCGTCGACCTTCCGGACGCCGAACCGGCGGTCCCGCAGCACCTTGTTCGCCACGCCGTGATCACCGGTCACCCACACGCCGAGCGCGCTGCGCACCAGCGGCCCGCCGGCCCGGATGCGTTCATACGCCGGGTACGGGTCCTCGATGCCCTGCAACAGCTTCGCGTACTGATCGCCCTGATCGGCAACCGTCTTGAGGAAGTCGTAGTACAGGCTCATCTGGGCCCGGAGCTGATTGTCGGAGCGCTGGGTCATCGCCATACCTCCGTGCGCGAGATGGTCCGCGCTCGAAGGTAGGCGACGCTGCTCCCCTACCGTAAACCCCTACTTTCGTTGCCCTGCCACATCACCAGGGCGGTGCGCGGCCCGCGGTGTCCCGGGCCGCGCACCGCAGGGTCAGGTCCGGCGGCTCGGGCTGCCGCTCGGCTTCGGGCTGGTGCTGGGCTTCGGGCTGGGGCCCGGCTGGCTCTGGCTGGGGTTCGGGTTGGGGTTCGGGTTCTCCACCGGCGTGCTCGGCCCGGGCGAGATGCCGGAGCCGACGTCCTTGTTGCCGACGCCCTTCGAGGGCAGGAACGACACCTTCGGCATCTTCACCTTCGTCAGCGCGCCGTCGAGGAAGTCGCGCCAGATCGGGCCCGGGAGCTTGCCGCCGATGATGTTCTCGCCGTTGTTGAACTTGATGGCGACCTCCTTGTCCTTGTTGCCGACCCAGACCGCGGCCGCCAGTCCGGGCGAGTTCTTCGACCGGTCGGAGGGGACGTAGCCACCCATCCAGGCGTGCGCGTTGCCCGCCGAGGTGGTGTTGCCGAGCTGCCAGGTGCCGGTCTTGCCGGCGAGCTGGTAGCCGTGCGCGGCCTTCAGCCCGTAGTGGTCCGGCACGCCGCGCAGGACGGTGGTGAGGTCGTCGGCCATCTGCTCGGTGAAGCCGGGGATCCGCTGCGGCTTGATGACCTCGCCGAAGACCTTCTGCTCCTGCTCCCACACCTCCTTGAGGAAGTGCGTCTTGGCCGCCATGCCGCGCGCCGCGAAGGTCGCCATGCCGCCGGCGTGGTCCAGGACGGTGATCGGATACTGACCGAACCCGACCTCGGGGCCGAAGTGCCCCGCGACGTCCTTGCCGGAGAGCTTGGTCAGGTCCTGTCGCTGCGCTTGGGATTGCCCTTCGACGGTCGCCCACATGCCGGTGATGCCCGCGGCCCGGGCCGTGTCGATCACCTTCGCCGGGGTCTCGTCGAGCGCGATCTTGTAGAACGGGATGTTCAACGACTTGACCGTGATCTCCTCGAGGGTGCACCAGGTGCCGGTGCCCGACTTGCAGTCCGGGTCGGTGCCCTCGGTCGCGTTCTTGATCTGGTTCTTCAGCGCCGCCGTGCGGCCCGGGAAGTCCTGTGGCATGCCGTTCCAGTAGGAATTGATCGTGTACCCGTCGATCAGGGCCGTCGCGAGCGTGTACACCTTGAACGTCGAGCCCGGCGGGTGACCGCCGCAGCAGCTCGGGCCGCCGTCGCCCAGCACGGGATCCACGTAGTAGCCGGCGTAGTCGTTGCCGGAGCCGTTGTCACCGCCGTAATAGGCCTTGACCCCGCCGGTGCCGGGCTCGACCGCCACCAGGGCGGCCTGCAGGTTCGGCTTCTTGCCGTACATGTTGGATTCCTTGCTGCTGGCGCTCGCCTCCTGCACGGCCACCTGCTGAATCCTGGAGTCGACGGTGCTGATGATCTTCAGGCCGCCGTCACGGATCTTGTCGAAGTTCTCTTTACCCTGCGGGTCGACGTCCTTGTACAGCAACTTGCCGGTCTTCGGGTCGGTCAGCGCCGCGACCTCCTGCAGCACGTGGTGCACCGCGAGACCCTCGGGTTTGTCCAGGGCGGTGTTGGCAGTCAGGTTGTTGGCCCGGTTCTGCGCCTGCGTGATGACCGTCTTGGGCATCACGAGCTTCTCCGCCGCCTCGGCCTCGGTGACGAACTTCAGGGCCACCATCTGCTTGCGGATGTAGTCGAAGCGGGCCTCCGCCTTGACCGGGTCGACCGTCGGGTCGGCCGGGCTGCCCTTCTCGTTGTCGCCCGACGGGTTCTTGATGACCCCGGCGAGGATCATGCCCTCGGCGATCGTCAGGTCCTTGACGGGCTTGTTGAAGTACGCGAGCGACGCCGCCTGGATGCCGTGCGCCCCGCGGCCGAAGTAGATGATGTTGAGGTACATCGTCATGATCTGGTCTTTGCTGTACGACTGGTTGAGCTTCAACGCGATGACGGCCTCGCGGACCTTCCTTGCGTAGGTGACGTCCACGAGCTCGGCCCACTTCCGGGCATACTGCTGGCTGATCGTCGAGGCGCCCTGCCGGTCCCCGCCGGTGACGTTGTTCCAGGCTGCGCGGGCGACGCCCCAGTAGTCGACGCCGTCGTTGGTGTAGAACGAGTTGTCCTCAGCCGCGACGACGGCGTGCTGCACGTGCAGCGGGATCTCCTCGAACGTGACGAGCGTGCGGTTCTTGCTGCCGATCCGCGCCATGAGCGGGCCGTCGGCGTAGTAGATCGACGTCGACTGCTCGAGGGTGAGCTCCTCGGGCAGCCCCACCTGGTCGAAGTAGTACGTCCCGGCTACCAGGCCGAGACCGGTGAGCATGATGAACGCGGCGATCGACGCGATGAGGATGTTGCGCCTGCGCCGGCGTTTCGCGCGGGCGGCCGGCGCCGGTCCGCTCCGGCCGGGCTCGGGCGGGATCTCACCCGGCGGCGTGTGCTCAAGCGGGCCGGCGACCCGCGCCGAGGCGCGCACCGGGGGCGGCACGGCCCCGCGCACGGACGCCCGGCCGGTCACCGGTTCGTCGGGGGTCGGCTGCGCCGGCACACCGGCCCGGCCCACACTCGCCCTGCCCTGAACGGGTTCGGCCGGCACGCTCGCCCTGCCTTGAACGGGGTCGGCCGGCTCGCCGTAGTGCATCTGTCCCACGCTTCGTCGCCCCCACGTCGGTGCGTCCGGCCGCGGCGCGGCGCGGTCGCCGCAGCTCGCCTGGCCAGCCACGGAGCTCACGCAGCGTCATCGACCACACCGGCGATGACACCACCAGCCGCTTGGCACGCATGGCCCGAGCGTATGACCATTCGCCATCGACGGCGACCCCGCTCACTATCGGTGACGATGGAAGTGACGCAGAGCCGACCGGCGTCGCCGTATCGAGCGACCGACTGACCGACCGGCCCGACCCCGGCGACGGTTACCATTGCCCGGTCCGTGCCACGAAGTCAGGAGATCTTGCGTGAACGTCGAAGCGCTGCGCTTCCCCGGTCGGGAGTTCGACCCGTCGACCGGCGTCGCCCGCTTCCACTATGCGCTCGGTGACCTCGTGCTCACCGAGACGGTCGACTTCGGCCCGCCGTCGGTGGTGCACCCCGCCCTCGAACGCGTCCTCGACCTGCTCTACGTCGCGGCGTCCACGTCCTACTACAAGATCGCCGCGCCGGAGCGGGTGGAGCTCGGCTTCCCCCTGGCCGAGAAGGCCCTGCCGTGGGTCACGGCGCTGTTCCGCGAGGGTCTGGGCGAGTTCGCGTACCAGAACAAACTCCCCTACGTGCTGGACCTCGAGATCGTCCCCGGCCCGTATGCGGAGCCGCCCGCCGACGTGCACGAGCCGGCCGGCGTGCCGCTCGCCGCGGTCGGCGGCGGCAAGGACTCGATCGTCACGATGGAGGCGCTGCAGCACGCCGGGCTCGACCCGGTGCTGTTCGCGGTCAACCCCAACCCGATCATCCGCGCCGTGTGCGCCGTGTCGCCGCAGCCGACCCGCTTCGTGCGCCGCACCCTCGACCCGCGGATGCGGGAGCTGAACGCGAGCGGCGCGTACAACGGCCACATCCCGGTGACCGCGATCAACTCGCTGGTCGCCGTCGCCGCCTCGCTCATGCACGGCCTCGGGCCGGTCGTCATGTCCAACGAGGCCTCGGCGTCGGTGCCGAACCTCAACTGGCTCGGCCGCGACATCAACCACCAGTGGTCCAAAGGGCTGCCCGCCGAGGCGCACCTGCGCGACGCGCTGCTCGCCCACGCCGGCCTGCAGGAGGCGTACTTCTCGCTGCTGCGTGGCCTGTCGGAGCTGCACATCGCCGCGCTGTTCGCCAAGTTCACCGCCTACGACGCGGTCGTGACCAGCTGCAACCAGGCGTTCAAGCAGCGCGACGCGACCGACCGGTGGTGCGGGCACTGCCCGAAGTGCCGGTTCGTCTTCCTCGCCATGGCCCCGTTCACGGGCCGCGAGCGCCTGCTCGGCATCTTCGGCACCGACATCTTCGCGGATTCGACGCAGCTGCCGGGGTATCGCGAGCTGATGGGACTCACCGCACACAAGCCCTTCGAGTGCGTGGGTGAGATCGAGGAGTCCCTGGTCGCGCTGCGCCTGCTCGCCCAGCAGGACGAGTGGAAGGACACGCTGATCGTCTCGGCCCTGGTAGCTGAGCTGACCTCGGAGGCGGCGCTGCCGTCCGACGCCGATGTCGAGGCCACGTTCCGCGGCGACGGACCCAACCTGGTCCCGCCGGTCTACCTCGCCGCCCTGGAGGGTCTCGGTGCAGTTCGCTGACCTGCGTGACCGGCGGGTCGCCGTCTGGGGCACCGGCCGGGAAGGCGTCGCCGCCGTCCGCGCGATCGCCCCGGCCGGGCCGGCGTCGCTGGTCGCCGTCGACGACCGGCAGAACTTCCTCACCAAGGACTGGTCGCCGGAGCTCGCCGCGCTCGCGCCGCTGCACACCGGACCCGCCGGGTTCGACGCGCTGCGCGCCGCCGACGTGGTCGTGCGCTCCCCCGGCGTCGCGCAGACCCACCCCTGGATGGTCCAGCTCCGCGCCGCGGGGACCCGGATCACGGGCGGGACCGCGCTGTGGGTGGCCGCGCACCGCGACCGGACCGTCGGCGTCACCGGCAGCAAGGGCAAGAGCACCACGAGCAGCCTCGTCAGCCACCTGCTCACCGCCGTCGGCTTTCCGAACGAGCTCGGCGGCAACATCGGCATCCCGGTGCTGGACCTGCCGCCGGCGCCCACCTACGTGCTGGAGCTGTCCGCATACCAGTGCGCCGACCTGGACGACTCGCCCCGGGTCACGGCGGTCACCTCGCTGTTCCCGGAGCACCTCGACTGGACCGGCGGCGAGGACGAGTACTACCGGGTCAAGCTCAACCTCGTCGCCAACGGCCCGGCCGCCGTGGTCGTCCACGCCGCGTCCACCGCGGTCCTGGCCGAGCTGTCGCGCCGCTTCACCGGCCTGCCCCTGCACGTCGTCGGCGGCGAGGACGCGTTCCACGTCCACGACGGCGTCTTTCGGCTCGGCGCCACGCCGCTGTTCCCGCGCACGGCCCTGCGCCTGCTGGGCCGGCACAACGAGGCCAACCTGTGCATCGCCCTCGGCGTCCTGCAGGCATACGGCGTCGACGTCCCCGCCTCGGCCGGCGCCCTCGAAGCGGCGCTCGGCACGTTCGCGGGGCTGCCGCACCGCCTCGAGCGCATCGAGGACCCGTCGGGGCTCACGTTCGTCGACGACTCGCTCTCCACGATCCCGCAGGCGGCGATCCACGCGATCGAGGCGTTCCGCGACCGCCCGCTCACCGTCCTGCTCGGCGGCGAGGACCGGGGCGTGGACTACACCCCGCTGCGGGAGCACCTGGCCGCCGCGACGTCGCCCACCACCGTGATCGGCATGCCCGACAGCGGGGCGCGGCTGGTGTCGCTGCTGGAGGACCTGCCGCTGGTCACCGCGTATGTCAGCGACAGCCTCGTCGACGCGGTCGCCCTGGCCCGCAAGGTGACCCCGGCCGGCGGCGTCGTCCTGATGTCCCCGGCGGCCCCCAGCTACGGCCGCTTCGACAACTACGCGCACCGCTCGAAGGTGTTCCGCCAGGCGATCGCCGACTCGGCACCGTAGCCGCCGGCGGCTGTCAGGTGCGCCAGCCGGCGATGATCGCCTCGGCCTCGTCGGCGACCTCGTCGGCCTCGAGGTCGTCGGTGTCCAGGACCGCGTCGACACGGCGCAGGTCGTGCCGGGCGGTCAGGTACGCCCCGAGCTGGTCCAGCCGCCACGCCTGCGGGCCGTCGTCGTCATCGTTCTCGACCCGTTCGATGAGCACCGGCGCCGACACGTCCAGCAGCAGGTGCCGCACCTCGTGCCCGCGCCCGCGCAGACCGGTGAAGATCTCCCCCAGCACCACCCCGCGCAGCACGGTCATCGGCACGATCAGCGGATCGGCACCGCGCGCCTGCCACCCGGCGGCCGTGACAGTGGCCGACCGCCAAGCCGGCAGGTCCTGATAGTCCCCGGGCTTGAGCAGCCCGACGGTGCGCTGGAGCACCCAGCCGATGCGCTCCGGATCGAATGCGCGCGCCTTCGGATCGCGGCGGCACAGCTCCTTCGTCAGCGTCGTCTTCCCGACACCGAAAGGCCCATTGATCCAGACGATCACCGCCCAAGCCTTTCACGCCCGGCCTCCCCCGGACGAGATACACCACCGCGCCACACAATCAGGTTCTTCGCAGCCCGCGTTGAGCCGGATGGCAGGCCCGGGCGGGATAAATGAGCCATGAACATCTTGACGCTGCCCCAGCGCTCCGCCGCTGACATCGACCACGTGACCGTGCTGCTCGTCGCCGACGGTGCCCGGTTCGCGGACCTGACCCGCTACCTGCCCCAGGACTGGACGGTCCTGCGGCGCACGACGCCCGAGCCCCTGGTGCGCGACCCGGACATCGTGGTCCTCGACGACCCGGGACCAAGGGCGGTGACCGCCGCCTGCCTGCGCCACCCGGCGTCGGCGATCGTGGTGGTGCTCAGCCCGTACAGCGACCATCAGGAGGTCGTCGACGTCCTCGAGGCGGGCGCCGACGCGTGTGTGCGTTCCAACACCACCGCGGTCGTCGCAGCACACGTCGAAGCCTGCCGGCGGCGCCAGGCAGCATAGGTATTTGGCGTTTCCCACAACATATTCCAGAGAGCGCTTTCACGGGGTTTCGCGATTGACAATGCGCTAGTCATGGGCCACTCTGAATCGTGTCTTGAGAGCGCTCTCAGGCCGATTGGCGGCCAGGGTGACCAGCCGATCGTCCAGGTGAATCGTGATCAGGGTGTAACCGGTGTGAG
This sequence comes from Dactylosporangium cerinum, assembly GCF_042653625.1. Lineage (NCBI taxonomy): Bacteria > Bacillati > Actinomycetota > Actinomycetes > Micromonosporales > Micromonosporaceae > Dactylosporangium > Dactylosporangium cerinum. The sequence goes on along the minus strand of NZ_JBHSIU010000133.1, from coordinate 15,127 downwards.
GGTGTGACGGGCGGCGGAGCGGCATGCTTCGTCGCCCGTCCCTTTTTGTGCGCCATAACATCGGGCGGCTTCAGTCATGATGTGTCCGGCAGACAGATATGGGGGAAAGCGCACATGGTGATGTCGGGGCGGGACAGGCCCACTCTGGAGAACGTCGCGCAGCGCGCCGGGGTCTCGCGAGCGACCGCCTCCCGCGTGGTGAACGGCTCTACGTCCGTCGCGCCGCACATCCGCGACAAGGTCCTCAACGCCGTCGACGCCCTCGGCTACGTGCCCAACCAGGCGGCCCGCAGCCTGGTGACCCAGCGGACCGACTCGATCGCGCTCGTCGCCTCCGAGACGACCAGCCGGGTGTTCTCCGACGACCCCTTCTTCGCCGCCGTCATCCGCGGCGTGAGCCTCGAGCTGGAGGCCGCGGACAAGCAGCTGGTGCTGATGATGGTCGGGCCGTCCGGGCCCAGCCACGACCGCGTCGAGCGCTACGCGACCGGCGGCCACGTCGACGGCGCGATCATCTTCTCCATGCACGGCGCGGACCCGCTGCCGGAGCGCCTGAGCCGGGCCGGCGTGCCGGTCGTCTGCAACGGCCGGCTGCTGACCCAGTCCCAGGTCCCCTACGTCGACGTCGACAACGAGGACGCCGCCCGCGCCGCGGTGCACCACCTGCTGGACACCGGACGGCGCCGGGTGGCGACCATCGCCGGCCCTCAGGACATGAGCGCGGGCATCGACCGGCTCAAGGGGTACCGATCGGCGATGCAGGACGCCAGCCGGCGCTCGATCGTCGCGGTCGGCGACTTCACCCGGCAGTCCGGCGCCCTGGCGATGAGCCAGCTGCTCGCCGACGACCCCCAGCTCGACGCCGTGTTCGCCGCGTCCGACGCGATGGCCGACGGCGCGCTGCGCGCCCTGCGGCAGAACGGCCGGCGGGTGCCCGACGACGTGGCGGTGGTCGGGTTCGACGACATGGAGTTCGCCCGCGACACCGAGCCGCCGCTCACCACGGTCCGCCAGCCGATCACCGACATCGGGCGCACCGTCGCCCGGCAGGTGCTGCGCCTGGCGGCCGGCGAGCAGATCGAGCCGGTCCTGCTGCTGCCCACGGAGCTCATCAAGCGCGAGTCAGCTTGAGTGCGCCGCTTGCGGCGCATTGGGGGGTCCGGGGGTGAGAATCCCCCCGGCGGGACCCGCCGCTTGCGGTGGGGCAGCCAGTGACAGCTTGAGTGCGCCGCTTGCGGCGCATTGGGGGGCCCGGGGGTGAGAATCCCCCCGGCGGGACCCGCCGCTTGCGGTGGGGCAGCCAGTGACAGCTTGAGCGCGGGGAGGCTGGTCACCGCCTGACGACGTGCCAGGTCGCGTGTCGAGGCGTCGCCCCCTGCCGTCGCCCGCGATGTAGGGCATTGTGGGACAGGTGAGACTCGCGACCTGGAACGTGAACTCGGTCAAGGCCCGGCTCCCCCGGTTGCTCGAATGGCTCGAGCTGGTCGGGCCCGACGTGCTCTGCCTGCAGGAGACCAAGGTCGGCGCGGACGGCTTCCCCACCGAGGAGGTCGCCGCGCTCGGCTATGCCGTCGCCGCGCACGGCGAGGGCCGCTGGAACGGGGTGGCCCTGCTGTCCCGGGTCGGCCTCGACGACGTGGTGCGCGGCTTCGAGGGCGACCCCGGCTGGGCCGGCGAGCCCACCGGCGAGGAGGGGCTGTTCTCCACGCCCCGCATCGAGGCCCGGGCGATCTCCGCGACCTGCGGCGGGGTGCGCGTCTGGTCCGTGTACGTGCCGAACGGCCGGACCCCGGAGTCGGCGCACTACACGTACAAGTTGCAGTGGCTCGAGGCGCTGCGCGCCCGCGTCGCCGGTGAGCTGACCGGCACCGACCGCCTGGTGGTGTGCGGGGACTTCAACGTCGCGCCGACCGACACCGACGTGTTCAACCCGGCGGCGTTCGCCGGTTCGACGCACGTGACGGCGCCGGAGCGCGAGGCCCTGGCGGCGCTGCTGGCGACCGGTCTGCGCGACGTCGTGCCCGCGCCGATGAAGGGGTCGAACCCGTTCACGTACTGGGACTACCGGGCCGGCATGTTCCACCAGGACAAAGGCATGCGGATCGACCTTTTCTACGCCAGTGCCGCCGTCGCCGAGGCAGTCAAGGCCGCCTACATCGACCGCGAGGCGCGCAAGGGCAAGGGCCCGTCGGACCACGCTCCGGTAGTGGTGGACATCGATCTCTGAGTACGCTCCGTGATCAATGACACCTGGCTGGACGGTACTGTTAAAAGTGAAACGATCAAGTAAAGTGATGCCTGACCCCGACCCTCTCTGTCGCGCGTGCTTCGTTCGCAACAGAGCGTAACCATACCGTTACGACGAGCTGGTAATTCGCCCGTTTCGGGGGCGTATGATCCAAAAGTCGTTGTGCTTGGATCACGCCCTCATCACGGCCCGGCGTGGACTTGGTTACAGGACGGGGGGTGACCCTTGACGATCGGCCGAACGGGAGACAGGGTTCCTCCAACGGAGGCGACACACCAAGTCGGCTTCGTGCACGCTCTGCCCGTGGACCGAACCTGCGGATAGGGCACCAGGAGTCCACGAAGACACAGCCGATCGGCTGCTGACTGCCACGGGCCCCGGTCTGGCCGACGCGCGTTCCCATGCTGCGACGGTCATTGCTGGCGGCTGTGCAAGGCGGGCAAGCGGCCGGGGAGAGGGGCGCCACGCCCATGACTATGGGACCCGTCACGTCCAAGAGCGACGAGCAGGTGCCGAGTGTCGAAGAGGCGACCAGCACGCCACCCGGTGTCCCCGCCAAGGCCATCGAGGGCAGGTCGCTCGGTCAGATCGCCTGGACCCGTCTGAAGCGCGACAAGGTCGCGCTGACCGGTGCCAGCGTCATCGTGTTCCTCGTGCTCGTCGCGATCTTCGCTCCACTGATCAACAAGGTGTGGGGCCACCCGATCAACGAGTTCCACCAGGACAAGATCAACCCGAGCCTCGGCGGTATCCCCGAGCCGGGCACCTGGGGCGGCATCAGCAAGGACTTCCTGCTCGGCGTGCAGCCGGTCACCGGCCGCGACATGTTCTCGCAGATCATCTACGGCGCGCGGGTCTCCCTGCTGGTCGCGCTGTCCGCGACCGTCGTCGCGGTGATCCTCGGGGTCGTGCTGGGCATCACCGCCGGCTACTTCGGCGGCTTCGTGGACAGCGCGGTCAGCCGCCTGATGGACCTGATCCTCGCGTTCCCCTACCTGCTGTTCTCGATCGCGCTCATCTCGGTCGTGCCGGTCACCACCGCATGGCGCATCGGCGTCGTCGTCGGCGTCATCTCGTTCTTCAGCTGGCCATACATCGGCCGCATCGTGCGTGGGCAGACCCTGTCCCTGCGAGAACGGGAATTCGTCGAGGCCGCCCGCAGCGTCGGCGCCGGCCCGACCCGAATCCTGTTCCGGGAGCTGCTGCCCAACCTGGTCGCGCCGATCCTCGTCTACTCGACGCTTGTCATCCCGACCAACATCGTCTTCGAGGCGTCGCTGTCGTTCCTCGGCGTCGGCGTGCTGCCGCCCACTCCCTCGTGGGGCCGCCTGCTCTCCGACGCGGTGAACTACTACACCTACGACCCGGTGTACATGTTCGTGCCGGGCCTCGCGATCTTCATCATGGTTCTTGCGTTCAACCTGTTCGGCGATGGGCTGCGTGACGCGCTCGACCCCAAGGCCAACCGGTAAACCCGCCACCGGCACCGCCACCCCGGCCCGGACCGGATCCCACCCTGCACCACTGACAGGGATCCGTCCCGTGCCACCCCGATCTCCGCTCGCACAGCAGCACAGCTCGGACGGCCCGTCCCTCGGCGGGTCGCGCCAAACAAGGAGGGAAAACCTAGTGAGAATGAGGACAGGGGCATTGGTGGCCGGTTCGGCTGCTATCGCCCTGGTGTTGTCCGCCTGTGGGTCGGGCGGCGACGACAAGAAGCCCAGCACGGGCGAGAGCACCGCGGGTGTGTCCGGCTTCAACGCCGCCACCAAGGGTGTCGTCAACCCTTCCGACAAGAAGGGTGGGACGCTCAAGCTCGTCAACCACTCTGACGCAGACTCGTGGGACCCGGTTCGCGCCTACTACGCGTGGGTGTGGAACTTCCAGAAGGGCTACTACGTCCGGACCCTCCTCACCAACGCGTCGAAGCCGGGCGAGGACGGCCTGAAGCTCGAGCCGGACCTGGCCGAGAAGCTGCCGGAGATCACCGACGGCGGCAAGACGTACACCTTCAAGATCAAGGCCGGCGTCAAGTTCGAGGACGGCTCGCCGATCACCTCGAAGGACATCAAGTACGGCATCGAGCGCGTCTTCGCCCAGGACATCCTGTCCGGCGGCCCGACGTACATCGTCGACGTGCTGGACCAGGGCCAGAAGTACCCCGGCCCGTACAAGGACAGCGACCCGAACGGCCTGGGCCTGAAGTCCGTCGAGACCCCGGACGACACCACGATCATCTTCAAGTTGAAGGAACCGCTGTCGGACTTCAACTACCTGCTCGCCATGCCCGGCGCCGGCCCGGTCCAGAAGGCCAAGGACACCGGCGACAAGTACGGTGACAAGCCCGTCTCGACCGGCCCGTACAAGTTCCAGTCGTTCGACCCGGGCAAGAAGGCCGTTCTCGTGCGCAACGAGAACTGGGACCCGAAGACGGACACCATCCGCAAGGCCCTGCCGGACCAGATCGACCTGACCATCGGCACGGCTGTCGAGGAGATCGACAACCAGCTGCTGGCCGGTGACGTCGACGTTGACACCGCGCAGACCGGTGTTCAGCAGGGTGCGCAGCCGAAGATCCTGCTCGACGCGTCGAAGAAGGCCAACGCGGACACGCCGACCACCGGCTTCATCCGCTACTTCTCGATCAACAC
>NZ_JBHSIU010000133.1:0-10153 GCF_042653625.1 Dactylosporangium cerinum | reverse complement strand
CCGCACGTGGTGGCGCCGACGCTGGTGGCGACATCGCCACCAACATGCTCCCGCCGAACATCGCGGGTCACGACCCGGCGCTGGACCCGTACAACACCAAGTCCGGCAAGCCGCAGATCGACAAGGCCAAGGAAGAGCTGGCCGCGTGTGGCAAGCCGACCGGTTTCGACACGGTCATCGCCACCCGTAACGCCGGCAAGGAGCCGAAGACCGCTGAGGCGCTGCAGGCCGCGCTGAAGAACGTCGGCATCAACGCCCGGCTCGACCCGACCGACGCCTCGCTGTACTTCCGCTCGACCATCGGTGCGCCGTCCAACGTGCACGCCAAGGGCTACGGCCTGATGATGGCCGGCTGGGGCGCCGACTTCCCGACCGGTTACGGCTTCCTGTCGATCCTGGTCGACGGCCGCTCGATCTCCGCGTCGGGTAACAACAACTACGCGGAGCTCGACAACGCCGAGGTCAACAGCCTGATCGACAAGGCCAAGGCCGCGACCGACCCGAAGGCCGCCGCGGACATCTGGGGCCAGATCAACAAGATCGTCATGGACGAGGCCGTCATGGTGCCGTTCACGTACGACAAGGCCCTGAACTACCGCAACCCGCGACTGACCAACGTGTTCGTCACGGAGTACTACGGCATGTACGACTTCGCCAGCCTGGGTGTCACCAGCTGACCTGGTCGTCCATGACCGAGCAATGCCAGTAAGCCGGTAACCCGCCCTTCCGAGGAAAAGAAGGCAGGTGAAGGCCACGGCGCCGGCCGGTGAGACGGGAACCCCGTCGAGCCGGCCGGCGTCAGGCCGCACACGTGATCAACTACATCCTGCGCCGCCTGGTCACGGCAGTCGCGCTGCTCGTGGCCGTCTCGGCCGTCACCTTCCTGATCTTCTTCGCGATCCCGAAGGCCGCCGGCGCCGACCCCGCCGAGATGTACGTCGGTAAGTCGGCGACCCCGCGCGACGTCGAGGCGACCCGGGTCAAACTCGGCCTCGACCAACCGATCTACATCCAGTACGGGCGGTTCCTGAAGGGCATCGTCGCCGGCCGCGACTACAACAGCGGCCCGACTGTCACCCACTGCTCCGCCCCCTGCTTCGGCTACTCCTTCCGCACCGACCGCGAGGTGTGGCCGTTGCTCATCGACCGACTCCCGGTCACCGTCTCCCTCGCCCTCGGGGCCGCCGTCATCTGGCTGCTCTTCGGCGTCGCCGGCGGCGTCATATCGGCCTTGAGACGCGGCTCGATCGCGGACCGCACAGCGATGATCATCGCGCTCGCCGGCGTCTCACTGCCCATCTACTTCACGGGCCTGGTCGCGCAGCAGCTCTTCGTCCATACCTGGAACATCTTCGAGGGTGGCGAGTACGTCAACTTCAAGGACGACCCCGCCGGCTGGGCCAACAAGCTCTTCCTGGCCTGGGTCACCCTGGCGCTGCTGTTCGCCGCCCAGTACACCCGGCTCACCCGCGCCCAGATGCTCGAGACGATGAGTGAGGACTACGTCCGCACCGCTCGCGCCAAGGGCCTCAAGGAACGCGTCGTGGTCAGCAAGCACGCGATGCGCTCCGTGCTCACCCCGATCGTGACGATCTTCGGCCTGGACCTGGGCGGCCTCCTCGGCGGCGCGATCCTCACCGAGAGCGTCTTCAGCCTCCCCGGCATCGGGCGGCTCAGCATCGACGCGGTCAACGTCAAGGACCTCCCGATCATCCTCGGCGTGACGCTGTTCGGTGCGTTCTTCATCGTCATCGCCAACCTGCTCGTGGACCTGCTCTACGCCGTGATCGACCCGCGGGTGCGGCTCTCGTGACGCTGCCGCTGCCCCGTTCCGCTCGACCCGGCACCCCTGGAAAGGAGTGAGCATGTCCACCAGCCTGCTCAAGGACGGCGACCCGACCCCGGTCGGCGCCGGCTCGGCCGCACAGTCCTTCCTCGACGTGCGTGACCTGCGGATCCACTTCAAGACGGACGACGGCATCGTCAAGGCCGTCGACGGCCTGACGTTCCAGCTGGAGCGCGGCGAGACCCTCGGCATCGTGGGCGAGTCCGGCTCCGGCAAGAGCGTCACCAGCCTCGGCATCCTCGGCCTGCACCGGCGGGGCTCGGCGAAGATCTCCGGTGAGGTCTGGCTGGACGGCGAGGAGCTCATCGGGGCGTCGCCGGAGCGGGTCCGCACGCTGCGCGGCGCGAAGATGTCGATGATCTTCCAGGACCCGCTGACCGCGATGCACCCGTACTACACGGTCGGCAAGCAGATCATCGAGGCCTACCGGGTGCACCACAAGGTGAGCAAGGCCGACGCCCGGCGGCGCGCGATCGAGATGCTCGACCGGGTCGGCATCCCCCAGCCGCAGAAGCGCGTCGACGACTACCCGCACCAGTTCTCCGGCGGTATGCGGCAGCGCGCGATGATCGCGATGTCGCTGGTCAACAACCCGCAGCTGCTCATCGCCGACGAGCCGACCACCGCGCTCGACGTGACGGTGCAGGCACAGATCCTGGACCTGATCCGCGACCTGCAGGCCGAGTTCAACTCCGCGGTCATCATCATCACCCACGACCTGGGCGTGGTCGCCGAGGTCGCGGACGACATCCTGGTCATGTACGGCGGCAAGTGCGTCGAGCACGCCACCGCACAGAACATCTTCCGGCGGCCGGAGCACCCCTACGCCTGGGGGCTGCTGTCCTCGATGCCACGCGTCGACCGGGAGGTGCGCGAGCGGCTCGTCCCGATCAAGGGCAACCCGCCGTCGCTGATCAACCTGCCGAACGGCTGCTCGTTCCACCCTCGCTGCCCGTACGTCGAGCGCAACGGCATCCCTTGCAAGACGGTCGAACCGACGCTGGCGGAGGGCACGCAGGACCACGGCGTCGCGTGCCACATCCCGCCCGCGGAACGGCAGGCCATCTTCAAGTCGGACATCGCCCCATCCCTCTGAGGAGCACGACAGTGTCGACGAGCACCCAATCCCAGCCCGCCGCGGCACCGCAGCGGGGCGGCGAAAACCTCCTCGAGGTCCAAGGCGTGGAGAAGCACTTCCCGATCCTTCGGGGGGCGTTCTTCAAGCGCAAGGTCGGCGCAGTGCGCGCCGTCGACGGCATCGACCTCGCCGTCAAGGCCGGCGAGACACTCGGCCTGGTCGGCGAGTCCGGTTGCGGCAAGTCCACCACCGGCCGGCTCATGACCCGGCTGCTGGAGCCGACCGGCGGCAAGGTGATCCTGGAGGGGCGCGACATCTCGCACCTCGGGGTCGGCCAGATGCGCCCGCTGCGGCGCGAGATCCAGATGATCTTCCAGGACCCGTACTCGTCGCTGAACCCGCGGCACACGGTCGGCTCGATCATCGGCGCCCCGCTGCAGGTGCAGAACATCAAGACCGCGCACGGGCAGAAGCGTGAGGTCCAGCGGCTGCTGGAGCTGGTCGGGCTCAACCCCGAGCACTACAACCGCTACCCGCACGAGTTCTCCGGCGGTCAGCGCCAGCGCATCGGCATCGCCCGGGCCCTGGCCCTGCAGCCGAAGCTCATCATCGCCGACGAGCCGGTCTCCGCGCTCGACGTGTCGATCCAGGCGCAGGTGGTCAACCTGCTCGACGACCTGCAGCGCGAGTTCAACCTGACCTACGTGTTCATCGCGCACGACCTGTCGGTGGTCAAGCACATCTCCGACCGGGTCGCGGTCATGTACCTGGGCAAGGTCGTGGAGGTCGGACCGCGGGACGGGCTCTACGCCACGCCGCTGCACCCGTACACCTACGCGCTGCTGTCGGCGGTGCCGGTGCCGGACCCCGACCGCCGCGACAAGGCGCAGCGGGAGCGGGTCCTGCTGACGGGCGACGTGCCCAGCCCGATCGACCCGCCGTCGGGCTGCCGCTTCCGGACCCGGTGCTGGAAGGCTCAGGACGTCTGCGCCCAGGAGGAGCCGCCGCTGCGCGAGCTGCTGCCGGGCCAGACGGTCGCCTGCCACTTCCCGATCACCGACGAGGAGCGCTCGGGCAAGGGGGCCCAGGCCGCCCGCGCCGCCGCCGCCGAGATCCCGGTGGCGGCCTCGACCGACCCCTTCGCGGAGCCGATCGCATAGCCGGACGAATTGCGTCGGGGAGCCGCCAGTAACGGCTCCCCGACGTTGTTACGGTCGCGCCATGGACCCCGCCGAACGCATTCGCCTGGCCCGACTGGAGCGTCAGGTCGCATTTCTGTACCGTCATTTCGGGCTCGATCCCGCGCTCGCCGATGTATTCGGCGTCCCGGATGGACTCCCGCCGGAGTTCGTGGCCGCGCTGCGGCGCCAGGACCTGATCACCGCGATCAGGCTCTACCGTCAGGCGACCGGCGCCGGTCTTGCGGACGCAAAGGAAACTGTGGAGCGAATCGCCCGGGGTATTTGAAAATATTTGGGTGAATGCCTTCCGCAGGCGAATGTTTTTCGATCTCATATCCCCATCCCCTCGAACCGGGAGGACATGTGGGATTCAACAAGAGGTTCACGGGCGCTGCGGTCATCACCGCGGCGTTGACCGTGACCGCGGCCGGCCTGTCGGCCCCGGCAAGCGCCGAGGCCGTCGCCAACACGGAGTACACCGTGGTGGCCGCGGACAACGTCTCCACCACCGACGCGGCCGCGGCGATCGCCAAGGCCGGCGGCAAAGTCGTCGCGACCAACGACACGGTCGGGATGTTCACGGTCCTGGCCCCGCAGAGCGGATTCGTCGAGAAGGCGGCAGCCTCCTCGAAGCTCGTCGGTGCCGCGCACCGGACCGCGATCGGCAAGGCTCCCAAGAAGGAGCAGCCGGCCAAGGTCGAGAAGGAAGCACAGGCCGCGGCAGCGGCCGCGAAGAAGCCCGGCGGCAAGAAGCCCGCCACCGCCGGCATGGACCCCTTGGACGACAAGCTGTGGGGCCTCACCACGGTCCGGTCGGACAAGGCCCGCAAGGTCAACGCCGGTGACCAGCGCGTCACCGTCGGCATCCTGGACACCGGCGTCGACGCGTCGCAGCCCGACATCGCCCCCAACTTCAACTGGGCGCTGTCGAAGAACTTCGCGCCGGACAAGATCGACATTGACGGCCCGTGTGAGGTCGCCAGCTGCCTCGACCCGGTCGGCACCGACGACGGCGGCCACGGCACGCACGTCGCCGGCACGATCGGCGCGGCGGCGAACGGCTTCGGCATCTCCGGTGTCGCGCCGAACGTGTCGCTGGTCGAGCTCAAGGGCGGCCAGGACTCGGGGTACTTCTTCCTCGAGCCGGTCGTCAACGCCCTCGTCCACGCGGGGCAGACGGGCATCGACGTGGTCAACATGTCGTTCTACGTCGACCCGTGGCTGTTCAACTGCACCGCCAACCCGGCCGACTCCGCGGCCGCGCAGGCCGAGCAGCGCACCATCATCCGGGGCATGTTCCGGGCGCTGACGTACGCCCACTTCAAGGGCGTCACGCTGGTCGGTGCGCTCGGCAACAACCACGAGGACAAGGGCAAGCCCCGCACCGACATCTCCAGCCCGGACTACCCGGCGGACGCCGCGTACGACCGGCCCATCGACAACAGCTCCTGCTGGGACCTGCCCGTCGAGGGACCGTTCGTCATCGGTGTCTCCTCGCTCGGCCCGTCGCTGAAGAAGTCGGACTTCTCGGACTACGGTCTGGAGCGCATCGGCGTCTCCGCACCGGGCGGCTGGTTCCGTGACGGCTTCGGCACGGACACCTACCGCACCAACGAAAACATGATCCTCTCCACGTACCCGAAGAAGGTGCTGCAGGAGGAGGGCACGGTCGACGCGGACGGCAACGTCCTGCCGGAGGCCGAGGGCCTGGTGTACAAGGAGTGCAACGCGGCCGGTAAGTGTGGCTACTACACCTGGCTGCAGGGCACCTCGATGGCGTCGCCGCACGCGGCCGGCGTCGCGGCGCTCATCGTGAGCGCGCACGGCAACAAGCAGGGCAAGGGCTTCGGCCTCGAGCCCTGGAAGGTCGAATACATCCTGTACAGCACGGCCGCCGAGCACGCCTGCCCGACGCCCGCGCTGCAGACCTACACGCAGGAGGGTCGCCCCGAGGAGTTCAACGCGCTCTGCGAGGGTGGCACGCAGTTCAACGGCTTCTACGGCTTCGGCATCGTCGACGCCTACGCGGCCGTGACCACCAGGACCTGGTGGGAGCACCGCTAGTTCGTTGTCCGTCCGGTGGCGCGTCTCGCGTCACCGGACGGCGCGGTCAGCCGGTGGCGCGTCTCGCGTCACGGGACGGCGCGGTCAGCCGGCCGCCGAGCAGGGCGTCGGCCTTGCCCACCAGGACGCCCGGCCGGATCGGTTTCGTGTGGTACTCCGTCGCGCCGGCCATCATCGCCTCCGCCGGGCCACCCATCCGCCCGTACGCGCTGAGCATGAGAATCGGCAACCCCGCCGTCGCCGGGTCGGCCCGCACCGCCTTGCACAGGTCCAGGCCCGACACCTGGGGCATCCACATGTCGGTGACCAGCAGGTCGAACTGCTGGCTCCTGAGGGCTTCCAGCGCCGCTCCACCGCTGTTCACGGCGACGACGGCAGCACCTGCGGACTCCAGGATCATGGTGAACAGGTCGCGGATGTCGGAATCATCCTCGGCCACCAGGACCCGGGCGACCGGTGCTTCCTCGTCCTGCATCAGCCCAGCTTAAGATCCTGTTCGTGGCGTATGAGGCGGCTTCGAGCCGATACCAGGACATGCAATACCGGCGCAGCGGGCGCAGCGGGCTGAAACTGCCGGCGATCTCGCTCGGCCTGTGGCACAACTTCGGGCACGCCCGCGCGTACGAGACCCAGCAGGCGATCGTGCGTCGCGCCTTCGACCTCGGTGTCACGCACTTCGACCTGGCCAACAACTACGGGCCCCCGCCGGGCTCCGCGGAGCTCAACTTCGGCCGGATCCTCGCCGAGGACCTCCGCCCCTACCGGGACGAGCTGGTCATCTCCACGAAGGCCGGTTACGAAATGTGGGACGGCCCATACGGCGAGTGGGGCTCCCGCAAGTACCTGACGGCGTCGCTGGACCAGTCGCTGCAGCGGATGGGCCTCGAGTACGTCGACATCTTCTACTCCCACCGCCCCGACCCGGACACCCCGCTCGAGGAGACGATGGGCGCGCTGGACCGGGCCGTGCGGGCCGGCAAGGCGCTCTACGTGGGGATCTCCAACTACTCGCCTTCGCAGACCGCCGAGGCGGCGGCGATCCTGCGGTCGCTGGGCACGCCGCTGCTGATCCACCAGCCGCGGTACTCCATGTTCGACCGCTGGATCGAGGAATCGCTCCTGGACGTGCTCGCCGCCGAGGGCGCCGGGTGCATCCCGTTCTCGCCGCTCGCGCAGGGACTGCTGACGGATCGGTACCTTTCCGGCATCCCGGACGATTCACGGGTGCGGACCAGCCGGTTCCTGAACGAAAGCGACTTGTCGGACTCGCGCCTCAAGACGATCGGGGCGCTGAACGAGGTGGCCCGCGAGCGGGGGCAGAGCCTTGCGCAGCTCGCCCTGGCGTGGGCGCTGCGCGACCCGCGGGTCACCTCGCTGATCATCGGGGCGAGCTCGGTGGCGCAGCTGGAGCAGAACCTCGGTGCACTGTCCGCACCCGCGCTGTCCGCCGACGAGCTCGCCCGCATCGATGAGCTGCTAGCGGCTTAGCAGGCTGTTCAACGTATTGATCACCGGCTGGAGGGCGGCCGGCACCGCGCCGTCCTTCGCCACGACCTGGTCGCCGCCGTAGCTGACGCTGTAGGTGTAGCCGTCCGCGACGTTGCTGTTGTCGTTGACCTTCGGCAGCTTCGAGAACCCGACCTGGTCCAGGGTGCTCTTGAGGGCGGCGAGCTCCGCGGCGGTGAGCTTGCCCTCCTTCGAACCGCTCTTGGTCGTCAGCGTCCACCCACCGTCCGGACGCACGACCAGGCGGTCGTTCGTGCCCGCCAGGCCGCCGGTGCGGGTGAAGACCAGCAACGTGTCACCGACGTTCGGGGCGGCGCTCGTGCTGGCCACCGGGCTGCTGGGCGCGGTCGGCGCGGTGGCGCTGCTCGACGGGGTCCCGCTGGCGTCGGCCGCGGTGTCCGTCGTGCCGTCCGCGCAGCCCGTCAGGGCCAGCGTGAGCAGGGCGGCGAGGGCGATCGGGGTCCTCGGCTGCATCTTCGTCTCCATCTCGGTTGGACTGTCCGGTCGTAACTCGGGTTCCCCGTGACGTGTGCTGCGTTACGCGTTACTCGCTCGTTTTTTGTCGTACCCCCACGACATGATTGCCCCATGCGCCTCGACCCCTACCGTCACGTCCTCGCTCTCCCCGGCGTGCGGTCGCTCATGGTCCTGGCGCTGCTGGCCCGCATCCCGATCACCGCCATCGGGGTCACGATGACGCTGCACGTCGCGCAGGACCTCCACCGCGGCTGGGGCGCCGCCGGTCTGGTCGGTGCCGCGCTGACCGTCGGCACCGCCGTCGGCGGCCCGCTCAACGGCCGCCTGGTCGATCGTAAGGGGCTGCGCCCCATGCTGATCGTCACGACTGCCTGCGAGGCGCTGTTCTGGGCCGTGGCGCCGACCCTGTCCTATCCGGCGCTGCTCGTCGGCGCCTTCGTCGCCGGCGTGTTCTCGCTGCCGGTGTTCTCCGTGGTGCGGCAGTCGCTCGCCGCCCTGGTCCCCACCGAGCAGCGCCGCCAGGCCTACGCGCTGGACTCGATGTCGGTCGAGCTGTCGTTCATGGCCGGGCCGCCCGTCGCGGTCCTGCTGATGAGCACCCTGTCCGGCCAGGTCACCATGTGGACGATCGGCGGCTGCCTCGTGCTCGCCGGCATCGCCCTGTTCCTGACCAACCCGCCGATCCACGCCCCCGCAGACCTCACCGCGCCCGCGGACGACGCCACCCCGGTCCGCCGCCGCGACTGGCTCACCCCGCGCTTCGTCGCCGTCTGCGCCGCCGCGGCCGCCACCACGATGGTCCTCGCCGGCACCGACCTCGGCATCATCGCGATGCTCCGCGAGGCCGGCAAGGTCCAGCTGGTCGGCGGCGTGCTCGCCGCGTGGGGCGTCTATTCGCTGATCGGCGGCTTCGTGTATGGCGCCCTGACCCGCGCCGTGCCCCTCGTCGCCCTGATCGGCGGCCTCAGCCTCTTCACCCTCCCGATCGGCGTCGTCGGCGACCGATGGTGGCTGCTGTTCATCGCACTCCTGCCGGCCGGCGCCCTCTGCGCCCCCACCCTCAGCGCCAGCGCCGACCTCGTGAGCCGCCTGGTCCCGTCCTCGGCCCGCGGCGAGGCCATGGGCTGGCACGGCTCGTCCCTGACGGTCGGCCTGGCGATCGGGTCCCCCCTCGCCGGCTGGGCCATCGACCGCGGCTCGCCGGGCTGGGGCTTCGCCGCGGTCGGCGCCGTCGGCCTCCTGATCACCGCCGTCCTGCTCGTCCTCCGCCGCGGCAGCACCCCCCTCGACCCAACCCCAGCGGCGTCCACTCCCACGCTGCCCCCGGCCACGGCTTCCGCGACCGCCGCTTCCGCGGCCACGGCTGCTGCGGCCACCGCAAGCTCGTCTGCCCCGGCGGCGATCGGCACGACCACGGCGACCTCGCCGCCGGTTGCCCACTCCCCCGCGGGCGGGCTGTCCGTGGTGCCGCCTTCTGTCGCGTTGCCACCTGCTGCGGCATTGACCAGCACGGAGTAGACCTGGGTGCCGCCGGCCGGCGCCCGCCACCACCTGCGTGGGGAGCACCGACGAGTTCGTGCGCAGACCGGGGCCGGAGGTCGTGTCCGCCGGGTCCCCTGTCCCCGTAGTCATGATCGTGAAGTGGTGGCGCGCCCGCTCGCTGAAGCAGACCACTTCGGCCGCTTGAAGGAGCCGGCTCCCTCGGTTCGGTGTTCAACCTGCCCGGCCGCGATGCCCGGTCCGCAACTCCGATCTGTGAAAGATCGTGTCCGGCGGGTGGGTCGCGACAAGCCGGAATGATCTCCGGGGTCAGTGAGCCTGTTGCGTTTGGCGGAAAACCGTCTCGTCGACGGTCGCCGCGACCCTCGACGGCCGCCGATCGGCCGCGACCGGCCCGCCCGGGCCGTGTGGTCGTGTCCGCTGCGGTGGTGTACGGCCGGCCGTGCTGGCCTGCCCGTTTCGGGCAGCCGCGGTTGCGCAGTTGATGGCGGACCTGTGCTT
>NZ_JBHSIU010000132.1:0-5261 GCF_042653625.1 Dactylosporangium cerinum | reverse complement strand
TACGACCCGACAACACCCACGGCACCACCGGCAACGACCCCGCCAACACCGGCAACGACTCACCCGACAGCGATGAAGGGTTCGGTTCTTCTGCCGTGGGGGCCTGCTCCAGGATCACGTGCGCGTTGGTGCCACTGATCCCGAACGACGACACCCCGGCCCGACGCGGCCCCCCGGACTCCGGCCACGACCGGGCCTCCGTCAACAACTGCACCGCACCGGACGACCAATCAACATGCGGCGTCGGCTCATCCACGTGCAACGTCGCAGGCAACACCCCAGCCCGCATCGCCAGCACCATCTTGATCACACCGGCCACCCCGGCCGCAGACTGGGTATGACCGATGTTCGACTTCAGAGACCCCAGATACAACGGCTCCCGATCGTCGCGCTCCTGCCCATAGACCGCGAGCAGCGCCTGCGCCTCGATCGGATCACCCAACACCGTCCCGGTGCCGTGCGCTTCAACGGCATCCACCTCACCAGGCGACAGGCGCGCGTTCGCCAATGCCTGCCGGATCACCCGCTGCTGCGAGGGGCCGTTCGGTGCGGTCAAGCCATTGCTCGCACCGTCCTGGTTCACCGCACTGCCGCGCACCACCGCGAGCACCGGATGCCCCAACCGCTGCGCGTCGGACAGCCGCTCCAACAGCAACAGCCCGGCGCCCTCGCTCCACCCCGTGCCATCCGCGGCCCCGGCGAAGGCCTTGCAACGCCCGTTGACAGCCAGCCCCCGCTGCCGGCTGAACTCAATGAACATGACTGGTGTCGCCATTACGGTGACGCCGCCGGCCAGCGCGAGTGAGCTCTCGCCCTGCCGCAGCGACTGACACGCCAGATGCAACGCCACCAACGACGACGAACACGCCGTGTCCACCGTGACCGCCGGCCCCTCCAAACCGAACGTGTACGCCAAACGACCCGATGCCACGCTCCCGGCGGTGCCGGTGAGCCAGTGCCCCTCGAGGCTCTGTCCCTGGTCCAATCGCTGCTCGGCGTAGCCCTGATAGTTGGTGCCGGCGAACACCCCGGTGTCCGTGCCCCTCAGCGAGCCAGGGTCGATGCCCGCCCGTTCAAACGCCTCCCACGCCATCTCCAACAGCAGGCGCTGCTGCGGATCCATCGCCAACGCTTCACGCGGGCTGATCCGGAAGAACCCCGCATCGAAGTCCGCAGCGTCGTACAGGAACCCGCCGTCCCGCACATAACTGGTTCCCGACCGATCCGGATCCGGGTCGAACAGCCTCTCCATATCCCAGCCCCGGTCAACCGGCCACTCCGAAATCCCGTCACCACCCGACGCGACCAGATCCCACAACCCCTCCGGAGACCGCACACCTCCCGGCAACCGGCACGCCATCCCCACGATCGCGATCGGCTCATCCATCGACACCGACACCGGCGCCGTCGCGATACTCTTCGCCTCAGCCGTCCCAGCGATCTGCTGTGTCAGGTAGGCGGCCAGCGCGGTGGGGTTCGGGTGGTCGAACACCAACGTCGTCGGCAACCGCAACCCAGTCACAGTCCCCAGCCGGTTGCGGAGCTCCACCGCGGTCAGCGAGTCGAACCCGGCCTCGGTGAACGCCCGCTCCGGGTCCACCGCGGTGGGGCCGGCGTGGCCCAGCACCGCGGCGATCTCGCCCCGGAGCACGTCCAGGACCACCGCCTGCCGCTCTGTCGCCGTGACCCCGGACAGCCGCCGGGACAACACCGACTCACCCCCGGAAACGGTAGCCAGCTGGCGGCGGGTCGTCCGCCGCACCAAGGCCCGCAACAACCCCGGAACCGGACCGGTCCCGGTCGACCGTAGCGCTTTGGCGTCCAGCAGGGCTGGGACGAGGTTCGCCGGTGCGGACAGCCCGGCCTGCACGGCGGTGTCGAACAGTTCCAGGCCCTGCTGCGCGGTCAACGCCGTCACACCCGAACGGCTCATCCGCGCCAGATCCGCCTCGCTGAGATGACCAGTCATCCCACTGGCCTGTTCCCACAACCCCCACGCCAACGACACCCCAGGCAGACCCGCCGCCCGACGGGCGTGCGCCAACCCGTCCAGGAACGCATTCGCCGCGGCGTAGTTCCCCTGACCAGCAGACCCCAGCGTCCCCGCCACCGAAGAGAACAACACAAACGCCGACAGATCCATGTCCCGGGTCAACTCATGTAGATGCCACGACCCGTCAGCCTTCGGACGCAACACCACGTCAATCCGCTGCGGGGTCAGCGCCGAGACCACCCCGTCGTCCAACACCCCAGCCGCGTGGACCACCGCCGTCAACGGCCGATCCACCGCCACGCCAGCCAGCAACGCCGCGACCGCATCCCGGTCAGCGACGTCACACGCCACGACCTGCACCTGCGCGCCCAACCCGGACAGCTCCTGCTGCAACTGCACCGCGCCCGGGGCATCACTTCCCCGACGGCTGGTCAACACCAGATGCCGCACCCCATGCCGGGCCACCAGATGCCGGGCCACCAACGCCCCGATACCCCCGGTCCCGCCGGTCACCAGCACCGTGCCCTGCACGTCGATACCCCGCGGCACGCTCAGCACGATCTTGCCGACGTGCCGGGCGTTGCTCATGTACCGGTACGCCTGGTAAGCATCGCGCACGTCCCACGCCGACACCGGCAGCGGCCGCAGCGCTCCGGTCTCGAACAGCTTGACGAGCTCGGTCAGCATCTGCCGGATCCGGTCCGGCCCCGCCTCGAACAGGTCGAACGCCCGGTACCGGACCCCGGGATGCGCCGCGCCGATCTGTTCCGCGTCCCGGATATCGGTCTTGCCGATCTCGATGAACCGACCGCCCGCCGGCAAGGTCCGCAGCGAGGCGTCAACGAACTCCCGGGCCAGGGAGTTCAGCACGACGTCGAAACCCCGGCCCTGCGTGGCCGTCAGGAACTGCTGTTCGAAGTCCAGCGTCCGTGACGATGCGACATGGTCACCGTCGAGTCCCAGTGCTCGCAGTGTTTCGGTCTTGCCCGCACTGGCAGTCCCGAAGATCTCAGCGCCGAGATGCTCCGCCAACTGCACCGCTGCCATCCCCACACCGCCGCTGGCAGCATGGATCAGCACCGACTCACCGGCCCGCAACCCAGCCAGGTCGATGAGCGCGTAGTACGCCGTCAAGAACACCACCGGCACGGACGCCGCTGTCGTGAACGACCACCCAGCAGGAATCTTCACGACCAGCCGATGATCCGTGGTCACCACCGAGTGCAGGCCCTGCACGAACAGCCCCATCACCCGATCACCGACCACAACATCGGTCACCCCGGCACCGACGTCGACGACCGTCCCCGCACCCTCCAAACCCAGTGGTCCCGGACCGTCCGGATACAGATCCAACGCGTTCAGAACATCACGGAAATTGACCCCTGACGCCTGCACCGCAATCCGAACCTGACCAGCCTCAACAGGCTCATCAGCCGGCGAATGCGGCACCAGCCCGACGTTCTCCAGCACCCCCCGCTTGGAGACATCCAGCCGCCACGCAGCCACAGGAACCGACATGGCGTCGGCAGCCGTCCGCACCAACCGGGGAACGAACGCACTCCCATCACGGATCGCCAGCTGCGGCTCATCCCCACCCAACACCGCCGGCAACACCCGCGGCGACGCCGGACGGGCATCCACATCCACCAACACGATCCGGTCCGGGTTCTCCGACTGCGCCGCGCGCACCAACCCCCACACCGGCGCCTGCACCACATCGACACCAGCACCGGTATCGACGCCGACCGCGTTGCGGGTCAGGACCACCAGCCGGGCCGTGCCGAGCTGGTCATCGGCCAGCCACGACTGCACCAGCTCCAACACCCAACCCGTCACCGCCCGCACCCGCTCGCCGACCTCACCATCAGCACGCACCGGGATGTCCGCGGCCAGCACCAGATCCGGCACCGGCACGCCACCAGCGACCGCCTGCCGCAACCCGGCCAGATCCGGATACTGCTGCACCCCCGCCCCGACGGACTGCAACGCCCCGACCAACCCCGACCCATCCGAGCCGAGCACCGCCCACCGCGCCGACGCCGGCACCGACCCGACACCGGTCGACGTCACCCAATCGACCTGGAACAGGCGATCCGCCAACGCCCCACCACCAGCTGCGGTGGCGAGCTGCTCAGTGGTGACCCGGCGGGCCACCAGCGACTCCACCACCGCCACCGGCACCCCGGCCCCGTCAGCCACGTCCAGCGAGAGCCCGTCATCACCTACCGGGGTCAACCGCACCCGCAACACCGCGGCGCCGGCAGCGAACACCGAGACCCCCGACCACGCGAACGGCAACCGCAACCCGTCATCGCCATGGGGTAGACCAGCATCAAGCAGGGCCGGGTGCAGCGCCGCGTCCAACAGGGCCGGGTGCATCCCGAACAGGCCGGCGTCCTGCGCAGCCGGCTCGGGCAGGGCGATCTCGGCGAAGACTTCGGCATCGCGGCGCCACACGGCCTGCAGGCCCTGGAACGTCGGCCCGTAGCCGAACCCAATCTCCGCCAACCGCTCATACAAACCGTCGACGTCCACCGCCACCGCACCGTGCGGGGGCCACACGGTCAGATCAAACGCGGGCGCCGACACCACCGGGGACACCACACCGGTGGCGTGACGCACCCAACCATCGCCGTCGTTCTCACCGGTGTCGGGGCGGGAGTAGATGTTGACCGGCCGCCGACCCGACTCCTCCTGCGGTCCACCGACCCACACCTGCACCTGCACCGCACCGTCCGGCGGCAGGACCAACGGCGCCTGCAACGTCAACTCCTCCAGCGCACCGCACCCGGCTTCCTGCCCCGCACACACCGCCAACTCCACAAACCCGGTCCCAGGGAACAACACCGCACCAGCCACCACATGATCAGCCAGCCACGGATGCGTACGCACCGACAGCCTGCCGGTCCACAACACCCCCTCACCCTCAGCCAACGCCGTCACCGCACCCAACAACGGATGCCCAGCAGCCCCAAGACCCGCCGCCGTAACATCGCCGACAGACGACATCGCCGGCTGCAACCAGAACCGCTCCCGCTGGAACGCATACGTCGGCAGGTCGACCCGGGTAGCGGGAACGCCGGCGAACACTGCCGGCCACCGCACCCCCACCCCAGCGGTGAACGCCTGAGCCACCGCCAGCAGCAACGACTCAACCTCAGCACCTTCACGACGCAACCCAGCCACACACACCGACCGCTGCCCCGCCGCTGTCTCGGGCAGGTTGTCCTGGACCATCGCGGTCAACGCCGCACCCGGACCCAACTCC
>NZ_JBHSIU010000131.1:422794-424030 GCF_042653625.1 Dactylosporangium cerinum | reverse complement strand
GCCAGTGCAGGAATACGCGGAACACCTACACCGTGGACCGCCCATGCCGGACACCACGCTGCGCGAACAGCGACCAGGCCGGCGCCGGCGCGAGGACCGCGGGCCGGCACATCGCGCACCACCGCACCGTGAACGTGCCGCGCGGGAACCCGGCCATGACCACGTCCAGCGCAGATGCTCGCCGGAACGCACACAGGAGCGGAAGCACGCTAGAGCGGAGGCACGCAGGAGCAACGCCACTCAGGAGCGGCAGCACGCAGGAGCGAAGCCACGTAGGAGCGGCAGCGGGCCGGGCGCCCCCGTGCGCTGCAACGCTTCGCCCAGATGCGGGATGCGGCGGTCCACGCAGCAGTGCGGCGGCTTGTTCGTGATCCTCAAGGTGGCGGCCCCCGGCCGGTCGTGCATCGCGACGGCGAACACGAGCACCACACCCGGGCACACCGCCGAACCACACGCCGTCACGGCCTGACCGCACTTGGAGCACGCAGCCGAAGGGCCGAGGTGGGGACCTCACTGCACGAGGCGGGCCACCAGGTCCGCTGACGCGTCGCCGCGGCTCGGGCCGACCGGGCAACGCCGTCTGGGCATGCCGTATGGCCGCCCGTTGCGGCGGTGGACCGCGAGTGGACAGTGATTCGAACGCGTCGTCGCTGCCGTGCCGGCAAACCCCCTTCGTTTCTGACGGTGATGTCCGGCGCTCGGGTCGCCAGGCGGCCGTGGACTGTGCTGGTTGCAGCTCAACGGGTCTCAGGCGGAGCACGTCCGCGAGGACTTCGGCGCCCCGCACGAGGGCGCACCGAGACGGCACAAGTCACCGCTGACCTGGAACGGACCGTCGTCCGCACGGGGCAGCAAGCGGATGCATGGCGCACTGGTGCGCACGCGTCTCGATCCGGCGGGGACGAAGACACGGTCGCAGGTCGAGCTGCCGCCTGTCCCGGCACAGGCACGGGAGCCGGACACACGGGCGCCGGCGCGAGGCGGGCCGGTGCGCAGGTGTCACGGACCTGCGCAGGCGGGGACACCGGGGTTGGGAGGACCGCCGCCGGAATGGTTGCGGGACGGGCTGATTCCGGAGGAACAGATGCGGGTGCGGAACGAGCAGTCGCAGGCGCCGGTGTCGGACGGGCAGGCGCGGAACGGACCGGTGCAGACCGGGGCTGGGCAGACGCCGACGCAGGGCAAGCAGACGCCGGCGCAGACGCAGACCCCACAGCCCCCGAGCGTGCAGGCACA
>NZ_JBHSIU010000131.1:270201-422763 GCF_042653625.1 Dactylosporangium cerinum | reverse complement strand
GGAACGGACCGGTGCAGACCGGGGCTGGGCAGACGCCGACGCAGGGCAAGCAGACGCCGGCGCAGACGCAGACCCCACAGCCCCCGAGCGTGCAGGCACAGACGACGCGGGCGCGGACGCCGCAGCCCCCAAACGCGCAGGCACAGACGACGCGGGCGCAGACGACGCAGGCGCGGACGCTACAGCCCCCAAGCGCGCGGGCGCTGGGCTGTGTGAGCCCGCGACCGCCCTGGCCGTCGGTGCGGGTGTCGGAAGGCTGGCGTCCGACGGTGGCCTGGTCGCGTGCAGCCTGGCCAGTTTCGCCGCGTGCCGGGCCGCCAAGCCGTGCCTGCGGGCCTCGGCGAACTCGGCCCTGGTCCGCAGTTTCTCCTCGCGCCGGCGCGCGGCTTCGGCCCTCGACGCCGCGAACCGGGCGTCCCAATCGATCGAACCGGGATCCGCGATCGACCCGGAACCCGGTGCTTCCAACGAAAAGTACGGCCGTGGCACGTGCCGCCTCCCCCCCGGTAGGCGCTGCCTCCATTCTCGAGGCCGCGCACAACCGCGTCCAGCGCCGTGACCCGCCGTGGTCAAGGCCGTGACGCACAGGAACGCGCCGGGGTCAGGTGGCGAGGCGCAGGATCGTGTCGGCGGCCCGGTCGATGTCGGACTCGTCGGTGGTGAAGTTGCTGACGGAGAAGCGCATGGCCGGGTTGCCGCGCCAGGTGGTGCCGCTGACCCAGCAGGTGCCCTCGGCCTGAACGCGGCGCACGATGTCGGCCGTGTCGGGGCCGAGGTTGAGCAGGACCTGGTTGAGCACGACGTCGTTGAGCACGTGGCCGGACATCCGGTGCGCGAAGCGGGTGGCGAGGGCGCAGCAACGGTCGATCAATGCCGAAACGCCGTCGCGGCCGAGGGCGCGCAGCGCTGCGTACACGGGGAAACCTCTGGCACGGCGGGAGAACTCGGGGTTGTAGTCCAGGGCGTCGCGCTCGTCGCCGCCGGCGTGGACCAGATAGGCGGCGCGGACGCCCATCGCCGCGCGGTGGGCGGCGGGGTGGGCGCAGAAGACGAGGCCGGAGTCGTACGGGACGTTGAGCCACTTGTGGGCATCCGTCGTCCACGAGTCGGCGCGTTCGACGCCCATCACCAGGTGGCGCAGCCGGGTGCTGGCCGCCGCCCACAGGCCGAACGCGCCGTCGACGTGCACCCAGGCGCCGGCGGCGTGGGCGGCGTCGCAGATCTCGCCGATCGGGTCGAAGGCGCCGGTGTTCACGTTGCCCAGTTGGGCGCAGACGATGGCGGGGCCGTCCAAGGCGTCGAGGGCCTCGCGCAGCGCGTCGGGCATGAGGCGGCCTTCGGCGTCGACCTTGACCGGCACGAGGGCCGCCGTGCCGATGCCGAGGAAGCGCAGCGCGCGGTCGATGGTCGAGTGCCGGTCCGCGCCGGCGAGCACGGCGATCCGTGGCGCGCCGTGCAGGCCGCCGGTCTCCACGTCCCAGCCGACCCGGCGCAGCACCTCGTGCCGGGCCGCCGCCAGGGCCGTCACGTGGCTCATCTGCGCGCCGGTGACGAAGCCGACCGACGCGTGCGCGGGCAGCCCGAACAGGTCCCGCAGCCACCCGCCGGCGATGTCCTCGACGACTGCGGCGGCGGGGCCGGCGGCGTACAGGCCGGCGTTCTGGTCCCAGGTCGCGGTCAGCCAGTCCGCCGCCAGGGCCGCCGGCATCGCGCCGCCGATGACGAACCCGAAGAACCGGCCGCTCGGCGAGGCGACAATGCCGGGGTCGGCGGCCGCGGCCAACTGGGCGATCACCTCCCGCGCGTCGGCACCCGTGGCGGGCAGCGGGCCGCCGAGCGTCGCCCGCAGGTCAGAGAGCGACGCGCGGCTGCCGACCGGTCGGGACGGCAGGCCGGTCAGAAAGCGGGTGGCCTGCTCGTACGCCTCGGTGAGCGGGCCGTGCCAGTCCGGTTGTTCCATGCTCCCCATCTTCCGTGAGCTGGGCCACGTTGGTTGTCGGGTGGCATACATCCGGGATTCAACGGCGCGGTGGCCCGAATACGTTCTTGGCGTCCCACCGAATCCCCTGTCGCATCACCACATATGAAGGAAACGAATCCCCATGAAGCGTCTGCTGATCGCCTCCGCCGTTGCCGGTGCCACCCTCCTGCTGACCGCCGCCTGTGGGGGTGACGACAAGAAGGCCGAGCCGGCCGCCGCCGCTACGCCCGCCGCCAGCGCAGCCCCTGCGGAAAGCGCCAAGCCATCCGCGAAGGGCAGCCCCGCCGCAGGGAAGGGCCTGCAGTACGAGAAGGTCGCCCAGCTGACCGGTGACCTGTTCACGAAGGACGAGCTGTGCCCGGTCGGCAAGTGGGACAGCAACTCGACCGGCGTGCCCAGCAAGTACCGCAGCGCCGTGGCGAACTTCAAGCAGTTCGACTGCTACAAGAAGAAGGGCGACTTCATGCCGTCCCGCGGGCAGCAGGCCATCTTCGTGGAGTTCAAGGCCGCGAACGCGGCGAAGGCGTACGCGGAGGACCAGGCCAAGATGTACCCGACGCTGATCGTCGGTAACACGGTCGTGGTCGCCGGCACCGGCCTGGAGAACACCGACATGAAGGCCTACCTGGCCGCCGTCCAGGAGACCGCCGGCGGCGCGGGCGAAATCCTCGCGAAGTCTTAAATCCCCAGCTCAGTACCTTAATTCGGGTCGCATATTGACTTGCGTACCGGGGCGGGAATAGCCTCCGATGGATCTGTAAGGCAACTTCACAGATCCGTTCCTCCGTCGTCACCCACCGACGCGGCGGAGGACGGCTCCCGCCCGCCCCGGACCCACCCCCGACACGGGTCCTCCCGCGGGCGCCCCGCCCAGAAGGGACCCCCATGTCCAAACGCCGGCTCGGGCTCACGCTCGGCGCCATCCTCCTCGCCGTCACCGGCACCACCGTGGTCGCCATGACCACCGCCTCGGCCGCCGCCACCGGCCAGATCACCGGCTACGGCGGCAAGTGCGTCGACGTCGCCGCCGCGAGCAGCGCCAACGGCACCCAGGTCCAGCTCTACACCTGCAACGGCACCGGCGCGCAGCAGTGGACCGTCGGCGACGACGGCACGATCCGCGCGCTCGGCAAGTGCCTCGACGTCGCCGCCGCCAGCACCGCGAACGGCACGAAGATCCAGATCTGGGACTGCAACGGTTCCGGCGCCCAGCAGTGGTCGAAGCAGAGCGACGGCACGCTACGCTCGCTCGGCAAGTGCCTGGACGCGACCGGTCCCAGCTCCGCCGACGGCACCAAGCTGCAGCTGTGGGACTGTTTCGCCAGCGCCAACCAGCAGTGGACCCTTCCTGGAGGCACCACGAACCCGCCGACCAGCACGCCTCCGAACAACCCGAACAACCCTGATCTGGGTCCGAACGTGTCGGTGTTCGACCCGTCGATGTCGGCCTCGACGATCCAGAGCCGGCTGAACACGGTGTTCAACCAGCAGGTGACGAACCAGTTCGGCAATGCCCGGTTCGCGTTGTTGTTCAAGCCCGGCACGTACAACGTCAATGCCAACGTCGGGTTCTTCACCCAGGTCGCGGGTCTCGGCCTCAGCCCGGACTCGGTGGTCATCAACGGTGCCGTGCACGCCGAGGCGGACTGGTGGCCGGACGGTTCGCAGAACGCGACGCAGAACTTCTGGCGGTCCGCGGAGAACCTGTCCGTGACCCCGACCGGTGGCCTGGACCGGTGGGCGGTGTCGCAGGCGGCGCCGTACCGGCGGATGCACGTGCGCGGCAACCTCGCCCTGTCCGACGGCGGCTGGTCGTCCGGCGGCTGGATCTCCGACAGCAAGATCGACGGCCAGATCCAGTCGGGTAGCCAGCAGCAGTGGATCACCCGGAACTCGCAGATCGGTTCGTGGTCCGGTTCCAACTGGAACCAGGTGTTCGTCGGCACCAGCGGCGCGCCCGCCAACAGCTTCCCGTCCCCGCCGTACACCACCGTCGGCAGCACGCCGGTCGTTCGGGAGAAGCCGTTCCTGTACGTCGACGGCGCCGGCGCCTACCAGGTGTTCGTGCCGTCGCTGCGCACCAACTCCAGCGGCAACAGCTGGTCCAGCGGCACCACCGCCGGGTCGAGCCTGCCGATCAGCCAGTTCTACATCGTGAAGGCCGGCGCCACCGCGGCCACCATCAACGCCGCGCTCGCCGCCGGGCAGAACCTGCTGTTCACCCCGGGTGTGTACAACGTCAGCGACACGATCCGGATCACCCGGCCCGACACGGTCGTGCTGGGTCTCGGCCTGGCCACCATCGTGCCGCAGAACGGCGTCACCGCGATGACGGTCGCCGACGTGGACGGCGTGAAGGTGGCCGGCATCCTCTTCGACGCCGGCACGACCAACTCGCAGGTGCTCATGGAGGTCGGCCCGTCCGGGTCCGCCGCGGACCACGCGGGGAACCCGACGTCGCTGCACGACGTGTTCTTCCGCATCGGCGGTTCCATCGCCGGCAAGGCGACCGTGTCGCTGCGGGTGAACAGCAACAACGTCATCGGCGACCACATGTGGATCTGGCGCGCCGACCACGGCAACGGCGGCACCGTCGGCTGGAACACCAACACCGCCGCCAACGGCCTGGTCGTCAACGGCAACAACGTCACCATGTACGGGCTGTTCGTCGAGCACTACCAGCAGTACCAGACCATCTGGAACGGCAACGGCGGCCGCACGTACTTCTACCAGAACGAGATCCCCTACGACGTGCCCAACCAGGCCAGCTGGACCTCCGGCGGCGGCGCCCAGGGCTGGGCCGCCTACAAGGTCGGCGCCGGCGTCACTTCGCATGAAGCGTGGGGCCTGGGCAGCTACTGCTTCTTCTCCACCAATCCGAGCGTCGTTCTGGGCCACTCGTTCGAGGTCCCGGTGACCCCGAACGTGAAGTTCCACAACATGGTCACCGTCTCGCTCGGCGGCACCGGCACCATCTCGCATGTCATCAACAACACGGGCGCCGCGGTCAACAGCGGGCACCAGGTGACAAACCTGGTCAGCGGCCCGTAACTGCCGATCAGACCGGCGATGTGGTTCGTCGCCGGTCTGATCGCCAAAGCCCGCGCCGGCGACCTGCACCGCTCCGAGGCCGCCGGCAAGGGCCGCGTCGAGCTGCACGTCCCGGCGTGACATCGTCTCCTGGTGCGCACAGTGCTCATCCTCGGCGGCACCGGCGAGGCGCGACAGCTCGCGGCGGCGCTGCCCGGGTGGCGCGTGATCAGCTCGCTCGCCGGCCGCGTCGCCTCGCCCACCCTGCCGCCCGGCGAGGTCCGCGTCGGTGGCTTCGGTGGTCCCGCCGGCCTGGCCGAGTATGTCCGCCGGGAAGCGGTCGACGTGGTCGTGGACGCCACCCACCCGTTCGCCGCGAGGATGAGCGCTTCCGCGGCGGAGTCCGGGGTACCCCTGCTGCTCCTGCGCCGCCCCGGCTGGACCGCCGGACCCGGCGACGTGTGGCACCGGGTGTCCTCGCTGGACGCCGCCGCGGCCTTCATCGCCGGGTCCTCGTTCGAGCGGGTGTTCCTCACCACGGGCCGGCAGGGGCTGGGCGCGTTCGCCGGGCTGGCCGACCGGTGGTTCCTCGTGCGCAGCGTCGACCCGGTTGCGCCGCCGCACCCGCCGCGACTGGAGTCACTGCTGGACCGTGGCCCATTCACCGTCGAGGGGGAGACGGCGCTGCTGCGGTCGTACACCATCCAGCTCCTGGTGACGAAGGACAGCGGGGGCGCCATGACCGCCGCGAAACTGGCCGCGGCCCGTCTCCTCGGCGTGCCGGTTCTCATGATCGACCGGCCCCCGGTCACGCCCGGCGTGCCCGTGGTGGCGGACGTCACCGGCGCCGTGACATTCCTGCACGGTCTCGGCATCGACTGACACGATCAGCCGATGCTGCCCGCGGATCTGCACACGCACACCGAGTTCTCCTGGGACACCGGCACCGGGGACATGGAGGGCTCGTGCGCGCGGGCCGTCGAGCTGGGGCTGCCGGCGATCGCGTTCACCGAGCACACCGACTTCGTCACCTGGCAGGTCACCCCGGACACGCTGCCGGAGCGGCTGCGCGAGCACATCACCGACGGGGTGCACCTCACCCCGCCGCCCCTGGACGTCACCGGCTACCTGGAGGCGATCGACCGGTGCCGGGCCCGCTTCCCGTCGCTGCGCATCATCACCGGCGTGGAGCTCGGCGAGCCGCACTGGTTCCCCGCCAGCGCCGCGGCGCTGCTGTCCTCGGCCCCGTTTGAGCGGGTCATCGGCTCCCTGCACTCCGTGGCCGCGGCCGGCCGGCACCGCCTGGTCGAGGACGAGTTCGCGGTGCAGGGTGTGCCCGCCGTGCTGCGCGAGTACTTCGCCGAGGCGATCCGCATGATCGAGTCCTGCGACGCGTTCTCGGCCCTGACCCACCTGGACTACCCGGTCCGGTACCTGCCCGCGGGTTCCACCTTCACGATCTCGGAATATGAGGAGGAGATCCGGGCCGTGCTGCGCGCCCTCGCCGGCACCGGGCGCGCGTTCGAGGTCAACACCCGCCGCGGCCCGGAACCCGAGTTCGTGCGCTGGTGGCGCGAGGAGGGCGGCCGCGCGATCTGCTTCGGCAGCGACGCCCATCGCCCCGACCTGGTCGCCACGGGCTTCGCCGCGGCCGCCGCGATGGTCGAGGCACACGGCTTCCGCCCCGGCCGCCACCCGTTCGACCACTGGCTCCTCTAGGGTTCTGCGCATGGGGTGGAATACGTCGGCGCTGTTCGTCCAGGGGTCCTCCACGGCGGAAACGGTCGCGCTGCTGGCCGCCGCGCGCCTGGACCCCGCTCAGCTGGTGGGCGCGGACGAGGCGACCAGCGGGCTCGCGGACGGGGTGCTGTTCGCGGCGGAGGTCGGCGGCTGGACGCAGGTCTGGGACCCGTCCATGGTGCTCGCCCCCGCCTGCGACCCGCCCGGCACCGCTCTGGCCGTCATCTTCTCCAGCGTCGCCAGCACCTATGCGTTCACGCTCTTCGCCGACGGTGAGGTGGTGCGGGAGCTCGTGTACGCCGACGCCGAACCCGTCGTGGACACCGGGACCCCGCTGCCGGTGGAGGCCACCGTGGAGATCCCGTCCTGGGGCCCCGACGAGGACTTCGTGTGGGCCGTCATCGAGGCCGTGACCGGCACCGGCTACCAGGACTCCCAGCGCTTCGAGGTGTGGCGGCGCTGACCTGATCGGCCCGGGCGACCAGCCACGCGGGGGTGCCCCGGCCGTCCGCGTTCCGGGGCACCCGTCCGGGTGGTGCAGCTGGCCGGGGCTCAGCCCTGGTACTGGGCGATGATCCTGGTGAAGTCCCACGCGTTCTGGGAGACGCCGCTGCAGGTGTCGTCGCCGGTGCCGCCGCCGTTGCACGGGCGGTCCCGGTTGGCCGACCAGAAGGTGAACCGGGCGAGGTGGTGCTGCTGGGCGTAGGCCAGCATGGTGCGGAAGTCCGCGACGGTGACCGTCTCGCCGACGTCGGTGATGCCGTTCATCGAGGAGATGCCGGCGTGCCGGTAGGCCTGGTCGTCGGTGTAGCCGTAGCCGTTCTTGATCGTGTTCTTCAGCCCCTCGGCGGCCTGGACGGTGAGGGCGCCCATGTTCTGCCCGGCGGCGCCGAAGTCGAACGGCATGATGGTCCACGCGTCGACGGTCAGCCCCGAGGCGGCGGCCCGGTTGATCATCGTGGCGTCGGGACCGTTGCGGTCGCTCGGGAAGGTGACGTACACGGCGACGCCCGGGTTGTTGGCCTTGACGGTCTTCAGCGCGTCGATCGTGCGCTGCTGCAGCGTCGCGTTGTTGTAGACGCTGCCCTCGATGTCGATGTCGATCGCCTTGAGGCCGTAGGCGTTGATGACCTTCTGGTACGCGGCCGCGAGCGTCGCCGCGCTGCTGCACGTCTGCTCCAGCCACGGCCCGGACGCGCCACCGAAGGACACGGCGACGTTGCCACCGGCGCCGCGGATGTTGTTGATGACGGTCTGGTCCTGCCCGCCGGTGAGCGGCCGGTATCCGTCCCACAGCGGCTCGCAGGCGCCGTTGGACAGGATGAACGCCATCGTGAACCACTTGACGCCGGTCGCGGTCATGATGGTGCGCGGGTCGGGGAGGTTGCCCCAGCCGAGGTAGGCGTACGGCGCGGCACCCATCGCGGGATTGGACGTCGGCGGGTTGGAGGTCGGGGGCGTGGTGCCGCCGCCGAGCGTCCACTTCTGGTTGGCGGTCCCGCCGCAGGCCCAGATCTGCAGCTGGGTGCCGTCGGCGGAGCTCTGGCCGGTCGCGTCGAGGCACTTGCCGGCGTTCGGGTTGGTGAGGTCCTTCGCCGCGCTGTACGTCCACCGCTGGGCAACGGTGCCGTTGCAGTCCCACAGCTGGACCTTGGTGCCGTTGGCGGTGCCGGCCGCGGCGACGTCCAGGCACTTGCCCAGGACCCGGAGCGTGCCGTCGTCGCCGAACGTGACGCGCTGGGCGGCGGTCCCGTTGCAGGTGTAGAGCTGGATCTTCGTGCCGTTGGCGGTCGCGGCGCCGGCGACGTCGACGCACTTGCCGCCGATGCCGGTGACGGGGCCGGTGGTCGCGGCGGAGGCGGTGTTCATCGCGACGGCGGTGACCGCGCCGAGCACCGCGACGGCGGCGGTCGCGAGCAGGGAGCGGCGGAGGCGGGGGCTGCTCATGGGCGAGCCTTTCGGGAGGGAGAGGGCTATCTGTCAACTGCCCTTCCAGATAGAGCGCACGCTATGCCCACCCCTTTTTTCGAGTCAACAAGAAACCCCGGGACCATAGACAAACTTAAGGAGCCGTTACGGCCGGGAGGCACGGCGCAGCAGCTCGGCCATCGGCAGCGTGGCCGCGCCGAAGGCGACCGCGTCCGGGCCGAGCTCGCACAGGTCGATCGACACCTGGCCCCACGGGTGCTCCAGCGCCTGCTCGCACGCGGCCGCCCGGATCTGCGGCAGCAGGCGGGCGCCGAGCGCGAGGCCGGCCCAGCCGCCGAGCACGACCCGCTCCGGGTTGAACAGGTTGACCAGGTTGCCGATGCCGGCGCCGAGCATGCCGGCGGTCTCGGCCAGGATGCCGTCCGCCTCGGGGGTGCCGGCCGCGATGAGCGCCGCGACGTCGGCGAGCTCGTCGGCGCTGCGCACGAACTTGGGGTCGACCTGCAGGTAGCGGTCGAGGATCCCCTCGGCACCGACATACGCCTCGAGGCAGCCGCGGGCGCCGCACCGGCACTGGCGGCCGCCGTAGACGACCGTGGTGTGGCCCCACTCGCCGGCGCTGCTGCTGGCGCCGCGATACAGGGTGCCGTTGGTGATGACGGCGGCACCGACGCCGGAGCCGACCAGGACGATCACCGCATTGCCGGCGCCGCGGCCCGCGCCGAACCACATCTCGGCCTGGCCGAGGGACTTGGCGCCGTTCTCCACGAACAGCGGCGCGGTCAGGCCCCCGTCGCGCAGCAGGCCGTCGAGGGAGATCCCCCGCCAGCCGACGGTCGGGGCGTGCACGCGGACGGGGTCGGACTGCTCGACGGTGCCGGGGACGCCGATGCCGATGCCGATCACGTCGGACGCGTCGGTGCCGCCGAGCACCTCACGGATCCCGGCGAGCAGCTGCCCGGAGACCGCCTCCGGGTCGGGGCGGGACGACGGCAGCGGCTCGTCGACGGTGGCCAGCCGGGTCATCGACAGGTCGAACAGCTCGACCTTGACGCCGGTCTCGCCGACATCGGCGCCGACGAGGCGGCCGAAGTCGGGATTGACCCGCAGCAGCACCCGGGGCCGGCCGCCGTCGGAGTCGATCTGCCCGGCCTCGATGATGAGGCCCTCCTGCAGCAGCTCCGCGGTGACGCTGCTGGCGGTCGCGGCGCTCAGCCCGGTGATCCGGCTGAGGTCGTGCCGGCTCAGCGGCCCCCGGAAGAACAGCTCCGACAGCAGCGTGGACCGGTTGCGCCGACGCATGTCACGGGTCGTGGCCCGCTCGACCTCGATGCGCACCACCGCCGCGAACCCCTCCCCCGACCACCGCTGTCGGTGAATCGTGTCATGTGAGCGCTCCCGCGTCGACACCGTGGGTGCTCATCGCCTCCTGGCGCGTCTCGCCACCGCCGCGACCAGCATCAACGCCACCACCGTAAACGCTGCGAGGAGCAGCGGGGCACGTGCCGACGAGCGCACGGGCGGCTTCGGCGGCGCCGCCATTGCCGAGGTCGTTGAGGGTACGGCACTGCTGGGCGCCGCCGTCTTCAACCCGCTCGGGTATCGCAGCACGACGACCGGACCGGCCTGATCGGAGACGGTCAGCAGCCCGGTCGCGTCGGCGGTGTAGGCGATCGCCTCGCCCTGCGGCTCGTCCGGCAGCGGCGTGACCGTCGGCTTCCCGGACGTGATCGCCTTGGCGACGTCGCCGCCGGTGACCTCGAACTCGTAGGCGTCGGCATAGGTGCGCACCACGGCCCGCGTGCCGTCGGCGGACACGGCCGCCCCGGTGACCCAGGCGATGCCGAGGAAGCCCCACGGGTTGGACGTGCCGGTGCGCCGCGGCTCGAACGCGCCGACCTTCGTGAGCGCGACGCCGTCGGTGTTGTCCGTCGGCAGCGGCTTGTCCAGCCGGAACACCTCGCCGTTGGGGTCCTTGGTGACGATCACCGGCCGGCCCTGCCCGTCGATGAGCAGCGCCTCGGCGTCACGGGGCACCCCGTCGGGATACACCAGGCGGTGGATCTTGAGTTCATTCGAGCCGGCCGCCATGGTCCACAGCGCGATCGTGCTGCGGCGGGTGCCGGAGCCGCCGGTCATGGGGCCGTTGTCGCCGATGTCGGCCACCCACACGGTGCCCTTGCGGTCCACCGCGAGGTCCTCGGGGTCGCGGGCGGTGCGCGGATACTGCACGCTGCCGGTCACCTTGCACGACTTGTCGAGCGTGAACACGCGGGTCTTGGCCGGGTCGGGGTTGCTGTCGTTCTGCACCAGATAGCCGGTGGCGGTGACGGCGAGACCGGACACCTCGGTCACGGCGGGGTCGGCGATGCGGCAGACCTCCGTGGGCGCCCCGGACACCTGTGTCGGCGCGTGCGCCCCAGCCGCGGCGGGTGCACCGAGGATCAGCACCGCTGCCGCCCCCGCCGCCCACCGCATGCCACAAGTCTTCCAGACCTGCGGCGGTCGTTTCCGGACATCCGGTTTGGGTGACGATGCGTCAACCGTTCAGTTACGGATTGCGTCCGACACGTTGGGGGAAATGCGCGGAGGTTACGGCCCGAATATGACACATTTCGGGCATGAAGACATGGGGGAACATGCATGGCGGCCGGATGAGAGCCATCCGGCCGGCGATCCTGGCCGCCGCGGCGCTCGGCGTCGCACTCAGCGCGCTGGGCGTCGCCTGCCCCGCGAACGCCGCCACGAGCGCGAAGACCGTGACCGTCACCGACCCGGTCGAGGTCGCCGCGCCGGTGGTCGTCGCCCGGTACACCTTCGACGCGGCCGCCAACGGCGCCACCGTCACGGACGACTCCGGCCATGGCCACACGCTCACCTCATCGGCCGGGCACGGCGGCAAGGTCCGGCTCGCCGACCGCCTCGGGATGGCCGCCGGCGGGCGGGCGGCGGACTTCCCGGCCCGCTGCGCCGGCAAGCGGTGCCCGCACGCGGTGCTGCAGACGCCGGATGCCCCCGAGCTCAACCCCGGGGCCGGCCCCATCCGCTACGGCGCGACCGTCCGGCTGACCAAGAAGGACACCGGGTCCGGCCAGAACGTCGTGCAGAAGGGGTACTCCGCGTCCGGCAGCCAGTACAAGCTGCAGATCGACGGCGCGGCCGGCCACCCGAGCTGCGTCTTCGCCGACGCCGCCGTGCACGCGATCCACGTGGCGATGTCCGATGTCTCGGTCTCCGACGGCCTGTGGCACCGCCTCGAGTGCCGCCGGTCCGGCACCGCGCTGACCGTCCTGGTCGACGACGCCGTCCGCGGCACCGCGACCCTGCCCGCCGAGCTGTCGGTGGTCAACGCCGTCCCGCTCAGCATCGGCGGCAAGGGCAACGGCAAGGACAACGACCAGTTCCACGGCACCCTCGACGACGTCTGGATCGCCCGCGGCTGAGCCGCGGAGCAACGCGGCGGAGCCGCGGAGCAAGCAGCAGGGGTGCCCTTCCGGGCACCCCTGCTGCTTGCAGTTCCGGGACGCGGCACGAACGTCAGCTCCGGGGACGCGGCGCGAACGTCAGCTCCGGGCGCGCGGCACGAAGACCGCGATCACCGCCGCGGCCGCCAGCATCGCCGTCAGCGTGGCGAAGGCGTACGTGTACCCAGATTCCAGCGGCAGGCCCGCCGGGGTCAGGTGGGCGGTGATGACCGCGCTGGCCACCGCCGCGCCAAGGGACCCGCCGATGGTGCGGATGTTGGCGTTCATGCCGCTCGCCACGGCCGTCTGGCCGGCCGGGACGGTGTGCACGATGAGGTTCACCATCGCGGTCCACGTCAGGCCGAGCCCCACGCCGAACACCCCGGTCGCGACCGCGATCTGCCAGTACGCGGAGTGGAACAGGGTGAGCCCGGCGCACGACAGCGCCGCGGTCGTCGTCCCGACCAGCAGCTGGACCTTCGTCGGCACATACGCGGTCAGCGGGCCGCTCACGAATCCGGCCACCGCCATCGTGACCAGCATCGGCAGCATCGCCAGCCCGGCGCCGGTGACGGTGGTGCCGAAGCCGTACCCGGTGGAGCGCGGCGTCTGCAGGAACTGCGGCAGGAACGCGTAGGTGGCGAACATGCCCGCGCCGAACAGCAGCGCGACGAGGTTCGTCGTCCAGACCGCCGGCAGGCGCATCATCTGCATGTCGATGAGCGGCTCGGCGGAGCGCAGCTCCACCAGTACCCACGCGACGACGAGGACCACGGCGAGGATCAGCGGCACCACGACCCCGGCCGACGTCCACCCCCAGGCCGGCGCCTTGCTCACCGGCAGGATCAGGGCGACCAGCCAGCCGGACAGCAGCGCCCCGGCGAGCCAGTTGATCCTGCCACGGGTCCGCACCGGTGACTCGCCGACGAACCGCAGGGTCAGCGCGAACGTGCCCGCCACGACCAGGGCCGGGATCCAGAACAGGGCCCGCCAGTCCACCGCGGCGACGATCGGCCCGGCGAGGACCACGCCCAGGCCACCGCCGACGGCGATCACCGCGGACAGCCCGCCGATCGCGGACGCCACCCTGGCCGGCGGCAGCTCGTCGCGGAGGATGCCGAACGAGATCGGGAACACGGCGCCGCCGAGCCCCTGCACGATCCGCCCGATGATGAGCACGCCGATGTTCGGTGCGACGGCGGCGATCACGCACCCAATGACGATGGCCGCGAGGGCGACGAGCAGGGTGCGGCGCTTGCCGTACATGTCGCCGATGCGCCCCATGATCGGGGTGGCGACGGCGGCGGACAGCAGCCAGGCGGTCAGGACCCAGGTGACCGTGCTCTGACTGGTGTGCAGGTCGTGCTGGATCGTCGGCAGCACCGGGCTGACCAGCGATTGGAGCAGGGAGAACGAGGCGGCCGCGGTGGCGAGCGCGACGAAGGTGAACCGTCCCGCCTTCACCGGTGCGGTCGCAACGGGTGGCGGGCTGAGCGTGAGTGCGCGTGTCATCGGATTTCCCCCGGACGCGGTACAGTAGTGGAGGTACGCCTCCACATTAGCGGAGGGGTGCCTCCACTTCCAAGCCGCTGGAGAAGAACGTGTCCGCCGACTCCCCCGTCGCCGTCCGCCGGCCGCAGCGTGCCGACGCCAGGCGCAACTTCGACGCGTTGCTGTCCGCCGCCCGCGCGGCGTTCGCCGAGCAGGGCACCGAGGCGTCCCTCGAGGACATCGCCCGGCGGGCCGGCGTGGGCATCGGGACGCTGTACCGCAACTTCCCCACCCGGCAGGACCTGTTCGAGACGGTCTACATCGGCGAGATCGAGGAGCTGTGCCAGACCGCCGACGACGTCGCCGACCTGCCGCCGTGGGACGCCCTGGTGTCGTGGCTGCACCGGTTCGTGGCGTACACGGCGACGAAGCGCGCCATCTACGAGGCCCTCAACCGCGACTCGTCCATGTTCCGCCACTGCCGCGAGGAGATCTACCGCGTCGGTGAGCCGCTGCTGGCCCGCGCCCAGGCCGCCGGTGCCGTGCGCACCGACGTCACGTTCGACGACACGCTGCGCATGATCAGCGGCCTGACCGCCGGCGGGTTCGTCGACACCGCCCAGCGCGACCGGGTCCTGAGCGTCGCCCTGGACGGCCTGCGCCGGCAGTAGCCCGCGGGTCCTACCCTGGCCGCATCGACGGGACCGGGGGGCACCGTGCAGATCACCGAGGTCAGTTTCGTGGGCGTGCGGTCGGCCGTGGTGACGCTGCGGCACCGGACCGCAGCGCTGCGGTTCGTCCTGTTCCCGATGGTCCACATCGGCCGGGCCGACTTCTACGCCGCGGTCGCCGAGCGGCTCCGGCAGTGCGACCTCATCGTCGCGGAGGGCTACGACGGACCGAGCTCGACCGGCCGGGCGTACCGCATCGCGCTGCGCCTCACCCGGCAGCGCGGCCGTGGCCGGTTGGTGCACCAGGACATCGACTACGCCGCGCTCGGGGTGCCGGTCGTGTGGCCCGAACGGATCTTCCGGGACACCCGGCGCCGCGACCGCATGCCGCTGCTGGCCTGGCTCGATCTGGTGGTCCTGGTGCCGTACCTGACCGTGACCATGGCCGTCGGCGGCACCCGCTGGCTGCTGCGCCGCCACTTCGAGATCAGCGACGACTCCGAGGTCCGGTTCTCCCGGGAGTTCCTCACGAAGTGGATCGTCCACGACCGGGACCGCGAGCTGATCGAGGCGCTCACCGAGATCCACCGCACCCGTGCGGACGACCCGATCGACGTCGCGGTCGTCTACGGCGCGGGCCACCTGCCCGCCGTGGTCCACGCCCTGGCCGGCACGCTCGGATACCGGCCGCGGCGCGGCGGCGAGTGGCTCACCGTCATCGACTTCTGAACCGCCGCCGGCACGGGCCTGATCTAATGCGGCGTGACCGACATCGAGCACCGCCTCGCGCGGATCCGGAGACTGTTCACCCGCCTGCGGGAACTCAACTGGCCCGAGGCGGCGCCCTCACCGCTGGACGAGTCCGCGGTGGAACGTTTCGAGGCCGGAAACGGGCTGCGGCTGCCGGAGAACTACCGCCGCTACCTGCTGGAGTTCGGCGACGTCGACACCGGCCTGATGGCCCTGGCCGCTTACGGGACGCCACTCGCGAGGCAGGCGGAGGCGGACCCGTTCTGGCGGCTCAACACCTCGCCGTTCCGGCTGACCCGGCCGTGGTCCGGCACGCCGGCCGACCTCGAGGAGGCGCGAGAGGGGATGGGCGAGGACGCGGATCATCTGGACCCTGACGACTTCTACGACATCGACGGCGGGCCGAGGGACGGGACGATGCACCTGGGCGGCACCCGCAGCCAGCTCTACGCATGGTTGGTCCTCAACGGCCCCTTCGAAGGCGAGGTGTGGGTCGACAGCCTCGGCTACGCCCCCGATGGCTGGCTCGCCCCAGCCGTGGACATGCTCCAGGAATTCGTCCCCGACCGGTGGTGGCACCCGTTGCGCGACGAGCCGTGGTTCCCCGCGGTCGAGGAACCGGCCGGTGGCCCCGACTTCCTGGACCTGACCGGGGACAGCCTGGCGCAGATCGTCCTGCGGGCCGAGATCCGCCACGCCCTGGACGCCGACACCGCCCGCGCCGTGGACCAGCGGCTCGAATACCGCGAACGGTTCGACTTCCGGCACCTCCCGCACCCGGGCGCTCAGGCCCCCCGGTAGCGCTACAGCCGGCCGACGGCGTTGGCGTAGTAGGCGACGTTGGCGACGTGGTGCACGACCTCGCGCAGGGACCAGGTCTCCGCGGCCGGTCGGTCGTCGAGCCGGGCGGCGTCGAGGCCGGTCAGCCGGGCCCGGTAGCAGGCGGCGAGCCGGGTGAGGCGGCTGGTCGCCTCGTCCAGGTCGACCTCGGTGAACCGGGCGAAGTCCGCGTCGGTCGTGACCATGCGGCCGTGCCACTCGTCGGGCGGGGACGGCAGGCCGGCGAGACGGCACTCGATCTCGGCGAGATGGTCGAGCAGGTGGTCGGCGACCCGCCGGATCGCCTTGTGCGGCGTCCAGGCGTTGCCGTGGCGGTGGATCGGGCGCTGGTCCCAGCCGAGCCAGCTCTCGGCGATGTCGAGGACCTCGGCGACGGCGTCCGGCACCAGCCCGGTCACGTCGCGGCCGTCGGTCGGCGGCGGGGTGGCGTACTTGTCGGCGTGCGCGTCGAGCGTCAGGCGTCGGACCATGCCGCCAGGCTAGTGCGCGACAGTGACGGCGGCCGCCCCGAAAAAGCATCCGCCGTCTGTCCAATGTAGATGTCCACTAGCCGACAACCACGAAACGGCCGCAGGCGCAAGGATTCCGCGTGTGATGACACGAGCTCTGCTCCCGATCGCCATTGCGGCGGTCGCTCTCGCCGGATGCTCCTCCGAGGATCCGGCCGACACCACCGCCGCGCCGGCGGGTGCCGCAACGTCCAGTGCCGCGCCGGCCGCGGGCCCGTCGAGCGCGGCGGCGTCCAGCGCCGCACCGGGCACGTCCAGCGCGGCCGCCACCGGCGGGGGCTGCCCCGTCGACGCGACCGCGCTGAAGAAGGCGTTCCAGGCCAACGCCGAGGTCGCCGGGGCGATCATCCTCGGCAAGGGCTTCAAGGACATCAGCTGCTACCAGGGGTACGCGACGGCGCTGACCCAGCCGGAGGCCATGGACACCGCGGTGGTGGTGTTCAAGTACGACGCCGCGAAGAAGACCTGGGCGGCCCTCATCGGCGGCACCGACAACGTCTGCGAGAACACCGTCCCGGCGGCGATCCGGCCGAACCTCAAGCACTGCACCTGATTCCACCGGCGGCGCAGGTCCGGGGACTGCGCCGCCCCGCTCAGCCCGGCACGTCGGTGGCGGCCGAGCAGCGGCCGATGCCGCTGGAGCCGAGCGCCGTGCGGCCGAAGGCGTCGACGCCGCCGGCGCACGCATACCGGGGGCCGTCGCCCCACGTGGTCACGGTCATGGAGAGCTCGCCCGGCTTGTCCTCCTGGACGTCGATCGCGCGGATCGGCCGGCCCTCGGTGAAGGTGAACGTGACCGTGCTCGGCGGCGAGGTCCGGCGCAGCGTGCCGTGGCCGCCGCGGCCGTCCAGGTCCATGAGCGCCGAGGTGACGGTGCCGTCGTAGGCCGGCAGGTCGAGCAGCACCCGTCCGCCGGCGGCGTCGGTGCCGGGCGCCCCGGTGTCCAGGGCGTGCACGGTGACGCCGGTGACCGGCTCCGCCTCGGTGATCGAACCGAGGGTGTATCCGAGCGTGCGCCCGTCGGCGGCCCAGACCAGCGAGCCGAGCGCCGTGCCCGGCGCGGTGGTCCACTCGCGGCGCTGCCCGGTGCCGAGGTCCAGCACGGTGAGGACGGGACGCTGGGCGGGATCCCGGGTCACCTCCGCCCTGGGCTCCCACCCCGGGACCGACACCGGCGGCGCGCAGGGCAGCGTCGCGTACGCGATCCGGCCGCCGTCCCGGCTCATCGCCAGTCCGGCGACCATCCCGGGCACGACGCCCGGCACCGGGGCCAGGTCGGTGACGTGGCCGGCATCGGTGAGGCGGAACCGGTGGAGCGTCGACACGCACGGCTCGGCCAGGGTCGACCCGACCAGGAAGACGCCGCCGGGTCCGGCGACGATCTCCCGGGCGTCGCCGGCGGGCAACGCCGGCTGCGGCACCGACTCGGTCAGCGTCTCGAGGCCGTTGGCGTCCGTATCGTGCACCTGGAACCACGGCATCGGGCTGCCTCCGCGACCGGCCGTGCCGGTCAGGTCGCCGCTGTTGCCGGCGGTGAGCAGGAACCGCGACCGCGGCCAGTCCACACCGGCCGGGTCCCGGGCCGCGCCGCCCTCCGCCCCGATCAGGAAGGCGACCGCCAGCAGCGACGCCACCACGCCACCGCCGGTCCACCGTGTCCGCACCTCCCGATCATCCCCCGGGCGTGGCGCCGGTGCGTTCCCGAGCCTGATATACGCCCGGGGTCAGGCCCGTCGCGCGGCGGAACGTGTCGACGAAGGCGCTGGGGGTGCCGAAGCCGCAGCGGTGTGCCACGGCCGTCACCGGCAGCCCGCCGGCGAGGAGGATCATGGCCTGGTAGACGCGGACGTTGGTGCGCCACTGCGGGTAGGTCAGGCCGAACTCGGCGCGGAACAGTCTGGCCAGGGTGCGCTCGCTCGCGCCGGCGAGGCGGGCCAGCGACGACAGGGTCTGCGGCTGGTCGAGCCGGTCGGCGGCGAGCCGGCACGCGGTGGCGAGGCGGCCGTCCCGCGCGGTGGGCAGCGCCACCGGCTCCTGCGGGGCGCGGCGAAGCCGGTCGCGGATCACCGCCCGCAGCCGCAGCTCCTCGTCGCGGGGCAGCGCCGGGTCCGTGCCGGCGACGAGCAGCTCCCGCAGCAGGGCGCCGACGGCGACGACGGTCGGCGCGCCGGCCGGCAGCGGCGGGTCCGCGGGCGGGAACCCGATGGTGTGGAACACGCTCGCGCCGTGGAAACGGTGCTCGTGCCAGCAGCCCGCGGGGATCCACACGGCCCGGTCCGCGGCGGCGACCCAGCCGCCGACCTCGGTCTGCACGGCGATGACGCCGCGGCTGACGTAGACCAGCTGATGCTGGTCGTGCCGGTGCCGGTCGATGAACGCACCGGAGCCGTGCTCGGTCGCCGTCGTCGGCGCGAGCGGCATGTGGCGGATTTTCGACATTGATCGGCAGAATACCGGAAGTCCGCACCGCCGATCACTGCGATCTTGAAAGGGTGAGCACCGCTGAACTGACGACCGACCCGCAAACACACCGCGACCCGTCCCCGTGGCGGCGGATGCGGGTGTGGGCGACCGCGCACGCCGTCGACGACTTCTACCAGGGCCTGGTGCCCGCCGCCGTGCCGTACTTCGTCCTCGACCGCCACTACGGCTACGTCGGCGCCGCGGGGCTCGCCATGGCCGCCGCGCTGGGCAGTTCACTGCCGCAGCTCGTGTTCGGGGTCATCGCCGACCGCCGCCGCCTGCCCTGGATGTCCCCGGTGGGGGTGGCGCTCGCCGGCACGGGCGCCGGCCTCGCCGGGGTTGCCCCGACGTATCCCCTGGTCTGGACGCTGCTGCTGCTGTCGGGGCTCGGGGTGGCGATGTTCCACCCCGCCGCCGGGCGGGACGCGCGCCTGGCCGCCGGGTCGAGCGCCACCGCGATGAGCTACTTCGCGGCCGGTGGCAGCGTCGGGTTCTTCGTCGCGCCGGCCCTCGCCACGCCCGCGCTGGACGCGTGGGGGGTCGGCGCGACCGCGCTGTTCATCCCGCCGGCCGTGCTCATGGGTTTCGTCCTGCTGCGTCACCAGCGCCGCGTCACGGGCCGCGCGGCCGCGAAGGCCGCCGCACCCGGCCGGGACCGGCCCGGCAGGTTCGCGGTCCTCGCGGGGGTCGAGATCGTCCGGTCCGCGGTCTCGTTCGGCGTCAACACGTTCGTGGCGCTGTACTGGATCGACACCCTCGGCGCGTCCAGCACCCTCGGCGGCGCCGCCCTCGCCCTGCAGCTCGGCGGCGGCGTGCTGGGCACCCTCGCCGGCGGGCGGATCGCCGACCGGATCGGCCTGGTGCGCACCGTCCGGCTCGGCAACCTCCTGCTCGGCCCGGCGATCGCGGCGATGCTGCTGTGCCCGGACCGCTACGCCGCGCTGCCGCTGGTCCTGCTCGTCGGGCTGGTCACGAACATCCCGTTCGCGGTGCTGGTGAAGCTCGGCCAGGACTACCTGCCCAGCCGCCCCGGCACCGCCGCCGGGGTCACGCTCGGCCTCGCCGTCAGCGCCGGCGGGCTCGGCATGCCACTGCTCGGCCTCGTCGCCGAGCAGCACGGCCCCCGGGGCGCGTTCATCGCCCTCGCGATCGTCCCGGTCGTCGCCGTCGCCCTGTCCACGGCGCTGCGGGAACCGACAGGCTGATCGCCCGGTCCGCGGCCCGGCGTGCACCGACGGGGCTAGGGTCGGTGGCATGGACGGCGCCGCGGCCCTGTTCGAGCGGTTCCGGCTCGAGGTGTGCAGCGATCGGCACTGGGACAGCGAGTTCACGCCGTCCCCGCACGACCCCGGCGCCGCGCTGCGTGACCTGCTCGACGGCGCCGGGACCGCGGCGGTGCCACTGCTGCTCGAGGCGCTCGACGGCGAGCCGGAGCTGCGCTACTGGGCCTGTGTCGGCCTGGAACGCCTCGGCCCGCCGCGGGCGGTGCGGCCGCCGACGCGCTCGCCGAGCTGATCGCGGCGCGCCGGGATCCGTGGCGGACGGCGGCGGTGGCGCTGGATCCGCGGGCTCGGGTTCACCGACGACGAGTTCCTCGCCGAGGTGGCCCGCCCGGTCGAGCGGCCCCTCGACGGCCTGCGCTCACAGTGGGACTGCGGCGGGCTGCGCCGGCACGAGCCGGCCCGGGCAGCGCGGGCCGCGGCGGCCGGCCTGCCGTCCCTGGCCGCGAGCTGGTGCCGCGACGACGACCTCGACCGGGCCGCCGCCGAGCACCTCAGCCGCGTGGCGGGCGCCTCAGCGGGGCCGGGTCGTTGAGTACAGGTGGCTGTCGGGGAACTCCTCGGCGGTGAGGACCCGGCCGACGACGATGACCGCGGTCCGCAGGATGCCGGCCTCCCGCACCTGCCCGGCGATGTCGGACAGGGTGCCGCGCAGGATCAGCTCGTCGGGTCGGCTGGCCCGGGCGACGACCGCGACCGGGCAGTCCTCGCCGTACCAGGGGATGAGCTCCTCGACCAGGACGGCGATGCGCTGCACGGCCAGGTGCAGCACGATCGTGGCGCGGCTGGCGGCCAAGGTGGACAGTTCCTCGCCGGGTGGCATCGGGGTGGCCCGGGCCGCGGTGCGGGTCAGGATGAGGGTCTGCCCGACCCCGGGGACCGTCAGCTCCCGGCCGAGCGAGGCGGCCGCGGCGGCGAACGCGGGCACGCCCGGCACGATCTCGTAGGGGACGCCCGCGGCGTCGAGCCGGCGCAGCTGCTCGGCCATCGCGCTGAACACCGACGGGTCGCCGGAGTGCAGCCGGGCCACGTCGAGCCCGGCGGCGTGCGCGGCCGTCAGCTCGGCGAGGATCTGGTCGAGGTCGAGGTTGGCGGTGTCCACGAGCCGTGCCCCGGGCGGGCACACGTCGAGGAGCTCGACCGGCACGAGGCTGCCCGCGTACAGGCAGACCGGCGTGCGGGCGAGCACGTCCCGGCCCCGCACCGTGATCAGGTCCGCGGCGCCGGGTCCGGCACCGATGAAGTACACCGTCACTTCCACATCGCCTTTCTGACCAGCCACTGCGTCACCGGCATCATCGGCCGCCAGGCGAGGAACCCGCCGACGGGTGCGGCACGCTGGACCGCGATCCGGGTCAGTTCGCCGCCGTGCGTCGCGTGGAGCTCGGCGACGAGCCGCTCCGACTCGACGGTGACCGCGTTGACGACCAGCCGCCCGCCGGGGCGCAGCGCCGACCAGCAGCGCTCGAACACCCCTGCCGCGGTGAAGCCGCCGCCGATGAAGATGGCATCGGGTGATCCTTCGGGCAGTGCCCCGGGCGCCGCACCGACCACAGTGGACAGCTGCGGCACGCCGAGCGCGCGGGCGTTGGCGACGACCCGTTCCGCGCGGACCGGGTCGCGTTCGACGGCGACGGCTCGGCACGACCGGTGCGCGCGCAGCCACTCGATCGCGATGCTGCCGGAGCCGGCGCCGACGTCCCACAGCAGCTCGCCGGGGCGCGGGCCGAGGGCAGCGAGGGTGACGGCCCGGATCTCGTGCTTGGTCAGCTGGCCGTCGGAGGTGTACGACCCGTCGGCGAGCCCGGGCACCACCTGGATCCCGCCGTCGCCGCGGCAGTCGACGGCCACGACGTTCAGCGGACCGGCCGCGTCGACGTCGTGGTGGATCCGCTCATCCGGGCCGCCCAGCGACTCCAGGACGGTGACCTCGCTTGCGCCGAAACCGGTGTCGTGCAGGATTTCCGCCACCTGCGCGGGGGTGCCGGCGCCGGCGCTGAGGACGAGGACCCGGCGCCGGTCGTGCAGGACGCGGCGCAGCGCGTCGGCGGACCGGCCGACGGCGCTGACCACCTCGACGTCGTCGAGGGCCCAGCCGAGCCGCGCGCACGCCAGGGACACCGCCGACGGGTGCGGCACGACGTGGACGTGCCGCGCGCCGAGGAGCCGCACGAGCGTGGTGCCGATGCCGTAGTACATGGGGTCCCCGCTGGCGAGGACGACGACCCGCTCGTCGTGGTGCGCTGCCAGGAGTCGCGGCAGGGCCGGCACCAGCGGCGAGGGCCACGGCACCGTTTTCGCGCCGGTGCCGGCGTCCGCCACGAGGTCGAGCTGCCGTTCGCTGCCGAACAGCACGGTCGCGGCGGCGATCGCGGCGCGGCCGGCCGGCGACAGGTCTTCGAGGCCGCCGGTCCCGATCCCGACGACGGTCACGGCGGGCGCGACCGCCGCGACGGCCACGGTGGCGACCGCGGAGGCCCGCTTGGCGACCAGCAACACCGCCGGCCCTTCCACGGCCGGCGCCGGCCCGCCGGGCGCGGTGAACACCGTCCGGACGGACGGATAGGCGCGGGCCGCGAGCAGGGCCGCGGCCTCCGCGACGCTCGGTGTGCCGGTGTGGGCGGCCACGATCGCCGACGGGTTGGGCACCTCGACCCGGGCGAGCACTTCGGCGGGCGCGGTGGTGACCGTCCAGCCGTGCGCGGCCGCCACCTCCGTGGCGAGGTCCAGTCTGGTGTCGACTGTGGACAGTACGTAAACGGTTTCGGGCGGGGCGGTCGGGAGGGCGCCGGCTCCGGGGAGGCCGGTCAGGAGGGCTTCGACGTCGGCGGCGGTTGCGGTGGACCGGGCGCCGAACCCGATCACGCAGCGCATGCGGTGACCAGCCGGTGCGCCAGCTCGGGTGCGCCGGCCCAGTGCAGGTGCAGGTACGACGCGTGCACCGACCCGGCCGTGAACCCCTCCCGCACGGTGCCGGTCTCGCCCCGCCACGCCCACGCCGGGGTGGCACCGGCCGGTGGAGTGACCGCGGTGCGGT
Source organism: Dactylosporangium cerinum (assembly GCF_042653625.1). Taxonomy (NCBI): domain Bacteria; kingdom Bacillati; phylum Actinomycetota; class Actinomycetes; order Micromonosporales; family Micromonosporaceae; genus Dactylosporangium; species Dactylosporangium cerinum. Next base: position 399,578 of record NZ_JBHSIU010000131.1, on the reverse strand, counting down.
GGAACTCGTGGCCGCTGACCCTGGTCCCGGCGGCCGCGAGGACGCTGTCACCGACGGCGACGGCGTCGCGGTAGCCGAGGGTCAGCTTCGGTGTCATGGCCGCGTCGACGGGCAGCGCGCCGCACATCGGCCGGCCGTCCAGCGACCGGGCCAGCCACAGCAGCCCCGCGCACTCCGCCGCGACCGGGCCACCGCGGGCGGCGAGGGCGGCGACGGCTGACCGCAGGGGGACGTTGTCGGAGAGCTGCTGGGCGTACACCTCCGGGAAGCCGCCACCCACGACCAGCCCGCGCGTGCCGGGCGGCAGCGACTCGTCCCGCAACGGGTCCACTGTGGACACCTCGGCGCCGGCGGCGGCGAGCAGCTCGACGGTCTCGGCGTAGCTGAACGAGAACGCGGGGCCACCGGCGACCGCGACGAGCGGCCGGCCGGCGACGGGTTCGGCCACGACCGGCGACCACGGCGCCGCGACGAAGGCGGGCGCGGCGCGGGCGACGGCGAGGACCGCGTCGAGGTCGACGCCGGCGGCCACCACGGCGGCGAGCGCCCGCACCGATTCCGTGGCCTCCGCGTGCCGCTCGACGACGGGGACGAGCCCGAGGTGCCGGGACGGCGCGGCGACCGCGTCGTGCCGGCGCAGCACCCCGAGCACCGGGGTGCCGACCTCGGCGCACGCGTCGCGGAGGATCCGCTCGTGCCGGTCGGAGCCGACCCGGTTGAGCACCACGCCGGCGATGCGGACGCCCGAGCCGAACGAGCGGAAGCCGTGCACGACCGCGGCGATCGAGCGGGCCTGCGCGGTGGCGTCCACGACCAGGAGGACGGGCGCGTCGAGAAGCTTCGCGACGTGCGCGGTCGAGCCGAACTCCCCCGCACCGGTGCGCCCGTCGAACAGGCCCATGACCCCCTCGACCACGGCGATGTCGGCGCCGGCGGACCCGTGCGCGAACAGCGGCCCGATGCGGTCCTCGCCGACGAGGACGGGGTCGAGGTTGCGGCCGGGCCGGCCGGCGGCGAGGGCGTGATAGCCGGGATCGATGTAGTCGGGCCCGACCTTGAACGGCGCCACGCGCATGCCGCGCGCCGCGAACGCCGCGAGCAGCCCGGTCGCCACGGTCGTCTTGCCGTGGCCGGAGGCGGGTGCCGCGATGACGATCCTGGCTACCACTCGATGCCCTGCTGCCCCTTGCGGCCCGCGTCCATCGGGTGCTTGACCTTCGTCATGTCGGTGACGAGGTCCGCGAGCTCGATCAGGTCGGGGTGCGCGTCCCGGCCGGTGATGACGACGTGCTGGTTGCCGGGTCGGTCCCGCAGCGTGGCGACGACGTCGGCGACGTCGACCCAGCCCCATTTCATCGGGTACGTGAACTCGTCGAGCACGTAGAACCGGTGCGCCTCGGCGGCCAGGTCGCGCTTGATCTGCGCCCAGCCCTCGGCGGCCTCGGCGGCGTGGTCGCGCTCGCTGCCGGGGCGCTGGATCCAGGACCAGCCCTCGCCCATCTTCTGCCACACGACGGGACCGCCCTTGCCGGTCTCCCCGAGCGCCTTGAGCGCGGTCTCCTCGCCGACCTTCCACTTCGGGCTCTTCACGAACTGGTACACGGCGATCGGCCAGCCGGCGCTCCACGCGCGCAGCGCCATCCCGAACGCGGCCGTCGACTTGCCCTTGCCCTGTCCGGTGTGGACGGCCAGGACGTGCTGCCGGCGGCGCTGGCGGGTGGTGAGCCCGTCGTCGGGCACGCTCTCGACCTTGCCCTGCGGCATGTTCAGCTCCCCACAACGGACACGGCGGACCCGGCTTTCCCGGCTGACCCGGCGGACAGGGCCGACAGCGGGACGCAGTCGGCGGACAGGGCGCGGGCGAGGCGCTGGGCAAGGCCGAGCCGCACGGGTCCGGACTCGCAGTCCACGACGACGGCGGGCACCCCGGCCAGAGCGGGCACGACCGTCAGCGGGTCGGGGCCGCTGGTGGCCCGGCCGTCGGTGACGACGACGAGCAGCGGACGGCGGCGGGCGTCGCGGCGCCGCTCGCCGTGCAGGGTGCGGGCGGCCTGCCGCAGCCCGGCGGCGAGGGGCGTGCGGCCCCCGGTGCGCAGCTCGGCCAGGCGCAGGACGCCGACCTCGTGGCTGGCGGTCGGCTCCAGGACGCTGGTCGCCTCCGCACCCCGGAAGGTGATCATGCCGACCTTGTCCCGGCGCTGGTACGCGTCGCGCAGCAACGACAGCACGGCCGTCTTGACGACCGTCATGCGCTGCCGGGCGGCCATCGACCCGGACGCGTCGACGACGAACAGCACCAGGTTGGCCTCCCGGCCCACCTTGACCGCCTCGCGGAGGTCCTGGGCGTGCACGCTGCGGGAGCCGCGCAGCGCCGCGGCGCGCACGCTGTCGGGCAGGTGCAGGCTGACGAGCTTGCCGCCGCTGGGCTGCCGGGACCGCACCACGCGCCCGTGCCGCCCGTGCGCGGGTGAGCGCCGGCCGGCGTGGGCGCCCTGCTGCCGGTTGGCCCGGCCACCGATCGTCAGGAGCCGGGTCTGGTACGGCGCCTGCGCGAACGCCAGCTCCCCGGCCGGCTGCGTGGCGGGGCCCGCGTCGCCGTCGTTGCCCGGCGCCACATCGCTCAGATCCGAAATTTCGGACTTGTCCGCGCTGGGATCGGGCGGGGGCGTGCTGGAACCGGGCGAGACAGGTGGGGGCGCCCCGCCACCGCCGTTCGCATCATGCGACTTGTCGGAAATATCCGGTGCAGCGGGATCGGAACCGGGGGAAGGATCGGAAGGCGGCGGATCGCCTCCATCCGGGCCATCGTCAGGGCCCCCCTCGTCAGGACCACCGTCGTCGTCGGGGCCGTTGAGCTCCTGGTCGAGGATCTCCTCCAGTCGCTCCTGGTCCGCGCCCGGCGGGTCGAGGGGATCGCGGCGGCGCCGGTGCGGCAGCGCGAGGCGGGCCGCGTCGCGCAGGTCGTCCTTCGTCACCACGGTCCGGCCGTGCCAGGCGGCGAGCGCGACCGCGGTGCGGGCCACGACGATGTCGGCGCGCAGCCCGTCGACCCGGTAGGCCAGGCAGATCCGCGCGATGCGGTCCAGCTGCCGGTCCGGCAGCGACACCCCGGGCAGCGCCCGCCGGGCCGCGGCGATCCGGGCCGCGAGCGCGGTGTCCTCCTCGGCGAACCGGGCCGCGAACGCCTCGGGGTCGTTCTCGTAGGCCAGGCGCCGCCGCACCACCTCGGCTCGCGGCGCCGGTGTCGACGGCGACGCGACCCCGACGACCAGCCCGAACCGGTCGACGAGCTGCGGGCGCGGCTCGCCCTCCTCCGGGTTCATGGTGCCGACGAGCAGGAAGCGGGCGGCGTGCTTGACGGAGACCCCGTCACGCTCGACGTGGGCGCGGCCCATCGCGGCCGCGTCGAGGAGCAGGTCGACCAGGTGGTCGGGCAGGAGGTTGACCTCGTCGACGTAGAGCACGCCGCGGTGCGCGGCGGCGAGCAGGCCGGGCTCGTAGGCCTTGACCCCGTCGCCGAGGGCCCGCTGCAGGTCGAGGGTGCCGACGACCCGGTCCTCGGTCGCCCCGACGGGCAGCTCGACCAGGGCGGACCGGCGCCGGACCAAACCAAAATCAGGAGCGTGCGGGCCGTCCGGGCACGAGGGGTCCGGCGCGGCGGGATCGCAGGCGAAGCGGCAGCCGGCCACGACGTCGACCTCGGGCAGCAGCGTGGCGAGGCCCCGCACGACGGTCGACTTGGCGGTGCCCTTCTCGCCCCGGACGAGGACCCCGCCGATCGCCGGTGACACGGCGGTCAGCAGCAGGGCGAGGCGCAGGTCGGGCAGGCCGACCACGGCCGAGAACGGGTACGGCGACGTCACGGGCACATTCCCTTCGGCGGGTCCGCGCCCGCTGGGTCGTCAAGCGAGCGGCTGGAGTCTCTGACTCCCGGATGCACCCGGCTGGTGGCGCCCGGTCACAGTGGCGGGACCGTCCCAGACTCGCACTGGGTTCCTCCCTATGACCGCTCGGGGTTCATCGTGTCCCACGGCTCCCAGTGACGTCAACGTGACCCAAATCCTTCGGGCCGGGTCCGCGCCGCCGAACAGTTGACGTGATCCGGAGCGTGGCGCACGCCGTCCTGTGCGTCGTGCTGACCCTGGGGCTGCTGGTCGCGGCCGTGCATCCGCGCCTGCCGCCGCTCGCGCCGGAGACGTCGGTGGCGCCGCCCGGCACCCGGGCCATGTGGCTGTGGCAGCGGGCGGCCCCGGAGTCGGTCGTCGACTGGGCGGTCGCCAACTCGGTCACGACGATCTTCGCGTACTACGATCCGCGGGCCGGCGTCACGGAGCTGACCCGGCTGCGCGCGCTGTGTGACGACGCCGGGATCGTCCTGGACGCGCTCGGCGGCGAACCGGCCTGGACCACGGATCACAGCACCGCCCTGGCCTGGGCCCGCGCCGCCACCGCGACCGGGCTGTTCCGGGGCCTGCACGTCGACGTCGAGCCCTATCTGCTGCCGTCCTGGGACGAGCAACAGGCGGCGTTGGTACCGATGCTGCTGGCGCTGCTGGACGAGCTGGCGCGAGTCGGGCCGCCCGTCGAACTCGACGTGCCGTTCTGGCTGCCGACGGTGCAGGTCGGCGGGGAGAACCTGGCCGACGCCGTGCTGGCGCGGGTCGACGGCGTCACGGTGATGAGCTACCGCAACACCGCCACCGGCGGCAACTCCATGATCGGCGTCGCCGACGACCTGCTGCAACGGGCGGGGAAGGCGGCCAAGCCGGCCCGGCTCGGCGCGGAGACGCAGGCGCTCGGTGACTGCGCGTACTGCACGTTCCACGGCGGCAGCGGCAGCGCCATGCGGGCGACCCTGAGCGCGGTCGACAGCGCCGCCCAGCGCTATGCGGCGTTCGAGGGAATCGCGGTGCACCAGTACGACACCTGGATGGCGCTCGGCGGCTAGCTCAAGCCCACGCGGGATCGGCCGATCTGGCAGACATCAGCAGCCCGACAGAGAAGGACCTCTCCGATGCGCCGTTCAGCCTCAGTCGCCATCGCCTGCGCCGCCGGTGCGGCCGCCGTCCTGCCCGCCGCGTCCCCGGCCAGCGCCGCAACCCCCGCCTTCGGGCTGGCACCGCGCGCACCGCCACCTCGACGCGACCCTGCCGATCATCCTGGTCAGCGGCGACGGCGTGACGCAGAAGACCTCCACGGTGACCGTGCCGAAGAAGACCCCGGTCTGGAGCCAGCTGGTGTTCCAGGCGCGCAAGGCCGGCGTCGACGACCTGAAGATCACCGTCTCCGGCGGCCCTGCCGGTCTGGGCGTGAGCTACCCCGCCGACCGGGCGTACACGCAGCTCAACGACGCCGCCGGGCTGCCCGTCGGGGCCGACGACTACGCGTCGGTGAAGTTCGACGCCACGAACGTCGCCGCCGGCACCTACACGCTCACCGTCAAGCAGACCTACGGCACCACCACCGACACCAATCCACTCACGCTCGTCGTCGTCTAGAAGCCGGCCCGTCGCTGCAGGAAGGCATCGTCATGATCCGCTCCAGAGCGCTGCTCGCGCTCGCCGCACTCGCTGCCACGGCCGGACTGACCGGCTGCGGCGACGAGTCGGCGAACACCCCGGCGAAGATCTCCGCCCCGTCCGTGGTAACCGGGGCCGGCCCCTCCGCCAGCGCGTCGTTGACACCCGAACGGTTGGAGACGATCTACGTGGACACCACGGCGGCGCACCTGTGCGCGGTGCAGTCGCGGGTCTACACCGACCCGGGCGCGATGGCCGACGCGTACGCGAGCAAGCCCATCTACACCGGGCTGACCGACGCGCAGGTCGAGCAGTACCAGCAGCGGATCATCAGTGACCACGGGTTCGCCAACCGGCTCACCCAGCAGATCCAGCAGACCTGCGGGACCGCCACGAAGTGACACCCGGCCGCGCCGGCCGTCCTCCTACCGGAGGGCGGCCTTGCGGCGTTTCTTCTCCGGCTGGATCGGCGCCCGGCGGGCCGCGAGCCAGACCATCACCGCGACGCCGGCGATGAGCAGCCCCGGGATCAGCCAGTCGGTGAGCACGAACGGCGTCGCCGGGGCGGCCGGCGGCAGCGCCTGCTGCGGGCCGGCAGTGGGCGCGGCCTGCGTCGCCGCCGGGGCATTCTCCTTGTTGAGCGCCCTGGTCAGCGCCTCCGGCGGCCCGCCGGCCGGCGCGGTCCAGCCGGCCGGCGCCGGTGTCACCGAGCCGCTGTAGGTGAACCGCAGCTGCCCCTTCACCGCCTCGCCGTCGGAGGCGACCGACTGGTACGCGACGGTGTAGAGCCCCTGCTCCGGCCAGTGCGACACCGGGACGATCGCCGGGAAGCCGGTGTTGTACGACCTGGGCTCGAACTTCCCGTCGACCATGAAGTATTCCTGGACGGGCTTGTCGAGCCGCTTGGGCTCACCACCCCGCCAGCCGCCCTCGACCCGCAGCCCGGACGGTGCCGTGACGGTGAACCAGGCGAACGACGCCGGCTGCTCCGTGAAGTAGAGCGACACCTCAGCACGGGGTTTGTCGACGGTGCTGTCCTGCACCGGGTCGGACATGGCGAGCTGTCCGTGGGCCCAGGCCGGTGCCGCGGGCAGCACCAAACCGAGCGCGGCGACGATCGTCAGCACCGCGAATCTGACCATAGTGGCGCGGACCGATCGCATCGGCACATGATGCCGGGTTCCCCCATGAGCGACAAGACGCTAAATTCACAGCCCTGACAAACCCGCCGCCCCCGGAGCCCCTTTCGTGCCTGCCGCCCGATCCACCGTCGCCGCCGCCTGCCTGCTCGCGTTCCTGACCGCCGGCTGCGACTCGCCCGCCGCCGCGCCCACCACCGGCGCCCCGGCGACCAGCGCCGCCCCGGTGGCCTCCCCGGGGGCCTCGGTGTCGCCGACCGCGGGTCCGACGTCGGCACCGCCCTCCCCCGTCCCGGCCTTCGACAAGGAGGTCGTGGTCACCGTCGCGAAACGCAAGGTGACCCCGCCGACCGGCCGGGTCGAGGTCGCCAAGGGCAGCCTGGTGCGCATCACCGTCACCTCCGACGTCGCCGACGAGCTGCACGTGCACGGCTACGACAAGACCCTGGCGCTGCCGGCCGGGACCCCCGCCTCGATCGACCTGCGGGTCGACAAGACCGGGCTGTTCGAGGTGGAGACGCACTCGTCGCACCTGGTCCTCTTCCAGCTCGTGGTCCGTTGAACCCCGTGACCCCGGTCCTGGCGCACGGCGTCGGTGGCCGCCAGGACCTGCCGCTCACCCTCGGCCAGCTGCTCGTCGGGGCCGCCGCCGCCCTGATCGTGTCGTTCCTCGTGCTCGGTGTTGCGTGGCGCGCCCCACGGCTCGACCCGGCAGCGGGCCGCCCGGTGCGGACGTTCGCCGTGCCCGCCGCCGTGCCGCGGCTGCTCGGCATCGCGCTGCTGGCGGTGCTGGCCTGGACGTTCACGCTGCCCGACAACGCCGACAACCCGGCCGCCGGGATCGTGTACGTGCTGTTCTGGGTCGGCCTGGTCCCGCTGTCGCTGCTGCTCGGCCCGGTCTGGCGGGCGCTGAACCCGCTGCGGACCCTGTCGCTGGGCTTCAAGCCCCGCCGCGAGCTGCCCGCCGGTCTCGGCTACTGGCCCGCGGCGGTCGGGCTGTTCGCGTTCGCCTGGCTGGAGCTCGTCGCCCCGGACCGGGCGACCCTGCCGGTCCTGGGCACCTGGCTCGCCGTGTACGCCGTGGCGATGCTCGCCGGAGCCTTCGTCTACGGCCCCGACTGGTTCACCCGCGGCGACGCGTTCGAGGTGCTCAGCGACCTGGTCGGCCGGCTCGCCGTGATCGGCCGCCGCCCCGACGGCACCCGCGTCTGGCGCAACCCCCTCGACGGGATCGCCGGCCTGCGCCCCGCGCCCGGCCTGGTCGCCGTCGTCGTCATCCTGCTCGGCGCCACCTTCTACGACGCGATGTCCGGCGCCCTGTTCTGGCTGCGCTTCACCCAGGAGAACGGCCTGCCCGCACCCGTCACCGGCACCCTCGGCCTGCTCGGCGTGGTGGGTGCGGTGGCGCTCGCGTACACCGTCGCCACCCGGGCGGCGGGCCGGCGCGGCCACACCTCGGCCGAGCGCACCCCGGGCGAGCTGGCCCACTCGATCGTGCCGATCGTCGTCGGCTACGTCGTGGCGCACTACTACTCGCTGTTCGTCCTGGAGGGCCAGCGCACAGTCGCGCTGCTGCTCGACCAGCCCGACTTCGACCCGTGGACGGGCGTCATCACCCCGACGGGCGTCGCCAACGTCCAGATCACCGCCATCATCCTCGGGCACCTGGTCGGCACGGTCCTCGCCCACGACCGGGCCCTGAAACTCTTCCCCCGCGCCCAGGCGATGACCGGCCAGGTGCCGCTGCTGGGGCTGATGGTCGCCTACACGGTCGCCGGCCTGGTCCTGCTCTTCACCGGCTGAAAGCGCTCGGAACGCTTGGTAGAGCGGCGCGAGGGAGGAGCGCCGCTCTACCGGTCCAGCGAAATATGTATATCGAAGGGGGGCCTTCGAGCTAGTCCGTGCGAGGGCCCTTGCGGACCCTTTCGGTTGCTGCTGGAAAGAGCATGCCGCCCCGCACTTGGCGCCCACTTGGCGAACACTTGCGCCACCCTGTCACCCACCCGACACCCCTGACCGGTATCAGCACACCCCGGTCCGCCCTCAGGCCCTGCTCGTGAGGAGCAGGACGGTGACGGCGGCCGCCATGGACGTGACGCCGGCGGTGAGCATGGCGCCACCGCCGCCGAGCCAGGCGACGAGCGGGGCGGCGGCCGCGGTGCCGCCGCCGATGGCGGTCTGGACGACGGCGCCGACGGTGGCAAAGACGCGGCCGTGCCGCTCCGGCGCGGTGCGGGCGGTGACGAGCGCGCTCTGGGCGACGTTCAGCATGCCGTTGCCCACCCCGCCGACAACGGCCGCGGCGTACGCGAGCAGCAGCGTCGGCGCGACCCCGATACCCGCGATCCCTGCGCCGGTGGTCAGGCACGCGACGGCGAGCCCGGTGCGGTGGCTGAAGCGCAGCAGCGGCAGCACCTGCGCACCGGCGAGCGAGCCGACGCCCCACAGCGTCAGGTAGAGCCCGTACTGGCTGTCCGACGCGCCGAGCTGGTCGATGAAGCGAAACGGCGCGGCGACGTTGTCCACGATGGCGGCGCCGGTGCAGACCGCGGCGCCGAGGATCGCGACGGACAGGACCCGGTCGCCGAGCAGCAGCCGCAGCCCGCCGGAGCGGTCGCGGCCGACCGCCGAAGGGTCGGGCCGCCGGCGCACCGTGAGCAGCGCGCATGCGCCGGCGAGCACGGCGAACGTGGCCGCGTCGGCGAGCACCGCGGTCCGCACCCCGAACCAGCCGGTGAGCAGCCCGCCGACGCCGGGCCCGACGATCCAGCCGAGCCCGAAGCCGAGCCCGAGCCGGGCGAAGCCGCGTTGCTGCCCGTCGGGGCCGGTGATGGCGGGCACGAGCGCGTTCGTCGACGGCCGCACGAACGCCGACAGGCTGGCGAGCGCGGCGAACAGCAGCACGGTCGGCAACGGCCCGTCCAGCAGGGCCAGGGGCACCGCGACAACGGCCTGGCCGAGCAGCGCGACGATCAGCACGGCCCGGGTCTCGAACCGGTCGACGACCCGCCCCACCACCGGCGCCAGCACCACGAACGGCGCCAGTTCGGCCGCGAGCAGCGCCGCGACCCAACCGCTGCCGTGCGGTTGCAGCCGCAGCAGCAGCGCGATGAACGCGGCCGCGTCGCCGGCGATCGACACCGCGAGACCGGCCGTGAGCACGGCGAGGTCGCGATGACCCCGCCGGGCATCGACGCTTTTCGTGGTCGTCATTTTGCCACGGTACCGCCGGCGCCTCCGTCGCGTGGGCCGCTCCGCGGCTGCATGATCACGTATCCTGCGCCGGTCCGATGTTCAGCGACGGCGGGGAGTGGCAGTGGTCGGTCCGGAGCCCAACCAGGGGTGGCACCCGCCCGACGGCTCGCCGCCCCCGTCCCCTTCGCCTTCCCCGGCTGCGCCGGTGCCGCCCGCTTCGCACTGGACGCCGCAGGTTCCGTCCGGCGGAGAGTTCGCGGCGCCGGATCGGCCACTGATGCAGCCGACGCCCTACCACTACCAGCCGCCCGAGCCCGGCCCGCGCGGCGCCCGGCGGCTGCGTCCCGGTCCGATGATCGCCATCCTGGCCGGCATCGTGGTCCTGGTGGCCTGCGTCGGCGTCTACGGGTACACCATGAACCGCCTGGGACACCGCACGGCCTCGCCCCCGGCCACCCGCGCGGCGAAGTCCCCGGTTGCCCGCCCGACGAGGCCGGCCACGCAGCCCGGCCTCCCTGGCACCGCGTCCGCGTCACCGAGCGGCGGCCGGTCGTCCGGCCCCGTGTACAAGTGGGTGCTGGTCGCGCCGGCTGAGGCCGGGCCGCTGCGGCGCTCGGCCGACACCACGTCGGTCACGGCGGCGCTGGCCCGGCAGCGGCAGGCCGGGATCACAGACCCGTACGCTGCGGCCTACGAGGACGCCCTCGACCCGCAGTACTGGGTGCTGGTGACCGGGCAGGTCGGGGCGCGGTTCACGGCGGACGGCCCGGTGGTCGCGATCAACCGGTGGCTCGCGACCCAGGACGCGGCACACGCGGGCAGGTCCGACTGGGCCGCCACGACCTACCGGCGCACCCTGCCGAGGGCCATCGACGGTGCCGCGCTGTGCCGCAGCGATCGCGTCGAGGATGTCCTGGTCACGTGGTGCGGTTGGGCGGCCGAGGGCGTCATCGTCCAGTTCGTGTTCCAGCAGATGCCGGTCGAAGTGGCCTGGGACCGGATGACGGAGATGCTGGCCGTCATCGCCACCCGGGCGTGAACTGACTCGGGGCGGACAGCGCGGAACGCCGGCCAGCCCGAAGGCTGACCGGCGTTCCTAGCGCAGTCGAGACACACCCGAGCGGGTGGGTCAGGCGCTGCTGTCGGAGATCTCGTAGTTCGGGCCGTCCAGGACGTCGCCGAGGAAGCTCTCGAACCGCTCCGTCAGCGACAGGACCTGCGAGTCCGAGGAGGCGTCGGTCGCCTCGACCTCGGCGGCACCGAACCCGGCGGAACCCTCCTGGCCGTACGCGGCGAAGGTGTGCTCCGACTCGATCTCGGTGTGCTCGTAGTGCGTGTACTCGGTCACCTCGTAGTGGTTGCCCGCGGCGTCCGTGTACTCGATGTGCTTGACGTTCTCGTACTCGGTGTGCTCGATGCTCTGGTGGTCCGTCTCGAGGATGCCGTACTGCGAGTTGTAGTCCTGCTCGCTGCCGGTCTCCGCGTGCGCCTCGGAGAGCCCGCCGTGGCCCTCGCTGGTCTCGATCTCGCCGTACTCGCTCATGGGGGTGTTCCTCTCGGATGCGTATCTCGGTGTTGCGCTGTTGGACCTAACGGTACGGCCGTCCGCCCGACCCAAAATCCCGGAAACGTGCCACCCACACATCAGCCGAACCGCCCGAGAACGGGCCGAAGCGGGCCCGGAAAACCCCACCAGCCGATCGAACGCGGTCGGTATAACAGTGCGTATGGCAACAGACGCGATTTCCGAGTATTACCGACGCGGCGGCGAACGGACCAGGCTCACCGCGTCCGGCGTCGGTCGGCTCGAGTTCCTGCGCACCTGGGACGTGCTGACCAGGGTGCTGCCACCCGTGCCGGCGACGCTGCTGGACGTGGGTGGAGCCACCGGTGTCTACGCGCGCCCGCTCACCGCCGCCGGATATCGCGTGCACGTCCTGGACCTGACCCCGGAGCCGGGCGTGACCGCCGCCGTCGGGGACGCCCGCGCCCTGCCGGTCACCGACGGCGCCGCCGACGCGGTGCTGCTGCTCGGCCCGCTGTACCACCTGCCCGAACGTGCCGACCGGGTCGCCGCGTGGCGCGAGGCGGCCCGGGCCGTCGCCCCGGGCGGCGTGGTGGTCGGCGCGGTGATCAGCCGGTTCGCGTTCCTGCTGGACGGGCTGCTCAAAGGCTTCTTCGACGACCCCGGCTTCCCGCCGCTGGTCGAGCGCGCCCTGCGCGAGGGCCGGCACGTGAACGACTCGTCGGGCCGCAGCTACTTCACCACCGCGTACTTCCACCGCCCGGAGGAGGTCGCCGCGGAGGCGGAGGACGCCGGGCTGACCGACGTCCAGGTCGTCGCGGTGGAGTGCCCGCTGTGGCTCAACGACGACCGCCTGGACGCCCTGGTCGGCGACCCTGCGGCGACGGAGACGATGCTGGAGGTGCTGCGCGGCGTGGAGCGCGAACCCAGCATGCTCGGCGCCAGCGGCCACCTCCTCGGCGTCGCCCGCCGGCCCTAACCTTCGTGGATGGCCCGGTAGCGGGACGGGGCGATGCCGTAACGCCGCAGGAACGCGGCGCGCAGCGTCTCGGCCGAGCCGAGCCCGCACCGTGCCGCGATGCCCGGCAGCGGCAGCGTGGTGGTGAGCAGGAGGTGCGCGGCCGCCGCCGTGCGGACGTCGCGCACGTAACGGCCCGGCGTCTGCCCGAGGTTCGTCAGGAACAGCCGCGTGAGGTGGCGCGGGCTCACCCCGGCGACCCGGGCCAGGCTGGTCGTGCTGAGATCGCCGTCGAGCGCCGCGTTGATGTGGTCCACGACGCCCCGGACGGTGGCGTGGTCGGGTGGCGGTGCGGCGGTGAACAGGCTCATCTGCGCCTGGTTGCCCGGCCGCTGCAGGTAGGTCACCAGGTCGCGGGCCAGCATCCGGGCCAGCTCGATGCCGTGGTCCTCCTCGACGAAGGCCAGCGCCAGGTCCAGGGCACTGGTGACGCCGGCCGCGGTGGAGATCTCCCCGTCCCGGATGTAGATCGGATCCGGATCGACGGTGACGCCGGGGTACTGCGCGGCCAGCCTGTCGGCGAACCTCCAGTGCGTGGTCGCGCGCCTGCCGTCGAGCAGTCCCGTGGCGGCCAGGACGGTCGCGCCGGTGCACACCGACGCGACCCGCCGGCTGAGCTTGGCCAGTCGCCGCACGTGGGCGACGAGCAACGGGTTCGCGGCCGCGCCGGCATGACCGATCCCGCCCGAGACGATCACGGTGTCCAGCGGTTCGGTGAGCCGCTCGAGCGCCTGTGCGCTGTGGAGCACCACGCCGGGCCCGCAGGTGATCGGAAGCCCGCCCGGACTGACCACGATGATGCGGTACGGCGTGCGCAAACCCCCGATCACGTTCGCCATGCCGAACGTCGTCGTCACGCAGGCGATGTCGAGCAGCTCGGCACCGTCGTACCCGATGACGGCGACCGGCCGTGTCTCCATGCGCCGGCAGTGTAGTCCGAACGGACCCGCATCCCAGATTTTCGGACCTGCCGCGACGCTGGTCTGGTGCGCCGCCTCCCTGGCCGCGACGGTGTGGCCATGTCATCAATTTCTGTCCCGTCGGCGATCGGTCACCGCTGGCCCACCTGGCTCGCGCTCGCCTGGGCCGCCATCAGCCTGTGGGATGCCGGGGACGGCCTGGAGTACGCGTTCCTGCTCGCCGTGGCCGCGGCCGGGTACCTCTTCGTCACGGTCGTCGACCGCCCCCGCGCCACCTGGCCGGTGCTCTTCGCACTGGTGGGCGTCGTCGCGGTCCAGCGCCTCCTCGACATCGACCCGTGGCCGTCCCTGGTCGTCCTCGCGGTCGCGCTGATCGCCGTGGGCCTCTTCGGCGGGCAACTACGCCGCCGGGGCCTGCCCGCCCTGCAGTCACCGGCCAGCCTCGTGTTCCTCGCGGTCGGCGTGGCCGCCCTGTCGGTCCCCACCGACGTGGGCCGCTATCTCGTCGCCGCCGGCCTGCTGGCCCACGCCGCCTGGGACGCCGCGCACTGGCGCGCCGACGCCGTCGTCGCCCGCTCGTTCGCCGAGTGGTGCGGCGTGCTGGACCTGACCCTGGCCGTCGGCATCCTGTTCGTCGCGCGCTGACCACCTGGCCCGGCTGACCACCTGGCCCGGCTGACCACCTGGCCTGGCTGATCTACCTGGCCGCGTATCGGACCTTGGTGAACGGCCAGTCCACGGCGAGCCACCGAGAGACCGCCTCATGGAGCGGCCCGTCGAGCTCGGCCCGGCCGGCGCTGACCCACGAGTGGACCTCCACGACCGAGCCGTCGTCCCGCGCCGGGTAGAGGTACACGCACCCGATGACGTCGCCGGCGGGCACCTCGATGACCGAGTACGTGAAGCCCGTCCGCCGGGCGAAGTCGGCCGCGTGGCGCTCCAGGTCGGCGAGATTGCGCTCCAGGGACATGCCCTCGACCGGCGGCCAGGTCCAGCCGTCGAACCCGGGCGTCGCCCGGATGTGCTCGATGCTGCCGGTCCACGCCGCGTGGTCACGCTCGTTGTGCTGCGGGCCGAGTGGCTCGAGGCGGAATTGACCGGTCACGAGCTCGCGAGGAACGACGAAGTCCTCAGGCACCAGCGACATCCCCGCAACCTACCTCCACCGGGGCGTACGTGGGTCCGGGCCCATGACGCCCTACGATGGGTCGTGCACATTCCGGGGTACCTGGAGGGGTTCCGGCCGCCGCTGACGACATCGCCGTTGGTCGACGCCACGGGTTGGGTGGACGACGAGTTGTTCTGGCCGGCGTTCCTCCTGCGGGTGGGCATGGCCCGCTCGGCACCTGAAGCGTTCGGGGCGGACCTTGCCGACCTGGACGTCTATGTCGACGACTTCGACCGCCCGGATGAGTGGCCGGTGTTCACGGTGCCGATCGGTGGCGGGACCATGCACCTGGTCGTGTGCAATCTGCCGGACGACAGCGGCATCACCTGGCTGCTCGACGCCGAGGCGCAGGCCGGCGTGCGCCGGCTCGCTGCCGAAGATGCGGGCCCGGGACTGCCGTGGGCCCTCCTGCCGCTGGAGCCGGTGCACCTGCTGACGGCGCTGCCGGCGGTCGGGGATCACGAGGCGCCGGACGGCGTGCCGGGCCTGGTGGCGGAGGCGCTGCGTGCGGTCGGTGCCACCGCCATGGTCGAGGAACTTGCCGAGGAACTCCTGCGACACCGCGCCTGCGTGCTGCTCTGAAACGGCGAGGGCGGGACGGCTCCAAGGGGAGCCGCCCCGCCCACCGGCGTTGCTCAGCGGGTTGTCGCCGGGACCTTCTCGGGTTCGGTCGGGGCGGTCAGGTCGAGGGTGCTGCGCAGGGCGGTCGGCTTCATCAGTGCCGCCGCGATCACGCCGACGATCGCGATGCCGGCCGAGATGAGGAAGATGTGGCCGGTCGCGTCGCCGTAAGCGGCCCGGACGATGTGCTGCATCGCGGGCGGGAGGGCGTTGAGGTTGAGGTTGCTGGTGCCGCTGGAGCCGGCGCCGGCCGGTACGCCCGCGGCGGCCAGACCGTGCGCGATGTTCTCGGTGACACGGCGGGCGAGGACGGCGCCGAGGACCGAGACGCCGATCGTGCCGCCGAGGGAGCGAAAGAAGGCGATCGTCGAGCTCGCCGCGCCGATGTCCTTCAGGGGGACGGTGTTCTGCACGGCGAGGACGAGGTTCTGCATGGAGGAGCCGACGCCGATGCCGACGAGGAGCATGGCCGCACCGACGAAGACGAGGGACGTCTCGTGGTCGATGGTGGCCAGGGCCGCGAAGCCGAGGACGAGGATGACGGTGCCGGCGACGATGTACGGCTTGATGTTGCCGGAGCGGGTGATCAGGCGGCCGACGACGATCGAGGCGCCGAGGACGCCGGCCATCAGCGGGATGGTCAGCAGGCCGGCCTCGGTCGGGGTGTAGCCGCGGCCGATCTGGAAGTACTGGCCGAGGAAGACCGCGCCGCCGAACATGGCCATGCCGACGGCGAGGCTGGCGATGATCGACAGGGCGGTGGTGCGCTGCCGCACGATGTCCAGCGGGACGACGGGCTCGGCGGCGCGGGCCTCGACCAGGACGGCGAAGGCGAGCAGGACCAGGCCGGCGCCGACCATGGCGAAGGTCTGCCAGGACAGCCACGCGAACGAGCTGTCGACGAACGAGACCCAGATGAGCAGGGTGCTCACGCCGGCGGCGATGAGCGAGGCGCCGAGGTAGTCGATGCGGACGTTGTCGCGGCGCAGCGTGGCGACGTGCAGGGTCTTCTGCAGGACGATGAGCGCGATGACGGCGATCGGCACGCCGACGAAGAAGCACCAGCGCCAGCCGAGCCACGAGGTGTCCACGATGACGCCGCCGAGGAGGGGGCCGCCGACGGTTGCGACGGCCATGACGCCGCCGAGGTAGCCGTTGTAGCGGCCACGCTCCCGCGGCGGGATCATCGCGGCGATGACGACCTGGACGAGGGCCTGCAGGCCGCCGACGCCGATGCCCTGGAAGGCGCGGGCGGCGATCAGCTCGCCGGCGTTCTGGGCCAGGCCGGCGACGATCGAGCCGACGACGAAGATCACGATGGAGATCTGGACGAGGAGCTTCTTGCTGTACAGGTCGGCGAGCTTGCCCCAGATCGGGGTGGAGGCGGTCGCGGTGAGCAGGGTCGCGGTGACGACCCAGGTGTACTGGCCCTGCGTGCCGTTGAGCGCCCCGATGATCTTCGGCAGGGCGGTGGAGACGATGGTGGAGCTCACCATCGCCACGAACAGCACGAGCAGCAGGCCGCTCAGCGCCTCGAGGATCTGCCGATGCGACATCGGCTCCTCGGTCTTCGTCTGACTCATCGTTGCGCCTCCAGAGACGTGCCGTGCAGCGCGGTGGTGAAGCGCCGCAGAAAAGAACCGAACTGCGTGACGTCCGCGCTGGTCCAGTCGCGCAGGGCGTCGGCGAGCAGGGCGTCGTACCAGCTCACGGCCTCGGCGAGGGTGGCCCGGCCGGCGTCGGTGAGCTCGAGGATGCTGGCCCGCCCGTCGTGCGGGTCGGGCACCCGCCGGACGAGTCCGGCCTGTGAGGCGGCGCTGACCGCCCGGCTGGTCGTGGACTGGTCCAGGGCACAGGTCGCCGCGACGTCCTTCAGCCGCCCGCCGCGCTCGATCGCCAGCAGCAGCCCGACGGTCCCGCTCGGCAGGACCGGATGCCGCTGCTGTTTGAGCACGCGGAGGACCTTCATCAGCTCGGACAGTTCGTCGCGCAGCTCCACCGGTACACCTCCCAGATACTTGCCTTGTACAAGCATCTGAAAAAGTTGCCCAGTGCGCAAGTTTGCTCGGTGAGAAGTGGGTAACATTCGGAGCGTGAGCACCGGGCTGCGCGAACGCAAGAAGTCCGCCACCCGGCAGGCCCTGCACGAAGCGGCCGTCCGGCTGGCGATCGAGCACGGCCCGGACCGGGTCACCGTCGAGGCGATCGCGGACGCCGCCGAGGTGTCGCGGCGGACGTTCTCCAACTACTTCGCCAACAAGGAGGAGGCCCTCCTGTACGGCGACCTGGCCCGCATGCGGCTGCTGCTGGACGCGGTGCGGTCCCGGCCGGAGAGCGACGCGCCGTGGCCGGTGCTGACCGCCGCCGCCGTCGAGGTGTTCCAGGACTTCGGCACCCGGGACCCCGGATGGATCGCGCAGGTCCGGCTGGTGCGGCGGCACCCGGCGCTCGCCGCGCAACAGGTCACCACGTACACCTCGATGGAGGACGACCTCACCGCGGAGCTGTCCGCCCGCGGGGTCGCGGCGCCGATCCGGGCCCGGCTGATGGCGGCGGCGTTCCTGACGTCGCTGCGGGTGGCCGTCCAGGCATACCCGGACCGCACCGGCGCCCCGCTGACCGCGGTCATGCAGGAAGCCCTCGCCGAGACCGGCAAGGGCTTCCTGTGCGGGTGAACCTCAGCCGCGGGTGAACCTCAGCCGCGGGCACCGGTCAGCTGCGGGCGCGCCATCAGGATGACGCCGAGCGCGACGTAGCCGATGAGCAGGTGCGCGCCGCCGATGTAGTCCGCCACCGGCGAGCCGAAGATCCCGAACGCGGGGACGGTGACAACGGCCCAGCTCTCCGCGACCGTCGGCCATACCCGCGCGGCGCCCTTCCAGCGGCCGGCGAACGCGATCTTCACGCCGATGACGGCCATGCCGAGCATCGACAGCGGCCAGAAGATGTCCATCGGGATCAGCCACGTCGCGTCGCGCAGCGCCGGGAACGCGTGCAGGAAGCTCCACAGGGTGGCGACGGCGAGCAGGACGTGCTCGACGACCAGCATGCCCTTGGCGACCCTGGTCAGGCCGGTCGCGCGGGTCCGGACCTGGATCGCCAGCAGGGCGAACAGCCCCAGCTGGAACAGCCCGCCGGTGGTGTCGGTGATGGTCAGGCCCAGCGAGTCCGTCGGGTTGTTGCCGACGGTGAACATGCTCGTCGCCCACGACAGCGTGCCGACGGTCAGGGCGAGGCCCAGGGCCCGGACCCCGCGGACGGAGATGGCGGCCGGTGCCGGCTGGCCGGTGAGGACGTCGGTGCGGGCGGGGACGGGTTCGGTGCGGATCGACATGGCAGGTCCTTTATGTGAACGGCGAGGCTCGCCGGGTATGCCGTGAATCCTGCGTCCCGCGGCGACCCGGGCGGCAGGGCCGGGCGCCCTGAAGGCGGTCCCTGAAGGTGTCCCGGGCAGAACGGGACCGCTGTCCTCGGGACCACGGGACAGCCCGGCTGACACCATGACCGCATGCGCACGCGGCTCCCCACCCTCGCCGGCGGCCTGTTCGTCCTGCTCACGCTGGGCGCGATGGTCGCCTCGATCGTCCTGGAGGTCGCGCTGGGCGCGGACCGGCGGGCCGCCGACGGGGTCGAGCCGGGCTGGGTCTCCGGCCTCGCCGGGCTGGCCCTCGCGGTGCCGGGTGCGCTGCTGGCCCGCACGGTCCCCCGCAACCCGGTCGCCTGGATCCTCTGCGTCACCGGCCTGCACTGGGCCGCCGACGGCACCTGCGCCGAGTGGGCCAGCTACGCGACCGCGCAGGACCCGTGGCTGCCCGGCGCGACCGTCACCTGGTGGCTGTATCAGCGCCTCGGCGCGTCGCTGCTGTTCTCGCTGCCGCTGCTGCTGGTCTTCTACCCCGACGGCCGCCCACCGGCCGGCCGCTGGCGCTGGGCCGCGTATGTCAGCCTCGGCTGCACCGCGATCCTCCCGCTCACACTGCTCTTCGTGCCGGCCCGCATCGCCGGGGCCGAGGACGCGGGCCCGCTGGCCCACCTGTCCGCCGACCTGCTGAGCATCCCGTTGCCGGACAGCGTCTGGACGGTCCTGCTCCGGATCGGCTACGCGGCACTGCCATTGAGCCTGCTGGTGCCGTTCGTCGTCGTTTTCCGGCGATACCGGCAAGCTTCCGGCCTGGCGAAGACCCGCATGCGGTGGCTCGTCTGGGCCGGTGTCGTCGACGTGCTGGTCATGCTCTCGGCGCTGCTGCTGCCCCAGTCGGCGTTGTCGCTCGGCCTGGTCGTGGCGATCGTGGTCACCGGCGGCGCCATCGCGATCGGCATCCTGCGCCCGCGTCTCGTCGACATCGACCGGCTCCTGGGCGGCACGGTGCTCTACGGCGCCCTGGCCACGCTCGTGGTCGCCGTCGACGCGGTCCTGCTCGCCGCGGCGACGACCCTGCTCGGCGAACAGGGCGCGGCACTGGCCGGGCTGCTCGTCGTGATGCTGGTGTACGGCCCGCTGCGGCACCGCCTCTGGCAGCTCGTGCAGCGGGTCGTGCTGGGCCGGCGGCACGATCCGTACCGGGTCGTGTCCGGGCTGGCCGAGCAGCTGGAGCGCACCGACAGCCCCGAGGACCAGCTCCTGGCCGTCGCGCGCAGCGTCGCCGAGGCGTTCAACGCGCCGTATGTGGCGGTCGAGGTCCACCGCGGCGGGGACTCGACGCTGCTCGCCGAGCACGGCACCGCGGTGCGGGACACGCAGACCCTGCCCATCACGTACCGTGGCGAAACCGTGGGCCGGCTGATCCTGCCGGCCGGGGGTCCCCGCACCGTGCTGTCGCCGCGGGACGAGCGGCTCCTCGCGGACGTGGTCCGGCAGGCCGCGGCCGCGGCCCGGTCCAGCCACCTCGCCGCCGAGCTGCAGCACAGCCGGGAACGTCTGGTCGGGGCGCGCGAGGAGGAGCGCCGCCGGGTCCGCCGCGACCTGCACGACGGCCTCGGTCCGGCGCTCGGCGGGGTGGCGCTGCGCATCGACACCGCCCGCAACCTGCTTGCCGCTTCGCCGGCGCGGGCGGACGAGGTGCTGCGGCAGGCCCGCGAGGACGTGTCGTCCGCCCTCGCCGATGTGCGGCGCCTGGTGCACGACCTGCGTCCGCCGGCCCTCGACGACGTGGGACTGATCGGCGCCGTGGACCAGGTCGCGGACCGCCTGCGCACTCCCGTCCTGACCATCCGGGTCTCGGGCGTGTTGCCCTCCGGGCTCGCCGCGGCTGTCGAGGTGGCCGCGTATCGCATTGCGTCGGAGGCGCTTGCGAACGTGTCGAAGCATGCGCGGGCTGGGCTGTGTGTAGTGGATTTTTCCGTTATTTCAGACAGTTTGGTGGTTTCGGTGGTGGACGACGGCGCTGGGATCGCGGCGGGCACGCCGTCCGGAGTCGGGCTGATCTCGCTGCGGGAACGGGCCGCCGAACTCGGCGGCAGGTGTGAGATCGAGTGCCCACCGGACGGCGGCACCACCGTGCGGGCCACGTTGCCGTTAGGATCAGCGGCCCGCGCAGTTCAGGAGGTGTCCGATGGCCGATGAGCCGGTCCGGGTGCTGGTCGCCGACGACCACCCGATCTTCCGCGACGGCCTCGCCGTGCTGCTCGGGTCCGTGGACGGCATCGACGTCGTCGGCACCGCGGCCACCGGCGCCGAGGCGGTGACCCTCGCGGTCGACCTGCTGCCCGACGTCGTCGTCATGGACGTGCAGATGCCCGACCTCAACGGCATCGAGGCGACCCGCCGCCTCGCCTCCGAGGCCCCCTCGGTCGGCGTGGTCGTGCTCACCATGTCCGAGGACGACGGCACCGTCTTCAGCGCGGTCCGCGCCGGCGCTCGTGGCTACCTGGTCAAGGGCGCCGAGCAGGAGGAGATCGTGCGCGCCATCAACACCGTCGCCTCCGGCGGCGCGGTCTTCGGCGCGACCCTCGCCCGCCGCATCGCCGAGTTCTTCGCCGCCGGTCCGCCGACGGCGACCACGGCCTTCCCGGAGCTCACCGCCCGCGAGCGGGAGATCCTCGAGCTGCTCGCCGCCGGCCGCTCCAACGGGCAGATCGCGCAGACGCTGTTCCTGTCGCAGAAAACGGTCCGCAACAACGTCTCGAACGTGTTCGCGAAGCTCCAGGTCGCGGACCGTTCCGAGGCGATCGTCCGGGCCAGGGAGGCCGGTTTGGGCCGGCCTCCCGGCTAGTGGGTTACCGCTCCAGGTTGAAGTACTTGTAGATCTCGTCGGTGGCCTCGATCGCGCCGGTCGGCTTCTCAACCGCGACGGCCTTGCCCCAGTCGGTGAAGGCGTACGCCACCGGCGTCGCCGGGTCACCGTCGGTGCCGGGGATCTCGAAGGTGAGGCCCGCCAGCCGGCCGCTGCTGTCCAGCTTGGCCTGGAACGGCAGCGCCTTGACCTTGTCGGGGATGTCCATCACGACGGTCGGGTCGACGTACAGCAGCACGCTCTCGATCTTGGCGAGATCGAGCGTGCCCTTGATCGTGCCGTCCGCGGCCTTCTCCGTTGCGGTCATCACACCGACCAACGTCTTGATCCCGGCCGGGTCCTTGACGTCCTCGACGCCGAACGCGACCGAGCCTTCCTTCAGCTTGGCCGGGTCCAGGTGCACCCACTTGTTCTCGAATGCGTCCGGACCCTGGCTCTGCTTGATGAACCAGTCCTTGCCGTCGACCCGGCCCTCGGTCGCCACCTCCACGGTCAAGATCTCCATCGAGGCGTTGACCAGCACCTTGCCGTTCGCGGCGTCGACCGATCCGTTGAGCTTGAACGTGTCGGCCTTGAGCGAGAACGCATACGGCGTGCTGCCGATGTCCTTCACCGACGCGGTCAACGCATCGGCCGGCGACAGCGACGGTGCCGTCGACGGCTTCCCACTGCTGCCCGCCGCCGTCTTGTCCTCTCCCGTGCCGCCGCACGCCCCTGTGAGCGCAAGCGTGACGGTCACGACGACCGCGGCCCCGAGCTTCCTGTAACTGCGCACAGCGCTTCCTCCCCCGTGTGATCGGCACATGATCACCGATGTCCGGCGGCAGCATAACCGTACAGTGCCACGAAATGGTGTCCGGTTTTCTGGGTCCTTCGTCTCGCCTCCGGCCACACAGCGCGCCGACCGAGGAGGTGGCCGCCGGCGCCGAGCATGCTGGGTTGGCGCTCCACCCCGCGCAGCACCTCCAGCATCGTCTCCGTCGCCGCCGGGTCACCGACCAGAGCGTCCAGGCGGTCGTCGTTGAGCCACAGCGGGCACTTCACCGCGACGACCTGGACGTTGGTCAGCCCGGCATCGCGATCGTCGGCGTGATCGCGGCGGCACTGATGAAGCCGACCGCCCTGCGCAGCACCCTCGACCTGACCGCCCCGACCGAACCCGAGAAGGTCCCGGCGGCAACCCGCTGAGCAGGCGGCGGTGGGCGGGGCGCCTTGCCCCGCCCACCGCGTTACCGAAGCACGCAGGCGCGGTGCCGCAGGAGGTCCTCGGCCAAATGGGCCGTGCAGCGCGACGGGATATGTCGTATCGGGCCGTTACCATGAGTGGCATGGACGAGATTCGCTCCGAAGGTGGTGGCTTCCGCACGTCGGATGTCGCTGTCGTTGCGGGCCTCTCTCCATCGGTGCGCAAGGCCATCACTCAGATGACCCCAGTGTGGTCGGACAGGTCCTTGGCGGTGCTCAAGGCCCTGTCCGACGCTCAGCCGGCCGAGTCGTCCTGGCACCAGGTTTCCGTTGTCACGCAACTGGAGGCTCTGGCCCGTGTCGGGTCGCCGGCCGGGTCCATCGCCGACGATCTCCGCGCCATCTGGCGCGCCGGCCAGCAACATCCTCAGATTGCGGCCTCGGGGACGGTGCGGTCCGCAGCCTGCGACGCTGGGACAAGCAAGCCGAGGTTGACGGCCTGGCTGCTCGACCAGTTCGCATCACTGGCCGTGGAGCGGAATGTCGGTCCTCTCGCAGCCCCGACACTCGGACCCATCGCAGTTGTCGATGCCACCCCTCGGGTTCGCAGGCTGAGGTTTGACGCCGCGCACGAGCTTCGTTGCGATCTTCTGCATCGCCCGGGCCAGGATGGCTCCCCCCTCAAGCCGTTGACCGCTTCCGAAGTCGATCTAGGCGTATCGGACCGGCCGAAGCCGACCGAGGTCGACGCAAGGGCCACGACTCTCGCCTTGATCGTTTCCCACCTTTGCGCGAGAGACGCAGGCCCGTTCCGGTCGCGCCGCGCCCGGTCTGCGACAGCGCTGATCCGCCGAGCGCTGCGCATGGCTGTTGTCCTGCTCCGCCGGCTGCTCGGCATCCAGAAGATCCGTCACGCCGAAACCTTCGAAGCTGTGACGCACAGCCACACCGTCGACCAGCACCGCACCCGTGGTCCTAACCCTGCCCGGAAGACCTTGTCCCCCATGGTCCTCTTTCGGGAGTTGGCGCCGATCTGACGGTTATGCTCCCGCCCGTTCAGGGAGCGCAATCATGCCCGTCTGGCTTCTCGACCTGCTCAAAACCTCGCCGTACGCCGCGGTCACCATCATCATCGTCCGGCTGATCGTCAAGAACTGGTGTCGGCTGCTTGGTGGCACCGTCGCGGTGCTGCACCAGGATGAGAAGCGTCGCGCCGACGCGCTGAAGGTGTATCGCGCCGAGGGCGACGAGCCGCCCGGGATCGAGCCGGCGCCGGGCCAACCATCGCGTGCGGGTCGTCGGCGACGTCGCCGGAGGCGACGCTGACCAGCTGCGGCGGCCGCCGCACAACGAGGAGAGAATTCGTTGCGCTGGAACGAAGCCCAGCATCTGGTTGACGTCGTCGTCCGTCAGCGGGGCCACAGAGGTCAGGGTTTGCGGGCGACCATGCCGTAGATCTGGAGGTCGGCGCTGACGGGGCGGTCGGCGGAGGCGTCGGGGCGCCAGTCGCTGACCGGGACGATGCCGGGCTCGACGATGTCGAGGCCGGTGACGTACTGCTCGATGGTGCTCTTGGGACGGGCACGCACGTCGGTGCCGCCGGCGGCGAACATCTTCTCGTAGGCCGCGACGCCCTCCGGGGTGCTGAAGTCCATCGTGCCGTGGGTGAGGACCAGGTAGCTGCCGGACGGCACGGCGTCGAGCAGGTGCTGGACCACGGCGGCGACCTGGGCGTCGTCGTGGACGAAGTGCAGGGTGGTGACCAGCAGGACGCCGACCGGTGCGGTCAGGTCGATGGTCTCGAGCAGGCTCGGGTGCGCCAGGATGGCGGCGGGGTCGCGGACGTCGGCCTCGAGGTAGGCGGTCCGGCCGCGTGGGTCGCCCTGCAGCAGCGCGCGGGCGTGGACCATCACGATCGGGTCGTTGTCGACGTAGACCACCCGGGACTCGGGGGTGACGCGCTGCGCGACCTCGTGGGTGTTGTCCGGGGCGGGCAGGCCGGTGCCGAGGTCGAGGAACTGGTGGACGCCGGACTCGGCCACGAACCGCACCGCGCGGGCCAGGAACGCGCGGTTCGCGCGGGCCAGGGCGACCACGGCGGGGAACGCGGCGGCGATCGCGTCGCCGGACTCGCGGTCGGCGGCGAAGTGGTCCTTGCCGCCGAGCCAGTAGCTGTAGCGCCGGGCCGGGTGCGGGACCGAGGTGTCGATCCGGCTGTGTTCGGTGCTGCTCACCCAGCGTTCCTCTCGTCCCCGCGCGATCGAACCCAGTAGATCACGCACGGGCAAGACTACCGTGACGTGATGGAGGAAATCAGACCGTACTCGACGGCCTCCTCGGCGGACAGGACCCGGCCTGCGGACAGGTCGTCCTCGACCCGGGAGCGGGGCTGGCCGGTCGCGGCGGCGATGCGCAGCACCAGGTCCTCCAGGTCGCGCAGATAGCGGCCGGCCTCGGCGACGACCTGGTCGGCGGTGCCGCCGGGGCTGGTGACCTTCGGCTCGGACAGCCGGAAGCGGGCGTGGGCGAACGCCGAACGGGTCTGCGCCGCGCAGAACACGCCGATCGCGGCGCCGCCGATCTGCCCGACCGCGGTCGCGTGGATCGGGGCCTGCACCGCGTCGAGCGCGTCCACGAGCGTGAACACCGCCGCGAGCTGCCCCTCCTCCGCCGCCAGGTGCAGCGTGATCGGGTCGGCGCCGAGGGCGTCGAGGGCGAGGAGGGTCGCCGCGGCGCGGCCGGCCATCTCCGGTTCGATCACGCCGCGCAGGAACACCATGCGGCGGCCGAACAGCTGCTCGTCGAGCCAGGGCGCGTGCTGGGCCGGCGGGACCGGCGGATCGTCGTCGGGGCGACGGTCATAGCGGTACCGCGAGCTGTGCTCCATGCGCCCGACCCTAGGTGACGGCGGGACCCGTCGCCGCTCGCCGCGGGCGCATTCCGCTGCGGGCGAAAGCGAACGGACACGAAAAAGCCCGTTTCTGGGGAACTGCCACTTTCGGCTGGCACCATGCGGTGTAGGTACACCCCCACGACGTCTGGAGTGCGCATGGTGGACGCCTCGCTCACCGAGTCCGGCCTCGCCGACCGGGACCTCGTCGAGATCGTCAACGAGGTCTGGGACGCGTACCTGCAGCAGCCGGACGCCCAGCCGACGGATCATGAGCCGACGCTGGACCTGCGGCCGATCACCGCCGCGGTGTCGATCACCGGTGCGTGGGAGGGGCACGTGCGGGTGCTCGTGCCGGCCGCGGCCGCCAACGACATCACCGGCCTGATGCTGGCCATGGAGCCCGACGAGGTCACCGACGGCGACGTCACCGACGCCATGGGCGAGCTGATCAACGTGGTCGGCGGCAACTTGAAGAACCGCGGCGCGCAACCGGCGAAGCTGGGGCTGCCCGTCGTCGCGACCGGCAAGATGCTGTTCCCCTCGACGCGCGAGACGCTCCGCCTGGCCCTCGGCTGGCAGGGCAAGCCCGACCAGCCGATCACGTTCAGCGTCCTGCACGTGCACCGGGACCGGCCAGTCACCGCCAGGGTGCAATGAACAGCACCGTCACCAGGTCCGCTGGCGCACCAGCGCGGCCTCGATGCGTTCCGCCGGTGCCGGCGTGCCGTAGTAGTGGCCCTGGCCGTACCGGCAGCCCGCGGTCCGCACGACCTCCAAATGCCGCTCCGCCTCCAGGCCGTGGGCGACGACCGTCACGTTGAGCCGCTGCGCCAGCTTCACCACGACGTCGATGATCGGTGCCGCCGCTCCCCCGGGTGCCGGCTCCGACGCGAACAGCGCGCCGTCGACCTTCAGCAGGTCCGTCGGCAGGCGCCGCAGGTGGGCGAGGGACGTCGCGCCGGTGCCGAAGCCGTCCAGCGCCGTCCGTACGCCGATCGCCCGCACCGTGGCGAGGGGTTCGACGGCCCGGTCGAGGTCGACGCCGAGTTCGCGCTCCGACAGCTCCACGACGAGGTCCGCCGGGTCGATCTGGTGGCTGTCCAGGGTGAGGCTCAGCCGGCTGGCGAAGCCCTCGGCGACCAGGTCGTCGATGGCGACGTTGATCGACATCCAGAGTTGGTACCCCTCGTGCTGCCATGACGACAGCTGGCGGCAGGCCTGGTTGAGCACCCAGTCGTGGATGTCCCGGGTCATCCCGAGCTCCCGCGCGACCTCGAGGGCCTCCTTCGGCGGGACCGTGCCGAGCGTCGGGTGCCGCCAGCGCAGCAGCGCCTCGACGCCGATCGGGTGGCCCTCGACCAGGTCGTAGACGGGGTGGTAGGCGAGGTCCAGTTCCCCGCGCTCCGCCGCCTGCGGCAGGTGCTGCTCGAGCGTGGCCCGCCGCACGTAGGCGTCCTCGACGGCGGCGTCGTGCCACTCGACCTTGCCCCGCCCGCCGCGTTTCGCTCGCCGCAGCGCCAGCCCGGCGCGGCGCAGGGACTCCTCCGCGCCGCCGCCGACCGGGGCGAGCCCGATCCCCGCGGACAGCTGCAGGCCGGCGCCGGGCAGCGGGTACGGCTCACCGAGATGCCCGAGCAGCCGCGTGGCGAGGGTGAACGCGTGCACCTGGTCGACCCGCGTGTACACCGCGAACTCGTCGCCGTTGAGCCGCGCCGCGACGTCGCCGTGGTTGACCGCGCCCCGGATGCGGGCGGCGACCTGGACGAGCATCGCGTCGCCGACATCGGCGCCGTGCAGGGCGTTGACGCCGGCGAACCCGTCGAGGCCGATCGTGAGCAGGTAGCCGCCGCCCTCGTTGAGCTGCGCGAGCAGCGTCCCGCGGTTCGCCAGGCCGGTCAGCGGGTCGACCCGCATCGTGCGTTGCAGGCTGTGCTCCAGCTCCTGTTGCGCGCTCGCGTCCCGCAGGTGCACCACGACGCCGTCGACCTCGGGGTTGCCGCGTTCGTCGGTGACGGTGACCTCGACCGGGCGCCACACCCCGAAGCCGTCCTGGATCCGGGCCCGCACCGGCTGCGGCCCGGCCCGGCCCGGTGCCACGAGGTCGAGGTCGTCGGGGTGGACGAGCTGCCGGAACGGCCGCCCGACGACCTCCTGGTCCGACAACCCGAACTGGCGGGCCGCGGCGGCGGACTGCCACCGCACCGACAGGTCCGGGTCCAGCACCACGATCACGTCGCTGGAGCCGGCGACCAGGGTGCGGAAGGTGGCCTCCTGCGCGTCGAGCTGTCCGCTGTACCGGCGCAGCGCGACCGCCTCGAGCAGCTCCCGCACCGCGACCGCCAGGACCGCGCAGGTGCCGATCACCATCGCGGTCAGGCCGAGCTGGCCACGGCTGAACAGCGCGTACAGCACCGCGGCGGCACCGGCGAGGACCGGGGCGACCAGCAGCGGATCGCCGATCAGGGTGCCGTCGATCGCCGGGCGGCTCGGCCGGCGGTCGACGTCCACGCTGCGGCAGGCGCCGGCCCAGACCAGCACCGAGCCCAGCACCAGCAGCCCGCCCGCGACCAGCAGCCAGGTGCCGTCGCCGGCCGGCCGCAGCGGCAGGACCGCCAGGCCGAGCACGATCAGGGCGACCCCGCCGGCGGCGGTGACGGCGGCCCAGCGCGGGAACGGCGCGCGGACCCCGCTCACGACGGCGATCGTGATGCCGGTGACGCCGAGCAGGCAGGTGGTGAAGACGGTGGTGCTGGGGTGGCCGTGCTGTTCCAGGACGAGGACCAGCAGCGTCAGGAACTTCCACAGCGCGACGCAGATCCCGTCGAGGGCCCGGCGCAGCGCCCCACCGGTGCCGACGGTGACGCCGGGCAGTTTCAGCAGGCCGGCGAGGAGCGCGACGCCGGCGGCCGGTGCCAGGTAGGCCGCGACCGGCGTGGCCACGGCCGAGACGCCGGCGGTGAACACCCCGAACGCGAGCGCGGCGAGGCTGAACCCGGTCCCGTGCGGCCGCGGCGCGGCCCGCTCCGCGACCGCGGCGCGCAGCAGCCAGGCGGCGTGCAGGGTGGTGGCCGCCGCGGCGGCGGCGAGCACGGCGAGGTTCGCGGGCAGTCCGAGCGGGGGTCCGCCGACGAGGACGGCCGCGGCGACGGCCAGTGTGAGCGGTGCCGAAGCCATGAGCATCCGGCCTCGTGATCTGTGCGCGCCACCGATACCCGGTTTCATGGCTGCGGTCCGTTCGCTCGGCAGGGGGGACTCCTAGCTGCCCCACCAACGACGCCCACCGATGCCGGTGACGTCGGTGTCACCCGTTCGGACGACTTCCCACACCTATTGTCCGGATTTATACCGATCCGTTGTCGGCTCGATGTGCGTGCTACCGCCTGCCTGGGTACGAGGGCAGGTTTCGATGCCCCGAACGGAGCCTTCCGCCGTGCCACGATATGCGGATGGGCACCGTCGATGAGGTGCGCGGCGTGGCGCTGAGCCTGCCGCGGACCACCGAGCACCTGATCCGCGACCGGGTCAAGTTCCGGGTCGGCAGCATCGTCTACCTGGCGCTGTCGCAGGACGAGACGACGCTCGGCTTCGCATTCCCGAGGGAGGAGCGCGCCGCGCTCGTCGCGACCGACCCCACCCGGTTCTTCCAGCCGCCGCTGTCCGACCTGCGGTTCAACTGGGTCTGCGGGCACCTGGCACACCTCGGCGGCGACGAGCTGCGCGACCTGATCGTCGAGGCATGGCGGATGGTCGTGCCCAAACGCGTCTACGCCTCCTGGCATCAGGGCGTGTCGTGACGGGCCGGCCCGTGGAACTGGCCGTGCCGCCGCTGTTCGAAGCCCTCTCCGGTGCCCGCAACGTGCTGGTCGCCGGGGCGGGCGGCGGGTTCGACGTGTACGCCGGGCTGCCACTCGCGCTGGCACTGCGGGCCCAGGGCCGCACCGTACACCTGGCGAACCTGTCGTTCTCAGCGCTGGAACTGCTCGATCTCGACGTGTGGCTCGCACCCGGCGTGGCGGCGGTGACGGCCCGGACCACGGGACTGGACGACTACTTCCCCGAGCGGACCCTGGCCAGGTGGCTGCGGGAGCACGGCGAACCCGACCTGGTGTACGCGTTCCCGCGCACCGGCGTGCAGCCGCTGCGGGAGGCGTACGCGACCCTCGCCGGCCCGCTCGACCTCGACGCGATCGTCCTCGTCGACGGCGGCACCGACATCCTCATGCGCGGCGACGAGGCCGGGCTGGGCACGCCCGTGGAGGACATGACCAGCCTCGTCGCGGTCGCCGGGCTCGACGTGCCGGTGAAGCTGGTGACGTGCCTGGGGTTCGGGATCGACGCGTACCACGGCGTGCGGCACACCCAGGTGCTGGAGAACCTCGCCGCGCTCGACCGCGACGGCGCCTACCTCGGCGCGCTGTCGCTGCCGTCGGCGAGCCGGGAGGCCGCGCTCTACCGGGACGCGGTCGCGCACGCACAGGCCGCGACGCCACTGCGGCCCAGCATCGTCAACGGCCAGATCGCGGCGGCCAGCCGCGGCGAGTTCGGCGACGTGCGGTTCACCAGCCGCACCGGCGACAGCGCCCTGTTCGTCAACCCGCTGATGGCGATCTACTTCAGCTGCACCGTCGACGGACTGGCGGGCCGGCTGCTGTACCGGGACCGGCTCGAGGACACCCTGGGGATGCAGCAGGTGCTGACCCGCATCGAACAGTTCCGCGCCGGCGTCACCCCGCGCATCCCCCGCGCCTACCCGCACTGAGCCGGGCCACCGAGACCTAGGGGGTGCAGAACAGCGAGTGATTAGGGGGTGCAGAGGGGCGGGCAAAGTGGGTGAACCGGTGAGATATTCAACTGGTGGACCATTTCACAACGGTGACGGGGACGCTGTCACACGCCCTTAGCATCCGGTCATGAGTGAGCCTCTCAGGTCCGGTTCCGAGGAGCCGGGCGGGTTGCGGCTGGGAGCCGACTTCGCCGGCGGCGACCTGGAGCAGTGGCGACGGCTGGCCCTGGCGGTGCTGCGCAAGGCCGGCACCGCCGACGACGGCACGCCGCCCGAGGCGGTGCAGGAGCTGCTCGGCAGCGTGACCTACGACGGGATCGCCCTCGCGGGGCTGTACACGGCCGCCGACACGGAGGCGCTGCCGGCGGTCGGGTGGCCGGGGCAGACGCCGTTCATCCGGGGTGGCAGCGCGACCCCACGGGCGTGGGACGTGCGGCAACGCCACGCCGACCCCGACCCGAAGGCGACCCGCGAGGCGATCCTCGCCGACCTGGAGAACGGGGCCACCTCGATCTGGCTGGACGGGATCGCGCCCGGCAGCATCGCCGAGGTCCTCGACGGGGTGTACCTCGACCTCGCCCCGGTCGTGCTGGACTGCGGCGCCGACACCGAGGCCGCCGCCGCCGTGTTCCTCGGCCTGCCGGGTGAGGACAAGCGTGGCAACCTCGGCGCCGACCCGCTCGGCTGGCAGGCGAAGACCGGCCAGCCCGCCGATCTCGGCATGCTGGGCCGCCTGGCCGGAGCGACACCCGAGGGGCTGACGGTGGCGACCGTCGACGCGACCCCGTATCACCAGGCCGGTGGCAGTGACGCCGAGGAGCTCGGCTTCGCCGCCGCCACCGGGGTGGCGTACCTGCGGGCGTTCGTCGACGCCGGGCTGAGCGTCGGGATGGCGCTGCGCCAGCTGGAGTTCCGCTATGCGGCCGACCAGCACCAGTTCGCCACCATCGCGAAGCTGCGCGCGGCCCGCCGGATCTGGGCGCGCATCGCGACGGTCTGCGACATGCCGCACCGCGGCGCGCAGATCCAGCACGCGGTGACGAGCGCGGCCATGATGACCGCCCGTGACCCGTGGTCCAACCTGCTGCGCACCACCGTCGCCTGCTTCGCGGCCGGGGTCGGCGGCGCGGACGCGGTGACGGTGCTGCCGTTCGACGCGCGGCTCGGGCTGCCCGACGGCTTCTCCCGGCGGATCGCCCGCAACACCTCGACGCTGCTGGTCGAGGAGGCCAACGTGGCGCGGGTCCTGGACCCCGCCGGTGGCTCCTGGTTCGTCGAGTCGCTGACCGACACCCTGGCCCACGCCGCCTGGGACGTGTTCGTCGAGGTCGAACGGGCCGGCGGGATGCCGGCCGCGCTGGACTCCGGGCTGGTCGCGGACCGGGTCGCGGCGACCTGGCAGCGCCGCGCGGACCGGCTCGCGCACCGGCTCGACCCGGTCACCGGGGTCAGCGAGTTCGCCAGCCTCGAGGAGCGCCGCCCGGCCCGCTCCCCCGCGCCGCCGCCACCGTCGGGCGGGCTGCCGCAGCACCGACGCGCCGAAGCCTTCGAAACCCTCCGCGACGCGGCCGACGAAGGCGGCGCGGGCAAGGTCGTCAGCCTGGTGACGCTCGGACCGGTGGCCGCGCACACCGCCCGGGCCTCGTTCGCCGCCAACCTGTTCGCGGCCGGCGGGATCCGTACCGTCCACAATGGACCAGTCACGGACGTCGTCTGCATCTGCGGATCCGACCGGTCCTACGCCGGGGAGGCGGAGGAGACCGCACGGCGGTTGAAGGCCGAGGGCGCGCGGACCGTCTGGCTGGCGGGGAAACCGGCCGGCTACGACCACGTCGACGACTACCTGTACACCGGCTGCGACGCCCTCGCGGTGCTGCGCCGGACGCACTCGGACCTGGGACTGGTGGCGCCGTGATCCCCGACTTCACCGAGGTCGCCCTCGGCACCCCGCGCGTCGACCCGGCCGAGCCGTCGCTGCCGGAGGCATGGCAGACACCCGAGGGCATCGACGTCGCCGGCGTCTACGGCCCGCCGGACCTGGCCGGGCTGGACTTCCTCGACACGTATCCGGGGATCGCCCCGTACCTGCGCGGCCCCTACCCGACGATGTACACCACCCAGCCGTGGACGGTGCGCCAGTACGCCGGGTTCTCCACCGCCGAGGAGTCCAACGCCTTCTACCGGCGCAACCTCGCCGGCGGGCAGAAGGGCCTGTCCGTCGCGTTCGACCTCGCCACGCACCGCGGCTACGACTCCGACCACCCGCGGGTCGCCGGGGACGTCGGCATGGCCGGCGTGGCCATCGACTCCATCCTGGACATGCGGCAGCTGTTCGACGGCATCCCGCTGGACAAGATGAGCGTGTCGATGACCATGAACGGCGCGGTGCTGCCGGTCCTGGCGCTGTACATCGTCGCCGCCGAGGAGCAGGGGGTCGCGCCGGAGCAGCTGTCCGGCACGATCCAGAACGACATCCTCAAGGAGTTCATGGTCCGCAACACCTACATCTACCCGCCGGCACCGTCGATGCGGATCATCAGCGACATCTTCCGGTACACCTCGACGCACATGCCGAAGTTCAACTCGATCTCGATCTCCGGCTACCACATCCAGGAGGCCGGGGCGACCGCCGACCTGGAGCTGGCGTACACCCTCGCCGACGGCGTGGAGTACCTGCGCGCCGGCCGCGACGCCGGGCTCGACGTCGACGTGTTCGCGCCGCGGCTGTCGTTCTTCTGGGCGATCGGCATGAACTTCTTCATGGAGGTCGCGAAGCTGCGCGCCGGGCGGCTGCTGTGGGCGAAGCTGGTGCGCGAGTTCGGCGCGAAGAACCCGAAGTCGCTGAGCCTGCGCACGCACTGCCAGACCTCGGGCTGGTCGCTCACCGCGCAGGACGTGTTCAACAACGTGGTCCGCACCTGCGTCGAGGCGATGGCCGCCACCCAGGGGCACACCCAGTCGCTGCACACCAACGCCCTCGACGAGGCCCTGGCCCTGCCGACGGACTTCTCCGCCCGCATCGCCCGCAACACGCAGCTGCTGCTGCAGCAGGAGTCCGGCACGACCGGGGTCATCGACCCGTGGGGCGGCAGCGCCTACGTGGAGAAGCTCACCCACGACCTTGCCGCCCGCGCGTGGCAGCACATCCAGGAGGTCGAGGCGGCCGGCGGCATGGCCCGCGCGATCGACGAGGGAATCCCGAAGCTGCGCATCGAGGAGGCCGCGGCCCGCACCCAGGCCCGCATCGACTCCGGCCGGCAGCCGGTGATCGGGGTCAACAAATACCGGCCCGACGCCGACGAGCCGATCGAGGTCCTGAAGGTCGACAACTCCTCGGTGCGGTCGCAGCAGCTGGCGAAACTCGCCCGGCTGCGCGCCGACCGGGACGCTTTGAGGACTCAGGCCGCGTTGGAGGCGTTGACGGCCGGTGCCGCGTCCGACGGCAACCTGCTCGCCCTCGCCGTCGACGCGGCCCGCGCGCACGCCACCGTCGGCGAGATCTCCGACGCGCTGGAGAAGGTGTTCGGGCGGCACACGGCGCAGATCCGTACCATCTCCGGGGTGTACCGCGACGAAGCCGGCTCCTCCGGGAACATCGACCGGGTGCGCGCGGCCACCGCCGAGTTCGCCGAGGCGGAGGGCCGCCGCCCGCGCATCCTGGTCGCGAAGATGGGCCAGGACGGCCACGACCGCGGCCAGAAGGTGGTCGCGACCGCCTTCGCCGACCTCGGCTTCGACGTCGACGTGGGCCCGCTGTTCCAGACCCCGGGCGAGGTGGCCCGGCAGGCCGTCGAGGCCGACGTGCACATCGTGGGCGTCAACTCCCTCGCCGCCGGGCACCTCACCCTG
This sequence comes from Dactylosporangium cerinum, assembly GCF_042653625.1. Lineage (NCBI taxonomy): Bacteria > Bacillati > Actinomycetota > Actinomycetes > Micromonosporales > Micromonosporaceae > Dactylosporangium > Dactylosporangium cerinum. The sequence continues at coordinate 365,530 of NZ_JBHSIU010000131.1, read as the reverse complement.
GTCCCGGCGCTGCGCGACGAGCTCGCCGCGCTCGGCCGCGACGACATCCTCGTCATCGTCGGCGGGGTCATCCCGCAGCAGGACTTCGAGGAGCTGCGCGCCGCCGGCGCCGCCGCGATCTTCCCGCCGGGCACGGTGATCGCCGACGCCGCCCTGGACCTGCTGGACCAGCTGCGCTCCCGGCATGGATGACCTCTTCGACGGTGTCCTGGCCGGCCGCCGGGCCTCGATCGGGCGGGCGATCACCCTCGTGGAGTCGACCCGCCCCGATCACCGGGCCCGCGCGCAGGAGCTGCTCGTCGCGCTGACCCCGCACGCGGGCCGGGCCCGCCGCATCGGCGTCACCGGCGTGCCCGGGGTCGGCAAGTCCACGTTCATCGACGCGCTCGGCGTCTCGCTCACGGGCGCCGGGCACCGGGTCGCGGTGCTCGCCGTCGACCCGTCCTCCACCCGCACCGGCGGCAGCATCCTCGGCGACAAGACCCGCATGGCCCGGCTTTCGGTCGACGACGCCGCATTTGTACGCCCATCGCCGACCTCGGGCACCCTCGGCGGCGTGGCCCGCGCGACCCGCGAGGCGATGACGGTCGTCGAGGCCGCCGGTTACGACGTGGTCCTGGTCGAGACCGTGGGCGTCGGCCAGTCCGAGACCGCGGTCGCCGGCATGGTCGACACGTTCCTGCTGCTCGCCCTCGCCCGCACTGGCGATCAGTTGCAGGGCATCAAGAAGGGCGTCCTCGAGCTCGCCGACGTCATCGCCGTCAACAAGGCCGACGGCCCGGGCGCGGCCGACGCGGGCAAGGCCGCCCGCGAGCTCGCCGGTGCGCTGCGCCTCCTGCGCAGCGGCTCCGGCCGGGACTGGCAGGTGCCGGTCGTGACGTGCAGCGGGCTCACCGGCGACGGGCTGCCTGAGCTGTGGGCCCGCCTCGAACGCCACCACGAGCACCTGGCCGCCTCCGGCGACTTCGACCGCCGCCGTGAGGCGCAGCGGGTCGCGTGGATCTGGGAGACCGCCCGCGGCACGCTGCTGGACCGGCTGCAGACCGATCCGGCGGTGCGCTCCCTGGCCCCCGATCTGGAGCGTCAGGTGCGCGCCGGCACGATGACCCCCGGCCAGGCCGCCGACGCGATCCTGGCCGCCTTCCTTGAGATCCCGACCTTCGGTTAGATCTCGACCGGTCTGCCCGTGTCGAGGTCCAGGACGCTGATCGCCTCCATGGGGCAGGAGGCCATCGCGTCGAGGACGGCCTCGTCGTCCGGGGCGACGTCCGGACTCACCGGGTGCGCCCGGCCCTCGACGTCGTCGAGCTCGAAGCGGTCCGGCGCGATGCCCGCACAGCTGCCCGACCCGATGCACGTGTGGTCCACGGTGATCCGCCACATACCACCAACCTATCGAACCCCGCCATTGTCTGCAGACCCGGCGCGGTTGCGCAATATTCGTACGGCTGATTGAAAAACATCCACTGCGGTCGTAACTTTCGAGGCGCTCACCCTGACCCCGTTCCGGCAGAAGGTGACTCGAATGCACTTACCCCCCACGGCCGTGCACTTCCACACCGGCCGCACCGCCGAAGGCCCGCTCATCTGGGCGCAGACCGCGATCTGGGACGTGTTCCGCTGGCTGCCAGCGGATGACACCACCCTCAACCTCCTCGTCCAGTGCCCCGTCCCCGCCGGCCGCTCCCTGTCCGACGTCACGCTTGCTCTCCAGCGGCTCGTCGAGCGGCACGACGCGCTGCACACCCTGTTCGTCGACACCCCCGACGGACCGCGGCAGCGCGTCGTGGGCGAGGGCGACATCCCGCTGCAGGTCCACGACATCAGCGATCTTCATCTCAACGACTTCGGTGAGGCGCTGCGCAGGCCCTGGTTCGACATCGGTGCCGACCTGCCGCTGCGGGTCGCGGTGCTCACCCAGGACGGGCTGCCGGTGACCGTCCTGCTCGCCGCCAGCCACATGGCCGTCGACGGCTGGAGCTTCGCGATCGTCCGCGGCGACCTGCTCAACCTGCTCCAGGACCCGCCGATCGTGGTCGAGCCGGGCCAGCAGCCGCTGCAACGCGTCGAATACGAGACCTCGCCCATCGGCCTGCGCCGCGAGGCGAAGGCGCTGAGCTACTGGTCGAAACACCTCGCCGGGGTGCCCACCTGCATGATCGAGAGCACCCGCGACGGCCGGCCACCCAACCTCGACTGGGGCCAGATCCAGTCCCCCGCCCTCGCCCTGGCCACCAACGGTCTCGCCAGCCGGCACGGGGTGCCCCCGGCGACCGTCCTGCTCGCCGCCGTCACGCTGCTGCTGGCCTCGCACACCGGCGAAGACGAGGCATTCCTGCGCCTGATCGTGTCGACCCGCTTCCGACCGGCGAGCCGGGGCCTGGTCGGCGCCTTCAACGAGAACGCACTGTTCCGGCTGGAGTTCCCACAGCCGTCCAGCGAATCCGTCGGCGACCTGCTGCACCGCGCCTCCGACGCGGCACTGCTGGCCTACGCCCACTGCGAGTACGACCCCCGCAAGCTCGACACCATCTTCGCCCAGATCGCCGTCCAGCGGGCGATCACCCCCGACGGCTACTGTTTCTTCAACGACACCCGGTATTCGGTGCAGGAGCAGACCCCGCCACCACCCCTGCCCGAGGCCGTCCTGACGCTCGCCATCACTGACGCGTTGCCGGCGACGAAGCTGCTCGCCCCGGTCATCGACCGCCTGCCGAAGGGCGCGAACTTCTTCCTCTTCCTGACCGACCTCAGCGACACGGCGGAGCTGATGCTGTGCTCCGAGCGGGGCTTCCTCGGCGAACGCGGGCCGCTGGGCTTCCTCGACGGCCTTGAGCGTCTCGTCGTCAAGGCTGCCCTGGACCCGCGGGCCACTACGGGCACGCTGCTTGAGTTGTGATGTGCACTGGTCGTCTCATGTGCAGCCGTGTCAGGTCGCTGGTTGCGGTTCGCGGTTTCCGGTCAGCATGACCTTCAAATATTCGCCCAACGTTGCGGGGACTTGATGGCACCGCCCGGCCGCTGGCGCGTCCGTGCGACAGGGTGGCGTGGTCACCCTGACAGCCGTCTTGCGGTGATCCCAAGCCAGGTCCGCACTCACATGATCCACCGCCGTCGAGGTCATCATTCGGTGGTCCCACACCGCCGCTGGTCACAAAAGCCGCAATCTCCCCCGCCCCGCCCGCGCCGGACCCAACGTTTCGAACTACCTGGTGGATTACTGACCGCGGGCGGTCACCGATCCACCAGGTTGTTCAAGATTTCCGTTCGGGAGCGCTGGTACCGACCAGTCCAGTGATCGATGGTTTTCGTTTTTTGGCTGAAGGCGGTGTTGTAGCACCGAATGATGACCTCGACGGGCCTGGATCATGTGAGTGCGGACCTGGCTTGGCATCACCGCAAGACGGCAGTCGCGGTGACCACGCAACCCTGTCGCACGGCCGAAGGCCGGGCGGTGCCATCAAGTCCCCGCAACGTCTGGGCGAATATTTGAAGGTCTGGACGACCAGAGACAGCGAACCGCAACCAGCAAAAGCGGGCAACCACGCAGCGAAGCCCGGCCGCCAGCAACCGGCGACCGGGCAACTCTCGCAAAAGGTCACACGCTCCGAGCGGCACTCTCCTCGTCGGCCGGCTCGGTCTCGTCCAAGGGCGGGGTCAGCTCAGGGGAGATGACGTCCGTGATGGTGCTCTCGCGCAGATGGCGGTTGTTGCGGGGCTCCTGCCGGGTCTTCGCGTCGTTCAAGCGGCGCCGCAGGTCGTCGCGGACGTCGTTGATCGCGGCGTGCAGATCCTCCTCCGTCGACGTCGTCACGATCTTCTGCTGCCCGGCGATCCAGCACTCGAGGGTCACCTTCTGCCCCCGCGCGCCCCGGTCCTTCACCAGCACCTCGAGCTCGGTGGCGTCGGCATGGTACGTGGCCAGTTGACTGTCGAGCGTGGCGAACTGCTCGGCGATCCAGGCCCTGTCCCCCTGAGAGAAACCGGCACCGACGCGCAGGCAGTCCTCGACGGTGGCCGGTGTGCTCGTAGCACTCCTCGACATGTCCGAGACCCCTTCCGTTGCTTTCCTTGACGATCACCGCATACCCCGCAGTGACCTGGTTCATGTCCCCCAAACCTACCTAGGAAGCTAGCCTACCACCCCTCACCTCGCCCTGTTTCACTCCGCCGCCGGGACGTCACGGAGGGTCTCAGGAAGGGTGAAATCGCAGGTGGTTAGGGTCGGCGGCAGCCCCGCTCGTAGGCACCGACTGTGCCGGCGCGGGCCGCCGCCGAGCCGTGCCCCCACGGGCCGGGGAACCAAGTTTCTGGGGTGAATCCGCTCGAAACGAGCGGTAGGGGCGACTGTTCCGTCCCGAATCCGTCAGCTCACCCGGTAGGCGGCCGATGGAGGGAACAGTATGTCCAGACCTCCGTGGATCGTCGCCGTCGTCGCGACGCTTGCGATCCTCCTGACCCCGACCGTGGTGCTCGGCACGTCCTCACCGGCGAACGCCAGCGAGGGCGGCGACCCTGCGCTGATCAAGAAGCTCGACGAGACCAACCGCGCGTACATCGACGCGCAGAACGCGCTCACCGCGTCGCTGGAGCGCCAGAAGAACCTGGCCGCGCAACAGGCGGCGACCGAGCCGCAGTACGCGGCGCTGCTCGAGGAGAGCCAGTCGATCTCGGTCGCCGCGTATCAGAACGGCGGTGGGCTGCGCAGCGCGGCGACGCTGCTCAACAGCGGCACCCCGGGGATGTTCGCCGACCGGGTGAGCACTCTGGAGGTCCTCGCCCGCGAGCGGGCCGCGCAGCTGCGCCAGGTGGCGGTGCTGCGGGCGGAGCTGAGCAAGACGAAGGCGACGATCGACGCCGAGGTCGCCAAGCAGCAGGCGAGCATGGCGGTGATGACGAAGCAGAAGGCGGAGCTGGAGCAGGCTCTCGCCCAGTCGAAGAACGCCGTCGACGCATCCACCACCGGGAGCGGCAACACCACCAGCAAGACGGCGGAGCCGGCCCCTCGCCGGGCCGACGGGTCGTGGCCGGCCGAGTCGTGCAGCGTCGACGACCCGACCACGAAGGGTTGCCTGACGCCGAGGACGTTGCACGCGATGCAGCAGGTGCAGAAGGCGGGCTTCACGCACTTCGTGTCGTGCTGGCGGCCGCCGGGTGAGCCGTACGAGCACCCGAAGGGACGGGCCTGCGACTTCGCCGCCGACGTGAAGGGCTTCGGCGGGGTGGCGACCGGCTCGTCGAAGGAGTACGGCACGCAGCTCGCCGCGTGGCTGGTGAAGAACGCGACCGCGCTGGGGGTCATGTACGTGATCTGGTTCAAGCAGATCTGGACGCCGGCGGCCGGCTGGCGCGCGTATACCAGCGGTCAGGGCGACCCGAGCAGCGACCACACCAACCACGTCCACATGTCCATCTATTGAACGAGCGCCGTGAGCAGCGCCTCCACCGCCGGCAGGGCAGTCCTGCCGGCGGTGACGAGGGCGTCGAGGCGGCGCGCCCCGGCGACCGGCAGGTCCGTCACCCGCACCGCGAAATCAGACCCGCCGCGAAGCGCCAGATCCGGCGCGATGGTCGCGCCCAGGCCGGCTGAGACCAGGGCGAGCACGGCCGGATAGTCCACGCACAGGTGCACCCGCCGCGGGGTGAAGCCACGCTCCCGGCCCAGCCGGTCGAGCACCTGCCCCGTCGTCGAGGACGGCGGCCCGCAGATCCACGGCCGGTCGGCCAGGTCGCCGTAGGAATGCACCGGCGGCCAGTCCAGCGGCACGACCACCCGGTAGGGATCCTCGCCGAGCGGCACCACGTGCACCTGCCGGCGCGACTCCAGACCCAGCGAGGCGTCCCGCTCGGTGATCGTCACGTCCAGGCCGCCGAGGCGCAGTTCGCGCAGCGCGGGCGGGCCGTCCAGCTCGGTGATCGAGCAGGTCACGTCGGGGTGGTCGCGGGCCAGCCGGGCCATCGCGGGGATGAGCAGGAACCGGATCACGGTCGGGAACGCGCCGACCCGGACCAGGCCCGCGGCCCGGCCCGACATCGCGGTCAGCTCCCGCTCGGCCTCGGCGAGCTCGCGTTCGATGGCCTCGGCCCGGCCGGCGAGCACCCGGCCGGCGGCGGTGAGCACGGCCCGCCGCCCGGACCGGTCGACGAGCGGCCGGCCGACGGTGTGCTCCAGCTGCGCCAGCTGCTGCGACACCGCCGACGGGGTGACGTGCAGCGCGGCGGCGGCGCCGGCGAGGGTGCCCCGGCGGGCGATCGCGGCGAGCACCGCGAGGCGGCGCGGATCCAGGTTCAATGTGCAGCCCTGCTTCAGTGCAACTGTAGGAATTCTCGCTCACACGTTAGCTGCGCTGTCCATCAAGATGAACGAGTGAGCCGCTTTGTCGAACTGAGCCACCCGATCCACGCGGGGCTGGTCACATACCCGGGCATGCCGGGACCCGTCATCACCGACTACCTGTCCCGGGACGACTCCCGCGGCCGGTACGCCGTCGACACCACCTTCCAGATCGGCCGCATCGACCTGATCGCCAACACCGGCACCTACCTCGACACCCCGGCGCACCGGTTCGAGGGCCGGGGCGATCTCACCGACGTACCCCTCGACCGGGTGGCGGACCTGCCCGGCCTCCTGGTCGACGCGACCGGCGAACGCGCCGTCGACGCGGCGCACCTCGCCAAGGCTCTCGGTGCTGGCACCGATCTGTCCGGTGTCGCCGTTCTGGTGTGTACGGGCTGGTCCAGGCACTTCGGCAACCCCGCCTACGGCGGACCCGACGCGCCGTTCCTGACCCGCGACGCCGTCGAGTGGCTGGTCCGCAAAGGCCCCGCACTGGTCGGGATCGACTCCGTGAACATCGACGACGTCGCCGACCTGACCCGGCCCGCGCACACCGGCCTGCTCGACGCCGGCATCTACGTCGTGGAGCACCTCACCGACCTCGACCGGCTGCCCCTCGACGGGTTCCGCTTCTCCGCGGTGCCGCCGCGCATCGCGGGCATGGGCACGTTCACGGTCCGCGCGTTCGCGGTGCTGTCGTGATCGCGCTGCTCGGCTGGGCGGGTGCGGCCGTGCTGCTGGCCGCGTACGCGCTGGTGTCCGCCAAGCGGATCACCGGCGACGGCGGCGTGTTCCAGGTCCTGAACATGGCCGGCGGTGCCGCCCTCGCGCTCAATTCGGCCGTCAACGGCGCCTGGCCGTCCGCCGTGCTCAACGTGATCTGGGTCGCGATCGGTGCGGTGGCGATGTTCCGGCTGGCGCGCAAGCGCACCCGTCAGAGCCGCCCCGAGTACCAGGGCGTCCTGACCCGGTAGAACACGAACCGTCCCGGGACCTCCGCGGCGCAGGCCAGATACGTGTGGCTCCAGGTGCACGTCTCGGGTGTCACGTCGATGGAGCCGAGGTCGCGGGTCGCTCCGTTGCCGGCCTGCACACCCAGCCACGGGAAGGCGCCGACGGGCACGTCGGAGGGCAGCAGCAGGTAGCTGCCGTCGTCGAGGCGGGCGGCCCGCTTGCCGGGCCAGCGCCGCATGACGTGCCCGGCGGCGTCCAGCAGCACCGCGCCGCCGGCGTCGCGCAGCATGACGCGGTCGCCGACGGGCAGCACGGTGCCGGGGCCGTCGAGGTCGACGCGGAACTCGACCTCGCCGGTGCGGATGTCCAGCGCCGTCAGCCGGCCCCGCTCGACCGCGCAGACGCGCCGCTCCCCGCACGCGACGAGGGCGTCGAGCTTCGCCTGCTGATCCGGAGACGCCCACGTCCACTGGGCCTTGCTCAGCTTCATGCGGTCATAGGCGCGGATGCGGTACCCGGGCCCGGGTGTGGCGACGAAGACCTGCTCGGCGTACGGGTACACGAGGTCCTGCGGCCCGGCGATCCCCGGCGCGGTGGCGTCGGGCTTGCCGCTGGACAGGCTGAGCACCTCGAGGCCGCCGCCGGCCACCGCCCGGACCAGGTGCGGGTCGACGGTCAGCGGCTCGTCGAGCGCGGCGCCGGTGGTCGAGGTCGGCACCTGCTGGTGGCTCCAGTTGTCGGTCAGCCAGAAGCTGTGCGCGCCACCGGGCTGGTCGAGGGTGGCGATCTCCTTCTGTGTGCCGACATCGGTGATGACCAGTCGGTGTTCCGCCGCCCGGTACCGGACGAAGTACTTGCCGACGAGCTCCCACCGGTCGTCGTCGGTGACGTCGAAGCTGATGAACGGCACCCCGTTGGAGGCGTTGAGCAGGGTGATCGTGCGGTGACCGGCCTGGTCCGGCAGGCTGATGACCACGACGGAGCCGCGGGCGAAGTGGAACGACTCGACGGCGGTGAACGACGTGTTGGTCCACATCGGCGCCGCGGCGGGCTCGTCGACGTCGACCGCGTGCAGATGGAAGTGGCCGTCGGTGGCCGGGTAGCCGACGAACGCCCGGCTGCTGTCCAGGAACGCGCGGATGCTGGCGTCGTCGACGGCGTCCGGGAACGTGACCACGCCGATGCGGCTGAGCCGGTCGAACGCATACGGCCGCTGGTTGAGCCGGTACACGAACGCGCCCGCGAGCACGGCGACGACGAGCACCGCGACGACGGCCGCCGACCACCTGGCACGCCGCGAGAGCCAGAGCGACCGACGCGGGCGCAGGCCGTCGGCTAGGGCGTGCGTATGCACCCGCCGACCCTATCGCGGGTCCGTTTACGAGAAGCTGTTGGGACCGAGCAGCGCCTTCAGGTCGCCCTTGAGCGCGGTGGTGGGGGCGACGTGATACGGCCCGAGGCGCAGCAGGGTGATCCGGGAGCCGTTGCTCAGCTTGATGTGCACCTCGGCCTTGCCCGGGTGGTTGAGCAGGATCTCCTTGAGCCGGTCGACCAGCGGCGGCGTGCACCGGTTGGCCGGCAGCGACAGCACCACCGGCCGGTTCTCGTCGGCGACGGTGACGTCGGGCATCGACATGTCCATCGCCATCAGGCGGGGCGTCTCGTCCCGCCGGTCGACGCGGCCCTTGACCACGACGATGGCGTCCTCGGCGATGTACTGCCCGACCAGCTCATACGTGTTGGGGAAGAACAGCGCCTCGACGGCGCCGCCGAGGTCCTCCAGGGTCGCCGACGCCCACGGCTTGCCCTGCTTGGTGATGCGGCGCTGGACGCCGGTGAGCATGCCGGCGAGGGTGATGACGGCGCCGTCCTGCACCGCGCCCTCCTCCGACAGGCTGCTGATCACCGTGTCGGCGGCCTTGGCGAGGACCGACTCGAGGCCGAACAGCGGGTGGTCGGACACGTACAGGCCGAGCATCTCCCGCTCGAAGGTGAGCAGCTCCCGCTTGTCCCACTCGATCTGCGGGATGGCCGCGGTCATGGCGGGCCCGCCGCTGCCGGTGTCGTCGGTGGCGAACGCGTCGCCGAACAGGTCGAACTGGCCGATGGCCTCGTTCTTCTTGATGTCGGCATAGGCGTCGATGGCGTCGGCGTGGATGGCGAGCAGGCCGCGGCGCGGGTGGTCCATCGAGTCGAACGCGCCGGCCTTGATGAGCGACTCGATCGTCTTCTTGTTGCACACCACGGCGTCGACCTTGGACAGGAAGTCGTGGAAGTCCTTGTACGGCGCGGCCTGCCGGCACCGCACGATCGCATCGACGACGTTGTGGCCGACGTTGCGCACGGCGGCCAGGCCGAAGCGGATGTCCTTGCCGACCGGGGTGAACGGCCCGGCGGAGGTGTTGACGTCCGGCGGCAGCACGTCGATGCCCATCCGCCGGCACTCCGACAGGTACAGGGCCATCTTGTCCTTGTCGTCGCCGACGCTGGTCAGCAGCCCGGCCATGTATTCGGCCGGGTAGTTCGCCTTGAGGTAGGCCGTCCAGTACGACACGAGGCCGTAGCCGGCCGTGTGCGCCTTGTTGAACGCGTAGTCGGCGAACGGGACGAGCACGTCCCAGATCTTCTGGATCGCCTCGTCGGAGTAGCCGTTGCCCCGCATCCCGTCGCGGAACGGCACGAACTCCTTCTCCAGGACCTCTTTCTTCTTCTTGCCCATGGCCCGGCGCAGCAGGTCGGCTTGGCCGAGCGTGTAGCCGGCGAGCTTCTGCGCGGCGCGCTGCACCTGCTCCTGGTAGACGATCAGGCCGTGGGTGGGGCCGAGGATCTCCTGGAGGGGCTCCTCGAGCTCGGGGTGGATCGGGATGATGTCCTGCTGCTTGTTCTTGCGCAGCGCGTAGTTGGTGTGCGAGTTGGCGCCCATCGGGCCGGGCCGGTACAGGGCGAGGACGGCGGAGATGTCCTCGAAGTTGTCGGGCTTCATCAGCCGCAACAGCGAGCGCATCGGCCCGCCGTCGAGCTGGAACACGCCGAGGGTGTCGCCGCGGGACAGCAGCTCGTAGGCGGCCTTGTTGTCCAGCGGCAGCGCGAGCAGGTCGAGCTTGGTGCCGTGGGTCTTCTCGATGTTCTTCAGCGCGTCGTCGATGATGGTGAGGTTGCGCAGGCCCAGGAAGTCCATCTTGAGCAGCCCGAGGTTCTCACACGTCGGGTAGTCGAACTGGGTGATGATCGCCCCGTCGGCGTCGCGGCGCGACAGCGGCACGTGGTCGATGAGGGGTTCGGCGGACATGATGACGCCGGCGGCGTGCACGCCGGTCTGCCGGATCAGCCCCTCGATGCCCTTCGCGGTCTCGACGACCTTCTTCACGTCGGGGTCGCTGTCATACAGCGCGCGGAACTCGACCGCCTCGCCGTAGCGCGGGTGGTTGGGGTCGAAGATGCCGGTGAGCGGGATGTCCTTGCCCATCACGGCGGGCGGCATCGCCTTGGTGATCTTGTCGCCGACCGCGAACGGGTAGCCGAGGACCCGGGCGGAGTCCTTGATCGCGGCCTTGGCCTTGATCGTGCCGAAGGTGGCGATCTGCGCGACCCGGTCCTCGCCCCAGCGCTCGGTGACGTAGCGGATGACGTCGCCGCGCCGGCGCTCGTCGAAGTCGATGTCGACGTCGGGCATGGAGACGCGGTCGGGGTTGAGGAACCGCTCGAAGATCAGCCCGTGCGGCAGCGGGTCGAGGTCGGTGATGCCCATGGCGTAGGCGACGAGACTGCCGGCCGCCGAACCACGGCCGGGGCCGACGGCGATGCCCTGGTTCTTGGCCCACAGGATGAAGTCGGAGACCACGAGGAAGTAGCCGGGGAAGCCCATCTCGATGATCATGTCGATCTCGTATTCGACCTGCTTGGCGTGCTCCTCGTCGATCCCGTTCGGGAACCGGCGGGCCATCCCGCGGTGCGCCTCGGCACGGAAGAACGACGCCTCGGTCTCGCCCTCGGGCACCGGGAAGCGCGGCATGAGGTTGCGCTTCTCGAACATGCCGGTCGTGTCGACCTTCTCCGCAACCAGCAGCGTGTTGCGGCAGCCGGCCTGCCACAGGTCGGAGCTGTCCACGGCGCGCATCTCGTCGGCGGACTTCAGGTAGTAGCCCGACCCGCCGAACCGGAACCGGTTCGGGTCGTTGATGTTGGCCGCGGTCTGCACGCACAGCAGCACGTCGTGCGCCTCGGCCTGCGACTCGTGGGTGTAGTGCGAGTCGTTGGTGACCACCGGCGGGATGTTGAGCCGCTTGCTGATCTCGGTCAGCCCCTCACGGACCCGCCGCTCGATGTCCAGGCCGTGGTCCATGACCTCCAGGAAGTAGTTCTCCTTGCCGAAGATCTCCTGGTACTTCGCGGCGGCGGCCAGCGCCTCGTCGAACTGGTCGAGCCGCAACCGGGTCTGCACCTCGCCGGACGGGCAGCCGGTGGTGGCCATGAGACCGTCGGCGTGCTCGGCGATGATCTCCATGTCCATCCGGGGCCACTTCACGAAGTGCCCCTCGATCGACGCCCGCGAGTTGAGCCGGAACAGGTTGTGCAGGCCGGTGCGGTTGCGCGCCCAGATGGTCTTGTGGGTGTAGCCGCCGCTGCCGGAGACGTCGTCGTCCTTCTGGTCCGGCCGGCCCCACTTGACGCGCTTCTTCACCAGCCGCGACTCGGGCGCGACGTACGCCTCGACACCGAGGATCGGGGTGACCCCGGCCGCGATCGCCTTGTTGTAGAAGTCGTACGCGCCGTGCATGTTGCCGTGGTCGGTGATCGCGACGGCGGGCATGCCGAGACGGTTCGCCTCCTTGAACATGTCCTTGAGTCGCGCCGCTCCGTCGAGCATGGAGTACTCGGTGTGCACATGGAGATGCACGAACGAGTCAGCCATGCTGCGCCCCCTATTTTACTGTCCCTACAGGTCCGGCGAGCAGCCTAGCCACGGATCAAGATCGACACGCCGTCGAGGGGATGTGATCCCTCTTCCGTCGGTCACAGATCCGGGCAAAACGATGTGCCTATTTCTGCTGCCTGTCGCCCTGTCCCGACAAGTTTCCGCTGCTCATCGACGGTCCGTGACGGACGCCTCACTGCAGTTCCTGGGTCACCAGCAGCCGCAGGTACGCGTCGGCCCACAGCCCGGCGGCCATCCCGCCCGGGTCCGGGCCGAGGCCGGCACGCAGCTCGCCGAGGGCCGCGGCGGCCCGGTGCAGCCCGACCCGCGCGAGGATGTCCCCGGCGTCACGTAACCGGTCGCCGAACGTCGGCGGCAGCAGCATCCTCAGCCCGCGGTGCGGCACCTCGGCCAGCAGCCGCACCGCCGCGTCGACGGCGTGCTGCAGCGGGTCGCCGTGGACCGCGAGGCTGCCGTCGATCCGGAACCCGCCCGCCGGCGCGAGGTCGGGCACCACCACGCCGTCGTCCACGCCGCTGTCGCCCACCGCCAGCCCGAGCGGTTCGACCACGATCTCGCCACCCGTCCTGCCGACGGTGCCGGCGACGGCCCGGACCGGACCCGCCAGCGCCGCCGCGATCGCGTCCAGGGCGCCCGGCGCCGCCGCCGTGTGGGTCGCGGTGAGCCTCGCCACGCCGCCGGCCGGGTCGGCGATCACGGCGTCGAGGCGCTGGGCGCCCGGGGTGTACCGCACCGACCGCACCTCGGCGACCTGCACGACCCGCACGAGTTCCGCTTCGACCCGGGGTCGCACGACCCGCGGCGGCAGCCGGTCCAGCTCCGCCGCGAGGGCCCGCAGGTCCCGCACCACGAGCGCGTCCGGCAGCGACGTCCACGCCCCCTGCGACGGGGTGACGGTGGTCTTCGCGACCCTGCTGGTGGCGAGCCGGACCGTGCGGCTGGCGCTGCGGATCGCGGACTCGGTGACGACGTTGCCCGCCGCGAGCTGCGCGATCGTCGCCCCGCCGACCCGCCGCGCCTTCAGCGTCTCGACGGCCTCGCCGAACGTCCGCCGCAGGACCAGCACCGTGGCGCTGTCGGCGTGCGCGAAGTAGATCTCCACCTGCCGGTCCGTGTCGCCCACCGCCCGGACCCGGCAGCCGAGCCCGTCCAGGCGGGCCCGGCGCATCGGCGTCTCCGCGGCCTCCTGCGTGCCGAGGACCCTGGCCCGCAGGCTCGCCCCGCGGTTGGCCACCGCCCGGTGCCTGGCGTGCAGCTCGGCGAGGATCCCGGCGAGCCGTTCGTGGCTGTACGCACTGCCGCGCTGCTCGTACGCGACCAACTGCTCCTCGAGCTCACCCACGGCGAGCAGCGGCCACCGCAGCCCGGCCCTGTCCAGGCGCTGCCGCACCTCGGCGACCGCGCCCGCGAGCCCGGGACCGACGTGCGTCGCGCCGGTCAGCAGGACCTCGTCGGCGAGGCGCAGCGCGGCGTCGAGGGATCCGTCGCCGCCCTCCGCGCCGGCCGTCTCCGGGCCGCCGACATCGACCTGCACGTCCCGGTCGTCGGGCGCCTTCGCGTCGGCGACCCGGAACGCCCACACGGCCAGCGCGAGCACGTCGTCGCGGGTCCCGGCGGCGGCGTCGGTGTGCACGAACCCGAGGTCGTCCGGGACCAGGAACCGCACCGTGGCCGAGCCGAGCTCCACCCGTGGCGCCGCGTCGGCCACTGAAGGACGGTGGACCCTCGCCGCGTACCCGGCCCGGTGTGCCCGGCGGGCCGCCGCCAACTGCCGCGCCCCGATCCGCGCCTCGAGCTGCTCGTCGGTGAACCGGCCCGGCGACCATTGCAGCGGTTCGGCTTCCACGACCTCTTCGGTGTCACGCTGGTCCATCTGGTACGCCAGCACGAGCCCGACCACGTGCCGGCAGATACCCGTCGCGCCGCAGGTGCAGCTGCCGCGCTCGAGCCCACCGGGCGGCAGCGCCGTCTCGGGCCCGTCGGCGTACTTGCCGCGCACCGTCCCGTCCCCGTCGACGGTGACCGCCGGCGGCGCCGCCTCCACCTCCCGGGTCGCCCGCTTGACCAGGCCGCGGTTGGTGAGCGCGGCGAGCGCGTCGGGGGTCAGCGCCAGCAGGTCCGCCCGCTCGCCTGCGTTGTTCGCTTTTTCGCTCGCTGTCTCGTCCGCTCTGTTGTTCATCTTTTTGTTCATCTGCCTACCTGCTCGGCCACGAACGCCGCCAGCTGCCCCGGGGTCATCGCGCCGACCGCGGCGCCGGCGTCGGCGAGCCGGGCGCCCATCTCGCGATCGAACGCCGGGTCGGCGGCCTCGTCGAGCGCTGCCAGGCACAGCACCTTCGTGCCCTGCCCGGCGACGTCACGGACCAGCTGGACGAGGCGGGCGCTGTCGCCGCCCTCGTACAGGTCGCTGATCAGCGCCAGGATCGTGCGCCGCGGCTGCTCGATCAGCCCCGCGCCGTAGGCGACCGCCTTCGCGATGTCGGTGCCGCCACCCAGCTGGACCTTCATCAGCAGCTCGACCGGGTCGTCGACGTCCGAGGTCAGGTCCACCACGGCCGTGTCGAACGCGACCAGGTGCGTCTTGACGCCGGGCAGCCCCCACAGGCACGCCGCGGTGACGGCCGAGTGGATGACGCTGTCCGTCATCGACCCCGACTGGTCGACCAGCAGGATCACCTGCCACTGGTCGAGATGCCGGCGGGTCCGCGACACGAAGTACGCCGTCTCCACGTACACCTTGCGCTCCTCCGGCCGGTACCGCCCCAGGTTGGCCCGCAGGGTCCGGCGGATGTCGAAGTTCCTGGCCACCTTGAACCGGCTCGCGCTGCGGGACCGCGCCCCCGAGAACGCGTGCCGCACCTCCGTCGCCAGCTTCTCCACCAATTGCCGCACCACCGCCTCGACAATCCTGCGGGCCAGCAGCAGCACGTCCGGGTTCATCAGATGTTTGGTGCGCAGGACCGCCTTCAGCAGCGTCGGGTTCGGCTCGATCCGCGCGAGCACCGCCGGGTCCGTGACGACGTCATGGATCTCGTACCGCTCCACCGCGTCACGCTGCAACCGCTCGATCGTCTCCTTCGGGAACAGCGTCGTAATGTTGTCGAGCCAGTCCACGGTCGTCACCACCGACGGGCCGTCACCACCGTGGCGCGTCAGACGGATGCCGCGGCGTTCGAGGTCCTCATCGCGCCCGTACAGCCAGTCGAGCGCCGCGTCCCGCCCGGCGGCGGCCTCGCTGAGCTGCCCACCGGCCATCACGGACTGCCCCGGCTCACCGAGCACCAGCCGCCACCGCTCCAGCTCCGCCCGGTGCTCCTGCGCCGTGCCCGCCTTCGCCGCGTCCTGACCGGGCTCATGACCGGGCTCATGACCGGGCTCATGACCGGGCGGCGTCATGTGAGCCGTGCCCGCCTTTGCCTCGTCCTGGCCGGGCTCCTGTTCGGGGGTCGTCATACGAGCAGCCCTTCACGGATGAGGACGGCGTCGACGCGCGCCTCCAGTTCGGCCGCCGCCGCGGTCAACACGGGATCGACGGCCGGGGGCCGGAGCAGCGCCCGCCCGGGCCCGCCGATGCCACGGCGGGCGAGCAGGTGCCCGGCAACGGTCTCCCGCTCCCGCGGCGGAAAGTACGTGAACGCCTGCCGCAACGCCGGCAACGCAATCAGGAACTCTGCCTCACCCATGCCGCTGACCAGGTCGTCGAGCACATCGAGCACCCGTGGCGAGTGCAGCACCTCTTCCCGCGCGACGGCGAACAGCCCCGCCAGCCAGTCCCCGACCGTGGCCGGCGCCGCCGCCCCGCGCACCGCCCGCACCGCATCATCCACACCGCCCGCGCCACCTACACCGCCGACGCCGCCGGAGTGGTCCACACCATCCGCGCCACACGTATCACCCACGTGGTCCACACCATCCGCGTCGCCCGTGTCGCCCGCGCCGTCAACACCATCCACATGGTCCGCGCCGCCCGTATCAGCTGCGTGGTCCGCGCCGCCCGAGTCCTCCGCGTCGTCCGCGCCCGTGGCGTCCGTCTGGTTGTCGGCGGTCTTCGGGTCGGTGGGGTGCGCGCCGGCGGCCCAGGCGAAACCGAACGCCGCACCGCGCAGGTCCGGTGGCGCGTCCAGGTCTGCGGCGACCCGGCGCATCACCTCGAGGGGGATCTGCGGGTCCAGCCCGAGCCGCCGGCCGGCGTGGACCATGGTGTCGCGCACGGCGACGACCGCGTCGATGCGGGCAGGTTCCGCCGGGACGGTGGCGCCGCGTACGCCTTCCGCGAGCCACAGTGCCCGGCGCTGCGCGGCGGTGATCACGGCGCCGAGCGGTTCGCTGCCGGCGGTGCCGAGCAGGCGGTCGTGCCGCCACAACGTCAGCACGACCGCGAGCAGGCGGCCGAGGGCACCCAGGTCCGCCGCGCCGCCGACGGCCGCGTCGAGGTCGCGCAGCACCTGGTCCGAGAGCCGGACGGTGCCGCACAGCGCGGCGTCGAAGAGCGCGTCGGCGAGCCCGGCGACGTCCGCGTCACGGATGCGTTCGGCGAGCGCGGCCGCGGCCGCCTCTTCGAGGGTCGCACCGTACGCCCCGGCCTCGATCAGCGCGACCAGCCGGTGCTCGTGGTCGGTGATGTCCCACTGCTCGTCCAGCACCGGGTCGACGCCGGTCCGCGGCCCGTGCCGGCGGGTGAACCCCGGGATCCGCAGCACCCGCAGCCGGTGCAGCAGCCGGCTACGGCGCAGCCCGTCGTCGGTGGTCAGGGCGAGAGTGACGGTGCGGTCGCCGGTCAGCCCTTCCCGTTCGAGGTCGGCGTCGGCGTCGTGGACGAGCGGCGGCAGCGGCGTCGACGGGTGCAGCCGGCCGACCCGTGACCCGCTGAGCGCGGCGACCATCTCCACGACGACGGGGTGGGTGCCGGCCCGCAGCCGTCCCCGGGTCGCCCATGGCAGCGGCTCGTCCAGTGCGTCGTGGACGAGCGCTCCTGCCAGTCCGTCCAGGATGTCGGTACGACCAGGGTGCTGATGCCCGCGCACCAACGCCAGACCGGCTGCGGAAGCGCTGGCGGCGATGAGGTCCGAGGTCGATGCCTGCTGCTTGCGGTCCCGGAGCCGGCCGACGACGGCGGTGACGAGCTGATCGGCGGCGTGCTTCGGCCCGTTCTCCCACAGCTGCTGGTAGTACTCCGGCGAGGGCATCCCCGACTGGTACCCGTCGAACGCGTCGAGGCGCCGGAACGAATACGGCACCAGGTAGCTGCCACCGACCGCCCCCTCGGGCAGGGCAGGCACGTCCGGCCAGCCCACGTCCTCGACGGCGTCGGCCGTGAGCCGGATCAGGGCCGGGCGATGGAAACCGCCGGTGACCACGACGACGGGCCGCTCCCCCGCATCGGCGGCCGCCGCACGGATCCAGCGGGCCATATACGCCTCCCGGCCCGTGTCACCGTCGCTCGCCGGGGTCTCCCCGCGCAGCAGGTCGAAGTAGGCGGCGAGGCGCTCGGCGAGCCCGTCGGCGGGTGGGATCTCGAACAGGTGGTCCCACAGCGCGTCGACGTTGTCGACGGCGAACGTGGCGCAGAGCCGGTCGACGACCTCGGCGTAGCGCTGCTCGGCGTCGGCGTAGCGGTTCTGCCGCTCGGCCAGGGCCGGGTCCCACGACGGCAGGTCGATGAAGCGCACCCGGGCGCCGGCGCGGTGGCCTTCCTGCAGCGCGACCCACTCCGGGGAGTACGCGCAGAACGGCGCCCACGAGCCCGACTGCCGATCGTCGTCGCGGTAGCTGCTGAACACCGCGACCGGCAGGTCGTGCCCGAGGAGCAGCTCGCCGACGCGGTCGTTCATGTCGGCAGGCCCCTCGACGAGCACGTGCGCGGGCCGCAGTGTCCTGATCGTGTCGGCGACGAGCCTCGCGCAGGCCGGGCTGTGGTGCCGCACGCCGATGAACGTCGTGGTCATCGCATCTAGCCCGGCAGCTGGTGGCGGGCGGCGTGCAGGGCCTTCCACTGCGCGCCGCCGCGCCAGGTCAGTTGCTGCTCCAGGTATCGCCGCAGCTTCGCCAGGTCGTCGCTGTTGTCCTTGGCCGCGGTGCCGGCGAGGCAGGTGACGAGGTCCTCGGCGGTGCCGGCCTCCCGGCGCAGGAACCAGCCGCGCAACCCGACCGCGTGGGCGACGGACACCGCCTCGGCGGTGCTCATCACGGCCGACAGCCGCTCCATGGTGTCGCCGCGCGCCGACTGCCCGGTCCGCAGCTCGCGGAACGTGGTGACGAGGACCTCCAGGACGTCCCGGCGGGGCGCGGCGGTGACCCCGGAGCGGCGCAGCAGCGCCCCTGCCTCCGCCTCGACGAGCGCGAGCTCGGTGTCGAAGTCGGCGATCGGGAACACGGTCTCGAAGTTGAACCGCCGTTTCAGCGCAGCGCTCATCTCGTTGACGCCGCGGTCGCGGGTGTTCGCGGTCGCGATGACGTTGAACCCGTCGCGGGCGAACACCATCGCGTCCGGCCCGGTCAGCTCGGGAATCGCCAGGACCCGGTCCGACAGCGGCGAGAGCATGCAGTCCTGGACCTCAAGCGGGCAGCGGGTGATCTCCTCGAACCGCACTACCTTGCCCTCGGCCATCCCCCGCAGCAGCGGCGCCCGCACGAGCGAGCGCTGGTTGGGGCCTTCGGCGACGAGGAGCGCATAGTTCCACGAGTACTTGATCTGGTCCTCGGTCGTCGCCGCGCCGCCCTGCACGGTCAGCGTCGAATCGCCGCTGACCGCCGCGGCGAGCAGCTCCGACAGCAGCGACTTGGCGGTGCCGGGCTCACCGACGAGCATCAACCCACGGCTGGTCGCGAGCGACACGAGCGCCCGGTCGATGAGCGACGGGTCGCCGACGAACTTGCGGCTCACCCCGGCCGACGGGTCACCGACGATGAACCGGCGCGCCGCGGTGAGGCTCAACGCCCAGCCGGGCGGTCGCTCACCCGTGTCGGTGTCGCGGAGCCGGGCCAGCTCGTCGGCATACCGGACCTCAGCCGGCGGCCGTTGCACGGTGGCACCGTCCTGCAGCGCCTCATTCGCCGGGTTCGCAACGCTCACTGCACGACCTCCCGCAGGTCTCTGATGATCTCGGACACGGTAACGGGATCGCGCTCGCCGAACGCGTGCGCCCGGTCCCTGGTCCACTTGGTCCCGGCCGCGCCGACGACCCACACCTCGACGAATGCCTGCTCCGCGAACTCGGTCGCGTCGCCGCACCCGAGCGGGGTGTCACCATCGAGGCCGGCGTCGCGGAGGCCGGCGGGATGGGTGAGCGACGTGCGCAGGCTGGGGCGTTTGGCAAGCAGTGTGGCGATGTCGGCGGCCCAGGTCGGGGCGAGGCTGAACCCGGCGGGCGCACCGCCGCGCCGTGGCCTGATGGCTCGCAGCCAGGAGGACGGCACGACGAACGTGTCCTCGACCGTGCCCATGTGTCGCCTCCCCGTGACCCGGATTCGGATGGGCGTCACCATAGCGACGCCCACCGACAATTTCGGTCGGGCGGCCGCACGCTGCAAAAACGCGAATGATCATGAAATTGAGCAAATGGGGAAAATCGGATCCTCGGAAAAGTGTCGGACCCTCCTGTTACACCTACAGGCATGGGATTGCGAACCAGCCGCGGGGTGAGCGTCGACGAGGCGCTCCGGATGGTCCTGACGCTGCCCGAGGTGGAGCAGCGCGTGCACGGCAACCACCTCGGCTTCAGGGTGCGCGACCGCGGGTTCGCCTATCTGTGCGAGGACGACTGGACCATGCTGGTCAAGACGTCCCGCGAAGAGCAGGCGGCCCTGGTCGAGGACGACCCCCGGGCCTACAAGAAGGCACACGCATCCGGTCGCGTCGGCTGGGTGCAGGTGCGCCTGCGCAAGGCGCACGAGGACGAGCTCTGTGACCTCATCACCGAGGCGTGGCGGATGACCGCACCACGGCCGATCCTGGCGCGTTTGGATCTCGCCTTACGCTGACGGGTCGTGTAGTCACGTCGCCTGGCCCGACTGGCCGGGCTATCGCAGCGCGGACACGACCATGGTCACCAGACCCGCACTGAGCGCGGCGACGAAACAGGCCGCGAACGCGATGCGCGCCGTGAGACGGGCCGCCGGGACCACACTGGCCATGATCTTCATGCGCCGCAGGAAACCATGAAGAGCTGAAGCCGGCCTGTGGTCCGCCTGAAGCGAGCCGCTCACCCACGACCGCCTCAACCCGGTCTGAGGTCCGCTGGAAGCCAACCTGACCACGACGACCTCAAACCGGGCCTGCGGTCCGGCCGGAGCGAACGCGCACCACACCAGCCTCAACCCGGGCCATGATCCGCCGGAAACGGACCTCACCACCACGACCTCAAACCAGGCCTGCAGTCCGCGTGAAGCGAACCGCGCACCACAACAGCCTCAACCCGGCCTGCGGTCCGCTGGAAGCCAACCTGACCATCACGACCTCAAACCGGGCCTGCGGTCCGGCGGGAGCGAACGCGCACCACACCAGCCTCAACCCGGCCTGCGGTCCACTGGAAGCCAACCTGACCACCACGACCTCAAACCGGGCCTGCGGGCCGCGGGGAACGAACGCTTACCACAACGGCCTCAGACCCGGACTGCGGTCCGCTGGACGCAGACCTCACCACGACGAGCTCAAACCCGGACTGCGGTCCGGCTGCGGCGAACCGCTCAACCCGTGCGGGCGGCTGCCGATAGCGGCGGCTGTGGACGTGCGCGTGCTGGGGCAGATCGAGATCATCGACGGTGACGGCCGGCGGATGACCGGTGACGACCTGCCGCGGCGGGCCCGCCAGGTGCTGGGGGTGCTCGCCGCGCGGCACGACCGGGTCCAGTCCAAGGACGCCCTGGCCGACGCGGTGTGGGGCGTGGACCTGCCGGGCAACGCCACGGCGGCCCTGGAGCACTATGTGTCGGTGCTGCGGCGCGCGTTGCAGCCGGGCGTGCCCACGTCCAGGTCGTTCATTGTGACCAGGGCCGGCGGGTACGTATTCGCCACCGACCGGGCCCGCCTCGACCTCGCCGACCTGCGGGCCGCGGCGAAGGTCGCCGAGCGCCGCCCGGGGCAGCTCGACGTTCGGGAGCAGATCGTGGAGCTCGCGCCGGAGCTGCCGTTCGCCGAGGACGAGTACGCCGACTGGGCCGCACCCGCCCGCGCCGAGGTCAAGGCGGTCCTCGTCGCCGCGCTGCTCGACCTCGCGGAGCCGGCCGCCGCCGCGGACCCGGCCCGGGCGTTGCGCCTGGCCCGTGAGGCGACGGAGCTGGAGCCGTTCACCGAGCGCGGGTACCGCCTCGCCATGCTCGCCGGTGCCGGCCTGGGCCGGGCGGACGAGGTCGTGCGCTGGTTCGACCTGTGCCGCCGGGCCCTCGCCGACGACCTGGGCATCGCCCCGTCCGCCGACACGACATCGCTGCGCGACCGGCTCCTGACCGAGCTGCACACCGCCGCCGCGCCCACCACCGGCTCCGGGCCTGCAGGCAGCCAGGACCGGCCCACCGGCGAGCGCCGGCGCGGCGGCGACCGCCGCAAAGCGGACCGCCGCGCCACCCAGGAAACCGTCCTGCCGGAAACGGCCCGGCTCGAGACCGTCCAGCCCGAAACCGCCCGGGACGGAGACGCCCAGCTCGGCACCGTCCAGCCCGAAACCGCCCGGGACGGAGACGCCCAGCTCGGCACCGTCCAGCCCGAAACCGCCCGGGACGGAGACGCCCAGCTCGGCACCACCCGGGACGCAACGGCTCAGCCGGGAACGGCCCGGCCTGAGACCGAGTGGAACGGGGACGGGTGGAGCGGCGCCACGAGGCAGGAGGTGGCGCACGACGCTGGCGACGCGCCGGTGCCTGTCGCGTTCGCCGAGCGGCGGCGGCTTGCCGTGGTCAGGGAGCCCCTGCCGGCGCCCCTGGACGTCCCAACGGCGGCGGCGTTCGTCGGGCGGGTCGCCGAGCTCGCGGTCCTCGCCGACGGCCCTGGTGTCATCCATGTCGTCGGGCCGGCCGGTGCAGGGAAGTCGGCGCTGCTCGCCCGGCTGCGCGAGGAGGCGTCGCGACGCGTCGGGCTCGGGCGGGGGCCCGGGCCAGGCGGTGCGCTGCGGCTCGGGTGGCTGCGCACGGCGCTGCATCAGCTCGGCCGGCCCGCTGACCAGGCCCTCGACGCGGCCATGGGTGAGCGCCGCCCGTTGCGCCCCGCCGAGCTCGACGCGATCGCCGGGGACCTGCGTGGCTGCGTCATCGCCGTCGACGACGCCGAGCACCTCGATGCTGACTCCGTCAGTGAGTTGCGCTGGTTGCGGGAGCGTGGGCCGCGGGTGGTGGTGTCGTACCGGTATCCGTCGGCGATCACCGACCGGCCGCTGCACGCGCTCGACGCGGACCTGGTGCTGCGGCTCGACCCGCTCGGTGAACACGACCTGCCGGCCGACGTCCTCGCCGCCAGTGGTGGCATCCCGGCGCTCATCCTGCCGGGCGATGCCGCGCTGGCCGGGGCCGTGGCGATGCACCTGGCCCGGTTGCGGACCCGGTGGATGCCGCCGGCCGCGTGGGAGATCCTGCGGCTGACCGCGGCGCTGGGTACGTTGCGGGTCGAGCAGCTCGCCGCGACCGGCGGCCTGGACCTTGACGAGGTGCTCACCGCGGTCGACCGGCTCGTGCACGCGCACCTGCTCGTGGAGGGTCCCGGCGGCAGCGTCCGGCACCGCAGCGACCTGATCCGGTCCGCGGTCGCCGCGCAGATCTCCGCGGCGCACGGTCATCACCTGCGCGACCGGCTGGCCACCGCGTAGCTGCGCACGGGGCCTACCACCGGCGCGACCAACTCGCCGCCGCAGAGCGGCGCACGGACCCGCCGACGCGCGACCGGCCCACCACCGCGTCGCTGCGCATGGGCTTACCACCGGCGCGACCGGCTCGCCACCGCAGAGCGGCGCACGGGCCTACAGCTGCGTGACCAGCTTGCTCACCGCGTCAGCGCTGGGCGGGAGTTGGGCGCGAAGCGTGAGCGCCCCGTGCCCGTACCAAATGCAAAAACGCGACAACAGAACCTCGTTGCGTCACAGCCGGCCCGAGACGTATGTTGTTCTCAGATCGAGATTTACTCTATCTGAGAAGGACTCCTAGGGTGAACGACGCCGACTTCCTCGCCAGTTACGATCCGCACGCGTACCCGCCGGTGGCGGTGACCGTGGACATCGTGGCGTTCACGATCCGCAACGGTGCGCTCAACGTGCTGCTGGTGCGCCGCGCCTGCCCGCCCAGCGAGGGCATGTGGGCGCTGCCCGGCGGGTTCGTCGGCCAGTGGGAGGACCTGCCGACCGCGGCCGCGCGGGAGCTCGCCGAGGAGACCGGCGTCGCCACCGCGCACCGGCGGCTGCACCTGGAGCAGCTCGGCACCTACGGCACGCCCGACCGTGACCCGCGGATGCGGGTGTTCTCGGTGGCGTACGTGGCGTTCGCGCCCGACCTGCCCGACCCGGTCTCCGGCAGTGACGCCCGCGAGGCCGCCTGGGTGCCGATGGACGAGCGCCCCGCGGAGCTCGCGTTCGACCACAGCACGATCGTCGCCGACGGCCTCGAGCGGGCCCGGTCGAAGCTGGAGTACACGCCCCTGGCCACGAAGTTCGTCGGCGAGGAGTTCACGATCGCCGAGCTGCGCGCCGTCTACGAGACGGTGTGGGGCGAGTCGCTGCACGCCGGCAACTTCCACCGCAAGGTGCTGTCGGTCCCGGGCTTCGTGGAGAGCACCAACACGACCACCGAGCGCGGCGGCGCCCGCGGCGGGCCCCGGGCCAAGCTCTACCGCGCCGGCGACGCCCGGCTGCTGCACCCAGCCCTGCTCATGCCCAGCCGGGAGGAGACGGTCAGATGACCACCACTGCCGAGGCGATCGAGCTCATCATGAACGGCGGCGAGGAACTGTTCGACGGCGACGACCCCGCCGGCACCTTCCGCCGGCTGGCCCGGCTCACCCACCCCGACACCGCGGGGCTGGACGGCGGGCTGGCGTTCGGCAAGCTCGTGCGCCTGTGGCGCAACCGGGGCACGATCCGCAGCGCCAACGGCGTCTACCGCACCGACACCCTCGCCTTCGAGGGCGATCTCGCCAACCTGTACGCCCAGCCCGACGGGCATCTGAAGCTCGCGCGGGACCCCGGCAGCAACGACCTCATGGCCCGGGAGGCGGCCGCGCTGCGCTCCATCGCCGAGCGCGGCGATCCTCGGTACCTGCCGTACGTTCCGCGGCTGGTGGACGCGTTCCGGCACAAGGACGCCGGCCGGACCAGGCGCGGCAACGTCATCGCGACGACGGCCACGGGGTTGCACAGCCTCGCCGAGGTCGCGCAACGCCGGCCGGGCGGGCTCGACCCGCGCGACGCGGCGTGGATGTGGCGGCGGCTGCTCGTCGCGCTCGGCCTGGCGCACCGTGCCGGCGTCGTGCACGGCGCGGTCCTGCCCGAGCACGTCCTCATCGAACCCGCCGACCACGGCGTGGTGCTCGTGGACTGGTGCTACAGCACCAGCGAGCCCGGCGACCGGATCCCCGCGATCGTGCCGCACCGCCGCGACCACTACCCGGCCGAGGTCCTCGCCCGCGAGACCGCCGGCCCCTACACCGACCTGGCCATGGCCGCCCGGCTCATGGCCGACCTGATGGGCGGGCAGGCACCGCAGGCGCTGCGGCGCTTCGCCGACGGCTGCCGGCTCGCCTCGCCGCGGCAGCGGCCCGACGACGCCTGGAAGCTGCTGGGCGAACTCGACGACCTGCTGCACCGGCTGTACGGCCCCCGCAAGTTCCGACCGTTCACCCTGTAGAAGCCCTGTAGAAAGGGGAGCTCCCCATGGGAAGTGGAATCTGGTCGACCGACGTCTACGACGCCGCCGACCGCTACCGCCGCGCCACCGGCGCCAGCGCGTTCGCCTACAGCGACTCCGGCGCCAGCACCGTCCACAGTGCACTCGACCCGAAGGGGGTCGGCAAGCGGGAGAGCCGCGACTCCGACGAGCACCCCGACTCGGTCGCCATCGCCGTCATGTTCGACGTCACCGGCTCGATGGGTTCCGTGCCCCGGGTCCTGCAGCAGAAGCTGCCGCAGTTGCTCGGTCTGCTCCTGCGCAAGGGGTACGTCAAGGACCCGCAGATCCTGTTCGGCGCGATCGGCGACGCCACCTGTGACCGCGTGCCGCTGCAGGTCGGGCAGTTCGAGTCCGACAATCGCCTCGACGAGGACCTCGGCCGGTTCGTGCTCGAAGGCGGCGGCGGTGGCCAGATGACCGAGTCCTACGAGCTCGCGATGTACTTCATGGCCCGGCACACCAGCATCGACTGCTACGAGAAGCGGGGCAAGCGCGGGTACCTGTTCATCATCGGCGACGAGCAGGCGTACGGCCGGGTCAAGCCGGGCGAGGTCCGCGACGTCATCGGCGACAAGCTCGGCGAGCCGATCGCGCTGCGGGCGATCGTCGAGGAGGTGCGCCGCATGTACGACACCTACTACATCCTGCCGGCCGGCTCGTCGTACGCGGGCAACACCACCATCCTCGACTTCTGGAAGGACCTGCTGGGGCAGAACGTCATCGCCCTGGACGACCTCGATGCGGTCTGCGAGACGATCGCGCTGACCGTCGGCCTCGGCGAGGACACCATCGACCTGGACGAGGGCCTCGACGACCTGCGCGACGTCGGCTCGACCGCTACCGTCTCGGTGGGCAAGGCGCTCGCGCGCATCGGCGGCAACCGCGCGCCGCTCGCGACCGGTTCGGCGCCCACGATGACCGGCACCACCGCTGTGGAACGGTTGTAGTCATGGGGCACGTCATCGTCGTGGACCTGGGATACGGGGACTGCGGCAAGGGGACCGTGGTCGACCACCTCTGCGCCACGCGTGACGTGCACACCGTGGTGCGCTTCAACGGGGGCGCCCAGGCCGCGCACACCGTCGTGCTCGGCGATGGACGCAAGCACACGTTCGCACAGTTCGGGTCGGGCACGTTCCGGCCCGGCGTGCGGACCCACCTGTCCCGGTTCATGGTGGTCGACCCCCTGGCCCTCGCAGCCGAGGCCGACCACCTCGTGGGCCTCGGCGTCCACGACGTCTGGGACCGGCTCACCGTCGACTGCGCCGCGCTGCTGTCCACGCCGTACCACCGCGAGGCCAACCGGGCCCGGGAACTCGCCCGCGGCTCCGGTCGACACGGATCATGCGGGATGGGCGTCGGGGAAACCATGTCCTATGCGCTGTCCCATGTGGATGATGCGCCGCGGGTGTCGGACTGCCTCACCCCGTCGGTGTTGCGGGCGAAGCTCGAGCGGCTCCGCGCCTTCCTGGGCGTCGACGGCCCACCGGTGGACGCCTGCGTCGAGGCGTTCGCCGCCTTCGCCGCCACGGTGTCCATTGTGGACGGTCTGCGGATCGAAGGGCCGTGCGTGTTCGAGGGCGCGCAAGGGGTACTGCTGGACGAGTGGCACGGCTTCCACCCGTACACCACCTGGAGCACGACCACGTTCGCCAACGCCGAGGCGCTCCTGGGCGGCGAACCCGCCTACCGCCTCGGCGTGCTGCGCACCTTCACCACCCGCCACGGCGCCGGACCGCTCGTCACGGAGGACCCGGCACTGCCGATCACCGACCCGAACAACCCCACGAACCCGTGGCAGGGCGCGTTCCGGGTCGGCCACTTCGACGCCGTCGCGCACCGCTACGCCCTGGACGTCTGCGGCGGCGTCGACGGGCTCGCCCTCACCCACCTCGACACCGCGGCGTCGAACCCGGCCCTGCGGATGTGCGTCACCTACGACGGCACCGTGCCGACCCGCGGCGTCACCGGCGACCTCGACCGGCAGGAGCGGCTGACCCGCGCACTGCTGGCCAGCCGGCCGCGGCTGGTGCCGGTTTCCTCGGTTTCGTCTTGGTCCGCGGCGATCTCGGAGGAGCTGGCGACGCCCGTGGTGCTCGAGTCGTGGGGCCCGCGTTCGGAGGACAAGACATCCACCGATTCGGCCCCTTCCCCGGCCCCTCAGCTGACATGCTGAAGCGACACCTCAGTCGCACCACAGTTGAACCTCAGGCCGCTGTGTGACGCTGCGACCGCACAAGGCGGCCACGAGGGGGACACGGCATGGGATTCGATCGCGGCGCGTTGAACGCTGTCCTGCTCGCCACCACGGCGGGCCTCGTGATCGGCGGCGCGGTCGGGATCGTCTCCCCCACATTCGCGGAGGCCGGGCCGTCGGCGCCGCGCTCCCGCCCGCCGGCGACGGTGGTCACGGATGTCTCCGTGCTCGGCGCGGACCACATGGACATCACGGTCCGCTTCAGTAACACGGGTCGGGTGGTGCGGCATGTCGCTTCCACGGATGTCAGCGTGTCGGCGGGGGCTGTGGTCCTTCGCCCTCGTGCGGGTGTCGCGGTCGATGTGCGGCCCGGGGCTACGGTGAATTCGACGTTTACGTTTGATGCGCCTCCGGCGGGGGCGTCGCTGGTGTTCAGTGTTCCTGGTGAGGCGCTGGCGCTCTGACGCTTGTTGGTATGAGCGGGCGTGTCAGGTCGCTGGTTGCGGTTCGCGGTTCTGGTCAGCATGACCTTCAAATATTCGCCCAAACGTTGCGGGGACTTGATGGCACCGCAACGTTGGGCGAATATTTGAAGGTCATGAAAACCACGACAAGCGAAGCCCAGCCCCGGGCAACTAGGGCTGGAAGCGCTCCCGACGCACCACCGGCCGCCGCCCCTTGAGCGTGGTCCGGCGCAGCGTGTCGATCACCTCGTCAACCGCCCCCTCCGGCACCTCCACCAGCGAGAACCGGTCAGTGATCTCGATGGCCCCGATGTCCCGCCCGCTCAGGCTCGACTCACCCGTGATCGCCCCGACCAGATCCTGAGGGCGGATCCCCGCGGCCCGACCGGCACCGACGAAGAGCCGGGTCATGCCGCCCGCCGGCACCCGCCGCCCGCCCGCCTCGCGGCCGCGGCCGCGGCCGTCGGCGTCACGGACCGCGATGCGACGCCCGGGGCCCGAGGTCCGCTCGCCGGGGCCGAACCGGTCACCGGTCTCACGCGGCGCCCGGAGGGTGATCTCGGGGATCTCCTCCTGGTCGCCGTCGCCGATGCCGGCCGCCTCGTGGGCGAGCTTGACCGCGGCGATGGCGATCTCCATCAGGTCGAACTCGTCGCTGAGGGTCTCCACCACCACGCGGAACTGCGACAGGGCGGCGTCGTCGGCGACGAGGCTCTCGTGCAGGGCGGCGCGGGTCAGCTCGAGGCGGCGGGCGCGCAGGTCGGCGACGGTCGGCACCTTCTCGATGCTGATGCGCTGCTTGGTGATGCGCTCGATGGTCTTGAGCATCCGGTGCTCGCGGGGCTCGGCGAGGGTGATGGCCACGCCCTCGCGGCCGGCACGGCCGACCCGGCCGATGCGGTGCACGTAGGACTCGGGGGCCGACGGGACGTCGTAGTTGACGACGTGGGTGAGGTGCTCGACGTCCAGGCCGCGGGCGGCGACGTCGGTGGCGACGAGCAGGTCGGCGGTGCCGTTGCGCAGGCGGGCCATGACCCGGTCGCGCTGCTCCTGGCCCATGCCGCCGTGCAGGGCCTCGGCGCGGTAGCCGCGGCCGTTGAGGGTCTCGGTGAGCTGGTCGACCTCGTCGCGGGTGCGGCAGAAGACGAGGGCGGCGCCGGGGGCCTCGACGTCCAGGACCCGGCCGAGGGCGGCAGGCTTGTGGGCGCGGGTGACGACATACGCGACCTGGCGGACCAGCGGCGCCTCGCCGGCGGCGGTGGGCTCGCGGCCGATCTGGATGCGGACCGGGTCGTTGAGGTGGCTGCGCGCCAGACCGTCGATGCGGGGCGGCATCGTGGCGGAGAACAGCACCGTCTGGCGGTCCTCCGGGGTCTCCTGCAGGATCGCCTCGATGTCCTCGGCGAAGCCCATGTCGAGCATCTCGTCGGCCTCGTCGAGGACGACGACGCGCAGGTCGTGCAGGTGCAGCGTGCCACGGCTGATGTGATCGAGGGCGCGGCCCGGGGTGGCGACGACGACGTCGACGCCGTTTTCGAGGGCGCGCAGCTGGCGGCCGATGGGCTGGCCGCCGTAGATCGGCAGGACGCGGGTGCCGAGGTCCTTGCCGTAGCGGTGGATCGCCTCGGACACCTGCACGGCCAGCTCACGGGTGGGCACGAGGATGAGCGCCGAGGGGTTGTCGCCGCCGGGCGCGGGGATGGTCTGCAGCAGCGGCAGCGAGAACGCGGCCGTCTTGCCGGTGCCGGTGGCGGCCTGGCCGAGCAGGTCCCGGCCGGCGAGCATCGGCGGGATCGCCTCGCGCTGGATCGGGGTCGGCTCCTCGTAGCCGAGGGTGGTCAGAGCCTTGAGCAGTTCGTCCCGCAAGCCCAGTTCGGCGAAGCCGGTATCTTCATTGGTGCCTGCGGTCACGGTGGTGCTCCTCAATCGTGGCATTCGTGGCGTCTCTATCATCCCAGGCCCGGCTGCCGGG
Organism: Dactylosporangium cerinum; assembly: GCF_042653625.1. NCBI lineage: Bacteria > Bacillati > Actinomycetota > Actinomycetes > Micromonosporales > Micromonosporaceae > Dactylosporangium > Dactylosporangium cerinum. Next base: position 335,809 of record NZ_JBHSIU010000131.1, on the reverse strand, counting down.
CGCCGGGGCGGTGCGTCCGGATGTGATCTGCGACCAGCGCAAGGACCGGTGCCGGCGACAAAACACAGAGCCGACTGGTACAACGACCGGATGGCCGACGACGACTGGCAGTCCCAGCGAGCCCGAGCGGTGGCGCACCACGGCGCCGAACTCGACCGGCGGCGCGCCGTGGAAGCCGAGCAGGCCACGGCACTGATCACCGCGTTCGTCGCGGACGCAAAAGCGCAACAACTCCCGACGGAGTCATTGCGGGCCCGTTCGTACAGCGGCCGCTCCTACCGTACGCCCCTGCACGGCTGGTACCTTAATAGTGACCGGACGATCGCGGTGGGTGATGACGGTCAGTACTACTCGCTGCTGGTGCCGCCGAGCGCGACCGGCTGGCTGACCGGGGTGACGCCGCAGCCTGAGAGGCCCAGGCTGATCGTCGGCGAGGGCGCCCGCGACGGCGAGTCGATCCCCCTGGAGAAGCTCCTCGCGCAGCGCCTCAAAAAAGAATGAACGCCGGCGGCACCTCGTCGGTGAGCCAGACGCCGTTGCCGGAGACGTAGAACGGGTGCCCGGCCCGGGCCATCTCCCCCGCCATGACGGTGAGGATCGCGACGGCGCCGCCACGGCGGGTGCCGACCCGGCGGGCGGTGTCCGCGTCGGGTGAGAGGTGCACGTGGTGCCGGCCGCCGCGGTTGAGCCCGGTCGCCCGGATCGACTCGAGCGCCGCCGCGCCGGTGCCGTGGAAGAGCACCTCCGGCGGCTCCTGCGGGGTGAGGCCCAGGTCGACCGGGACCGAATGACCCTGGTTCGCCCGGATCCGCTCGACCCCGTCGGGGCCGGTCTCCACCGCGAAGCGCTGCTTGTCGTTGCCGGCCACGACCTCGTCGAGGACGGGCCGGGAGATGCCCATGGCGCCCAGGAACGTCTCGACGGGCACCCAGCCGGCGGGGTCGAGGGTCAGGCCGACCCGCGCGGGGTCGTGGCGCAGCGCCTTCGACATCCGCTTACTGATCTTGACGACCTCGCGGTACTCCATAGCAGTCTCATTCTGCGGCAGGCGTCCAGCTATTAAGCCCGACCACCACGCGGTCGGGCCGCAGCAGCACCGCGCGCCGGCGGCCCATCCAGCGGCGCAGCGCACCGGTCGGGTCGAGTGCCGGGGTCACCCACAGCACCCGGGCCCCGCCGTGCTTCATGACAACGCCCGGACGGCACAACACCGCCCAACCGGAGCCCAGGACGTCGTCGAGGGGCACGTCGCGGCCTTCCCAGTGCACGGTCGGCTGCGGCGCGAGGGTCCCGGCGCGACGCCCCCGGCCGACATGTCGCAGCGGCGGGCTGGTGGAGCGCAGCGCGAGGCCCTTCAACCCGGGCAGCCGCCACACCGCGCCCAGCACGACCCGCCGCACCGCCGCCGCGCGGTCCTGGCCCCCGGTCATCGCCCAGCCCGCCACGATCGCGAGCCGGATCTGGGCCCTGGCATGTGGTTGACGTTCGCGTTGGTACGAATCCAGCAGGGCCGGGCTGCCCGATGCCAGCTTCCACGCCAGGTTGTGGGCGTCGCGCAGCCCGGCGCCGAGCCCCTGGCCGATGAACGGCGGGGTCTGGTGCGCCGCGTCGCCGAGCAGGAACACCCGGTCACGCCGCCACGTGGAGGCGATCCTGGCCCGGAACGTGTATTCCGCGGACCGCACCACCGTCACCGAGGCGCCGGCGAGCCACGGCGCGAGCAGCGCCGGCACGTCGAGGCTGGACTCGCCGTCGTGCAGGCGGAACTCCCACCGGTACCGATGCCGCCCCAGCTGCATGAAGGTCGCCGCCCGGTGCGGGTCGCAGACCTGGTGGACGCCGCCCCACGCGGCCAGGTCGCGGTCGGTGACGCCGTCGATGACCAGCCACCGCTCCTCGAACCCCAGGTCCTCGAGGGTGGCGCCGATGAGGGACCGGACCGTGCTGTTGGCGCCGTCGCAGCCGAGGACCGCGGACGCCGCGACCGTCCGCTCCCCCTCACCCGAGGTGTAGGTGACGGAGGTGGAGGTGACCGCGGTAACGGTGACGCCGCCGCGGAACTCGATCAGCGGCAGCTCGGCGACCCGGTCCCGCAGCAGCCGCTCCAGGTCGGGCTGGTCGAACATGTTGGCCTGTGGCCAGCCGTGCGGCCCGGGGCCGGGGTCGCGGCGGAACTCGGCCATGACCCGGTGCCGGCCGTCCAGCAGCCGCAGCCCGAGGCCCGGGCGGCTCACCTCGGCGAAGCGGGCCGCGATCCCGAGCTCCTGCAGGATCCGCATCACCTCGTCGTCGACGTGGACGGCGCGGGGCAGCGGGTACGGCGTCGGGTAGCGGTCCAGCAGCAGGCACGGCACGCCGCGCTGGGCGAGCAGGATCGCGGAGGCGGCACCGACCGGTCCCGCCCCCACGATCACCACTGGATCCACGCCCGCGAGGTTACGTCATGCGCAGCGGGTCCCGTTGAGCGTGAACGCGGCCGGCACCGCGTTGGTGCCGTTCCAGTTCGCCAGGAACCCGAACGAGACGGTGCCGCCGGCGGGGATGTTCGCCGTGTAGCTGACGCTGGTCGCCGTGACCGCCGCGCCGGACTGGGCGTAGGTGGCGCCCCACGCCTGGGTGAGGACCTGGCCGTTGGGGAAGCTCCACGCGAGGTTCCAGCCGTTGACCGGGGTGGTGCCGGTGTTCGTCACCTTCACGTCGCCCTGGAAGCCGCCCGGCCACTGGCCGGCGACGCTGTAGACGACCTTGCACGTGCCGGCGGGCTGCGAGTTCGACGGCGACGGCGAGGTGGACCGCGACGGCGAGGGTGACGCCGACGAACGGGACGGCGACGGCGAGGTCACTCCCCCGTAGACGGTCGCCTCGCGGGCCGTGGCCTTGATGCCGTTGGCGCCGTTGAAGATGCGCTCACCCCAGCTGGTGAGCTGCGCGGGGTTGAAGCCGGTGGCCATGTCGAGGTACTCCACGCCGCCGCCGTTGCCGCTCCACGACCAGCCGAGGTAGCCGATCTTCAGCGACTGCGTGGTCGCCATGATGGTGTCCTCGTCGGGGTTGCCGTCGGAGTGGTTGAAGCCGAACTCGCCGACCACGATCGGCAGCTTCGCGGTGACGAACCGGTTGAGGTAGTCGTTGATCTCCGCGGCGGTGTCGAAGACGCCGTACATGTGGATCGAGAACACGGTGTTCTTCAGCGGGTCGGCGGCGAAGACGGTCGCCGCGTTGTCGCGCATGGTGTACGACCAGTCCTGCCCCCAGTTCGGCGCGTCGATCATGATGGTGTGCTCGAAGCCGTTGCTGCGCAGGCGTTTGATCGCGTTGGCGCTGTCGGTGGCCCAGTTGGCGACGCTGGCCGCGTTGTTGCCGTAGGGCTCGTTGCCGATGTTCACGATGATGTACTTCTCCTGGCCGACGAGCGCGCTCTTGATGCTCAGCCAGTAGTCGACCGCCCGGTCGAGGGTGATCGCGCCGGTCTGCTCGCCGTAGCCGGTGGTGTCGTGCGCCTCCAGGACGCAGATGAGGCGGTTGGCCTTGCACAGCGACACGACGTTGGCGACGTCGGCGGTGTCGTTCTTCGTCCACCGGTCACCGGTGGCGAGCACGACCCGCACGGCGTTGGCGCCGAGGGCCTTGACGTTGGCGAAGGAACTGGTCTGCGTCGGATACCAGGTGTGTGCGTGACTGACGCCGCGCATGACGAACTCGGCGCCGTTGGCGTCGTAGAGCCTGCCGTTGCTGACGGTGAAGCCGGTCGCCGCCTGCGCAGGCTGCACGGCGACGAGCACCGCCGCCACCGCCGCCAGCACCGCAGCCGCGGCGAGGGTGATCCGGGTCCTCATGATGGTTGCCTCCTAGTGGGTTCGAGGCAACGTATGAAGCGCTTCAGTAGACCGTCAACGATGTCAGGTCCGGGCCGCAGGTCGGCGGCGTGAGCGGTGTGAAACTTCCAGCGCCGGGTAACTGCGGCCCCGTACCACACGGATCGCACCCAGGCAGGAGAAGTAGATGGCCATCGACAACCCGTCCGACCTGTTCCTCTACGAGCTGTCCGGCATGTACGACGCCGAACGCAAGAGCAACCACCTCGTGGGCGAGATGCTGAACCAGGCCGAGCACAGCCCCCTGGCGCAGATCCTGCGCGCCCAGCAGCAGCAGGGGCAGCAGAAGATCCAGAACATCGAGACGTGTTTCGCGATGATGGAGATGGAGCCGGCGGAGGTGCCGTGCGCGACCCTCGACGGGATGCGGGCGGAGTTCCAGGCGTTCACCGGGCAGCGGCCGTCCATCGAGGCGATGGAGATCTACGCCGTGGACGCGGAGACGAAGCTGGCCCACTACGGCATCGCCGGTTACCGCGGGCTGATCGACAAGGCCCTGCTCATGGGCGAGATGCAGTGCGCGCAGATCCTGCAGACCAACCTGGTGCAGAAGCAGGAGAACGCCGGCACGTTCGAGCGGATCAGCCACGAGCTCGGGCAGCGCGTGGCGATGAGCGTGTGAGCCTTGCCAAGCCGGAGGGGGCCCCGACATCGGGCCCCCTCCGGTCCCCGGCCGGCCGGCCGGGCCTCGGTCAGCCGCCGAGGGACGCTGCGGCCGAGGCGATCGCCGAGGCGAAGGTGCTCACCTGGGAGTAGACGCCCGGGTAGTTCGGGCGGGCACAGCCGTTGCCCCAGCTGACGATGCCGACCTGGATCCAGGCGTTGGCCGCGTCGCGGCGGAACATCGGGCCGCCCGAGTCGCCCTGGCAGGTGTCGGTGCCGCCGGCCGCGTACCCGGCGCAGATCTCGTCGTTCGGGATCAGGTCGGGATACGAGTTGTCGCAGGTGGAGTCCGCCACGTACGGCACGGTCGCCTTGAGCAGGTAGCGCTGTTGCGCGCCGCCCTCCCGCGCCGCGCCCCAGCCGGCGACGGTGAAGGTGCCGGTGTTGTACGTGGTGTTCGTCGCGATCGGCAGCGTGGCCAGGCCGCTGACGGGTGAGGCGAGCCGGATCAGCGCCCAGTCCTTGCCGTTGCCGTTGTACCCGGGCGCCCGGTACACGTAGTTCGACCGGACCTGGATCCGGCTGGACGACTGGAGGTCGACCACGCCGAGCGTCGCGGTGATGCTGGTGTTGGTGCCGGTGCCGTTGACGCAGTGCGCCGCGGTCAGGACCAGCCGCGGGCTGTAGAGCGCACCACCGCAGCCCATCGACAGGCGCACCATGAACGGGAACTCGCCCTGCGCCGCGCGGGTGCCGCCGACGACGTCCTGCTGGGCGTGCGCCACGCCCGGCAGGACCCCGAGCACGGCGATGACGGCGGTCAGGACCGCCAGGAGCCTACGTACCATCCGAGAGCCTCCCCAACGAGTTGGATGATGGGGAGGATGATATCCATCGATTCGATACCTATGGATATATCGTCCGGCTCATACTGCCGACCACGATGCTGGTCTCGGTCTCCGGGTCGGTGACGGTGCGCGGTTCGAGCCCGGCGGCGCGCAGGACCCCGTGCGCGGCGTCCAGTTGCGCGTCGCCGGCCTCGGTCAGCAGGTGCCCGCCGGGCGCCAGCCAGTCCGGTGCCTGCGCCGCGACCCGCCGCAGCACCCGCAGCCCGTCGTCGCCGCCGTCCAGCGCCGCGCGCCGCTCGTGCACCCGGAACTCCTCGGGCAGGAACGCGATCTGGGCGGTCGGCACGTAGGGCACGTTCGCCAGGAGGACGTCGACCCGGCCGCGCAGGTCGTCGGGCAGCGCGTCGAAGAGGTCACCCTCGTACACCTCGGCGCCCGTTGCGTTGCGTCGCGCACACGCGACTGCGGCGGGGTCGATGTCGGCCGCTACCAGGCGGACATCGGGGATGCCACGGGTCGCGGTCACGCCGAGCGCACCGGTGCCACAGCACAGGTCGAGCACCGTCTGTCCACTGTGGAGTAGTTCGCGGGCGGTAGTGGCGAGCAGTTCGGTGCGGTGCCGCGGGATGAACACGCCGTCGGCAATGGCGAACCGCTCCCCCGCGAACATCGCCCACCCGACGAGGTACTCGATCGGATGCCCCGCGACACGCCGCTCCACGAGCTCGTCGAGGGCCGCGGCGTCACCGGCGGCGGCCTCGGTGAGCAGCGCCGCCTCGTCCTCGGCGAACACGCATCCGGCGGCCCGCAACCGCTCGATCAACCGCTCGATCACAGTGGGCACGCCGCACTGTAGCCCGCGTTAGGCTGACGTGTGCGCGCTGTCATGCTGTCCGGCCCCGGTCCGGTCGAGAATCTCCAGGTCGTCGAGGTGCCCACACCCGAGCCGCCGCCGGGCTGGGTGCGGATCCGGGTGAAGGCGGCCGGGCTCAACCGCTCCGAGCTGCACACCCGCCTCGGCTACGCCGACGGCGTCGTCTTCCCCCGCGTCCCGGGCATCGAGGCGACCGGCGTCGTCGACGACCCCAACGGCACCGACCTCACCACCGGCCAGCAGGTCGCCACGATGATGGGCGGCATGGGCCGCACCTTCGACGGCGGCTACGCGCAGTACACCGCGGTGCCCCGCGACCAGGTCATCCCGTTCGTGTCCGAACTGCCCTGGGAGGCGATCGGGGCGGTGCCGGAGACGCTGCAGACGGCGTACGGCTCGCTCACCACCGGCCTGGACCTGCGGGCCGGGCAGACCCTGCTGATCCGCGGCGGCACGTCGTCGGTCGGCCTGGCCGCGGCGGCCCTCGCCCGCGACCTCGGCGCCACCGTGCTGTCCACGACCCGTTCGCCGGACCGGTTCGCCGCGCTGTCGGCCGTCGGCGTCACCCACCCGCTCGTCGACGACGGCTCGGTCGCGGCCCAGGTGCGCGCCCTGTTCCCGGCCGGCGTCGACGCGGCCCTCGAACTCGTCGGCACCCCAACGCTGCCGGACACCCTCGCCGCGACCCGGGTCCACGGCACGGTCTGCTTCACCGGCATGCTGTCCAACGAGTGGCTGGTCCACGACTTCTACCCAATCGGCTACCTGCCCACCGGGGTGCGTCTGACCGCGTACGGCGGCGAGGCGAGCGACCTGCCGGCCGCCGTCCTGCAGCGCTACCTGGACCGGATCGCCACCGGCGAGGTGACGCTCGGCCCGGTCCACACGTATCCCCTCGACGACATCCGCGCCGCGCACACCGACCTGGAGCTCGGCACGAAGGTCGGCAAGCTGGTGGTGCTGCCGTGAGCTCTGACTTCGGTCGCCTTGTCGCGGACGCCATGGCGGCACCGGTCGAGGGCTGGGACTTCTCCTGGCTGGAGGGGCGGTCGCAGGGCGGTCAGCCGTCGTGGTCCTACCGCGACCTCGCCCGCGAGCAGCTCGACCGTGCCTCCTCAGTGCTGGACGTCGACACCGGCGGCGGCGAGCTGCTGTTCGACCTGGCGCCGCTGCCCGCGCACGCCGTGGCGAGCGAGGCGTGGCCGCCGAATGTCACGGTCGCCGCGGACCGGCTCGCCCCGCTCGGGGTGAGCGTCCGGCAGTCCATCGGGCCGCTGCCGGCCGGCGACGCCGAGTTCGACCTGGTGCTCAACCGGCACGGCGCCTGCGACGCCGGCGAGCTGGCCCGGGTCCTGCGGCCCGGCGGGATGCTGCTCACCCAGCAGGTCGGCAGCGATGACTGCGCGTCGCTGAACACCGCGCTCGGCGCGCCACCGGCGTATCCGACGGGCAGCTGGGACGCCGCTGTCGCCGGCGCGGCCCTGACCGCGGCCGGGTTCACGCTGGTGGAGGTCCGCGAGGAGCACCCCGAACTGACCTTCACCGACGTCGGCGCCCTGGTGTTCCAGCTGCGAATGGTGCCGTGGCAGGTGCCCGACTTCACCGTCGAACGCTACGACGAGGCGCTGCGCCGCCTGCACGACCTCGGCCCGATCGTCACGCACGCCCACCGGTTCCTGATCCTGGCGTCGCGGTAGCCCTGCGAGGGAACGGGGGCGGGTGCCCGGGCGTGTAGGAGTGTGACGATTCGCAGAAGGACACTCCTCGCGGCCGCAACCGCAACCGCCACCGGCGCTGCTGCCGTGTTGCCGGGGCGCGCCGTCGCGGCCGCCACCGCCGAGCTCACCGTGCACGCCGTCGGCCGAGACGGCGCGCCCTCGCCGGCGTTCGTCGAGGTGATCCGGACCGACCGACCGGCCGAACCGATCGGGCTCCCCTTCGCCGGGACGGTCCGCGTGTCCCTGGACCGTGGCACGTACCTGGTCTCCGTCGAGGTGCAGGGATCCGGTGCACGGACCTGGCTCGTGCAGCCCTCGCTGCGGGTCGACGGGCCTCTCGTGGTGACCGCCGACGCGCGCGCCGGGCGGCCGGTCGCGATCGCCGTGCCGCGCGCCGACGCCCGGCCCGAGCTGCTCGAGGTCCGGTACCGGATGCCGGTCCAGGGCGGCGACACCTACGAGAACGGTTTCGCGGTCAGGGGCGACCTGCGCGGCGTGTACTTCGGTCCGCTCGGCCCTTCACGGTCGGCCGACGGGTTCCGGGTCATGGTCGCGGTCACCATGGTCGCCACCGGTGTCTCGTATCTGCTCGGTTGGATGGTGTACGGCCAGCTGCCGGCCGGCCTGTCCCGCACCCTCCCGGCCGGGCGGCTCGCGACCGTCGAAAACGGTTACGGGGCCAGGGTTCGCGGCGGGCAGGGCGTCACCTACAGCCGGGCGGCGGGGGTGTCTTCGCCGCGGCGCTGCCGCTCGGGCCGCTGCCTGCTCCCCGGGTCGAGCACTACAACGTGGACGCGGGCGGCATCACGTGGCACACGTCGTTCGAGGAGTCGACCGGCGCCGAGCTCGCGGTTACGCTTTCCGGCCCGCCGGTCGGGTTCCGGGCGCCGCTGCGCACCGCCGCGGCCTGGAACACCGGCGTCGCCGGGCCGAGCCTCTCGGCGCAGGAGTTGCCCGAACAGTGGGTGTCGCGCAACGGTGACACGCTCGTCGTCGCGCCCCGGCTGCACGGCGACGGCGCGGGGCACCCCGGCCTGGCCGCCTACCGCTCGGCGCGCACGGCCGTGTACCGCGACGGGGTCCTCATCGGCGAAACCGATGCCGCCGACGGCGTCTTCACCGTGCCGCCTTCGCCGGGCCGGTATCGGCTCGAGATGCGGGCCGAGCCGGTCGCGTTCGGCACGGTGGTCGAGGTGGCGTGGACCTTCCGGTCCGAGCATGTCCCGGGCCCGGACTGGCGGCGGGTGCCGCTGCGGGCCGTGTCGTTCGACCCGGCGCTGCGCGCCGACGGCACGGCACCGGCCGGGCGGGCGTTCCGCGTCCCGTTCCGGATGACGACCCAGGCTGCGAGGGCCGGCCGGCCGGCCGTGGAGGTGTCCTACGACGACGGCCGCGCCTGGTTCCCGGCGGTCGTGACGGACACCCACGTCGCGGTCGCGCACCCGGCGGGCAAGGGCTGGGTGTCACTGCGGGCAACGGCCGCGGATCTCGAGCAGACGGTGCTGCGGGCGTACCCGTTCTGGCCCTGAACTTTGCAACCGGACAACCCCTTGTGCGCAACGGATCTTCACCTCACGCTATGTGCTCATACAAGCACGGAGAGTGTCATCCGTTTGGTCACCCCGCAACGGAGCGGGCTGGGATGGGGGTACGGCGACATGCACACATGGGTGAAGCGGAGCCTGGTCACCGCGGGGATCGCGGGCGGGATGTGGCTGCTCTGGGCTGCTCCGGCGACGGCGTCCGAGATCGACCTGCGGCTCCTCGACGGCGGGTCGGCGCCCGGCGGCAACGTGCTGTCCGTGACCGTCGGTCCCGTCTCGGCCAACGTCGGCGTGGGCGGGGCGCAGGGCACGACCCCGCAGGTCGCGGCTCCGCAGCTCGCGGCGACGGTGAACGTGGGCGGTTCGGCCTCGGCCGGCGGGGCTGGGCCGGCAGTCGGCGCAGTGGTCAGCGTCGGCGGCGCGACCGGCGGCGCGACATCGAATACGGTCGCGGCCGTCGATGTGTCGGTGGTGAACGTCCCGGCGAGTGTCAGCGTGGTGCTCGGCAATCCGGCCGGCGCGGCGGGCTCGGCCGGCGCCACGGGCGCCACGGTGCGCATCGGTGGAACGCAATCGATTACGGCCGACGTTCAGGTCGGGGTGGGCACATCCACCGGCGTCGGCGCCACGGTCACGGTGGGCAGCGCGAGCGGCACCGGCACGGGCGGAACCGGCACGGGCGGAACCAGCACGGGCGGAACCAGCACGGGCGGAACCAGCACGGGCGCCGTGGTCACGGTGGGCAGCGCGACCGGAAGCGGAACCGGCACGGGCGGAACCGGCACGACTGGAACCGGTACAGGCGCCACGGTAACCGTGGGCAGCGCGAGCGGAAACGGCACGGCGAGCGGCACCGGTACACCCGGAAACGGCGGAACGAACGCCACGAATGGCACCGGATCGGCTGCGGGGAGCGCCGGGAACCCTCTCGTCCTCATCAACGGCGGCGGTGGGGTCCCCGTCTTCGCCGTCGCCGATGACCGCGCCGGCGCCGGGGCGCTCGCGGTGACCGGGGCGCCGCTCGCCGCCGTCGCGATGTTCGGGCTGCTACTCGTGGCGCTCGGCGGCGCGCTCGTCCGGCGCCGCCGCCGGCACGGTTGAGCCTGCGGCGTCGCCGTTGCGGGCCTTGACGAGGAACGGCAGGGCGCAGGCGGACACCGCGGAGGAGACGAGGAACGAGGCCGGGTAGCCCCACACGTCGGCGACCCGGCCGAGCGCCGGCTGGGTGACGACGCCGCCGGTCGAGGCCATCAGCGAGTCGAACGACAGGATCGTCGCGCGCTGCTGCGAGGGGATGAGCCCGTTGACGTACGCCTGCCGCAGTGGCATCCCGGCCGACGCCAGCACCGCCCACACCACGATGAGCCCGAGCGCCGCCCAGAACTGCCCGGCCAGGCCGAGCCCGACGAGGGCCAGCACGCCGGCCGTCTCCAGGGCGAGGTATGCGGTGAGCCGGTGCGGGAACAGCCGGCCGATCCGTTCGGCGAGGAGCCCGCCGGCGATCTGCGCCCCGGCGACGGCCGCGGCGGCGAGTCCGGCGATGCCGTAGGCGCGCTCGTCGTGGAACAGGTCGAGCAGGTGCGGCTGCAGCGCGTAGAACACGTACACGCCGACGCCGCCGGTGAACGGTACGGCCAGCATCAGCAGCCGGACCTGGCGGACCCGCCAGCCGTAGCGGACCGAGTCGGCGGCGATGCGGCGCATCCTGGCCACCGGGGGCAGGCTCCGGTCAGGGGTGAACCCGAGGTCCCGCATGAGGAACGCGGCGAGGACGAACATGAGCAGGTACACGCCGGCGCGGGCCAGGAACGGCACGCTCAGGTCGGTCAGTTGGGCCAGGTAGCCGCCGGCGACGGATCCGGTGAGCATCGCGACCCCGCCGACGACCTGCCCGCGGGCGAACACCGCCTCCAGGGGTTCGGTCGAGCCCGTCGCGGCGAGGGCGTCGACGAGCCACGCCTCCACCGCGCCGGAGAAGAACGTGAAGCCCAGGCCCAGCAGCAGCGACACGACCGCCCACGACCAGAACGGGGCGTGCAGGCGCCACAGCCACACGTACAGGCCGGTGGTGCCGGCCAGGGTCACGGTGCCGAGCAGGAACGACACCCGCCGGCCCCACAGGTCCGCGACCACGCCGGTCGGCACCTCGAACAGGACCATGCCGGCGGTGAAGCAGGCGTTCGCGGCGAACGCGGCCAGGTTCGACAGGCCCGCGTCCAGCAGGAAGATCGTGTTGATGCCCCAGATGAGCGACCCGGCGAGGGTGTTGCCGGCGGTGAGCAGGTAATAGGTCCGCCGGACCAGCGATGCCGTCAACACCCTCGCCACTGTGCCACGTGGGTCAGGCCACGTACGCGTCGGCCGCGTCCAGGGCGTCGTCGATCGCGTCGATGCCCTGCAGCAGCTCCTCCTCGGTGACGACCAGCGGCGGCACCACATGCACCCGGTTGAAGTGCGTGAACGGCCACACCCCACGGGCCTTGCAGGCGGCGATGACGTCGGCCATCGGCTTCGCGGCGGCGCCGGAGGCGTTGTAGGGCACCAGCATCTCGCGGGTGTCCCGGTCGCGGACCAGCTCGATCGCCCAGAACAGGCCGAGGCCGCGGACCTCGCCGACCGACGGGTGCCGATCGCGGAGCTTCTCCAGCCGCGGCCCGACGACCCGCTCGCCGAGGTCCCGGACCCGCTCGGGGATCCGCTCGTCGCGCATGACCTCGATGGTGGCGATCGCGGCGGCGCAGGCGAGGGGGTGCCCGGAATACGTGAGACCGCCGGGGAACGGGCGTTCGGCGAACGTCTCGTACACCTTCTCGCCGAGAATGACGCCACCGAGCGGGACGTAGCCGGAGTTGACGCCCTTCGCGAACGTGATCAGGTCCGGCACCACATCCCACCGGTCGACCGCGAACCACTCGCCGCACCGGCCGAACCCGCTCATCACCTCGTCGCAGATGAGCAGCACGCCGTGCTTGTCGCACAGCTCGCGGACCCCGGCGAGGTATCCGGGCGGCGGCACCAGGATCCCGTTGGTGCCGACGACGGTCTCGAGAATGACGGCGGCGATGGTGTGCGGCCCCTCGAACGTGAACACCTCCTCGAGGTGCTGCAACGCCCGCTGGGTCTCCTGCTCGGCGCTGTCGGAGTGGAACGACGAGCGGTAGGGATACGGCCCGAAGAACCGCACGACGCCCGGCATCGCGGGCTCGTTGGCCCAGCGCCGCGGGTCGCCGGTCAGCGTGATGGATCCGGTGGTGGCGCCGTGGTACGAGCGGTACGCCGCGAGCACCTTGTGCCGGCCGGTCGTGAGCCGGGCCATCTTCACCGCGTGCTCGTTTGCCTCGGTGCCGCCGTTGGTGAAGAACACGTGCGACAGGTCGCCGGGTGCCACCTCCGCGATGAGGCGGGCGGCCTCGCTGCGGGTCGGGTTGGCGAAGCTCGGCGCGATCGTGCACAGCGTCGCCGCCTGCTCCTGGATCGCGGCGACGACCTTGGGATGCTGGTGCCCGAGGTTGAGGTTGACCAGTTGCGAGGAGAAGTCGAGGTACCTGGTGCCCTCGGCGTCCCAGAACGTGCTGCCGAGGCCGCCGGTGACGACGACCGGGTCCAGCGCCCGCTGCGCCGACCAGGAGTGGAAGACGTGCGCGCGGTCGTCACGGTAGGCGTCGGCTTCGGGGGTGTGTCCGGTCATGAGCCGACGCTAATGGCACACGTCGGCCCGTACAATATCTTCACTGTTACAGCTTGTTACCGCCCGTATCCTTGAGACCATGCAGATCACCTCGACCGCCGAACTGGAGGACCTGCTCGGGTCGCCGATGCCCCGGGCCGTGAGCAAGGAACGCAGCACCCTCACCCAGACCGACCGGGACTGGCTGGCACTGTCGCCGTTCGTCCTCGTCGCCACGTCCGACGCCGACGGCAACTGCGACGTCTCCCCGAAGGGCGACCCGCCCGGCTTCGTCCACGTCATCGACGACCACACGATCGCTGTCCCCGAGCGCCCCGGCAACCGGCGCGCCGACAGCTTCCACAACGTCCTGTCCAACCCGCACGTCGGCCTGATCTTCCTGATCCCGGGCCGCCGCGAGACGCTGCGCATCAACGGCCGCGTCCGGGTCTTCTCCGACGCTCCCTGGTTCGACGAGATGGTGGTCGAGGGGCATCGGCCGATCCTGGCCCTGGTCGTCGACATCGACACGATCTACTTCCACTGCCAGAAGGCGTTCATGCGCTCGAAGCTCTGGAAGCCGGAGACCTGGACCCCCGAGGCCCTGCCGTCGCACGCCAAGCTCATCAAGAGCGTCCAGGACACCCCGGAATCGGTCGAGGACCTCGAGGCGTACTACGCCGAGGAGCGCTACAGCCGCGGCCTCTACGCCACACCCTGACCGCCGCCCGTGATCACGGAACTTCAGCGGGGCGTTCCGTGATCACGCAGGTCGGCGCCTATTCCGCAGTATGCGGTGATCGATCCGCCGGCATCAGAGACGACCTTGGTTCGACACCTGAAGTTGTGCCAAGTCACCGGCTTTCCGGGCTGCCGGTCGGCCATACCGCTTCCAGGCCGTGGTCGGTGGCGTAGAGCAGGTATGGCCGCAACTCAGGGGCGTGTTCCAGGTCGCGGCGCAGCGCGTACAGATGAGCTGACCTCGCCGCCAGGAACGGTTGGGCGGCGAGCAGGCCCCTGAGATCCCCGAACCGCCAATCCACACCCAGCAGCTTCCTTGCCTGTACCAGCAGCTGAACTCCATCGACCGGAATCCTGCCCACATAGACGTCGGCGGTTGGCGGCAGGTTCGGCTCCGGGTCGACCGGCAGAGCGAAACCGGAACGCAGCCACACCTCGAACACCGGGGCAGCAACATCGAGGTCGACTTCGCCGAGACTGCCCAGGTCGGCCCGAAACACCGGGCCGCCGCCATCGTCGCACCTGAGGAAGAATCCCCGATCGCCTTCTTGGCCGATCATGAGGTAGCCCGTCAGCCACTCGCCGATTTCGTAGGTCGTGTTGCGCTCCGGCAGGGATTCCAGGCAGTACATGACCACTCCACCGGCGACGACGTCGTCGGTGACCGACGCCAACCATCGCTGGTAGGCGGCATCCGTCCGTGAAATGAGCTGCTCGACCATCTCCACCGCGGGCTCCTATTCCTTCCCGCACCCGCATGACAACCACGCGAGCACCGGGGTCAGGTCGTGGCGGCGTGCATGGCCTGGGTGAAGACGGTCTCGGCGTCGGCGTGTTCCTCGCTCTGGCCGCCGTTGCGCAGCTCCACCACCGTGCCGTCGTGCAGGGTGAGCTCCCAGCGGAACCGGAGCTTCGTGGTGCGCACCGCGGTGGCGATCTCCTCGTACGGGATGAACCGGCTGCCCGGGGTCGCGGCCAGCTCCCGCGCGTCGCCCTCGCTGAGCCAGCGGCGCATCCGGTAGCGGGCCATGCCCGTCTTGTACCGCGGCATCCCCGGCATCAAGAGCAGCCCGTGGCTCAGGATGAGCAGGTCGGCGCGCTTGCCGTCGACGATGGCGGTGGTGATGCCGGCGAGGATGGTGGCGTGTTCGGTGCCGACCCGGCGGCGGACATGCTTGGCGGCGGTGACGTCGATGCCCCGGTCCCGCAGGCGCTGCCGGGCCAGCGGCAGCGTGGCCGGGTCGCAGGCCAGGCCGGCGAGGTCGGAGAGGTCCAGCGGGGCGCCGTCGCGGCCGAGCAGCGTCGTCGGGCCGGTCCACGAGTGCTGCCAGCGGGCCACGCCGGAGCGCACGGCGGCGAGGGCGAGCAGGGTGCCGAGGGGGTCCGCGAAGCGTTTGCGGGCCTCGCGGCGGGTCGCGTCGGGCAGGATCAGGGCGGCGAGGTCGTCGATGCGGCCGGCGCCGATCAGGTCGAGGACCGCGCCGACGTCCTCGACGGGCTGGCCGACGGCGCGGGTGAAGACCCGCAGCATGGCGTCGGACTCCTCCTGCAGCTCGGCGCCCGCGGAGGCGGCCAGGAACTCGTCCCATGGCAGCAGCACCGCGCCGTCGAGGCGCAGCGCCGCCGCCTGCAGGGCCCGGCCGGCGGCGCCGAGGTCGGCGATGAGGCCGGCGGCGGGGCTGTTGTCGATGGTGGCGGTCGTCTCCGGGGCGGCCATGATCGCGTCGACCCGGGCGCCCAGCGGCGGGTGCGTGTCCCAGCGGCTCGCCGGGGCTCCGGTGGCGGTCCGGGCGCCGGCACGCAGCGCCGAGATCTCCTCCGCGCGGGCCCGCAGCATCGCCGCGAAGCCGCCGAACAGGTCCTCGGGCACGTAACCGGCCTCCAGGCCGGGCAGGACGAACCGGGTCATGTAGAAGCCGAACGCGGTGTCGAGGACCTCGACCTCCTGCAGCGCGCCCGCCGCGGCGTAGCGGCCCGCGACCCGCACCGACGAGAGGTCGGCCTCCAGCTCCTGGCGGCGGCTGACCGCGTGCTCGACCAGCATGAACAGCCGGGCGTAGCCGCGGAAGACCCACCCGGCGACGTTGGCCTGACCGAGGTGACCGATGGTGCGTTCCAGGGCAAGGCGGCCACGGTACGAGATGCCGGCGAACCTGGTGTGCTTGCCCGAGTAGTGCCCGAGCTCGTGGGCCAGGACGGATCGCAGCTGCGCGACGGTGAACGTCTGCAGCAGCGGCATGCCCACGTACAGCGAGCGCTTGCCGCCGATCAGGCCCATCAGCCGGGTCCGTTCGCTGACGGCGGCGTTGACCTCGGCGACCAGGTGGATCTCGTCGGGGGCGCGGGTGCCGACGGCCTTGGACAGCTCGTAGACCGCCTGCCACAGCAGCGGCGCGTTGTGCAGGGTCAGCGGGATGCCGGGCGGGCCGTCGCGGCCGGCGCGCAGGGCCTTCCACGTGCCGTAGCCGACTGCCCACACGGTGCCGAGGAACACCGCGGCGCCGATCTTCGCGCCGAGGACGCCGGTGGTGACCGATGTCACCCAGGCGGCGAGGGCGATGCCGGCGACGAACTGGACGAAGGCCAGCACATAGAACCCGGCCAGCATGACGATCGACAAGAAGGCGCGCACTGCGACGGCCATCGGTGGTTCCTTCCCCACGCGACGCCCCGCGACATCCGAGACACCCGAGACAGACGCGTCACCCGTAGCACCAGGGCGATAGCGGCCATGGCGAACGGACCCTATAGTTCGGGGCCATTGACCGCAACGGGGGAAGGAACGTTTCGATGTGGCCATTCCGGCGAAGAGCGGCGGATGGGATCGAACGGCTCGAGATCGACCCCGCGCAGGGTGACCCCGAGGCGACCCGGCTGATCGCGGCCGCGAAGCGCGGCGACTGGCAGGCGGCGGCGGAGTTCCTGCGCGACGTCGAGCACCCCGACGACCGGTACTTCTACTGCCGCATCCTCGGCGAGCACGCCGGCGACGGCGTCTGGATCGACGAGTGGATCGCCGCGGAGACCGGCAGGGCCAAGGCGACGGCACTCACCGTCAAGGGGCAGTACGCGATCGACTGGGCGTGGCAGGCCCGCGGCAACGGCCGGGCCAAGACGGTCAGCGAGGAGGCGTTCAAGATCTTCTTCCGGCGGTTGAAGATCGCCGAGGACTGCCTTGACGACGCCACCGACCTCGACGCCGACGACCCGACCCCGTGGGCCGGCCTGGTCACCCTCGGCCGGGCCCGGCAGCTGGGTCTGGACGAGACGCGGCGGCGCTTCGACGAGGCGGTCCGGCGGTACCCCTCGCACCGCGACGCGCACTACCACATGCTGCAGCAGCTGTGCCGCAAGTGGAGCGGCTCGCACGCGCTGATGCACGACTTCGCGGAGTCCTCGGCCGCCGCGGCGCCGCCCGGCTCGCCGCTGGGTGTCCTGGTCGCCGACGCCCACATCGAACACTGGCTGGACCTGCCCGAGGGCGAAGACGGCGAATACATGCAGAGCCCCGAGGTCGGCGAGCGGCTGCGGCTGGCCGCGGACCGCTCGGTGCGGCACCACAGCTACGAACGCCGGCCCGGCTGGACCAGCGGCGACAACGCGTTCGCGATGGCGTTCACGCTCCACGGGGACCGGCCCGCCGCCGCGGAGCGCTTCGACGTCCTCGGCGACCGGGTGACCCGCTGGCCGTGGTCGTACCTCGCGACCCCCGACGTCGCCTTCACCAGGGCCCGCCAGAACGCCCGGAGGTAGGGCTAAGCCCACTGACCCCGACCGAAAAGACCGGAAGAATGGCCGGCATGAGGGTGAAGGCGTTCGTGCGGGCAGGGGCCACCGCCA
This sequence comes from Dactylosporangium cerinum, assembly GCF_042653625.1. Taxonomy (NCBI): domain Bacteria; kingdom Bacillati; phylum Actinomycetota; class Actinomycetes; order Micromonosporales; family Micromonosporaceae; genus Dactylosporangium; species Dactylosporangium cerinum. The sequence continues at coordinate 318,099 of NZ_JBHSIU010000131.1, read as the reverse complement.
TCGGCCGGGTGGCCCTGCTCGGGCTGCTGTCACCGCCGGTCAAGCTGGCCCTGCTCGTGCTGTCCGTGGTGTCGCTGGCACTCACCGTCGTCGGGCTCGGGCTGGTCCTCGCCCCGCTGGTCGCGATGCTGGTGCGGGCCTACGCCGACCTGCACCGGCGGGTCGCCCGGGACTGGTCCGGGGTCGAGATCCCCCGGCCGTACCGGCCGCGGCCGGCGGGCGCGTTCGTCGGCACCCCGAGCCGGTGGCTGTGGCTGGTCCGCGACCCGGCGACCTGGCGGGACCTGCTGTGGCTGCTCGCCGGCGCGCCCACCGGGCTGCTGCTGGGCATCGTCGGTCCGGTGCTGCTCGCGTACGGCCTGGAGGGGCTGCTCGGCATCGCGATCATCATCGACGCCGCGTCGGGCTGGTACGGCTACGGCGTCACCTGGCCGATCCAGGACGCGCTCGACATCATCAGCGTCCCGCCGCAGGGTGCCCTGGTCACCGCCGGTGCCCTGTACGCCGGGCCGTGGCTGCTGTGGGCCCTGGCCCAGTTCGACCGGTCGCTGCTCGGGCCGACCCGCGGCGCCGCGCTCGCCCAGCGGGTCGACCGGCTCACCGAGACCCGCACCCAGGTCGTCGACGCGCAGGCCGCCGAGCTGCGCCGGATCGAGCGGGACCTGCACGACGGCGCCCAGGCGCGGATCGTCTCGCTCGGCATGAGCCTCGGCATGGCCGAGGATCTCGTCACCCGCGACCCGGCCGCCGCGCAGGCGCTCATCGCCGAGGCCCGGCAGGCCAGTGGCCTCGCCCTGGCCGAGTTGCGGCACCTGGTGCGCGGCATCCACCCGCCGGTCCTGGCCGAACGCGGTCTCGACGGCGGCCTGCGCGCCCTCGCGCTGACCCTGCCGGTGCCGGTGGCCGTGGACGTCGACCTGGACGGCCGCCCCGACGCGCCGGTCGAGTCCGCGGCGTACTTCGCGGTCGCGGAGGCCCTCACCAACGTCGTCAAGCACGCGCACGCGTCGGCGGCCTGGGTATCGTTGACCCACCTCGGGGGCGCGCTCTACATCACCGTCGGCGACGACGGCGCCGGTGGTGCCGTGCTCGACCCGCCGGGCGGTGGCTCCGGGCTGGCCGGTGTCGCCCGCCGGTTGGGGGCGTTCGACGGCAGCCTGCACGTCGACAGCCCGGCCGGCGGTCCCACCGTGCTGACCATGGAGCTGCCGTGCGCGTTGTCATCGCCGAGGACCTCGCCCTCCTCCGCGACGGGCTGATCCGGCTGCTGACCGCCTACGACTTCACGGTCGTCGCGGCCGTCGACACCGGCGACGCGTTACGGGCCGCGCTCCTGGAGCACCGGCCCGACGTGGCGGTCGTCGACGTGCGGCTGCCCCCGACGTTCACCGACGAGGGGCTGCGGGCCGCGATCGCCGCCCGGGCCGAGGCGCCGGGCCTGCCGGTGCTGGTGCTGTCCCAGCACGTCGAGCAGTTGTACGCCCGGGAGCTGCTCTCCGACCGTCGCGGCGGTGTGGGGTACCTGCTGAAGGACCGGGTCGCCACGGTCGGCGAGTTCGTCGACGCGGTCCGCCGGGTCGCGGGCGGCGGCACCGCCATGGATCCGGAGGTGGTCTCGCAGCTCCTCGCCCGCAGCGCGCCGACGGCGGCGCTCACCCCGCGCGAGCGGGAGGTGCTGGGGTTGATGGCGGAGGGCCGGTCCAACGCCGCGATCGCCGGTCAGCTGTTCGTCACCGACAAGGCCGTCGGCAAGCACATCAACAACATCTTCGCCAAGCTGGGCCTGCCCCCGTCCGAGGACGACAACCGCCGCGTCCTCGCCGTCCTCGCCTATCTCAACGCGTAGGCGAGAAGGCGGCCGCCCCCGGGGGAAGGGCGGCCGCCTTCAGCGTGGGGGTTACGCGCCGCCGGCCGTCAGGGTGACGGTCTGCGGGGCGAACGAGGAGCCGTTGACGTCGATGCCGGCAGCCTTCGCCGCGGCGATCGCCTTCTGCATGTAGTCGTTGGTGTACGCCAGGCCCTCGGGCTTCTTCTTCAGGACCGTGTCGCCGACCTGGTTCTTCGTCGTCATCGAGATGTCGACGGTCTGGCTCCAGGCGGCCTCGTCGATCAGACCGATGCCCTGCCCGGCCGGCCAGACCAGCTTGTTGACCTCGTTCATCTGCCACAGCTGGTGGCTCTTGCCGAGCTTGGAGCCCTTCGCCACGACCATGTCGCGGCACTCCTCCGGCTTGTCCCGGCAGTACGCCCAGCCCTTGATGGTCGCGGTGAGGAACTTGACCGTCTGGTCCTGGTACGCCTTGTCGTTGAGCTTCTGGGTGTTGGCCCAGACCGCGTCCTGCAGCATCGAGCTGCCGACGGTCTTCCAGTCGATGATCGAGAAGTCCTCCGGTTTGTACAGCGCGCCGGTGGCCGGGTTGGTGGCCTCCAGCAGCTGCGCGTACTCGTTGTAGGACATGGCCTGCGCGACGTCGATCTCCTTCTTCAGCAGCGCCTGCATGTCGAACTGCTGCTGCACGAGGGTGACGTCCTTGCCCGGGTCGAGCCCGGCCTTGGTCATGCCGGCGAAGAGCTCGAACTCGTTGCCGAAGCCCCAGTTGCCGACCTTCTTGCCCTTGAAGTCCGCCGGGGACTTGATACCGCTGGAGGCGAAGGCGACCTGGTAGGTGCCGGAGCGGGCGAAGATCTGCCCGACGTCGGTGATGCCGGCGCCCTGCTCCCGCGAGGCGAGGGCCTTGGGCACCCAGGCGACGGCGTAGTCGGCCTTGCCCGTGGCGAGGACGGTCTGCGGCACGATGTCCACGCCGCCCTCGATGAGCTGCACGTCGAGGCCCTGCTCCTTGTAGAAGCCCTTGTCGACGGCGGCGATGTAGCCGGCGAACTGGGCCTGGAAGAACCACTGCAGTTGCAGCTTCACGGTGGTGACGCCGCCGGCGCCGGTGGTGGTCGTTGTCGGTGTGTCGGCGGTGCCGCAGCCGGTCAACAGCAGACCGGTGATCGCGGTGCCGACGATGAGGGACCTGGTTCTCATGGGGGTTCCTCCGTCATTGGCGAACGAGCGTCTTTATGAACGGGCCTTCCAGGGCATTGCGAGACGCTCCAGCAGGAGCGTGGTCAGGTAGAAGACGAGGCCGAGGGCGCAGGCGCCGACCACGAACGCCCACGCTCGGGGATACGCGGTGAACGCGGCGGCGGAGGTGATCCGCGCCCCCAGCCCGTCCTGCAGGCCGCCGAAGTACTCGGCGACGACCGCGGCGATGACGGCGAGGGAGGACGCCTGCCGCAGTCCGGTGAACACGTAGGGCAGCGCGCCGGGCAGGCGCACGAGCCGGGCGAACGTCCAGCTGCCCGCCGCGTAGCTGGCCATCAGTTCCCGGTGCGTGGGGTCGACCTCGCGCAGCCCGCGCAGCGTGTTGATGAACACCGGGAAGAACGCGATGATCCCGGCCACGACCCGCCGGGGCAGGCTGCTGGTGGAGTCGAACATGTTGTTGAGGATCGGGGCGAGCGCGATGATCGGCAGCGCGTTGACGACCGCGGCGTAGGGCACCGCGACGTCGCTGAGCAGCTTCGACCGGCTGGTGGCCAGGGCCGCGAGGACCGCGACGACGGTGCCGCCGATGAGCCCGACGAGCGCGTTGGCACCGCTGGCGAGGGCCGCGTCGACGACGTTGTCGCGCTGCTCGACCAGTTGCGCCCAGATCGCCGACGGCGCCGGCAGGATGAACGGCGCGATCCGCCCGGCGGTGACGATGAGTTCCCACAGCGCGATCGCGACGACGCCGACGAGCACCGGGGGCACGACCGACCTGACGTACCTCATGCCCGCAGCGCTTTCCGCACCTCGGTCACGTGTTCGAAGTAGGCCGGGGACTGCCGGGCCGCCTCGTCGCGGCCGGGCAGGTCGATGTCGATCGTCGCGGTGATCCGGCCCGGGCGGGCGGACATGACGACGACCTTGTCGGACAGGAACACCGCCTCGGAGATCGAGTGCGTGACGAACACCGTGCTGGTGCCGGTCTTGGCGCAGATCTGCAGCAGCTCGCCCTGCAACCGCTCCCTCGTCATCTCGTCGAGGGCACCGAACGGTTCGTCCATCAGCAGCAGCGGCGGGTGCACGGCCAGGGCACGGGCGATCGCCACGCGCTGCTGCATCCCGCCGGACAGCTGGGCCGGATAGTGCCCGGCGAAGTCGGCCAGGCCGACCAGCGCCAGCATCTCCTCGGCCTTCTGTTTCCGGGCCGCCCGCGGCGTTTTGCGCAGCTCCAGGGGCAGTTCGACGTTGCGGCGCACGGTCCGCCACTCGAACAGGCCGGCCTGCTGGAAGGCGATGCCGTACTCCTGGTCGCGCCGGGCCTGCGCGGCCGGTTTCCCGGCGACGGTGACGGTGCCCGAGGTAGGATCAATGAGGTCGGCGATGAGGCGCAGCAGGGTGCTCTTGCCACACCCCGACGGCCCGATCAGCGACACGAACTGTCCACTGTCGACGGTGAGGTCCACGTCGGACAGTGCGGTCACCTCGTCGGGGCGGCCGGCGTTGAAAACCTTGCTGACACCGGAAATCTCGACCGCGGTCATACGACGTTCACCTCGACCCTACGGCGATGACGCATGAGGGGGAGCTCGAGCAGGCTGACGACGCCAGCGACGACGAGGCCGAGGACGGCGGCGCCGAGCATGGCGGTGTAGACCTTCGCGGGGTCAGAGGTGGCCTCCCGGGAGTACTCGATGACGAGCCGGCCGATCCCGCCCCGGGTGCCGGTGGAGATCTCGCCGACGACCGCGCCGACGACCGCGGCCGCGCCGGCGAGGCGCAGCGCGGGGAACAGGAACGGCAGCGCGGCGGGGAGCCGCAGCTTGCCGTAGGTGCGCCACCAGCCGGCCGCGTAGGAGCGCATCAGCTCCACCCCCGCGGCGCTCGGTGACTGCAGGCCGCGCAGCAGCCCGACGGCGACGGGGAAGAACGCGAGGTAGGCGGCGATGACCGCGACCGTCATCCAGTCCTGCCACGGGTAGGGTCCGAACGACAGCGCCCCGCTCCAGCCCGCGACGAGCGGGGCGAGGGCGACGAGCGGCACCGTCTGCGACAGCACCACGTAGGGCAGCAGCCCCCGTTCGACGACCCGGAACCGCTGCATGAGGGTCGCCAGGACGAAGCCGATGGCCGTGCCGACGACGAAACCGACGGCCGTGACACCCAACGTGAACAGGCACGCGTCGAAGACCACCTGCCACACGGGCCGGCCGCCGGTGAGCTCCGGCCTGCCGAGCCGCTGCGCGACCGTCCACAGGTGCGGCATCGACAGGTCGTCGGCGCGGGGCAGGACCTTCACCCCGAGGACCGCGGTGCCCTCGGGGTTGCCGACCGCCTTGTACCCCTCCCACAACAGGGCGAAGACGATCAACCCCCCGAGGGCACCGAGGACCCGTTTCATCGGGTAACGGCCGGGATGATGTGCTCGCCGTACGCCCGCAACGTCGACTCCTTGGCGTCGTGCTGCAGGTACACTGCGAACTGGTCGACGCCGAGGTCCTTGAGCTCGGCGAGACGCTTGAGGTGCTCCTCGACCGGGCCCAGGATGCAGAACCGGTCGACGATCTCGTCGGGCACGAAGTCGGTGTGCGTGTTGCCGGCCCGGCCGTGCTCGGCGTAGTCGTAGCCCTTGCGGCCCTTGATGTAGTCGGTCAGGACGGTCGGGACCGCGCCGTCGCTGCCATACCGCTCGACGATGTCGGCGATGTGGTTGCCGACCATCCCGCCGAACCACCGGGTCTGTTCCCGCTGGTGCGGCACGTCGTCGCCGACGTACGCCGGCGCGGCCACGCAGAACTTGATCGCGGCCGGGTCGCGGCCCGCCCTCTCCGCCGCGTCCCGGACCGCCTTGATCATCCAGGCGGCGATGTCGGGGTCGGCGAGCTGCAGGATGTACCCGTCGCCGACCTCGCCGGTCAGGGCGAGGGCCTTCGGCCCGTACGCGGCCACCCACACCTCGAGGCGGCTGTCCGGGGCCCACGCGAACTGCAGGTCCTTCTCCCGCAGGCGGACCGGCCGGCCGTTGCCGAGCTCCCGGACCACCTGCACGCACTCGCGCAGCTCGGCGAGGGTCTGCGGCCGGGAGCCGAGGACCCTGACCGCGGAGTCGCCGCGGCCGATGCCGCAGATGGTCCGGTTGCCGTACATCTCGTTGAGCGTGGCGAACAACGACGCCGTCACGGTCCAGTCGCGGGTGCCGGGGTTGGTCACCATCGGCCCGACAATGATCCGCTCGGTGTCGGCGAGGATCTTGCTGTAGATGACGAACGGCTCCTGCCACAGCACGTGCGAGTCGAACGTCCACACGTGGCTGAACCCGGCCGCCTCGGCCTGCTTCGCCAGCTCGACGGTCTGGGTCGCGGGCGGGTCGCACTGCAGCACCACGCCAATGTCCATTGTGGTCACCGCCTTTCGTTCATGTGGCTACCGCACCTTCGGGAAGCCCAGGTCGACCTCGGACGTGGCCGGGTCCGGCCAGCGGGAGGTGACGACCTTGCTACGGGTGTAGAACTGGATCCCTTCGGGGCCGTACATGTGCAGGTCGCCGAAGAGCGAGGACTTCCAGCCGCCGAAGCTGTAGTAGGCGACGGGGACGGGCACCGGCACGTTGACGCCGACCATGCCGCAGACGACGTCGTACTGGAACTGCCGGGCGGCGCCGCCGTCGCGGGTGAAGATGGCGGTGCCGTTGCCGTACTCACTGTCGTTCACGAGCTTCAGGGCCTCGTCGTAGCTGTCCACGCGGACGACCGACAGGACCGGGCCGAAGATCTCGTCCTTGTACAGGGCCTCATCGACGCTGACCTTGTCCACCAGCGACGCGCCGAGGAAGAAGCCCGGGCCGCTGCTGACGGGCGCCTCACGGCCGTCGACCACGACCTCGGCAGTGGTCGCGGCCAGGTAGCCGGCGACCTTGTCGCGGTGCTCGCGGGTGATGAGCGGGCCCATCTCCGCGGACGGGTCGCTGGCCGGGCCGACCGCGATCCGGCCGATCCGCTCGCTGATCGCCGCGACGAGCGGGTCGGCGACAGAGCCGACGGCGACGACGACGGAGATCGCCATGCACCGCTCCCCCGCCGAGCCGTACCCGGCGGACACGGCCGCGTCGGCGGCGGCGTTGATGTCGGCGTCGGGCAGCACCACCATGTGGTTCTTCGCGCCGCCGAGCGCCTGGACCCGCTTGCCCGCCTTCGTGCCCGCCTCGTAGACCGCCTTGGCGATCGGGGTCGAGCCGACGAAGCTCAACGCCTGCACGTCGGGGTGGTTGATGAGGGTCTCGACGGCCACCCGGTCGCCCTGCACGACGTTGAACACGCCGTCGGGCAGGCCCGCCTGCCGCAGCAGGTCCGCCAGGAGCAGCGAGACCGACGGGTCCTTCTCACTCGGTTTGAGCACGAACGTGTTGCCGCAGACGAGCGCGTTGGCGAACATCCACATCGGCACCATCGCCGGGAAGTTGAACGGGGTGATCCCGGCGACGACACCCAGGGGCTGGCGGATCGAGTACACGTCGACGCCGCTGGACGCCTGTTCGCTGTAACCGCCCTTGAGCAGGTGCGGGGCGCCGGTGGCGAACTCGATGTTCTCCAGGCCGCGGGCCAGCTCACCGCCGGCGTCGGCTTCGGTCTTGCCGTGCTCCTTGCTGACCAGCGATGCGATCTCCTTGCGGTTCGCGTCGACGAGCTCCCGGAAGCGGAACATCACCTCGGCGCGGCGGGACAGCGACGCGGCCCGCCACGCGGGGAACGCGGCTTTCGCGCTGGCGACCGCTCGGTCGGTCTCCTCTTTTGTCGCGGCGACCACGTATGCCTGCTGCTCGCCGGTCGCCGGGTCCCAGACCGGCAACTGACGGCCGCTGGTGCCGCTGACAGCGGCACCGTCGAGCCAATGCTTGATCTCACGCATGATGTGTTGCCTCTTCAGATCAGGTAGTCGGAGAGTCCGCGGCGGACGAACTGCCCATGGCCCTTGGCGCCGTGGTACGCACCGTCCTTCACCAGGACCCGGCCGCGGGAGATGACGGTGTCGACCTTGCCGGCGATCTCGTAGCCTTCCCAGGCGGAGTGGTCCATGTTCATGTGGTGCGTCTCGACGCCGATGCGGGTGCGGGCCGCCGGGTCGTAGAGGACGATGTCGGCGTCGGACCCGGGCGCGATGATGCCCTTCTTCGGGTACAGGCCGAACATCCGCGCGGGCGTGGTGGCGATCGTCTCGACCCACCGGCCGAGGCTGAGCTTGCCGTCGACGACCCCCTGGTAGAGCAGGTCGACGCGGTGCTCGACGCTGCCGATGCCGTTGGGGATCTTCGAGAAGTCGCCGATGCCGAGCTCCTTCTGGTCCTTGAAGCAGAAGGGGCAGTGGTCGGTGGACACGACCGACAGGTCGTTGCTGCGCAGGCCCTTCCAAAGGTCGGCGCGGTGCGTCTCGTGCTTGCTGCGCAGCGGCGTCGAGCAGACCCACTTGGCGCCCTCGAAGCCGGGCGCGCCGAGCTGGTCCTCGAGCGTCAGGTACAGGTACTGCGGGCAGGTCTCGGCGAACACGTTGCGGCCGAGGTCGCGGGCGGCGGCGACCTGCTCCAGGGCCTTGCTCGCGGACAGGTGCACGATGTAGAGCGGGCAGTCGGCGGCGACGCCGGCCAGCCAGATCGCGCGGCTGGTGGCCTCCGCCTCCAGGGCCTCGGGGCGGGTGAGGCCGTGGTGGATCGGGTCGGTCTCACCCCGCTCCAGGGCCTGCTTGACGAGCACGTCGATGGCCGGCCCGTTCTCCGCGTGCATCATGATCATGGCGCCGTTGTCGCGGGCCTTCTGCATCGCGCGCAGGATCTGGCCGTCGTCGCTGTAGAAGACGCCGGGGTACGCCATGAACAGCTTGAAGCTCGTGATCCCCTCGTCGGTGACGAGCGTGTCCATGGCCTTGAGCGACTCGTCGTCGACCCCGCCGAGGATCATGTGGAACGCGTAGTCGACGTGACAGTTGCCGTCGGCCTTGCCGTGCCACGCGGCGAGCCCGTCCTGCACCACCTCACCGGTGCGCTGCACGGCGAAGTCGATGATGGTCGTCGTGCCGCCCCAGGCGGCGGCGCGGGTGCCGGTGTCGAACGTGTCGCTGGCGAACGTGCCGCCGAACGGCAGCTCCATGTGGGTGTGCGCGTCGACGCCGCCGGGGATGACGTACTTGCCGGTCGCGTCGATCGTCTCGAAGTCGCCCTCCTGCGGCCCCTGATCGGGCGCGAAGATCGCCGACACCTGCTCCCCGACGACGAGCACGTCGGCCTGGTACGGACCGGTGGGACCGACCACGGTCCCGCCCTTGATGAGAATCATGGCTGCACCAGGTCCCCGTACGCGTCGGGACGGCGGTCCCGGTAGAACTGCCATCGGTCCCGTACCTCGGCCAGGAGGCCCAGGTCGAGGTCGCGGACGATCAGCTCCGGGTTGTGCGCGTCGCCGACCTCGCCGACGAACTTGCCCTCCGGGTCCACGAAGTAGCTCGTGCCGTAGAAGTCGTTGTCGCCGAGGTCCTCGATGCCGGTGCGGTTGATCGCGCCGATGAAGTACTCGTTGGCCACGGCGCTGGCCGGCTGCTCCAGCTGCCACAGGTACGCCGACAGGCCGCGGCTGGTCGCCGACGGGTTGAACACGATCTGCGCGCCGTTGAGGCCGAGCGCCCGCCAGCCCTCCGGGAAGTGCCGGTCGTAGCAGATGTAGACGCCGACCTTGCCGACCGCCGTGTCGAAGACGGGGTAACCGAGGTTTCCGGGGCGGAAGTAGAACTTCTCCCAGAAGCCTTTGACCTGAGGGATGTGGTTCTTGCGGTACTTACCGAGGTACCGGCCGTCCGCGTCCACGACGGCGGCGGTGTTGTACAGGACGCCGGGCTGCTCCTGCTCGTACATCGGCAACACCATCACCAGGCCCAGCTCTGCGGCCAGGGCCTGGAACCGTTCGGTGGTGGGGCCGGGGATGGACTCGGCGTACTCGTAGTAGGCCTTGTCCTGCACCTGGCAGAAGTACGGCCCGTAGAACAGCTCTTGGAAGCAGATCACCTTCGCGCCCTGCGCCGCGGCCTGCCGCGCATAGTCCTCGTGCGCCTTGATCATCGATTCCTTGTCGCCCGTCCAGCTGGTCTGGACGATGGCGGCCCGGATGACATCTGCCATGGCTGCCCCTCTCTGGGCTTTTGGCGGGTGTTGGGCTTCTACGGCTTTTGGCGCCTACGGCGTTGACCTTGTGTCGGGTCGGATGCCGTAGGACACTAACGACACAAATCTAGGCGGACAATGGTCCAAGCGTTACAGAATGTTTCGGAGATGTAATTTGCTCGCGCTCATCGCCGGGGCGGTCGACGACCGCAGCGCCCGCGGAATCGCCGCTGCCGTCAGCCGCCTGGTGACGGCCGGGACGCTGCCCGCCGGCTCCCGCCTGCCCACCGTGCGGGACGTCGCGCGCGAGCTCGGGATCAGCCCCACCACCGTGTCCGAGGCGTGGCGCAGCCTGGCGCGCGCCGGCGCGATCCAGACCCGGGGCCGCTCCGGCACATTCGTCGCCACGCCGTCCCTACCCCGCCAGCGCCTGCGATATGCGCAGCTCGGCGGCCGCGTGGGTGAGCTCGGCTCGGGCCTCGTCCACGACTATTCGACCGGTGTACCCGACTACGACCTGCTGCCGTCGCTCACTTCCGCGCTGCGCCGGATCGGCGACGCGCGACTGACCACCAGCTACCTCGACGGGGCCGTGCTGCCGTCGCTGGAGAGCGTGCTGCGGGCCCGCTGGCCGTTCCCGCCCGATCAGCTCACGGTCGTGGACGGCGCCATGGACGCGCTCGACCGGATCACCGGGTGCGTGGTCCGCTTCGGCGACCACGTCCTCGTCGAGAACCCGGCGTTCCCGCCGATGCTGGACCTCCTCGAAGCCGTCGGCGCCACGGTCGTCGGCGTCGCCATCGACGAGCACGGGATGCGCCCCGACGCGCTCGCCTCCGCGCTCGCTTCGTGTGAACCCGTCGCGGTGTACCTGCAACCCCGCGCCCACAACCCGACCGGCGCGAGCATGACCCAGGCCCGCGCCGACAAGCTCGCCCGCGTCCTGGCCCGCCACCCCGCGGTGACCGTCATCGAGGACGACCACGCCGGCGACATCGCCACCGCGGCGCCGGTCAGCCTGGGCCGCCGCCTGCCCGACCGGACCGTGCACGTGCTGAGCTTCTCCAAGAGCCACGGCCCCGACCTGCGCCTCGCCGCGATCGGCGGCCCCGCCGACGTGGTCACCGCCGTCACCGACCGCCGCCTGCTCGGCCCCGGCTGGTCCAGCCGCCTGCTGCAGGCAGTCCTCGTCGAGCTCCTCACCGATCCGTCCACAGTGGACCAGATCGCGCACGCCCGCGACGAGTACGCCCGCCGCCGCACCCTCCTCCTCGACGCCCTCGACACCCGCGGCGTGACCGCGACCGCCGCCGACGGGATCAACCTCTGGATGGCGGTGGCCAACCAGCAGGTGGCAATGTTGACCCTGGCCGCGCACGGGATCGCGGTCGCACCCGGCGCCCCGTTCGAGGTGAGCCACCTGGACAGCGACCACGTCCGCATCACCGCCGGCCTGGTCCGCGACGGCTTCGACGAACTGGCCGACGTGCTGGCGGAGGCGGCGGGCGCGGCAGCCCGCGGCAGCGGGCCCCGCACCGCCAACCACCCCCGCGGCTGGCGCTGAGCTCTGCTCTAATCAGCGCATGCTGAGCCTGCCCGCGCCAGGAACCCCGTTCCACCGCCTCGCTCGCACTGCCACGCACCGCTGGTGGCGACCGATCGTCGGCACGATCACCCCCGCGCCGGCCCCCGCGGCGGCGCCGGCACCCGTCTAACCGGTACGGCCCGGACCTGTTCGGCGATCGCGAGTTCCTCGTCGGTCGGGATCACGCAGACCGCCACGGGGGCGTCGTCCGGGGAGATGAGCGGGGCGTGGGCCGCGTTGCGGGCCGGGTCGATCGTGATGCCCCAGCCGTCGAGGCCGGCGAGAGCGGCCTCGCGGACCGGGGCGGCGTGCTCGCCCACGCCGGCGGTGAACACGATCGCGTCGAGGCGACCGAGCACGGCGTGGTAGGCGCCGACGTACTTGCGGATGCGGTGGCAGTACACGTCGAAGGCGAGCGACGCATCGGAGTCCCCGGCGGCGCGGCGTTCCAGGACGGTGCGCATGTCGTTGGCGCCGGCGAGCCCGCGCAGGCCGCCGTGGCGTTGCAGCTGCTCCTCGGCAGCGGCGAAGTCGAGGCCGGCGGCGCGGTGCAGGTAGCTCAGGACGGCCGGGTCGACGTCGCCGGAGCGGGTGCCCATGACGAGACCTTCGAGCGGGGTGAGGCCCATCGACGTCTCGACGCTGCGGCCGCCCTGGATCGCGGTGGCGCTGGCGCCGTTGCCGAGGTGCAGCACGATGAGGTTCAGCTCGGCGAGCGGGCGGCCGAGCAGGTCGGCGGTGCGGCGGGAGACGATGTCGCAGGAGGTGCCGTGGAAGCCGTACCGGCGGATCCCGTGGCGTGCGGCGAGGTCACGGTCGAGGGCGTACGTGCTGGCAGAAGGCGGCAGGGACGCGTGGAACGCGGTGTCGAACACGGCCACGTGGGGCACGCCGGGCAGCGCCGCGCGAGCCGCCTCGATGCCGGCGATGCCGCCCGGGTTGTGCAGCGGCGCGAGCGGGGTCAGCTCCCGCAGGACCGCCAGCATCGCGTCGTCGACCACGGCCGGCGCGGTGAAGGTGGCGCCGCCGTGCACGATCCGGTGCCCGACGGCGGTGATGCCGGCGGCGTCCAGGCCGCCGAGGATCTGGTCGAGCGCCGCCGCATGGTCCGGCACCCCACCGGGCTCGCCGATCCGCTCCACCGAACCGCGGTCCCCGGCCGTGGGGTCGGCGAGGTCGACGACCCGGAACTTCACCGACGAGGAGCCACTGTTGAGCACGAGGATCATGCCAGGCAGACTAACGCGGTGGCTCGCATCGTGTACCTGGTCGAACACGGACCCGGATCCGGCAAGTCCGCCGTCGCGCTCGGTCTGGCCGAGCTGCTGTCGCGGAAGGTCCCCGGGATCGGCGTGTTCCGCCCGTTCGTCGACGGTGCGGCACCGGACCCGACGTTGTCGCTGCTGCGCTCGCGGTACCACATCCCGAACGACGGTCACGAGCCCTTCGGAGTGACGGCGGCGGAGGCGGCCGGGATGCTGTCCGCTGGTGACGGCGAAGGCCTGGTCGGGCGGATCGTGGAGCGGTTCCGGCCGATCGCGCGCGACTATGACGCCGTGGTGGTCATCGGCAGCGACCTCGACGACGAGCAGTCGCCGACGCTCGCCCTCAACGCCCGGCTGGCCAACGAGTTCGGCGCGGTCGTGGTCGCCGTCGTCAACGGCGCCGACCTGGACGCCGACACGGTCGGATCGGTGGCGCGGCAGGCGTACCACGCGCTGGTCGAACTCGACGCGACCGTCGCCGCGGTCGTGGTCAACAAGTCCGCCGAGCAGCCGCCGAAGCTGCCGGTGCCCTGTTACACGATCCCCAACGTGCCGACGGTCGCGGCGCCGACGGTCGCGGAGGTGGCCGCGGCGTTGGGTGCCACGGTGCTCAGCGCCGGGCCCGCCTCCCTCGAGCGGGACGTGCTCGACTACGTCGTCGGCGCGGCGCAGGTCCCGGCGCTGCTGTCCCACCTGACCGACAACTGCCTGCTCATCACCCCCGGCGACCGGGCCGACCTGCTCGTCGCCGCGGCGGCCGCGCACGCCTCGGGGACCGTGCCGCTCGCCGGGATCGTGCTGACCCTGGGCATCGCCCCGGACCCGGCGGCGCTGGCGCTGTTCGAGCGGTTGAACACCGGTCTCGCGGTGTTGTCGGTGCCGACGGCAAGCTACGACACGATCGCGGCCTCGACGCGTATGGAGCACCGGCTGGGGCCGGACAACCCGCGGAAGGTGGCGGCGGCGCTCGGGGCGTTCGAGTCGCACGTGGACACGGCGGCGCTCGCCGACGCGCTGGAGCTGACGGCGTCGACGCGGGTCACGCCGCTGATGTTCGAGTACGACCTGATCGACCGCGCCCGGGCGGCGCGGAAGCACCTCGTCCTGCCGGAGGGGACGGAGGAACGGATCCTGCGGGCGGCGGACATCCTGCTGCGGCGGGGCGTGGCAGCGTTGACGTTGCTGGGCGATCCTGCGGTGATCGCCGCGAAGGCGCGGGACCTTGGGCTGGACATTTCGGATGCTTCGGTCATCGACCCGGCCACTTCTCCGCTGCTGGAGCGGTTCGCTCCGATTTACGCGGAATTACGGGCACATAAGGGTGTGACACTGGATTTGGCCCGGGATGTGGTACGGGACGTCTCGTACTTCGGCACGATGATGGTCCATCTGGGTCTCGCCGACGGCATGGTCTCCGGCGCGACGCACACCACGGCGGCCACCATCCGTCCCGCGTTCGAGATCATCAAGACGGTGCCGGGCCTGGGCGTCGCCTCCAGCGTCTTCTTCATGCTGCTGCCCGACCGGGTCCTGGTGTACGGCGACTGCGCCGTCAACCCGGACCCCGACGCCGAGCAGCTCGCCGACATCGCGCTGTCCTCCGCCACGACGGCGGCCCAGTTCGGCATCACGGCCCGGGTGGCGATGCTGTCGTACTCGACCGGGACCTCCGGCACCGGTGCCGACGTGACGAAGGTGGCCTCGGCGACCTCGCTCGTGCGCGCCCGCCGCCCTTCGCTGCCGGTGGAGGGTCCGATCCAGTACGACGCCGCCGTCGACCCCTCGGTGGCCGCCACCAAGCTGCCCGGCAGCGCCGTCGCCGGTCAGGCCACCGTCTTCGTGTTCCCGGACCTGAACACGGGCAACAACACGTACAAGGCGGTGCAGCGCTCGGCGGGCGCGGTCGCAGTCGGACCCGTCATGCAGGGCCTGCGCAAACCCGTCAACGACCTGTCCCGCGGCGCGACCGTGAAGGACATCGTCAACACCGTCGCCATCACCGCTATCCAGGCTCAGGGTTTTTTGTCAGACCCGTCGGGCACGATGGAGGAATGACGGCGAAACTCACCTCGGTGGTCCTCGACTCCCCCGACCCGCAGGCCCTCGCCCGGTTCTACTCCGAGCTGCTCGACCTGCCGGTCACCCGCGTCGACGGGGACTGGGTCGACATCGGCGACGGCACCACGAAGCTCAGCTTCCAGCACGCCCCTGAATACCGGCCGCCGCTGTGGCCCGACCCCAACTTCCCGCAGCAGATCCACCTCGACATCCAGGTCGACGACATCGACGCCACGGAGTCCAAGGTGTTACGGCTGGGCGCGACCCTGTTGTCGACCAAGGAGGCCGGCTTCCGGGTGTACAGCGACCCGTCCGGACACCCGTTCTGCCTCTGCTACGACTGAGCGGTGGCTCACGGATTCGTCAGCGGCTTGGTCGGGCAGCCGTGCTCCTGCTGCCACTTGCCGACTTCGGCGACCGGTGACTTCTCCTTGCCCGCCTTCCACGCGTCCAGGTAGGACCACGGCCAGATCGCACCGCGCCGGGTCCACCAGTCGCCGGTCTTCTGGCACACCGGCGACAGGCCGAAGTGGATGTGGCAGGCGCTGGCGTCGCCGGTCTCGCCGACCTTCGCGACCGGCTGGCCCGCCCTGACGACGGTGCCCGCCTCAATGCCCGCGTCGATCGTGGAGAAATGCGACATGTAGTACCGCACCCCGTCCCCGCCGAGGATCGACACCGACAGCCCACCGCGGGTCGCCCCGTCGTTGACCTTCGCCTTCCACGTGTCGGTCCGCGTCACCTCAAGGACCGTGCCGTCGACCGGCGACACCGCCGTCAACCCGCACGCCGCGATGATGTCACTGGCCGGGTAGTCGTGGTGGGTCCGGCTGTAGGACGCCTTGCCCTGCAGCGGGAACGCGTGCTTGACCGCCTGCCCGCCGGGTGCCGCAGCCCCGTTGTCCGCCCCTCCGGCCCCAGCCGACGCGCTGCCGGCGGCAGAGGGCGGAAGCCCCGACGCACCCTCGGCGACCTGCCGCCCTGGCGACGGGGCCTTGGTGGTCGAGGTGCTGGTCGGGGCAGAGTCGCCGCCACAGCCAGCGGCGCCGAGCGCCACCAGCACGGCGACACCGGCAAGCCTGGTGCGCAGCGCAAACATCGCCCGCCACACTACGCCGTCCCGACAAACCCCCGCACGACACCGCCCCACCTGCCTCCTGCCGTCACCCGCCGCCTCACCGGTCTGCGACGCCGGCCGGCCACCGTCACCCGCCCACGGCAACCGCTGCCCACCACCTCCCCGGCCACTCGTCCCCGACTCCGCGCCCGATCCAGCAGCGCCGATGCCCAGATCAGCCGCAGTTCCGGTCAGTGGCGGGCCGGTCCCGGTCGGCGGTGGGGCGGTCCACGTCAGTAGCGGGCGGCGTACGTGGTTGGGGGCTCGCCGAACATGGCGGCGAAGTCCCTGCTCAGGTGGGCCTGATCGACGTAGCCGAGGTCGGCGGCGAGGCCGGCCCAGTCGACCGGGGCGCCCGGAGCGGCGGCGAGGGTGTCGGTCACCTCCTGCAGGCGGAAGCGGCGCAGCAGCCACTTCGGGCTCGCCCCCACGTGGTCGGCGAACAGGCGTTGGAGGCGGCGGACGTTCACCCCGCACAGGGCGGCCAGGTCGTCGACGCGGCGCACATCAGGGGTGGCGGACGCGCACTCGACCCAGGCCGCGACCTCATCGCCCACCGGGTCGGCGGAGACCCGGTCCGCAAGGAAGACGTCGACGGCATCAGCCCCCGCAGCGAACGGACCCGACCCCACAATCCCCGCGGCGGGCGGGCCGGACACTGAAATCCCGGCAGCGGGCAGGTCGGACACCAACCCTGTAGCGGGCGGGCCGGGCACTGAAATCCCGGCAATGGGCGGGTCGGAGCCGACGATCGTGGGCAGGTCGGGGCCGAAGATGTCGATGGCGGGGACGGTGCGGTTGGTCAGGGTGGTGGCCGGGGCGTTGAGGAAGCGGCGGAACGTCCCGGGCCGGAACGCAACGCCGAGCACGCCCCCGGCGCCGGACAGGACGCGGTGGAAGTAGCGGCGGTGGACGCCGCGCAGCAGGGGTGGGCCGTCGGTGGGGAACGTCAGGTGGACGCTCGGCGTGGGTGGGAGCAACTGCCGGTACGGGGCCTGGCCGCGCAGGTCCCAGGTCGCCCACCAGTACCGGCTGACGACGCCGGCGAGGGGTGGGGACGGTGGGGCTGAGCCGTGCTGCTGGAATGCCGACCACGCGCCGGACAGTTCCCTCGGGTCGCGCACGAGGATCCACGGTAGCCGTCGCGTTTGTCCAAGACCGGGTGCGGTGCCGGCCGTACCGTCGGGGCGATGGACGGACATCTGCTCATCGGTACCGCTGCCGCTGTGACCTTGAAGGTTGTGGACGGGGTCGGTTCGCTCGACACACCGACGCCGTGTGCGGGCTGGGACGTGCGGGCCCTGGTCAATCATCTGCTGCACTGGGGGCCGGCGTTGACCGCGGCGGCCACGAAGGAGGCGCTCGACCCGGGGGCGGAGATCGACCGCACCGGCGGCGACTGGCGGGACCTGCTCCGGGCGCAGGTCGAGGAGACCGCCGCGGCGTGGGGTGCGCCGGCGGCATGGGAGGGCGTCACATGGATGGGCGGGCCGATGGAGCTGCCCGCGGACCTCGTCGGGGGCATGGTGCTGGGTGAGCTGGTGCTGCACGGCTGGGATCTGGCCCGCGCCGGCGGCCTGCACCCGCACTGGGACGACGCGCTGGTGCTGCGGGTGCACGACGAGGTCGCCCGTTCCGCCGACATGGGTCGCCAGATGGGTGTGTACGCCGCCGAGGTGCCCGTGCCGGCAACCGCTCCGCCCCTGGCCAGGGTGCTCGGCCTCAGCGGCCGTGACCCGGACTGGACCCCCTGAGCGGAACGGTTACGGCGCGGCTGCCTCCGGGGAGACAGAAGCAGAAGCAGACGGCGAGGCGGAGGCGGACGGCGAGGCGGACGGGGACGCCGAGGTCGACGGCGACGCGGACGCCGAAGGAGAAGCAGACGCCGACGCGGACGGGGAAGCGGACGCCGAGGTCGACGGGCGGGTCGAGCTCGGGCGGGTCGTCGGCCGGCGGGTGGTCGGCTGGGTCTGCGGGGTGGTCGTCGCCACGGGTGGCGGCGGCGCCGGCGCGGTCGTGACGACCGGGAGGGGACTCGCGGCGGCGGTCGCGGTCTGCACCGTCCCGCTCGCCGGAGGTCCTCCCTCCGCCTGCGGCTGGCCGATGGCGGCGACCGCGGCGAGGGACACGATCCCGGCGACGACGGAGCCGACGGCGGCCCGGATCGCCCAGCGCCGGCCGCCGCTCTTTGCCGGCTCGACAAGACGAGCGGGCCGGGCGGGGCGGGCGGAGCGCAGGTCCACGAGGGTCACGTCGTTGAGGTGCGCGCTGGTCCGGGTGTGCGCACCGAACGGCAGCCTGGACAGCACGATGCGGGTGTGCGCGGCCGAGCGGGCGCCGAGCTGCGTGGCGGGACGGATCCACGGCCGGTGCGCGGCGATGCGGGCCGTGCCGTCCAGGGCGGCGGAGCCGGCGCGGCGCAGGCGCATCGGCGGGAAGGCCCGCGGCAGCACTGACGGGCGGCGTACCAACGGGCCAGGGAGGTCCTCGGTGGGCGCGGACAGCGTGTACCAGGCGGGCAGGTCGACACGGGTGCCGGCGATGCGGGCGAAGGCCAGGGCGGCCTCGTCGCTGCCGGGGCGCAGGACCGCGTCGGGGTGCAGGCACCGGGCGATGAGGGCGGCCAGATCGGCGGGTGCGACCAGCTCGGGTGACCCGGCGGCGGTCCCGGCCGGGGCCGACCCGGTGAGGGCGGCCCGCAGGAGGCTGCCCAGTGCGTAGACGTCGAGGCTGACGTCGTGCGGGTCGGCGCCGCGGCGGTCGGTGAAGCCGAACACCTTCGCGCCGACGTCGGTGATGGCGACCTTCGCCGGGGTGAGGGCGCCGTGGGTGACCCACTGGCCGTGCGCGTGGGCGAGGGCGGCGCCGATCTCCGCGCCGATCTGGGCGACCTCGTCGGGGGTGAGGGGTCCGTGGCGGAGCCGGTCGGCGACGGTGTCGCCCTCGACGAACTCCATCACCACGTATGGCACGTCGCCGCGCTCGGGCAGCTCGACGACCCCGACGTCGTAGACGGCGGCGACGTTGGCGTGGGTGAGCCGGGCGGCGGCGCGGCCCTCGGCCAGGAACGAATCGGCGAGTGGGGCGCGGTCGGCGCGCAGCAGGCGGACCGCCACCTGGCGACGCAGGAGCTCGTCGTGGCCCTGCCAGACCTCGCTGGTGGTGCCCGCACCGATCAGCCGCTCGAGCCGATACCGGCGTTGCAGCATCATCGCGACCGGAGGTTCCTTACTGCTCGCCCAGTGGTCCGGACTCAAGTATGCGCACCTGGGAGCGTTGCGTCCGGCAATGAGATCAGACCGTTGCCATATCCAGGCGAATCATGACATCAGGGTAGGTCGGGCCGGGGCCAAGATCTCACCCGGAGGGTCTGCGACGGCGGGCTCTGGCGGTCGGCGGGACGTCGGTGAGCTCCTCGACCATGGTGCAGGCGTCGGCGAGGGGGTCGTGCTCGTCGACGCGGGTGGCGAGCTTGCGGAGCAGGTCGCGGAAGACCGCCCGCTCGGGCTCGGCGAGCGCGCCCAGGACGCGGGTCTCGACGTGCTCCAGCTTGACCTGCAGCTCGCACATCGTGGCGCGGCCGGCGTCGGTGGCGACGATGCGCCGGGCGCGACGGTCGGCGGGGTCGGGACGGCGCTCGATGAGGCCGGCCTGCTCCAGGTCGTCGAGCAGGTAGGTCATGACGGTGCGGTCGACGCCGAGCTTGTTGGCCAGGGCCAGCTGGGTGCCCTCGGCGCCGGACGCGGCGGCCGCGAGGACCTGGTAGCCGCGGGGGCCGCCGGGGACGCCGGCGATGACGTGACCCGCGCCCTTGGCGTAGGCACGCAGCACGACGCCCAGCGCCCAGCCGAGGTCGGACTGGAGTTCGTCGCGTACCTCCGGCGCCTGCGTCATGCCGCAATGATAAGCGGCTCACTCACTCTTGCGGGAAGATGTTCTGCTGTGCAGACTATCTGCGTAACAGCCGAACTACGTGGGGGTACCACACCATGCATCTGTTCCGTCTCGACGCGAGCATCCGCACCACCGGATCGGTGAGCCGCGCGCTCGCGGACACCGCCGAGCAGGCCTGGCTCGCAGAGCACCACGACGCCGTCGTCACCCGGCGCGACCTCGGGGCTCAGCCGCTGCCCGCGGACGCGTGGACCGCCCTCGCCCGCGCCGCCGTCGACCCGGCCGCGCCGCCTGCCGACGAGGCGCGCCAGCTCGTCGACCGCCTCGGCGCGGAACTGCTCGGCGCCGATGCCTTCCTGTTCGCCGTGCCGCTGTACAACTGGAACCTCCCGGCACAGGTCAAGGCCTGGATCGACCTGATCGTGATGCACCCCCGCCTCGGCCTGCAGGGTGACCAGCCCCTCGCGGGCAAGCCCGCGGTGCTCGCGCTGAGCCGGGGCGGCGGCTACGGGCCCGGCACGCCGAAGGAGGGCTGGGACCACGTCACGCCGTACCTGCGCCGGATCCTGGGCGAGGTCTTCGGCCTCGACCTGCACATCGCCGAGGCGGAGCTGACCCTGGCGGACGTGACGCCGGCGATGGCGCCGCTGCGGGGCCTCGCCGCCGAGTCGCTGAAGGCAGGGCACGCGAAGGCGGCCGAGCACGGCCTGCGGGTCGCCGAGCTGATCAGGTCCTGAAACACGCGCTAGATCGGCGGCAGGTTGCCCGTGACCTCGATGGCAGTGGCGATCAGCGACTGCAGCCGGGCGGTGAGGGCGAGCAGCAACTGGTGGGCGGCCGGGCCGGAGTGCGCGGCCGCCTCCCGCAGCGTGTCCAGGTCGACCTGGAGCTGGCTCAGCTGGCCCGGCAGGTCGCCCTTGCCGGGCCCGAGTGCCCCGGCCATGTCGGCGAGGCTGACCCCGTTGGCCTCCAGGGCCCTGATCGCCGCGATGCGGTCGATGCAGTCCGTGCTGTAGAGCCGGAAGTTGCCGGCGGTGCGCTCAGCAGCCTCGATGAGTCCGAGCCCGGTGTAGAAGTCCACCGTGCGGGTGGACACGCCCGCGAGGTTCGCGAGCTCCCCGATCCGCAGCAGTCTCGACACCCTCCAACCCTACAGTCCTGCGTGTTAGTCTCCGCGAATGGTCTTCAAGAGCCTGAAGCGCGCACTCGGTGTTGGTGGCCCGACCGTGGACACCGTCCTTGACGGACCCGACGTCCAGCCGGGTGGTTACGTGTCAGGCCAGGTCCGTTTCGCCGGCGGCGACCACGAGGTCGAGGTCGAGCGGATCACCGTGGCGCTGCAGACCCGCGTCGAGGTCGAGGGCGCCGACAGCGAATACGACGCGACCGTGGAGTTCCAGCGGCAGCAGCTGACCGGCGGCTTCCGGCTCGGACCCGGCCAGCAGCACGCGGTGCCGTTCCAGCTGCCGGTGCCGTGGGAGACCCCGATCACGCACATGTACGGCCAGCGCCTGCACGGCATGACCATGGGCGTGCGCACCGAACTCGAGGTGGCCCGCGCGATCGACAAGGGCGACCTGGACGCGATCAACGTGCACCCGCTGCCGGTGCAGGGCGCCATCCTCGACGCGTTCGGACAGCTCGGCTTCCGGTTCAAGGGCGCCGACCTGGAGCGCGGCCAGATCCACGGGGTGCACCAGACGCTGCCGTTCTACCAGGAGATCGAGTTCTACGCCGCGCACCAGTACGCGAGCCGCATCAACGAGGTCGAGGTCACCTTCGTGACCGACCAGCACGGCACGCAGGTGATCCTGGAGTTCGACAAGCGCGGCGGTTTCATCTCCGAGGGACACGACGCGATCAACCGGTTCCAGATCGGACATGCGCAGGCCGCGGGCGTCAACTGGCCCTCACAGGTCGAGGGTTGGGTCCGGCAGGCGACGGAACGACGGGGCTGGCATTTCTGAAAGCAAGGCACCTCCCGGTACCGTTAGCGGCACATCAAAGTTGACCGTCGGACACGGGAGGCCCGGGCATGCGAGAGCTCGTCGTCGTTGGTGTGCGGGCTCAGACCTGGCAGAGCCGTCCGATGGTGCTGCTCAAGGACGAGCAGACCGGCCGCCACCTGCAGTTCGCGGTCGAAGGTGGACCGCGTGACCTGGTCGAGCCGGTCAGTGCCGAGCTGTTTCAGCGGGCGCTGACGGCCCTGCGCGCCCCGCTGCGTGCGATCGAGGTCGTCGCCGCGCACGGACCGTTCCAGCTCGTGCTCGGCGACGGCATCCGGGTGCCGGCCGCCCCGCTGGAGGCGATCGCCCTGGCCCGCCACTGGGGCGTGCCGATCGTGACCAGCGAGGAACTCCTCTCCCAGGCCTCCGTCGCCGCCCCCGAGGGTGCGACGCAGCCGCTCGACCTGACCGCGCACATGGAGAAGCTGCCGTCCGGCCGGGCGACCCTGCTGATCCGCAAGGGTGCCGAGGCCGGCGCCGAGTTCGCGCTCGACGGCGACATCTGCCGCTGCGGCCGCGACTCCGCCAACCAGATCGTCCTGGACGACAACACGGTGTCCCGCAAGCACGTCGAGTTCCACCGCAACCCGAGCGGCTTCGGCTACTCGACGCTGGACCTGGGCAGCCTGAACGGCACCTACGTCAACGGCGAGCGGGTCAAGAGCGCCACGCTCAAGGACGGCGACGAGGTCCAGGTCGGCAAGTTCACGCTGTCCTACCAGCTGCGCTGACCCGGACCTGGCATCCGCTCACCACGCTGACGGGTTGTAGTCCTTCAGGAAGCAGCCGTAGAGGTCCTCGCCCTGCTCGCCGCGGACGATCGGGTCGTAGACCCGGGCCGCGCCGTCGGTGAGGTCGAGCGGGGCGTGGAAGCCCTCCTCGTGCAGCCGCATCTTCGTCGGATGCGGGCGCTCGTCGGTGATCCAGCCGGTGTCGACCGCGGTCATCAGGATGCCCTCGGTGAGCATCTCCTCGGCGCTGGTCCGCGTGAGCATGTTCAGCGCGGCCTTCGCCATGTTGGTGTGCGGGTGGCCGGGCCCCTTGTACCTGCGGCTGAACTGGCCTTCCATGGCGGACACGTTGACCACGTACTTGCGGCGGGCCGGCGCCGCGGCGAGGGCCGGACGCAGTCTGCTGACCAGGATGAACGGCGCGGTGACGTTGCAGAGCTGGACCTCGAGCAGCTCCAGGGGGTCGACCTCGTGCACCCGCTGGGTCCAGCTGTTGATCGAGGCGAGGTCGGGCACCAGCCCGCCGGCGTCGATGGCCGTGAGCGCGGCGATCCGCTCCGGGGTGGCCGACCCGGTGGTCAGGGCGAGCGCGGCGAGGGCGTGCGGCGGAATGATCCCCGTCGCGTCCGGCGGGCCGGCCTCGAGGGTCAGCTCGGCGTGCGGGTCCGCCTTGTGGAACGTCAGCATCTCCGGCACCGGCCCGTCCAGCTCGACCGGGACCGACTCGGCGGCGACCAGGTGCGCGTAGGAGCCGGCCGCCCGCTTGACCGTCTGCGCCGCGTTGTTGATCAGGATGTCGAGGGTGCCCTGCGCGGCGACCTCGTCGGCGAGCGCGACGACCTGGGCGGGGTCGCGCAGGTCGATGCCGATGATCCGCAGCCGGTGGATCCAGTCGGCGCTGTCAGGCATCGCGGCGAAGCGGCGCACGGCGTCGTTGGGGAACCGGGTGGTGATCGTCGTGTGGGCGCCGTCACGCAGCAGCCGCAGCGCGATGTACATGCCGATCTTCGCCCGCCCGCCGGTGAGCAGGGCGCGCCGGCCGGTCAGGTCGGTGCGGGCGTCGCGGCGCTGCCGGTTGAGCCTGGCGCAGGACGGGCAGAGCTGGTGGTAGAAGGCGTCGACGTCGACGTAGCGGTCCTTGCACGTGTAGCAGGACCTGGCCCGCTGCAGGCGGCCCGCGGTCGCGCCGATAGTGGGCGACACCAGCGCGATGCCCTGCGTCTCGTCGTCGATGCGGCCGGGCGCCCCGGTCGCGGTGGCGGCGGTGACGGTGCGGTCGGCCTCGGTGATGGCGGCCCGGCGGTCGCTGCGCCGTTGCCGTTTGACGCTCTTGTACAGGTGTGACGTCGCCCTGCGCACCCGCACCACGTCGGGGTGGTCCGGTGGCAGGTCGTCGAGTTCCTCGAAGACCGCGAGGCAGATCGCCAGCCGCTCGGGATCGACGCCGGGGCCGAACGGCACGCCGTCGCTGTCGAGAGCACCGGCAGCGCTGTCAGCACCGGCAGCGCTGTCAGCAGCGTCCGACGGGGGCGGGTCGACCCTGGGGGCAGGGGCGGAGGTGAGAGTGGGGTCGTGCGGAGTCACCCCGGAACTGTACGCGAAACGCCGAACGGGTCCGGGTGGCGCCGTTGCCGCCCCGGACCCGCCGCTGCCGCGACGTCCACCGTCCCCCGTTGTTCTGCCGGTGGGCGCCGCGCTGCTTTCGACACTAGTCAGTAAACTCGATTTTCCGGTTATTTCGGACAAATCCGTTCATCGCCGCTCGAACGTGTCTTGCCAGGGGTACCAACAACGGCGCGGCAAGCATGATGACCAGCGGAGACAGCAGGAACCCGATTCTCGGGCCCGTGGTCGCGTCGAGGATGGCACCGTCCAGCGCCGCACCGGTCGCCGCGCCGACCGAGAACGCGGTCGCCACCCACGCGAACGCCTCCGCCGCGGTGCCCGCCGGGGCGATCCGGTCGACCGTGACGAACGTCGCGGCCAGGAACGGCGGCAGGAACAGGCCCGACACCACCGCGAGGAGCAGCAGCAGGGCGGGCTCCGACGGGGTGAGCAGCAACGGCACGAACGCCAGACCGAGGCACATCGCGAGCAGCGGCAGCCGCCGCCCGTCGACCTTCACCCGGGTGTTGATCAGGCCGCCGATGAGCGCGCCGGTCGCCTGCGCCGCCAGGATCCAGCTCGACCAGCCCCGGCTGCCGACCGACTCGGCGTAGTCGATCACGGCGACGGGCAGGCTCCCCACCCCGGTGCCGACGAGGATGACCGCGACGAGGAGCAGCCGCAGCCGCCCCGAGCGCAGCGCGCCGGCCCAGTGCCGCTCGGCGTGCTCGCCCCGCCAGCCGCGCACGACGGGCGTGCTGACGAACCAGAGCGTCCCGAGCAGCTGCAGGCCGGCGGTCACGTAGAGCCCGGCGACCGGGCCGCCGAGCGTGACGGAGGCGCCGGCGACCAGCGGGCCGAAGATGAAGATGAGCTCCTGCACCGCGATGTCCAGGGTGTACGCGGTGGGCACCTGCTCCTCGTCCAGCAGCGTCCGCCACAGCACCCGCAGCCCCGCCTCGAACGGTGGCGCGCCGAGCCCGGCCAGAAGCACGGCGAGCAGCGCCGCCCAGAACGGCACCCCGGAGGCGAGCAGCAGGAAACCGGCGGTGGACACGGCGGCGCCGGCAAGCATCACCGGCGGCTGCCGCAGCCGGTCCGCGACCCGGGCGAGGACCGGCCCGCCGACCGCGATCCCGGCCGTGTACACCCCGACGAGCGCCCCGGCCGCACCGATCGACATCGTCTCGCGGGCGAACAGCAGCAGCGCGACGGGCGCGGCGCCGAGCGGCAGCCGGCCGAGGGTACTGGCCGCGAGGACCCGGGCGACCTGAGCGGTCCGCAGCACGACGGTGAGCATGGCAGCGATCATGCTGGGCGGGCGTGGACCATGTCGACACGGGTACGGGCAGCGTGACGCTCATGACCTGACGACCTGGAGGCGAAGATGGCACCACACATCGTGGTGGTCGGTGGCGGGTTCGCGGGGTTCCACGCGGCCCGGCGGCTGGCGCGGATGTCCCGCGGCAACGCCCGGATCACGCTGCTCAACCCGACGGACTACTTCCTGTACCTGCCGCTGCTGCCGGAGGTGGCGGCCGGCGTGCTGGAGCCCCGCCGGGTGACGGTGTCGCTACCGGCGGCGCTGCCCGGGGTCCGGCTGGTGCTCGGCGAGGCGGAGCACGTCGACCCGGACCGGGCCGAGGTCCGCTACCGCGACCCGGACGGCCGCGTCCGGTACCTCGGCTACGACCGGGTCGTGGTCGCCGCCGGCAGCGTCAACAAGCTGCTGCCGATCCCGGGGCTCGCCGAGCACGCGCACGGGTTCCGCGGCATCCCGGAGGCGCTGTACCTGCGCGACCACCTGGTCCGGCAGGTCGAGCTGGCGGCCGAGACCGACGACCCGGCGGAGCGCGCGGCCCGGCTGACGTTCGTCGTGGTCGGCGCCGGCTACACCGGCACGGAGGTCGCCGCACACTGCCAGCTCGCCGTCCGCGACCTGCTGCGCCACCAGCCGGCGCTGATCGGGGAGCAGGTCCGCTGGCTGCTGCTGGACACCGCGCCGCGGGTGCTGCCGGAGCTGTCGCCGCGGCTGTCCCGCACCGCGGAGCAGGTGCTGCGCGAACGCGGCGTCGAGGTGCTCGCCGGCTGCTCGGTGGCCGAGGCCCTGGCCGACCGGGTCCGCCTCACCGACGGCCGCGAGCTGCCGACCCGCACGCTCATCTGGTGCGTCGGCGTGCGGCCGGACCCGCTGATCGAGGATCTGGAGCTGCGCACCGAGCAGGGCCGGCTCGTCGTCGACGAGTACCTGACGGTGCCCGGATACCCGGAGGTGTTCGCCTGCGGCGACGCGGCCGCCGTGCCCGACCTGACCCGTCCGGGTCGGCTGACCCCGATGACGGCGCAGCATGCGGTGCGGCAGGGCGCGCTCGTCGCACACAACATCGCCGCGTCGTTCGGGATCGGGCGGCGGCGCCGGTACAAGCACCGGGACCTGGGATTCCTGGTCGACCTCGGCGGCACCGACGCGGCCGCGAACCCGCTGCGCCTGCCGCTGTCCGGGCTGCCGGCCAAGGCGGTCACCCGGGCGTACCACCTGATCTCGCTGCCCGGCAACCGCCGCCGGGTGGTCGCCGACTGGATCCTGGACGCCGTGGCCGGCCGGCCCGCGGTCGAGCTCGGCCTCGTCCCCGGCGCGCACGTGCCGCTGGACGCGGCCACGCCGGAACGCGTGTCGCTTAACGCCGCCATAAATACGCGTTAGGCGGGATTTGCAAATCGCAGAAGGGCTCGTTAAGCGCCCTTCAGATACGTTTTCCACACCCCGCGAACAATGGTGTGGAAGGTGTTTTCAAATGCGTAGATCCGTGGTCTATCCGCTGGTCGCCCTGGGTGCGGCGGCCAGCACCCTGTGGCTCGGCTCGCCCGCGTCGGCACACGGATACGTGTCGTCCCCGCCGAGCCGCCA
Organism: Dactylosporangium cerinum; assembly: GCF_042653625.1. Taxonomy (NCBI): domain Bacteria; kingdom Bacillati; phylum Actinomycetota; class Actinomycetes; order Micromonosporales; family Micromonosporaceae; genus Dactylosporangium; species Dactylosporangium cerinum. The sequence goes on along the minus strand of NZ_JBHSIU010000131.1, from coordinate 290,755 downwards.
GGCGCTGTGCGCGCAGGGAAAGGTGGCCGACTGCGGCGCCATTCAGTACGAGCCGCAGAGCGTCGAAGGTCCGAAGGGGCTCAAGACGTGCAACGCGAACAAGCCCGAGTTCGCGGTGCTCAACGACAACAGCCGCAACTGGCCCGCGACGCAGGTCGGTTCGTCGGTCACCTTCAACTGGGTGCTGACGGCCCGGCACTCGACCAGCACCTGGGACTACTTCATCGGCAACACCCGTATCGCGCAGTTCAACGACGGCGGCAAGCAGCCCAACGCGACCGTGTCGCACCAGGTGAGCCTCGCCGGGTACTCGGGCCGCCAGACGGTGCTCGCGGTGTGGAACATCGCCGACACCGCGAACGCCTTCTACAACTGCGTCGACCTGCAGGTCGGCAGCGGCGGCGGCACCAGCACCCCGACGCCCAGACCGAGCGCGACCACGTCGTCACCAAAGCCGACCGCGACGGCCACCAGCAAGCCCACGGCCACCGCGACTGCGACTGCGACTGCGACGAAGACCCCGACCACGGCACCCACCACCAAGCCACCCGCGCCGAGCGGCGCCGCCTGGGCGGCCGGGACCACGTACCACGTCGGCGACGTCGTCACGTATGACGGCCGCCGGTACCAGTGCCGCCAGTCGCACACGTCCATCTACACGTGGGAGCCGATCTACACCCTGGCCCTCTGGCTGCCGGTGTGAGCCTCATGACGCGTATCCGTGCCGTCGCCGCCGTCCTGGTCGCCGCGGCCGTCCTCCTCACCGGTTGCAAGGACGTCAACCAGCCGGCCACCGCCGTCCCGCAGGGCGTCGCGGCCGTCGCCGAGGGCCCGCACAACGCCTACGACGTGCTGTTCCTGCAGATGATGATCGGCCACCAGCGGCAGGGCCTGGAGATGCTGAAGCTCGGCCGGGACAAGGGCGTCCGCGAGGACGTCGTCAACCTCGCCGGCGCCATCGACGTCACCGAGGCCGAGGAGGTCGACCGGATGAGCGGCTGGCTCACCGGCTGGAACGAGCAGGCCACCGGCAGCGACGACCACAGCTCGCACGCCGCGCACGGCGGCCAGGCCGCCACCGGCGAGGAGCAGCTCGCGGCCCTGCGCAACGCGTCCGGCGCCGACTTCGAGATGAAGTTCCTGAACCTGCTCATCGCCCACCAGCACAACGCGGTCGAGATGGCGCAGCAGCTCAAGACGAACGGCCAGAACACGACCGTGAAGCAGTTCGCCGAACGCATCGAACTGTCCCGCACCCAGCAGATCCAGCAGATGCTGGTGCTCGTCAGCGGCTGACATGTTCAAACGGGCCGGACGAGGGGAAACAGTCCTCTCGTCCGGTCCTTCTTTGCGAGGTGTACGAGATGTCCACGGAAGCCACGAGCCGGTGCCCTGTCTGCGACGCGAAGGTCCACGTCAACGCCGGTGCCCCCACCCCGCCGCACCAGGCCGGCGGAGGCCAGTGCGACGGCACCGGCAAGCCCACGCACTAGCGGGTGATCTCCCGCGCGCAGGCGTTTCACCCGTTTTGCACAGCGGCCGCCGCCTCCACCGACGGCACGATCATCGGCATGTTGCACCTCGACCCTGACAGCGTCCTCGTCACCACCGCCGCCGAACTCCAGACCCGCCACCTCGAGCGCGACCCCGACGACCCGGCCCGCTGCGGCGCCTGCGGCGCCCTGCTCCCCTGCCCCATCGAGGCGGCCGCCGCACTGGTCTGCCGCGCCGGCGGCCTCTGGCTGGAGGGCGACACACTCGTCGACGCCCTCGAACCCCCGACCCAGCTGATCGCCATCCTCCCCGCGCCCGTCTGAGGAAGCCTCACCGGTCCAGCAATCGAGGCGAGCCCAAGGCCCAGCGGCCGCCGGCCCGGCGTGTACAACAGACGCCATGGACGCGAAGAGGCGCAAGGAATCGGGTTCGCCGCCGTGATGGGCGCCGTGGCCGGTGCCGCGCTCGGTGCACACCGGGGGCCGCGGCGTGCCGTCACGGAAGCGCTGCTCGGCGCCGCCGCCCTGGCGTCCGTCGACGCGGCCGCACGAGCCTTGCAGAAGCCGAACGAGATCCCCGCCGTCTGGTCCAGGATCGCGGCCAGCGGCGCCGTCGCGGCACCGGTCGGATGGGTCGCCGGCAAGGCGGGCGCGAGCCCCCTCGCCGTCGGCGCCGCGGCCGGGGTGGTCGCCGGCGCGATGGGGATCCGGCCGCACAAGGTGGCGCTCGGGCCCGTCGTCGGGCTGGCGGTCGGTGCGGCGATGCGCGGGCGGCCGCCGGCGCAGGTTGCCGCCGCGGCCGTGGTCGCGTTCCGGACGGTGTCGCAGCTGGTGTTCCGCGACCCGCAGGTCAGTCTCCTCGCGGACCGGGTGCCGGCGGAGCGGCTGCCGTTCGTCGTGCCGCTCGAGGCGCGGACCCGGTATGTCGGCACCGGCTACTTCCGCGCCCTCGCCGAAGCGACCGGCGGCGTGTACCAGGAGGCGGCGCCGGACGTCGGCATCGTCCCGGACCTGGACCAGCTGGCCGGGCCGGAGTTCGACCCGGCGGCGGTGCACCCGCTCGTGCGCGAGTTCTACGAGCACACGACCCGCTTCACGCTGGACATCGTGCCCCGCTGGCGGACCTGGGTGCGGCCCGGATACCTGCTGTACCGCACGCTCGTCGCGCGGCCGCCACCTCACCCACTGCAGGATCGGGCAAGCCCGGACCAGACGGAGCAGACGGTGACGGCTGGCCGGCATACCCAACGCTGCAGCCATCCTCGCCCCAGCCCGGCCGGCCAACGCGAGCCCGACCGTGGTCAACATCTGCCGCAGCCCATCGCTGATCCGCGACCACCGCCGAGTCAACCCATCGACCTGTTCGGTGAACGTCTGCGCCTCGCACCGCGTTGTCGCAGAAGAACCGCACCCACAACACGATCCGCGTCGGCCGGCCGGCGACCGGAACATCCGCAAACGTCCGGCGATACCGCGAATGCACCCGAGACGACGGCACCGCACACGCCTGACAAACGGCCTGACCGCTACGGACCCGACCCGCGAGGACCAACTCGGGACCAGCGTCCACGACCTCGTCGATCTCAATGCCGTCCAGATGGGCAAGCAGCTGTCCGACGGCATCGCGCACTCGGGCAACGATTCATGGTCCGGCATCCATCACACAGTTCGCGCCAGAGCCCCGAAGTCACCGACGAAGCCATTCGTCCTCGTACGGCCGCTCAGCTGTGGGAAGCGAGGTCCACGGCCAATCGAGAGCACCGAGATGTGAGCGCGGCGCCGACAAGGTTCAGAACGAAATCCACAGAATGACGGAATCCGACGTAGAGATCCATAGCGCGCTCGAAACTGGGCCCCGAGGTCCCGGTCCTGCACTGCGACGCCCGGGCACGCCACTCTGTCAAGGACGCGCTGATCCGTCTGGTCGAACAGGTCATCCGGCTCCGGCTCGCACAGCGATACCCCGGTCATAGGCCAGAGTCATAGGCCAGCCGGGCTGCGTGACGTGCAACGGTGCCGGTACCCGCGCCTGCGCGGTGCTGTCGAAGTCAACCTCGGCGAAGGTGGTGTGGGCGCGGCCAGGGCCTGGGCGCGGGTGGCTAGGCGTTCAGGCTGGTTGTGCGTCACGCGTTGGCGCGCACTGCCGCCCCTCTGGCGCGGGTGCTGCCAGCGTGCCGCAGCAGCGTGATCAGCACTTCTTTGCCTGATTCCCGCCGCCGGGCGTCGCAGAGGACGATCGGCACGTCGGTCTCAAGGTTCAGCGCCTGCTTGATCTCGTGCAGGTCGTAGCTAGGGGCGCCCTCGAAGCAGTTCACCGCGATGATGAAGGGTGTGCCGCGCTGCTCGAAGTAGTCCACCGACGGGAAGCAGTCGGCGAGCCGGCGGGTGTCGGCGAGCACGACCGCGCCCGTCGCGCCCAGCGCGAGCTCGTCCCAGATGAACCAGAACCGGTCCTGGCCCGGCGTGCCGAACACATACAGCACGAGTTGCTCGTTGATGGTGATTCGACCGAAGTCCAGCGCCACCGTCGTGGTTGACTTCGTCTCCACGCCGCTGAGGCTGTCAACGCCGGTGCTCGCCTCGGTGAGGACCTCCTCGGTGCGGAGCGGGCCGGTCTCGCTCACCGCACCGACCATCGTGGTCTTGCCGACGCCGAACCCGCCCGCGATAAGGATCTTGATCGCAGTGGGTACCCCGTCAGAGCGCCCGTAGGCCATTGATCGCCGCCTCTATGATGTCGATGTCGGGACGAGTCCCAGCTGGCTCAGAAACCTGGACAAGAAATCGGTCGAGCAGGTCGCCGAGCATGACGCGGATGGTGCCGAGCGGCAGGTCGAGAAAGGCGGCCAGTTCGGACACCGATGTCGGCTGCTGGCACAGCCTGATAATCGACAGGTGCTCGGGCTCCAGCCCGACCGCGGGCGCCGTCGTAGTTACCATGGCCGTGACTAGAGCGATGCGGTCAAACGTTCCCCGCACCGGCTGGGTCCGTCCACGGGTCATCGCATATGGACGCACGACCGGGCCGGCGTAGTCGTCGACCCACTCTTCGGGGGTGCTCATCGTGACGCGTCACCCCGCCTTTCCGGCCGGATCGCCTGTTCGCGGCGGCGAGCCGAGGTACTTCCCGACGCGAGTGACGAGCATCGCCATCTCGTAGGCGATGACGCCCAGGTCGGCGCTCGCCGCCGCAAGAACCGCCAGGCACGAGCCGTCGCCCGCCTCCGTGACGAGCAGCGAGGAATCCTGCATCTCGACGATCGTCTGCTGCAGGGGCCCGCCGTTGAACCGCTTGCCCGCGGCCCGGGCCAGGCTCTGGATGCCCGCCGCGATCGCGCACAGATGCTCCGCGTCGTCCTGGCCGAGCGTTTTCGATGATGCCTTGAGCAGGCCGTCCACCGACAGCACAATCGCGTGCTCTGCGTGGTCGATCCGCGTCACGAAGTCGTCTAATAGCCAGGTCAGGTCGGCGTTTGCCGCCGTCTTCAGAACCACAGGTTTCCCCTTAGGTCATGCCCGCGATGGGCGAGTTCGGCTCGCGTCGGTCTGTTCACGTCGTCGGCTGTTCGTCGTTGCCGTCAGACGCAGCGCGGGTCGGAAGGGGTGTCGGTGGGTCGATGTCGCTGGCCGAGTGGCGGGGCGAGGCGGCGCGGCCCAGGCGGCTGCCCTGTTGGTAGGAGGAGATCCGGCTCAGCACCTGCTCGGGAGACCGCAACGGCTCTGTCGCCGGCGCTGGGCCGTCGGCGCTGAGGTCGCCGTCCCGCAGCCCTGCCGCGAGGTTGGCCTGGCGCATCCGAACGGGCAGGCCACCCTGGGTGAACGCGCCCCCCGCGTCGGCGGAGGCTCCCGGCTGGGCTCCGTTCCCAGCGGCGGGCATCGCGCCCGGCGGCTCCTGCGGTTCCGGCAACGGCATCGCGCTCATCGTCGCGGCGAGGTCCAGACCGAGCATCGGGGGCGGCTCGGCAAGAGCGACCGGCCTACGGTCCCTCGTTGGCGGTATGAAGGCAACATCAGATCCCTCCAGCTGGTGCGTACCACTGACCGCCGCCAAGGCGCGCGGGCTCGACGCCGGGATGCCGCTGGCCTCGCCGTCGCCGGTGCCCTCGCCCAGCAGGTCCTTGGGGATCAGCACGACGGCCGTCGTCCCGCCGTACGCCGATTCCTTGAGCTGGACCCGGATCCCGTGCCGCTCGGCGAGCCGGCTCACCACGAACAGCCCCAGCCGCGCGGCGCTGCTCAGGGTGAACTCGGGGTGGCTGGTGATGCGCTGGTTCAGCTCGGCGAGCTCGTCGGGCGCGATGCCCAGGCCCCGGTCCTCGACCTCCAGCACGTAGCCGGCACCGACCATCTGGCCCTTGATGTGAACCTCGGTGTGCGGCGGCGAGAATGACAGCGCGTTCTCGACCAGTTCGGCGAGCAGGTGGCTCACGTCGCTGACCGCCCGGCCGGCCAGGTCAACCGGCCCGAATGGGTACACCGTGACCCGTGCGTAGTCCTCGACCTCCGCGATGGCGCTGCGGACGATGTCGACCATCGGGATCGTGCGCCGCCAGACGCGGCCCGGGCTCGACCCGGCCAGCACGATGAGGTTCTCCGCGTTGCGTCGCAAACGGGTGGAGAGGTGGTCTACGCGGAACAGCTCGTCGAGCTTGACCGCGTCGCCCTCCCGCCGCTCCATGCCGTCGAGCAGGGTGAGCTGGCGGTGGACCAGCGACTGAGACCGGCGGGCGATACTCAGGAAGACGTCACGGACGCTGCGGCGCAGGTCGGCCTGCTCGACCGCGGCACGGACCGCCGTCTCCTGCACCGCGTTGAACGCATGACCCACCTGGCCGATCTCGTCGTCGCCGAACTCCAGCGGCGGCGCATCGACCTTGACGTCGACCACCTCGCCGCGGCTGAGACGGTCCACCACGCTCGGCAGGCGCTCATCGGCGAGCTGCCGCGCCGCGTCGCGCAGACGCTCCAACTGCCGCACGATCCGGCGGGCTGTGGTGATCGAGACGATGATCGACGCGATGACCGTCGCGAGCCCGAGGCCGGCAGCGAGCACCAGGCGGATGAGGACCCAGACCGCGACTGGCGTTGAGCGCGCCACGATGTCCTTGCCGCCGGTCACCACGACGTCGTGCAGGTCAGCCAGGGCGGGGTCGACCACGGCGCGCCATTCGTCGTTGCTGGCCGGCGGCTTGACGCCCGCCCGCGTGTCAGCAATGACGCGGTCCTCCACGGCCCGGAACGCCGTGAAGTTCTTTCCGCTGGCCATCTGGCTGTACCGGGCCTGGTCAGCGCTTGAAAGTCTGGAAGTGGTATCGCCGGCGAGGAATCGTTGCGCGCCCACGATTTGGACGAATTGCGCGTGATCGTCGGCCGTCATACGGCCGGCAGCCATGGAGCCGGTCAATAGGGCGTCCTCCTGGGAGATCAGCTCCCAGGTCCGGTTGAGCTGGATCAGTGCGGCTGCGTCGTCGGCGATGGATTTGTCGTCCAAGCCGCCCAGCGAGTCGTAAACCTCGAAGAGGGAGTCGACCAGCTTCGTGAACGCGGTCGACGCCGCAGCACGGTCAATGTTACGAGCGTCGATCGAGGCCCGCACCGCGGCCAATCCGTCCAGGCCGGCGACGACCTTGTCGACGGCCCGTTGCAGCTCCGCATCCCCTGACGGGTTGGCCTGCCAGCTCTGCACCGAGTTCCGGAACGCTGCGCTAGCCTGCTCGGTCTGCTGCCGTCCGGCGGTCAGGGCCTGGCGCTGTTGGTCGCCGGAGGCGCCGAGATAGGCCGCGGAGAGCCGACGCTCGGATTGCAGGTCTCTCAGTAGGGGCTCGCTCGGCTGGTAGATTCTGCTGTTGTGGGCCTGAACCCAGAACAGGTTCAAACCCTCTCGCAGGGTCACCCACGCCGCGAACGCCCACAGGGCAGCCAGCGAAACCAGCAGCGCGGTAATTTTCGCACGCAAATTCGTGCTACGAGAACGCATCACACCATCCACCGCAGGCGCGGAAAGCAAGAAAAGGCATCGGCTAACTTGGGGAAGTTAATCATGTTGCAAACTTGCGACCTCGTAGACATCGGGCACCGTAACAGCGATGTACGACTCCCTCAAGTTTGGCTGGTCAGCCGCTGTTCGCTGCGACCGGCGTACGGCATTACCACACGCCACCGAGACTGACCTTGCGCTGCGCCGAGTACAGCGCGGCGAGCACCGCGGCGCGGACGATGGCCGTGGGCAGATAGAGTTCCTTGCCGTACCACAGCGGGGGGTCGGCCTGCCGGTCGAACGCCTCTGCGAGAAACGCGTACCCCTGCCCCACGGCCTCGCCGATCGCGCGTCGTGCGGGATTGACCGTGGCCAGCAGTACCTGCATGGCGTACGCCGTTTCTTCCGCGGTGCCGGACCACCGGCCCCACGACCCGTCGGGCCGCTGCGTCGCCAGGACCCAGTCCACGGCTGCGGCGACCGCCTCGACCGCCGCTGGCCCACGGCCGAACTGATCGAGCGCGACCGCGCAGCAGACCGTCGCGTAGTACGGCGAGGCGTGCCACCGGTCGCGCCACGATCCATCCGCCTGCTGCTCACCTGGCAGCGTCGCCGACAGCTTGTCCAGCACCGCGAGAGAGCGTGGTGACGCATCGGCACAATTGACCGCGTGCTGCCCGAAAGCATCCAGTACATGGGCATTGGTGGTGACTGAGAAGCCGTCCTCACCCGGCCAGGTGCAAAAGCCAGCCTCCGTCTCGAACGCCCACAGACTGTCCGGAGTAACCAGCCGGCCGAGCTTGCCGAGCGCGTACAGCGTCACCGAGCTGGTGTCCGCGTCGGCGGGCAGTCCCGCGCCGGCGGCGATGCCGGACGGCTCCACGGTCGCGGAAAGCTCGTCGAGCAACACCGGCGGCACGGCGAATGGCACGCCGGCGCGCGCCAGCGAGCTGAGCACCCAGGCGCGTTCGAACACCGTGATCGGGACCGGGCACGGCACCGGCCCGTCGTGCCAACCGGAAACGTCTTCCAAAAACTGCCTCGCCGGCCCTGCCGATCCCACCGCTGTCGGCCCTCCGAGCCACGCAGCGGTCGCCGCGGGCGAGGCGCCGACCGCGCCCGGCGATCCTGGGCGCACGCCGGGCGCGCCTCGCGCCCCAGTCCCCAGTACCTCCAGGAAGTGCCGCAGTTTTGGCGGCAGTTGGGCCCCGGCCGCCAGCTGCTGTCGGACCGCGGCGAGGCGTCTCGGGGTCATGCCCGGGGGCAGGCCAAGGCGGCGATCGCCCGACCACGCAACCAGTCCCCTGATCGGCGCGTCGCGGACCTCGTCAAGGTGCTCGTTGATGGAGGCGACAAGGGCCGGCACGATGACGTCGATCGCCGGGGTGTCCGGAATGGACAGTGCGCCGTGCTGCAGCCAGCGGAACAGGGCCTCTAACCCTCGATCGGCCGCGCCAGCCAACTCCACCTCGATGACGCCGCTGGGTGCACCAGCGTGACTGCGGCTCAGCGTATGGAGCAGGGCCTCCGTCGCGCTCAATGTCGGGACGAGCGCGTACGCCTCTGGGGGTCCCCATCCACCGTCCGGCCGCTGGTTGTCCAGCAGGTACCGCACCCGCCGTTCGTGCCCGGTCAGCCACGAAGCTGCGGTCACGAGTCGTGCGGTCTCATACACCGATGGGCCGACCTGCCCCCAGGGTTTGGCCGTCAGCTGGGCGATCAGGTCCTGCGCCGAGGCAGCGATACCGATGTCCGTCATCGGAAGGGATACGCGTTTGCCGGCGTCCTCGATCGTCATGTGCCACCCCAGAAATCTGTGACCTGGTAGAAGCCGCTGGTGAACCCGATCTGTCGCGCCAGATAGACGACTTGCTGGGGACAGGTCGGCTCCAATGGGCGCAGCAGGTCCTGGCAGCGCTCAACGAGCCTGGTGATCCGCTGGGACACGTCGGCGTGGTCGGTGAGCATGAGAGCGTTGAGGTCCCCCCACCGCAGATCGCGTTCGTGTGTGGCCAGGTCGTTGACGAGGCGCAGCACGCGCTGCGCCTCGCGGCCAGCTCTGGTGAGCTCGCCGAGCTGTTCCAGGCAGGCCCGGTCACCCGTGAACAGCCAGTGCGAAACGTTGACGAACGACAGTCCGGTGTTGTCGGCGTTGTCGAGGTACTCGTCGAACGTCGGCCCTGTCGGCCCTGCCGGCCCGCCGGCGAGGGCGGACTTCCACCCCCATTCCTGGGCCATCGCCGCCAACATCCGTTCGACCTCCTCGCGCCAGCGCTGACGCCCGGTCCGGAACGAGGGTGCCGCTGTCAAGGTGTCCCGGATCTCGCCCAGGAACCGCCCGAGCGGGCTGGCGGCCGCAGGTGCGGCGCCATCCGCGACGGCGAGGCAATCGGCGACGATCGAGGCCACCTCGTCCCGCGATGTCGCCTGGTGGTCGATCAGCCAATCCGCCGCGAAAACCCACAGCGACGCCCCGTTGGCGACCTGCAACTGCTCGACTGTGCACCACGGCGCGCCGAACGCGGTGGCATGAGCGATGGCGCTGAAGAGGGTCGGGTCGAACGGCTTGGCCGCGAACAGCTCGTGGTGCGCGGCGGCGCGCTCCTGCAGATCACGCTGGCCGGCGGCCGCCATCGCGCAGATCCTGCCGTGCTCCGAGCCCACCAGGATTTCGTCGTGGCTGGTGAACGGTGTGCGCATCGGCGCTCTCAGCACGCGCGGGAACGGTCGACTGGGGCCAGCGTCAACTGTGCGCTCTGCCGTGGCCGGAGCGAGGCGCCCATCCGAGGGGTGAGGTCGGCCTCGCCACGCATCCGGATCCGGAACCGGCTCAGAAGGGTCGCAATGATCAGTGGCGCTTCCAGCAGGAACAGGTACTGGCCCAGACACTGGTGCGGGCCACCGCCGAAGGGGAAGAACGAGTACCGGTGCTCACGTCGTGGCGCGGTGGGAGCGAACCGCTCCGGATCGAAGATCTCAGGATCCTCCCAGAACGCCGCCATCCGCTGGGTGACGTACGGGCTGACGAGGATCGTCGCGCCGCTCGGGATCCGCGTTCGGCCCAGGGTCTCGCTCGACACGGCCGTGCGCGGGATCATCCAGCCGGCCGGGTACAGGCGCAGGAGCTCATCCAAAACCATCCGGGTGTACCGAAGCTCAGCCACGTGCGATCGCTGGACCGGGCCCGCGCCGACCACCCGGTCGATCTCGTCATAGAGCCGGGTCGCTACGTCGGGATGCGTCTCGAGCACCGGCCACAACCAGGACAGCACCGCGATGGTGGTCTCGGTCGACGTCGAGATCATCGCCACGACGTCGTCGCGGATCTGCCGCTCAGTGATCTCCTGACCGTTGACGCTGCGCGGCCGGCACAAGGTGGAGAAGATGTCCTGGCCGTCGCTCGGCCGGCGCAGGGTCTCCCGAATGATCGGGAGCACCACGTCGTCGATGGTCTGAACAGCGTCGCGGAACGCGCGATCGCCCGGCATCGGAATCGCGTAGGGCATGAACGGCACAAGCAGCCGAGGCACCATCGCCGTCGCGATCGTGCCCAGTGCGGCGACGACCCGCACCGCGTCCGGAACGGAGATCTTGTCGGCGAAGAGCACCCGCATCGTGGCTTGGCAGACGATCCGGGACAGTGCGTCGTTGGCGTCGACCGCCTGTCCCGTCCTGGCCGGCTCGTCCAGCACGTCGACCGCCTCGCCGATCGCGGCGGCCATCCCGTCGGCCAGCGTCTCGACCCGTTTCGCCGTGAACAGCGGTTGCAGGACCCCCCGGCTGGACTCCCACCGCGGCCCCTCCACGACGAGGATCGCCTCCCCGACCGCCCGGCGTACCGGCCGCCAGAGCAGACCCTTTCCGTCACGCACGTAGTTGGCGGCGTTGTCGCGCAGAATGTGCTGCAGATGCTCTGGATGCGCCACCAGGTACGGACGGAACGTGCCGAAACTCAACCGCACGATCTCGCCGGCGGCCTCGTCAGCAAAGCCGACCAACGCGTCGAGCGGACTGCGGACAAGCCGTGGCAGCGCCCGATGCAATGGTACAGAGTTGGCCGTTTTGACCCTGACATCCTGAATGGCTGACAAACCGACACCCCCAGCCGGGCTCGCGGAACCCGGGCGTTCAAGCAGTACGCACGTTCTGGATCACCTTGATGATCTCACCCTGCCCGCTGCGGTCCTAGGAGAAATGTCATATACGTACATACCTCGCTGCTTTGTGAGTTCTCACACGACCGGTTGCGTAGCGTAATCAGCGGTGGCTACCGCGCGTTCGCAGATCCGGCCGGCTGGCCCGGCCCCCTCAGCTTCAACGCTCCACCGACGACGAACACCAGCCCTTCCCCCTCGACACCCAGGCGTGACCAGCTGCTGCAGGATTTCGGGCGGTGATCACGAACGCGACCGCCGCCACGCCGAACCACAGCCCGGCACTTGAGGCGGCGGGCGACCCCCGCGAGTCGCTGAAGGGCGAGCAGCTGACCGGTCTGCGGGTTGAGCATGATCGTGTATTGGTGGTCCGGTTCGGTGAGGGTGAACGCCACTCCGGTGCGTCCGGCGAGGTCGGTCATCGGCCCGGCGTAGGTCAGGCCTTGGACATCGGCGAGGACGCGGAGCGCGGCGGAGCGGTGCGCCCTGTCCAGGTATTGCTCCACGTAGAGGTTCATGAGCTGTCCGACGAGTCGCCGCGGGCCAGCTTCGGCGGGCCTTGGCGCCGGTGCATCAGCACCGCGTCAGTGAGCTGGACGGGGTCGGTCGGTACTGGCTCTGGCACCAGCGGTTGCAGGTGGCCGCTGCTGTAGTGCTGGATGTACGGCTGTGCGGTGGCGAACTGGGGCCGGTCGGAGCCGTCCGGCAGTGGTAGGAGTCCGGGTCGATCAGGCAGGACACGCTCGAACTCCAGTCCCGAGCCATCGGTGTCGTCGCGGCAGGTGGTGGTGTCGTCGCGGTGCAGGGCTGTGGTGGCTCGGCTCCAGCTCTGTGTCCGCCGGCACCTGTACCTGCCGGTGAGCGCGTCGGTTTCGGCGTCGCGGAGCTGCTCAGCAAAGCGGGCGAGCCGCTGGACCGTGTCCAGTCCGGGAACGTCGTACCAGGCCGGGCCTGCAGCAACGGATGGCGAACCGGATGGTGTGGGCGTGGATGTGCTGTGCTGTCCCTGCGCCGCGGTGTCGGTAGCATGCGGGTGCGTTGCAACATACCCGACGTAACCGCCGGTGAGCAGCGCCACTGCGGCGGCTGCCGCGATGACGAGGCGGCGCGTTGCGGCGGGGCGTCATCGGCGCGTTGAACCGGGCAACACGTACTGGAAACTGCGTCCTGTCCGGTGGTCGCTGGCATCATGCGGGCCGGTTGGGCCTGCGGGTCAACGGCACCGGCGCACCCGACACAGAGCTCGCTCTCACGGTCGGCGCCACCGACCGCTTCGAGCCGAACCATGTCACCTGGAACCTGCACGGGGCCGGCCCACAGATCCTGGCCCCCACCGCGTCCCAGTCCCTGCTGCGCGCCTGTGTGATCCTCACCGACTGCGACTGGGCCGCGATCTCGAGCACCGACATCGACCACTGGCAGACGGCCGCCCCTGACGGCCCGACCATCGGTTGGAGCACGTACCTGGCGCACCGTCTTCTACCGGACGGCCCACCAGAGGTCCCGGGCGTCGCAGTCGAACCGGTCCACCGAGGCTACCTGCTCACCAGCACCACCAGACCGGAACACACCGACCGCAGCACTGTCCTGGCGGTCGCCTCTACCGTCATGCACCGAAGGCCCGCTGGACAAGGTGGGCTTCAGCGATGATGTTCGGTCGCTACCGACACGTGTCGCACATCAGGCACCGGTTGTCGTTGCTCCGGATTCACGCAACGCACCGCGCGGCGAGTTCCTGACGCACCTCAGCAGTTGTGACACCCCGCAGACCGGCGACATCCTCGACGAGGTGCTCACAAAGCGTCGCCAACGCAACCGTCATCGCGCCGGCGCCACCGATGGTGTTCTCGCCGTCGACCTGCTTGAGATATTCGATCTGCTCGGGCACGTTGATGTGGTCGCCGTCCGCGCGAAGCGTCAGCAGACCTATGGCGTCGAGCAGGACTTGCCAGCCGCGATCGTTCATCGACGTAATACGCTCAGCCGAATCGGCCCACCACCTCAAGCGCGGAGCCGGCGAGCCTGCCATGTACAACAGTGGCATGGATGCGAAACGGGCGCAGGGGATCGGATTCGCCGCCGTGATGGGCGCTGCGGCTGGCGCTGCCCTCGCCGGGCACCGCGGTTCGCGCGGTGTGATCAAGGGTGCGTTACTCGGCGCTGGCGTGCTGGCGGCTGTCGACGCGACCGCCAGGGCGATGCAGAAGCCGGATGAGATTCCCGCCGTCTGGGCCAGGATCGCGGCGAGCGGTGCAATTGCCGCACCGGTTGGCTGGGCTGCCGGCAAGGCCGGCGCGAGCGCGCTGGCCGTGGGTGTCGCCAGTGGCGCGGTCGCGGGGGCAATGGGGGTACGCCCCCAGAAGGTCGCGCTCGGCCCGGTCGTTGGACTCGCCGTGGGCGCGGCGATGCGCGGGCGGCCACCGGCGCAGGTCGCTGCGGCAAGCGTCGTCGCGTTCCGCACCCTGTCACAGCTGATATTCCGCCAGCCGCAGGTAACGCTCGTCGCGGACAAGGCACCGGCCGAACGGCTGCCGTTCGTGGTGCCGCTCGAAGCACGGACCCGATACGTCGGAACCGGCTACGTCCGCGCCCTCGCCGAAGCGACCGGCGGCGTCTATCAGGAAGCCGCACCCGACATCGGCATCGTCGCTGACCTCGACGCACTCGCCGGACCGGAATTCGACCCAACCGGCGTCGACCCTCTTGTGCGCGAGTTCTACGAGCACACCACCCGGTTCAAACTCGACATCGTGCCCCACTGGCGGACCTGGGTACGCCCCGGCTACCTGCTGTACCGCAGCCTCGTCGCCGGCCCGCTCGGCCAGGCCAACGTACCGATGAACCAACGAGAAGCACAGCAAGGCATACACAGCCGCATCGACACCATCACCAACCCAGGCAGCACCGCCATATCGACCCGCGGCTGGATACGCAGCTACGCCAGCACCGGCGAGCCGATCTATGTCGGCATCTACACGACGTACCGCCACAACAACCGTGGCTACGTCAGCGTCGGCTTCCCGCTCCCCCAGGCAAACTTCACCGCCACTCTCACACCGCAGCAGCGCACGGACGGCGGGCTTCGCCTCACTAGCCGCGGTACGGACGGCCAGACCGGCCACTACCTCAGCTACATCGACGCGGACAGCCGTGACCTGTCCACTCTCGCCGTCCACGGCTTCGCCGAAACCCTCGACGTGTACGTGGACGACGGCGAACTTCACGCCGACCATGCCTTCGCCCTGTTCGGGCTACCGTTCCTCACCCTCGAATACCGCATCGCCCGCGCACCCGCTTAGGACCTGCCCTGCCGATCATTCAGGTGGTGATCGGTGACGACGTATTGGTGGTTTCGTCGGGACGGGTTGACCGATGCGTCGTGGGCGGTGATCGCGCCGCTATTGCCGGAGGCTGGGAAGCGTTCCGGAGACACCGGGGAGCCGATCTACGTCGGCATCTGCACCACGTACCGGCACGACGGCCGCGGCTACGTCAGCGTCGGTTTCCCACTCCCCCAGGCCAACTTCACCGCCATGCTCGCGCCCCGGCAGCGGGAGCGGGGGCTGATCCTCACCAGCTCCGCGCACGACGGGCAGACCGGGCACTACCTGAGCCACATCGACGAACACACCCGGGACCTGACGACGCTGGCGGTGAGCGGTTTCGCCGAGGAGCTCGACGTGTACGTGTACGTGGACGACGACGGCGAGCTGCGGGCCGTGCACGCGTTCACGGTGTTCGGGCTGCCGTTCCTGCGACTGGAGTACGCCATCCGCCGGAAGCCCTGACGCCGCCGCGGACCTTCACCCCAGCGGGTCGGTCAGGCCGAAGGCGTCGAGCGTGAGATCCAGCATCGCCGTCTGGACGGCCGGTGGGTACGCCTCCGGATCGGCCGCCGCGAACGCGGCCGCCCCCTCCACCATGGTGATGAGCGCGACGGTGACGGCCGCCGGGTCCTGCCGCGGCGCGGCGGCCTCGACGAGCCGGCCGACCCTGGCCCGCCAGGCCCGGTTGCCGGCCCGGTGCATCGCGATCAGGTCGTCGTCGGCGACGGCGGCGGCCAGGAAGCCCAGCCACACCGTGCTCTCCGCGGTGGTCTGCGGGTCGAGGGCGAGGCCCTGGTGCAGGACCGCGCGCAGCGCCGCCCTGGGCGAGCCCGCGGCGGCCTCCAGGGCCTCGACGCGGGCCCGGGTCGTCTCGTGCAGCAGCTGCCGGGCGTGCCGCAGCAGCGCCCGCCGGTTGGGGAAGCGGTGCATGACCAGGCCGGTCGTGCAGCCCGCGGCGGCGGCCACGGCCCTGATCGTCAGCCGCTCCAGCCCCTGCTGCGCCAGGACGTCCCAGACGGCCCTGGACAGCAGCTCGCCCTGCCCCTCACGTGGCACGCGTCTCACCTCTCGTCTCGTAACAACTGTTACCGTAACAGCTGTTACGACGCCGAGGGGGCAACGATGACGGACTGGACCATCGAGGTGCGCGCCTGGGACGACCCGGCGGGGGCGGCCCTGCGCGCGGCGCAGCGGGCCGAGCTCGACGCGCGATACGGCAGCGACGACCACGAGCCCGGCGCCGCCCCGACCGCCGCGGACATCGACCTGTTCCTGGTCGCGGTCGACGACGCCGCCGGCACCCCGGTCGGCTGCGGTGCCCTGCGCCGGCTGGAGGAGCACGCCGCCGAGGTCAAGCGGATGTACGTGGTGCCGGCGGCCCGGGGCACCGGCGTCGCGGCCGCGATCCTGCGGGCCCTCGAAACGGCGGCACTGGACCGCGGCTGGGCGACGCTGCGCCTGGAGACGGGCACCGAGCAGCCCGACGCGCAGCGCTTCTACGAGCGGGAGGGGTATCACCGGATCCCGCTGTTCGGGGCGTACGCCGGCTCGACGCTCTCGGTCTGCTACGAACGCGTCCTCTGAGAGCGGACGGCCACCTCCGCGGAGATGGCCGTCCGCTCACCGGAGGGTCAGGCCGTGACGATCGTGCCGTCCGGCTGGCGGGTGCAGGTGACGGTGCGGGCCGAGCCGGCCGCGGCGCCGGTCAGGCACTTGCCGAGCACGGCGTGCCCGGCGGCGCTGGGGTGCCACGACTCCTGGCAGGTCTGGAAGTACGAGACGCAGGTGTTCGCGATCCGCTGGATGGCGATCTTGTCCTTGCCGGCGAGGCTGGTCACGAACACGCCGCTCGCGCCGTCCTGCAGGCGGATCGGGGTGGCGAGGGCGTTGCCGGGGCTGCCGGCCTGCTCGCACAGCCGGGCACCGTCGAAGGCGTGCTGGACGTTGAGATAGACCAGGTCGTCGGCGGGGAACTCGGCGGCGAGGGTGTTGCGGGTCGTGCTCACGATCGTGCCGAGGCCCTGCGAGAAGCCGTGGCCGGGGGCGAGGCTGGCCCGGTGGATCGGGCAGCCGGCGGCGTACCGCTCGGCGCCGAGGTCCCGGAACTTGTCCCGGTCGTCCTGCCGGCCGTCCTCTTCCCAGTAGGACTGCTCCAGGTCGAACGGCAGCGGGTTCGTGTAGTCCTGGAAGATCACGCGGTGCTGCCCGTCGGCGTCGATCTGGTCGAGGGTGGTGATGACCTGCCGGGCGGCGGCGATCGTCTCGGCCGTCGCGGCCTGGACCTGCGCGGCGGTGGCGAGGTCGGCGGCGGTGCACGGCTCCTGCTCGACCGGGCCGTTGAGGTAGGCCCAGAACTCCCACCAGCCGGTCCACGCGTCGGCGATGAACCGGTTCGCGCACTTCTCGGCCACGTCGCCGAACGTGAACGAGCTGTTGTTGGAGCCGAGACCGATCAGCACCACGTCGATGTCGTGGGTCTGCGCGACGGCCCGCAGCTGGTCCAGCTGCGAGGCGACGCTCCGGCCCTTCGTGCGGCCGCCGGACGCGTTGGCGATGTCATACGGGCGGCCGCCGGAACACGCCAGGTTGAAGCGGGCCTGGATGCCCGGCAGCGTCGCCTGGTTGAGCGAGGCGTTGGCGGAGCGGTGGCAGAAGAAGGCGTTGGCGTTGGGCGCGGACCAGCCGGGGAACGGCTGCGCGACGCCGTTGACGTCGACGACCGGCTGGTAGCTGCCGGCGCCTTCCCCGCTGATGAAGCTGTCGCCGAGGGCAACGGCGGCGGTCGGCAGGGCGGCGATGGCCGGCGACCCTGGCACGACCGCCGCGCCGGTGGCGGCCAGCATGCCGGCCACCACCAGGGCGGTGCGACGGAACACGGACACGGCGGTCTCCTCGATCCCATCGAATGTGAAAAATCCTCTGGGTCGGGATCAGATCATGGAGTCCGCATGTACGTCAATGTTTCGATCCGATTTCCCGATAAAGCCGGTCGGGTTAGTCATGAAGTCGGTGTCCAGCGCCGCGGCGAGGGCGAGCAGCAGGTCCTCCCGGCCGGCGGTCTGCAGGAACCGCCCCACGTCCGGCACATCCTGGCGAAGCTCGGCCGGCCGAACCGGACCGCGCTGACCGCGCACGTGCTCAACGGGTCACGGTGAACATGTAGCAGCCGTAGGCGACGTTGCGGGAGTCGACGCGGACCACCGCCGGATCGGCGAGGATCTCCGCCAGCACCCCCTCGGGGTCGGCGCCGTCGTGCACCCGGGTCGCCGGATGGATCCAGCCGCGCGCGTCATAGGCCCGCAACACCTGCGACCGCCCCCGCCAGCCCTCGGGGTAGCCGGTGCCGGCCGGCCCGTCGCACCGCTCGGCGTGCGCGAACACCGCCCCGATCTCCCGGTACGGGCTCGGTGGCAACACCGGTTCGTGCCCGAACAGCATGAGCCGCTCCCCCTCGACGGCGTCGCGCAGGCAGCACCGCAACGGCTCGCCGCCGCCGGCCACCGACCGCTCGACGGGGTTGCCGGAGACGTCAATTCCCTTGCCCCGCACCAGTTCCAGGGTGTCGGGGTCGATCGCGTGAATCGTGGTCATGCCCCGATCCTGACGCACCCCACCGGCCCTGGCTGGCGGAAATCGGCCGTCGCGCTCGCCGTGCGGACCCCTGCCCGTGGACTTACCGTTGAGCAGGTGGAACGCGTACCCCTGGACGAGAACGCCGCCGCGCGGCGACGCCTCATCGAACACGCCCTGCGCTGAGATGCCTTCAGGCTTGCTGCTGGGTGGGGCGCACCAGGAGTTCGTTGACCGCGACGTGGCGGGGGCGGGTGACGATGAAGGCGATCGTCTCGGCGACGTCGTCGGCCTCGAGGCGTTCGACGTCGGCGAACCGCTGTCTGATCGTTTCGAGGATCTCCGGCCGGTTGTGGTCGGCGAGCTCGGTCGAGACGGCGCCGGGCTCGACCAGTGAGATCCGCACGTACCGGCCGGTCACCTCCTGCCGCAGGGCCTCACTGAAGGCGCCCACGGCGTGTTTGGTGGCGTTGTAGACGCCGCTGCCGTTGCGGGCGACCCGGCCGGCGACGGAGCTGACGTTGACCATGTCGGCGACCTTGCGCCGGCCGTCCGTGGCGGCGGCCAGCAGGTGCGGCAGCGCGGCGTGGGCGGTGTACAGCAGGCCCAGGACGTTGACGGAGACCATCCGCTGCCACTCCTCGACGGGTGCGTCGACCACGGGGCCGAGCAGCATCACGCCGGCGTTGTTGACGAGCGTGTCGAGGCGCCCGAGTTCGCCGACGGTGCGCTGCACCGCCGCCACCGCCGCCTCCTGCGAGGTGACGTCGGCCTCGACGACCAGCGCGACGCCGCCTTCGCCGCGGATGCGGTCGGCGAGCGCGGAGAGCCGGTCGGCGCGGCGGGCCACGAGGGCGACCGAGGCGCCGCGGGAGGCCAGCGACAGTGCGGCGGCTTCGCCGATGCCGCTGGAAGCGCCGGTGACCAGTGCAACAGTGCCTGACAAAGATCCCATACCAGGAGAAGCTACGCCTCCAGGTCGCGCCGGACGCCGACGACCTTCGTCACCCAGTGGGTGCGCCGGTCATCGACCTGGCGGATCGACTCGAACTGCGACCCCGCGCTACGCGGAGGGCGACCACCGGATGGGCGCGTACGCGCCATCCCAGCCAGCGCGGAACGCGCGGCTGTGCGAGCGCAGCGAGCATTGGGGGTCCGGGGTGAGAATCCCCCGGCGGGACCCGCCGCGCCAGCGGTGGGGCAGCGAGCCCATGGCGAAGCCACGGGCGGGAAACAGCGAAGCCAACTGGCGGGAAACAGCTACTCCAGGTCGCGCCGGATCTCCTCAAGGACCTTGGAGGTGTCCGTCGGCGGGCGCGCCTCGACGCAGAGCCGCTCCATGGCTTCGGCGTACAGGTCGACGTCGTCGCGCTTGTCGAGATACAGGGCGCTGGTGAGCTGCTCGATGTAGACGACGTCGGGCAGGTCCTGGTCGGGGAAGCGCAGGATGGTGAACGCACCGCCGGCCGCGGCGTGGCCGCCCGCGTTGAACGGGATGACCTGCAGCCGCACGTTGGGCAGCGTGTTGGCCTCCAGGAGGGCGTCGACCTGGCCGCGCATGATGTCGATGCCGCCGATCGGCCGGCGCAGCGCGGCCTCGTCGACGACGACCCACAGCTTGGGCGCGTCGGGGCGGGTCAGCACCTGCTGGCGGGCCATCCGCAGCTCGACCCGGCGGTCGATCTCGTCGGCCTTGGCCCGGCCGTGGCCGAGCAGGACGACGGCGCGCGCATACTCCTTGGTCTGCAGCAGGCCGGGGACGAACTGGACCTCATACGTGCGGATGAGGGCCGCGGCGGCCTCGAGGCCGAGGTAGGACTGGAACCAGTTGGGCAGCACGTCGCCGAAGCGGTGCCACCAGCCGGGGTTGTTGGCGTCGCGGGCCAGGGCGAGCAGCCGGGTGCGTTCCTCGTCGTCGTCGAGGCCGTAGAGGGTGAGCAGGTCGGCGACGTCGCGCTCCTTGAAGCCGACGCGGCCGAGCTCCATCCGGCTGATCTTCGACTCGGAGGAGCGGATCTCCCAGCCCGCGTCCTC
>NZ_JBHSIU010000131.1:0-270123 GCF_042653625.1 Dactylosporangium cerinum | reverse complement strand
GCACCACCCTCAGGGGTTCCGGTAGTCACCACTGCCTCCGAGTTCATGGACGCCGCCTCCGTCGCTCCGCCTCATCGAGCGACCGCGAGCCGGAGTAAGCATGCCATGACCCGACAGTAAGCGGGAGTGGGCTCGCGTCGATCCGGCGGTATCGCTGCAAGCGAGCCCACAGCCTCAGTGGTTGCGGTCCAGAAGGTTGTCGAAGTCGCCGTCGCGGGCGCCGGCGATGAAGGCGGCGATCTCGTCGTAGGTGTATATGAGCGCGGGCCCCTCAGGGTCGCGCGAGTTGCGCATCGCGAATCCGGCCCCGTCGGGCAGTGGGGCCAGCTCGACGCAGTTGCCGCTGGGGTTGCTGCGGCGGCTCTTCTGCCAGGGCACGCCCGGCAGTTCGCCGGCCGGCATCCCGTTGTACGTCTGCTCCATGGACATCTCTCTGCAACATGTAGTTGAAAGTTTGCCGAGAATCGGCGTCTGCACGTGCATCGGCTCTTGCGTATGCAGCCGATAACGCGCATGCTAGCGCATGTGCGAATGTGCGGGGACGCTCACAATTTGTGACTGAAACCGGACGTTCGCTCCCAAATGATCGGGTGGCTTCCCCAGCTGCGATCTTGGAGGACGTGCGCATGGACCCTCTTGCCTTCCTGGCCGGTGCGGCCGCGGCGGCTGGAGCGTGCGCGGCTTGGGTCATGCAGCGCCGGGTGACCCAGCTGCAGCGGCAGCTCACCGCGGAGCGGCACGCCGCCAGCCATGACTCGCTGACCGGCCTGCCGAACCGGCGGGCCTTCTATCAGCGCGGCGCCGAGCTCGTCGCGGACGTGCAGGCCTTTCCCCTGGTCGCGGTCGTCCTCGACGTCGACGGCTTCAAACAGATCAACGATGCATACGGTCACTCCGCCGGTGACGAGGTCCTGGTGACGATCGCGCGCCGGTTCTCCGCGTGCGCGGGCCGCGGCATCGTGGCCAGGCTCGGCGGCGACGAGTTCGCCGGTCTCCTCGCCGGGCGGGACGGGGCCCCCGACGAACAGGCCGCCCAGCTCGCCGACCTCCTGGCCGCGCCGATGCGGCTCTGCGGTCAGGTGGTGTCGGTCAGCACGTCGGTCGGGCTCGTCCCGGTCGAGCCCAGCGCGCACCTCGCCGATGCGGTGCACCGGGCCGACGCCGCCATGTACCGGGCCAAGCACCACAGCCAGCGCCGCCGCCCCCACCTGGCGACGCACCAGCACCTCCTGCATGCCTCGCTCCGCATCGCCAAGCCCACCCACCCCACATCGGCGACCTGACAAGGACCCCCGCGATGGACCTCAAAGAGCTCGTCCGCCAGCGCCGCCGCCACCAGCCCCGTCCGAAGAGCTGGCTGGCCGCCAAACTCCACCGCGCCGAGCAGTGCCGGGACTGCCACCAGCCGTGGCCATGCGACCAGTACGTGGCCGCCCGCAACTCCGTGCTCGTCTACGCGCTGCGACGCCTCGAGCTCGCCCGGCCCGGGAGTCTTGGGTGACGATCGCGCACATCCCGGGCCGGCCGACGTGGCTGTGCACGGGGTGCCGCGAGCCGTGGCCCTGCGCCGCGAAGCGGGACCAGCTCGTCGCGGAGCACGGCGACAGCCCCGCCGCGCTGCGCACCATGATGGCGCTGCGGGTCGCCGACGCCGCCGAGGACCTGCGCCACCTCGGCGCCGACCAGCTCTGGGCCCGGTTCCTGGGCTGGCTGCCGGCACCGGGACAGGGTCCCATGATCCGCTGGGTCGCGAACCCGCCGCTCGGCGGGCACCGCACACCCGTGCCGGTCAGGGAGCAGATCGACCCCCGGGGGCCGGCGCTGCGAGTGCCGCCAGCACCGGAAAGTGGTCCGACGCGGACGCAGTCCCGCCGCCGGTCAGCACACGGCACGACGTGAAGTCCCCGGCGACCGCCGGCGACGCCAGGATGTAGTCCAGCCGCGACCGGACGAACTCCCCGCCGCCGAGCGCGGTCGGCACCGTCCAGCCCTCCCCCGTGCCCACCTCGCGGAACACGTCGACGAGTCCGCGGCGGGCGAGCAGCGCCATCGCCCGCGTGTCCGGGCCGCCCCGGCCGAACCAGCGCCGGTGCCGCCGCCCGACCTCGCCGTAGGGCGTCCAGGGGTCGAGGGAGTTGAAGTCCCCCATCAGCACGACCCGCTCCCGCCGGGCCGCGAACGCCGCCAGCCGGTGCGCCTCATACCTGCGGATGAAACCCCAGTACGGGAACAGGTGCGTGCTGATCACCGTCAGCGGGCCGCCGTCGACCTCCAGCTCGACCCACGCCGCGCCGTGATGGAACCGCCCCGGCACCGTGCCCTGCCGCAGGATCCGCAGGTGCCGCGCGACCAGCAGGCCGACCGGCTGCCCGGTCCCCGGCGGCGCCACGTGCAGGCGCATCCCGGTCCGTTGCGCCAGCGGTGGGTCGCCGCGCAGCTCCTGCACCGCGGCCACGTCCGGCGCGGCGGCATCGACGACCGTGCAGACCGCGTCCAGCCGGCCCCCGTTTGCGCCGTTCAGGATGTTGTACGTAAGGAGCGTCAACGACATACATTGCCCGGATGGACGTCCACAACGCTCTCCTCAGTTCCCGCGACGAGACCATCGGCACGCTCGTCGACCTGATCCGCGTACCCAGTGTGGGTGGCACTCAAGCGGAAGGCGAGATCGTGCGGCACGTCGCCGGTCTGCTCGCGGCGGAGGGCGTCGAGACCGACCTGTGGCAGATCCCGGTCGCCGACCTCGCCGCCCGCCCCGACTTCCCCGGTATGGAGGTCGAGCGGACCGAGGCGTGGGGCCTCGTCGCCCGCCTGCCCGGCACCGGCGGTGGCCGGACGCTCATGTTCAACGGTCACCTGGACGTGGTGCCGCCGGGCGACCTGTCGACCTGGTCCGACGACCCGTACTCGGGGCGGATCGAGGACGGCCACGTCTACGGCCGCGGCGCCTGTGACATGAAGGGCGGTTTCGTCGCGGCCCTGGCGGCGCTGCTCGCCCTGCACCGCAGCGGCACCCGCCTGCCGGGCGACCTCCTGCTCGCGGCGGTCGTCGGCGAGGAGGACGGCGGTCTCGGCACGTATGCGACCCTCGACCGCGGCTGGCGCGCCGACGCCTGCGTGATCACCGAGCCGACCGAGCTGAACGTCCTGGCCGCGAACGGCGGCGCGCTCACGTTCCGGCTGCGCGTGCCGGGCCTGGCCGCGCACGCGTGCGCGCGCACCAGCGGGGTCAGCGCGGTGGAGAAGTTCCAGCTCATCTTCCCCGTGCTCCGGGCCCTGGAGGCGTCCCGCAACCGGGTCGTCGACCCCATGATGGCGCGCTGGGACATCGCGTACCCCCTGGAGATCGGCACCGTGCGGGCCGGCGACTGGGCCTCGACGGTCCCCGACCTGCTGGTCGCCGAGGGGCGGTTCGGAGTCGCCCTCGACGAGCCGGTGGAGGAGGCCCGCGCGGCGTTCGAGCGCACGGTCGCGGAGGCCTGCGCCGGCGACCCGTGGCTGAAGGAGCACCCGGTGACGGTCGAGTGGTGGGGCGGGCAGTTCGCCTCCGGCCGCTGCCCCGACGGCACCGACCTGGTCCGGCGGGTGCTCGACGCGGCCGTCGCCACCCACGGTGGTCCGCCGCCGTCGGTCGTCGGCGCGCCGTACGGCTCCGACCTGCGGCTGCTGACCAACATCGGCGGCATCCCGACGGTGCAGTACGGCCCGGGCGTGGGCTACGGGCACTGCCCCGACGAGCGGGTGTCGATCGCGCAGGTCCACGCGTGCTCGGCCACCCTCGTGAACCTGGCGCTGGGTTTTTCGGCGGAAGGCATTGACCAAGAGTTGTAAAGACTGTTAACTAATCACCCAACGGGCGCTGCGACGTTAGGGTGATCGATGCGTATCTCGCGCACGTTCCTGCTGGCCGGGACCGCCGGCGCGGTGATCCTGCTGGCTGCACCCCTGACCGCGGCTGCCGCGTCGGCGTCGCTGACGGCCGTGTTCGCGCAGACGTCGGTGTGGAGCAGCGGATACGGCGCCGAGTTCGCCGTCACCAACCGGGGCGACGCCGCGGCGAGCGGGTGGGTCGTCGAGTTCGACCTGCCGGCCGGCGCGACCGTCAGCAGCTCCTGGGACTCCACCCGCACCAGCGCCGGGCAGCACCACCGGTTCGCCAACGCGTCCTGGAACGGCACCGTCGCGACCGGCGCGACGGTCCGCTTCGGGTTCAACGTCAGCGGCACCGGGACGCCCTTGAACTGCACGGTCAACGGCGCACCGTGTGCCGGCGGCCCGGCCCCGTCGCCGTCCCGCTCCTCGTCCTCGCCTTCGCCTTCCGCTTCCGCTTCCCCGTCGGCTTCCACTTCCCCTTCGCCGTCCCCGTCGACGCCGCCGACGAGCGGGTCCACTGTGGATGTCTCAACGGCGGCGCAGCTGCAGGCCGCCCTGGCGGGTGCCCGGCCCGGCCAGACGATCCGGCTGGCGCCGGGGGTCTACGACGGCTCGTTCATCGGCACCACCCCGGGCACCGCCGCCGCGCCGATCACGGTCACCGGGCCCCGCACCGCGGTCCTGACCAACCCCACCAGCGCCGGCAGCGGCCCGTCGTGCCCCACCCCGACGCCCGGCTGGGACCCCGGCTACGGGTTCTGGCTCGCCGGCGCGCCCTACTGGAACCTCACCGGCTTCACCGTCGCCGACGCCAAGAAGGGCGTCGTCCTCGACAACTCGCCGCACGTGACGATCGACGGCCTGTACGTGCACCACATCGGCGACGAGGGCGTCCACTTCAGACGGTCCTCATCGGACGGTGTGATCCGCAACTCGACGGTCGAGTACACCGGCACGGCGCAGCCCGCGTACGGCGAGGGCGTCTACCTCGGCTCCGCGAACTCGAACTGGGCCTGCCACGGCAACAGCGACGGCGTCGACCGCTCCGACCGGGTGCAGGTGCTGAACAACCGCATCGGCCCGTACGTGGCGGCGGAGCACATCGACGTCAAGGAAGGCACCGTCGGCGGCGTCATCCGCGGCAACACCTTCGACGGTCGCGGCATCGCCGGCCAGAACTCCGCCGACTCCTGGGTCGACGTGAAGGGCACCGGCTACCTGATCCAGGGCAACACCGGCACGTTCGCCGCGCCGGGGACCTTCGCCAACGGGTACGAGACGCACAACCCCGTCGCCGGCTCGGGCTGCGGCAACGTGTGGCGGGACAACGTGTCCGACCTCGGCGGGGTGGGCCGCTACGCGGTCAACGTGACGTCGACGTCCAAATGCGCCGGCAACCTCAACGTCGTCTATACCTCCAACAGCGTCACGAACGCCACCGGAGGATTGACGAACATCAGTCCCACGAACGGCTGACCGATCGGTCGATGGTATATACCGATGATATGAATATAGTGATGGATATGACTGGCGTACCGTTACGTGAACCGACGTTCCTCGTGCTGACCGCCCTCGCGGCCGAACCGCAGCACGGCTACAGCGTCCTGGAGGACGTGCGGCGAATCTCCGACAACCGCGTCCGTCTGCAGGCCGGCACGCTCTACGGCATCCTCGACCGGCTCCGGGTCGACGGGCTGATCGAGGTGGACCGGGAGGAGGTCGTGGCGTCGCGGTTGCGGCGCTACTACCGGCTCACCGTCCCCGGGCGTGACCTGCTCAGCGCGGAGACAGACCGGTTGCACCGCAATGCCGCTGCCGCCGATCGCCGGCTGCGGCAGCTCCGCCTCGCCACCGACACCGCTGCCTGACGGCCGGCCGCACCGCCTCAGCTCCCACTGATCCGCAGCAGCGACTCCCGGAGCCGGGCCAGCTCATCCACCCCGAGCAGCGCCGCGAAGTCGCCGTCGACCGCCGCCATCGCCGCCGGCGCATCGGCGAGGAACGCCGCACCCCGCCCGGTCAGCGCCACGATCACCGCCCGCTGGTCGCTCGGGTCCGGCCGGCTGGAGACGTACCCGGTCGCCTCGAGCTCCTTGACCAGGCGGCCCGCCATCTGCCGGGTCATGCCCGCCTTCGCCGCCAGGTCCGTGATCCGCGTGCCCTGCGGATCCAGGTTCGTGAGGACCGGCACGTGCCCGAGGCGGATCTCCCCGTGCCCGCCGGCCTGCAGCTTCGCCAGGGACGCCGCCTGGGCCCGCCGGTGCGCGTGCAGCAGCAGGCGGCCGAGCGGCATCGCCCGGAGCTCGTCGGGCGTGAGATCGGACATACGAAACCCCGTTTACAAAGTACGAAACCTGGTTTAGTTTTAGCGGCACCGAGACGGAATGAGAGGACAAGCATGAGTATCGTCCGTGCGGCCGACGCGCCGCGATTCGAGCTCGACGGCTCCCAGTTCACGGTGTTCGCGGGGCCCAGCAACGGCTCCCGGCAGGTCTGCGCGTGGCGGCTGACCGTCGCCGCCGGCCACGAGTCGATGCCGCACAGCATCGACCGCGACGAGGTGTTCATGGTGCTGTCGGGGCAGCTGCGGGTCACGCCCGGCGGCGAGGTGCTCGGCGCCGGCGACTCGGTCGTCGTGCCGGCCGGCGAGCCGATCGAGGTGCACAACCCGGGCGCCGGGCCCGCCGAGGTGCACGTCACCGTCCCCGCCGGTTTCACCGCCTACCGCGCCGACGGCAGCGTGTTCGGCACCCCGCCCTGGGCGGCGTAACGCGCGGGGGTGACCCCGACGTGCCGGACGAAGTGCCGGTGCAGGTGTGACTGGTCGTGGAACCCGACCTCCGCGGCCACGTCGGCCGGGCGGCGGCCGTCCAGCAGCAGCCGGCGGGCCTGCTCGACCCGGCGGCCCACCAGGTACCGGTGCGGCGGCAGGCCGAACGTCGCGGTGAACGACCGCACCAGGTGCCCGGGATGGCACTGCAGCAGCGCGCCGGCCTCCTGCAGCGTGATGCCCTCCCGGGTCCGCACGTCGAGGAGGTCCCGCAGCTCACCGGCGAGCCCTCTCGACAGCGCCGCCGGCGCGGCGAGCCGGCCGAAGTGGCCGCGCAGGCGGTCCCGGATCAACGCGAGGCGGCTCTCCGCCTCCAGCTCGTCCCCGGGCGCGTCCAGGGCGAGGTGCAGCTGATGGATGCGCTGCCGCAGCAGCGGGTCGTCGACCCCGGGACGATCCACGGCGGCGCCGGCGAGTCCCGCGTCCAGGACGCTCGTGTCGAGATAGAGCACCCGCTTGCGGAAGCCGTCGCCGGTCGCCGCCCGGCCGTCGTGGGCGACGTTCGGCGGCAGCAGGGTCACCGACGAGCCGGCCGCGCCACGGTGGTGCCGGTCCAGGTCGAAGCGGATCGCGCCCTCGTCGACGATGAGCAGCGTCCACGCGTCGTGGACGTGCGGCGGATAGGCGTGGTCCACGAAATGCGCGTGGAACACCTCGGCGATGCCGGGCACCCTGGGCCGCCATGCGGTGACGAGCTCCATGTGCACAACGTACAAGACCGCCCAGGTCAGGACCGGCACGCTGGGGCCATGACGTTCCCCACGAAGATCGCCGTGCTGCTGCGGGACGACCTGGCGACCTGGCAGCGCCTCAACGTGACCGCGTTCGTCGTCAGCGGCATCGCCGGCACGGCACCGCAGCTGCTCGGCGAGGACTACGTCGACGCAGACGGCACCCGGTACCTGCCGATGTTCGGCCAGCCCGTCATGGTCTTCGAGGGCGACGCGGCGACCCTCGCGGCCGCGCACCGCCGCGCCGTGGAACGTTCGGTCGCGTGTGCAACGTTCACGGAGGAGCTGTTCAAGACCGGCAACGACGAGGACAACCGGGCCGCCGTCCGCGCCGTCCACCAGGCAGATCTCCGGGTCGTCGGGATCGCCGTGCACGGGCCGAAGAACGCCGTGGACCGGATCCTGAAAGGAGCGCGCCTGCATCGCTAGGCTCCGCCGCCATGGAGCTCCTACTCGCCGATCGTGTCACCGTCGCGTTCGAGGGGCCCGGCGCCGGCAGCGGACCGCTGTCATGGGGCCAGATCGAGAGCTGGAACGCGGTGCGCACCCTCGGGCACTGGATGCCGATCGGTGGCGCGCTGCCGCTGCGGCCCGGCACCACCGTCGAGGACGTGGCCGGCGAACTGCGCCACCACCTGAGCCGCCACCCGACGCTGCGCACGCTCCTGCGGATCCCGGCCGGCGGTGGCACTCCCACGCAGGAGGTCCATGCTTCCGGTGTCTCGCTGCTGGAGGTGTACGACACGAGCGGCGCCGACCCGTCCGACGTTGCCGAGGCCCTCGCGGGGCGGTACCGCGACACGGACCTCGACTTCACGGTGGAGTACCCGATCCGGATGGCGGTCGTCCTGCGCGACGGCGTGCCCAGCCACGTCGTTGCCCTGATCTCCCACTTCGCCGCCGATGGCGCCGGCGCCCAGGCGATGCTCCGCGACGTCGCCGCGCGGTCCTCGGCACCCGTTGCCGGGCGGCAGCCGCTGGAGCAGGCGCAGTGGCAGGCGTCGCCCGCGGGGCGGCGGCAGAACGAGTCCGCGCTCCGGCACTTCGAGGGCATCCTGCGCACCATGCCACCGGCCCGGTTCCGCGCCCCGGCCGGACCCGAACGACCCCGGTTCTGGCGGGCCGGTTTCGACTCGGCCGCGCTGCCGCTCGCGCTGCGGGCGTTGACCGCCCGGACCGGCGCCGACCCTTCGGCCGTGCTCCTCGCCGTGTTCGCCATGGCCGTGCACGCGACGTGCGGCATCGACCCCGTCGTCGTGCGACCCCTGGTGAGCAACCGCTTCCGGCCCGGGCTGGCCGACGTGGTCTGCACCGCCGTGCAGGCCGGCCTGTGCCGGGTGCCGGTCGCCGGCCTGGACTTCGACGACGTCCTGCCGCAGGCCCGGCGCGCCGCGACGACCGCGTACAAGCTGGCGTACTTCGACCAGCGCGACCTGTTCGCCCTCGTCGACCGGGTCGGCGCCGAGCGCGGGGAGCGCCTGGAGATCGGCTGCTTCCTCAACGACCGCCGCGACCCGTCCGCCGGCGGCCCGGAGCCGACCGCCGGCGAGATCGAGGCGACGCTGTCACGGTCGGCGTTCGGCTGGGTGGTCCGGCGGGCGGCGCCCGGGTTCGAGCCGATGATCCTCGACGTCGAGGACACCGCGACCGGGCTGCGCTGCACCGCGCACACCGACACCGCGCACATCTCCCCCGCCGACACCGAGGCGCTGCTGCGTCACCTCGAGCGCATCGCTGTCGCCTGCGCGGTCACGGCGTCAGCTGTTCGATCTGGGTGAGGGCCCACAGCGCCGCCTCGTCCAGCGGCGGCACCGGCCGCGTCGTCGTGACGGGCCCGCCGGTCGCAAGGAAGTTGCCGGCGGACACCTGGACGTGGACGCCGTCAGGACGATACGTGTCGACCGTGAGCAGGACCGCGCCCCCGCCGTAGTCGACCCTGGACCGGTGGACGACGGTGCCGTCCTGCTGTTCCTCCCGCACACAGGTGGCCGTCTCCTCGTCCCGGATGCAGGCACGTTCGGCCGACGCGGGCTCGCGCGAGACCCGGACCTCGACCCGGGCCGGGCCGGCGCCGTCGACCACCACGATCGCCGCGACGAGCACCTCACCGTCAGGGCGGAACGAGAACCCCGGCTCGCAGGTGACCGCGTCCAGCAGCGTCGCACCCGGCAGCGCCTGCCGCAGCGGGGCGTCGAGCGCCATCGTCAGTGGCGCCGCCCCCACGACGTGGAGCCTCGCCCTGGCCTGCGCCATCACCTCGTCGTCCGACGGTTCGGAGGCCCCGTCGCCGGCCGGCGGCGCGCACGCCGCGAGCCGCGCGGCGCTGTCGTCGCCGGCACCGCCGCCGGTGAGCGGCACCGCCACGGCGAGCGCGAGCCCCGCCACCACCGCGGTCACGAACGCCCGGGTGCGGAGCCGGTGCCGGTGCGCCCGCCGCACGACGGCGTCGAGGTCCACGGGCGACGGCGGCAGCGGAGGGTCGAGCTCGCGCAGGGCATCGGTCAGCTGGTCCACGGTGACTCCTCCTGAACGGAAATGCGTTCCCGCAACGTGTCGAGGGCCCGCGCCGCCTGGCTCTTGACCGTGCCGGGGCTGCACCCGAGTTCCCGCGCGGTCTCCTCGACGGACAGGTCGCAGCAGTACCGCAGCACGACCACGGCACGGCGGCGGGCCGGCAGCTCGTCGAGCAGCGCCAGCAGCGACACCCGTTCGTCGACGGCGTCGCTGCCGCCCGAAATCGGCGCGGGCTCCGGCAGCGCGGCGAGGGTGCGTTCGCGGCGCCATGGGCGGCGGCGCTCGTTGAGCATCGTGCGCACCAGAACCTGCCGGACGTAGCCGTCGACGTTGTCCGCCGCCGACACCTTCGGCCAGTGCAGCAGCAGCCGGACCAGGGACGCGGACAGCACGTCGTCGGCCGTGTGCCAGTCACCGCACAGCAGGTACGCGACCCGGCGCAGCGCCGGCAGCCGGCCGGTCACGTACTCGCGGTATCCCTCGACATCCGTTGCCACAACCACCTGACACCGCGGGCACCGCGGGGGGTTGCCTGGTTTGTCAGTGTTCCTGGTCGCGCAGCAGCTCGGCGAACTCGGGATAGGACAGGTCCGACTTCGGCAGGATGCCGGCCGCGACCATGGCGGGACCGAGTTCCCGCCGCACCTCGGGGTCGGCGCACTCCAGGCCGAACTGGATGACCTCGGCGACGACCTCGGTGGTGCCGGCGCGGAAGATGGTGCCGCTGTCGACCTGGTACAGCCACGCGTCGAACCGCGCCTCGGCGCCGTCGACGACCCGCCACAGGGTGCAGAACCCGCGGAAGCTGGCCTCGTCGTGGTCGTCGTCGGCGAGCCGGGCCTCGGCGTCGAGGTCCTCGCCGTCGTACAACCGGCCGGCGGCCCGCAGCTGCTCGCGCTCGATCGGGCTCAGCCCGCCGGCGTCGATGATCTCCCGTTCGTCCACGAATCGGCTCGCCACGGCGCACAGCTAACCGCACTTCCTCGTGATCCGGAAGACCTAGCCCACCCAGAGGTGCACAGGGTCTTCCGGATCATGGGAAGAGGGGCGCGTTGAAGCGTTCGGGCCGCAGCCCGTCGCCGTCGGACCGCCAGCTGCTGAGGGAGCAGTTGCCCAGTGCCGTGGCGTGCGCGAGCTCCGTCAGGCTTGCCTCGTCGAGGCCTTCCACCAGGTATCGCACGAGCATGATGACCGCTTCGTGGCCGAACAGGACGACCCGGCCGCCGGGGTGCTCGGACCGCACGTCGCCGAGCAGTGACCGCAGCCGCAGCAGCACGTCGGCCCAGGACTCGCCGCCGGGTGGCCGGTAGTAGAACCTGCCGAGCCGGCGGCGCCTGGCCGCCTCCTGCGGCAGCCGGGCCTCGACGCCGCGCGTGGTGAGCAGGTCGATGACGCCGAGCTCGCGGTCGCGGAGGCGCTCGTCGAACACGGCCGGGATGCCCGTCCCGGCGAGGGCCAGTTCCGCGGTCTGCCGGGTCCGCAGGTATGGCGAGACGACCGCCACGTGCGGCCGCTCCCCGGTGGGCAGCCCGGCGATCCACCGGCCGGCGGCCGCCGCCTGCTCGCGGCCGAGGTCGGACAGCGGCACGTCGGCGTCGCGCTCCGGGATGGCGATCTCCTCCAGTCCATCCTGCTCGGCTTGTTGTGCAAGCACATTTCCGGTCGACTGCCCGTGCCGGATGACGCCGAGCCACTGGAGTTCCGCCATTGCGTACCTTTGCCCCGGTTGGATTCCCTTCACACAACGACTCTGGCAAGATCGGTGCCTCAGTCTCCGGGGGGGTTGGGCAGCGATGCTGGCGAATACGGTGTTCACGCTGGGTGTCGTGCTCGTGGTCGCCGGGGTCGCCGGATGGGTCGTCGCCGGCATCCTCAGCCGCGCCGGCGCCGGCGGCCCCCGCGGGCGCGGCCCGCAGCCAGGCGAGATCTGGTGGGCGACCGTGCCCTACCGCGACGGCGAGGGTGAGAAGCGCCGCCCCGCGCTCGTGCTGGGCGGTGACGGGCGCTCGTACACCATCCTGAAGATCACCAGCCAGGACAAGAGCCAGCGGCACGACCACCTCGAGATCCCCACCCGCACCTGGGACCGCCGCGCCACCTACAACAGCTTCCTCGATCTCTCGGCCCCCTTCCAGCTCAACCGCCTCGACTTCGCCAACCGCGCCGGCGTCGTCGACCCGGCGACCTGGCAGCGGGTCGCGCAGCTGCACCGGGTCGGCCTGCCCGTCGTGGGATCGTCGTTGCCGCGCGGACGGCTCGTCGCCTGGCTCGGCACCCTGTCGTTCGTGCTCGGGGTGCTCGCCACCTGCGCCGGTATCGCCGGACCGTGGCTCAACGGCGTCCGCAAGGACGCGGAGGCCGCCGCGACCGCCGACGTCCCGCTGTACGACGCCGACCGCACCGCCGCCGACCAGGGCGGGTCGGGCCGCCCGTACGACAGCACCCTCAACGGCGTGCACTTCGCCAACTCGACCGGCTTCTGGGTCGGCTGCGAGGGCAAGGCGTCGGTGGTGACGTTCGCGCTGGACGGCAAGTTCAAGCGCTTCACCGGCACCGCAGGGCTGGACGCCGTCGCCCCGAAGGACGTCGTGGTGAAGCTCGTCGTCGAGGTCGACGGCAAGGACGCGGCGACGGTGTCGGTGAGCCGGACCGCCTCGGCCCCGCTCGACGTCGACCTCACCTCGGCCCGCACGTTGACCCTGTCGGCGCTGCGCACCAAGGGCACCTGCGCCACCGCCACCCGCCCGTACGGCGCCGTCGGCGACGCCCTGCTGCACCGCGCCTGACCCCTCAGGTCTTCGCGGCGTCCCGCACGGGCACCTGCAGGACCATGAGCAGGTCGGCGTGCTCGACCGGGCGGAGCTGGAACATCTCCAGCTCGAGCCGGCCCATCTCGGGGTGCTCGAGCTCGACCGTCGCCGGCCGGAACTGGCGGATGGGGTGCTCCGCCCACCACTGCCGGAACTCCGCGCTGGCCTCGGTCAGCGCCGCCACCATGATCGCGAATCGCGGGTCGCCGGGGCGCTGGCCGGCGGCGGCCCGGAACTGGCTGAGCACCGCGCGCGCGGCCGGTTCCCAGCGGACCATGCGGGCACGGTTCTCCACGTCGGTGAACATCATCCACAGGAGATTGCGCCTGTCGTCGGGCAGCGCCGCGGGGTCGTTCCGGAGGCGCACGTAGGGCGTGTTCCACACCACGTAGTCGAGGTGCAGGTCATAGATCGACGCGGCGTTCGGGGCGGCCGCGTCGACCAGCCGCTGCAGCCGGGGAAGCACCGCACCGACGGACGTCTCGCCCGGCGCCGTGGCGAGACCGGCCAGGCCGCGCAGGTGGCGGCGTTCGTCGGGGTCGAGGCGCAACGCCCGGGCCAGCGCGTCGACCACCTGCTCCGACGCCGCGATGTTCCGGCCCTGTTCCAGCCAGGTGTACCAGGTGACGCTGACCCCACAGAGCCGGGCGACCTCTTCGCGCCGCAGGCCAGGAGTGCGGCGCCGGCCGGGCTGGTCGTCCTCCGGCAGTCCCAGATCGGCCGGCCGCAGCCGCGCCCGCCGGGCACGCAGGAACGCGGCCAGCTCGGCACGGCGTGCCGACTGCGGGGTCTCGCGGCCGTTCGTCACGCCGAGCTGACTCCAGTCCGCAGTGGACGGTGAACAGACCGCAGGCTAGCAGTATCAGTGCCAGGACCGGAGGGGTCAGGTCTCACTATCCTGCCGATGACGGCCATGATCCTCCGGGCCCGGAGACGTAGGAGCTTCGCATGCCAGATCACAAGGGACCGGTCCTGGTCATCGGCGCCACCGGCCAGCAGGGTGGTGCGACCGCGCGGCAGCTGCTCGACCGTGGCCGGAGCGTCCACGCGCTGGTGCGCGACGCCGATTCGCCCGCCGCCAGGGCGCTGCAGCTGGCGGGGGCCGGCCTTGTCGTCGGTGACCTCGATGATCCGGTGTCGCTCCGGACGGCGATGGAGGGCGTGCACGGGGTCTTCCTGGTGCTGACCATGATGGTCGGTCCGAGGATCAGCCTCGAAGGCGTGGTGGCGGAGGAACGGCGCGGCAAGACGGTGGCCGATCTCGCCCGGGATGCCGGCGTCGAGCATCTCGTGTACAGCTCGCTCAACGGCGCGGGCGCCCGGTCGGGCATCCCCTACTACGAGAGCAAGGCACGGATCGAGGAGCACATCCACGCGACCGGGCTCCGGGCGACCGTGCTGCGTCCCGTCTCCTTCATGGACAACTTCGCCACATACAACCGCCCGGTCCTGGAGGACGGCGAGCTGGTGGTCAACCTCGCCGTCCGGCCGGAGCTGCCGATGCAGCTGATCTCGGTCCGCGACATCGGTGCGTTCGCGGCGATCGCGTTCGACCGGCCCGACCAGTTCGTCGGCCGGACCGTCGAGATCGCCGGGGACGTCCTGACTCCGCCGGAGATCGCCGAGACCTTCGGCCGGGTCTGCGGCCTGCCGGCCCGGTTCCGCCAGACGCCCATCGAACGGATCCGCGCCTTCGACGAGCAACTGGCCCAGATGTTCGCGTTCTTCAACGAGCACCCCTCCGAGCTGTCGGACCTCTCCCAGCTGCGGGCGGACCATTCCGGCCTGATGCGGCTGGAGACCTGGCTCCGCGAGACCGGCTGGAAACCCTGAGCACAGAAAGTGGGCAGACATGACCGACGGACTGCTGGTGCCACCCGGTGGCGGCCGCAGGATCCAGACCATGACCCTGAAGGCGGGCGCCGACCAGTCGAAGATCTGGTCGACGTTCGAGGCGGAGGTGCCGCCGGGCTTCGACGTCGGGGCGCACCTGCACAACCAGGCCGAGGAGGTGTTCTATGTCCTCGAAGGCGAGCTCGACCTGCTCGCCTTCCAACCGGCCGCCCCGGTCGGCGGCGACTGGCGCACCTGGGAGTCGGAGACCGGGGCCACGGTGTTCCGGGGTGGGCCGGGAAGTTTCATGTTCGTGCCCGCCGGATGCCCGCACGCGTTCTTCAACCCAGGGTCCGAGCCGGCCCGGATGCTCTTCCTCGTGTCACCGTCCGGCCACGAGCTCTACCTGCAGGAGCTCAGTGAGCTGCTGGCCACCCCGGGGCCACCGGACCAGGCCGAGATCGCGGCACTGCGGCTTCGCCACGACATCCACCAGGTCACACCCCTCGTGAACCGCCGCGGCGGCCCGGATCCTCAGCGCAAACCGGCGTAGCGACGCGCCGTCGGCCGGGGTGACATCGCGTGTGAGATCGATGGTGAACGCTAGCTGATCTCCCTGGAGCGAATAGGTTCCGAACTACACCCGGGGTTCTTTCCGGTTGTAGACAACCGTTTCGCCTTGTCCAGGTTCCTGGAAAGCCCTTGCTTGAACGGGGCTGGGTCGGACGTTGGCCCGCAGGATGCACAGCTGAGTCCTGGACCTACCGTGGGAGCACGTTCTGTCCTCAGTTCGCCGCCTCGTTGCGGTCTCAATAGTCCTGTCCGCTGTCGTACTTCCCGCACCACCCGCGGTCGCCGCCACGGCGCCGGCCGAGGCCGACATACCGCAACAGGTCGCCGCCCGGACGCCGGTGCTGCGGGCCGAGCGGTTCTTTGAACGGCGCACGCCGCCGGTCCGGCCGGTCACCGAGGTCAAGCTGACCGCCGTGAAGGACACGGTCCAGAAGACAACCGACCCGAAGGCCACGAAACCGAAGGCCACGAAGCCCAAGACGACGACCAAGCCGAAGAAGCCCGCGGCGCCGCAGACGCAGACGCCGGTCGTCGCCGGGTCGGTGAGCGCCGTTCTGGCGTACGCGAAGGCCCAACTGGGCAAGCCCTACGTATGGGCCGCTGCCGGGCCGAACGGGTTCGACTGCTCGGGGCTGGTCGTGGCCAGCTATGCCCGGGCCGGTATCAAACTCCCGCACCAGACCGGCGGCCTGATCGGCCGTGGACGGTCGGTGTCCCGCGCGCAACTGCAGCCGGGAGACCTGGTGTTTCCCAGTTCCGGGCACGTCGGGATCTACCTGGGTGACGGCATGATGATCCATGCCCCGCACCCGGGGGATCATGTCCGGATCGCCAAGGTCTACGCGTTCTACGCCGGGCGCCGCATCATCGGGTGACCCGCTGTCGCGCCGGTGATCGCCGGTGCGTCGCGACGACGTGCATCGCCGCCGCCCGCTATGTTGCTGACATGTCGGAAATGCCGGATATCAGGCTGTACCGGGTGCATCGGCGGGCGGCGGTGGTGGATTTCGAGGGTACGGCGGCGCCCGGCCTGTGCGCCGGGTACCTGCACCGTAAGGCCGGCGGGCGGGTCGCGTACGGCACGGGCGGCTGGCTGGTGTGCGAGGCGGGCCGGATCAGCCACCGCTGAGCGGGAGGGCGCCGCCGACCACAGCGGCGGCGGGCGCCGGGGCCGGGCGGTGCACGCACCAGAGCGAGAACGCGGTCAGACCCAGCGCGATGCCGAACGCGGCCAGGTGGATCCACGGGGTCGCGATCGGCACGAAGCCGATCACGGCCACCGGCAGCTGCACCACCGCCACGAGCCCCAGCAGCAGCCTCCTGCGGGCGCCGCCCCAGAGATACGCCGTCCACAGTGGAGCGGTCACGACGGCGAGCGTCAGACCGTCGAGCACGAGGTGCAGCCAGCGGTCGTGGACGGCGTTGTGCGCGAACGCCGACGCCGGGGAGGCGACGAACAGCAGACCCGTCGCGGCGACGAGAACACCGAGTGCACGTCGCATGGCGACCTCCAAGGCCGATGCCGTTGCACGTCACGCTACGGGCGGCCGGTCCAAGACCGTAACAGCGAGTCGCGTGAATGAATGCTTGCGATGGACACGCGACACGGATACTCTTCTTACATGACTATACAACTCCGGTCGCCGAGCTACTTCGTGCTCGCCTCGCTGCTGGACGGGGCGCTGCACGGCTACGTCATCATCAAGCGGGTCGAGGCGCTGTCCGACGGCGCGGTGCGGCTGGCCGCCGGATCGCTGTATGCGGTGCTGGACCGGCTCGCCGACGCCGGGCTGGTCGAGGTGGTCAACGAGGAGATCGTCAACGGGCGGGCCCGGCGCTACTACGCGCTCACCACCGACGGTGGCACGGCACTGCAGGACGAGGCGACCCGGCTCGCGGCCGCCGCGAAGGTCGTCACCAACGCGACGGCCCGGCGCCGCGCCATCAGCACGGCGGTGAGCCCCGCATGAGCGACGAGACGGTCCTCGCCCGGCGATACCGGGCGCTGCTGCGGGCCTACCCGAAGGCGTGGCGGGCGGAGCGCGGCGACGAGCTGCTCGGCACGCTGCTCGACGCCGCCGAGCCGGACCGCCGCCGGCCCAACCTCCGCGAGTCGGTGAGCATCCTCGCGCAGGGGACGCGGGAGCGGTTCGGCCTGCGGCGGCGGCGCGCACCCGGCGAGGTGTGGTCCGAGGCGCTGCGCATCGGCGTGCTGGTCCTGCTGGGCCAGACGGTCGCCTCGACGCTCCTGTCCATCCTGGAGTTGTTCACGATGGACGCGGTGATGCCGGTCGCGAACATCGCCCGCTACGGCGCCGGGGTCGCGTTCGGGATCGCCGCGATGGTGGCCCTGGTCCTCGGGCAGACCGTGGTCACGACCGTCCTGACCGGACTGTGGATCGCGGCGCCGGTCATGCACGGCGAGCTGCCGTGGCAGCTCGTCACCGCGTTCGCGGTGCTCGCCGGGCTGAGCCTCGCGGACCGGACCCCCGGGCGGCGGCGCACCTCCGCGGTCTGGCTGGTCGTCGTGCCGCTCGTGCTGCTGCTGGGGTTCGGCTTCAACCAGATGGTCGGGGGCTACTTCTACCCCGCGAGCGCGCTGCTGTATCCGTTCGCGCTGCTGCTGGCGCTCACCGCCGGGGTGACCGTCGACCCGCGGCTGCCGATCGCCGTCGCCTGCCTGACGGTCGCGATGATGCTGAACGCCACGCTGCACATCCCGTCGCTGTTCGGCGGCGGCAGCATCAACGGGGTGTCGCCGGTGGAGCTGCGGCCGCAGACGGCGGTGTTCGGCGCGATCGCCGTGGTGCTGCTCACGATCGGGCACCTGCGGGCCCGGCGACTCGCCCGGATCTGATTCACCGGGTCCTATGCTTGCCGGATGAGTGCGGAGCACCGCCTGGCGAGGGCCCGGGAGCTGTACGAGCGGAGCGTCTTCGGCGACGACCACGAGGCGCTGCCCGCCGCCGACCGCGAGCTCGACGCGGTCGAGGCGGACCTGCACCTGGCCCGGGGCAGGGTCGTGCACGCCCGGTTCCTGCGGGACCGCGTCGAGGACCCGCAGGAGCTGCCGCTGTTCTCCCGGGCCGCCCAGCTCTACCAGCAGCTGGGCGACGCCCGGGGTGAGGGCGAGGCGCTGTTCTGGATCGGCTGCTTCCACCAGGTGGTCCGCCAGGACGACGACGCGGCGGTGCCGGCACTGCAGCGGGCCAGGACCCTCGCGGGCGCCGCCGGCGACCGGCTGACCCTGTCCTACGTGCTGCGCCACCTGGGCATCTCCGCGCACCTGGCGGGCCGCCTCGACGAGGCCAGGGACCACCTGCTCGCCTCGGCGCGGCTGCGGGAGGAGCTCGGTCATCAGGCCGGCGTCGCGGCGAACCTCGTCGGCCTGGCCTACGTGGCCGCCGCCGACGGCCGCCCGGACGAGGTCCCGGACCTGCTTGACCGGGCGGCCCGGCTCGCCGAGGAGCACGGCGCGGCCGGTGTCGCACGCCAGGTCGGTGAGGCACGCCGGGCGCTCGGCTACGATCGCGCCTCATGAGCATGATCACGCAGTACGCGCGGTTGCGCGACGGCGACCTGGCCGATCTGCGGGACCTGCTGCGGACCGACCACTTCGCCGCCAACGACCAGATCACCGACCGGCCGCACATCGACATCGACAAGGCGTGGGGCGGCCTGGAGTTCCTGCTCGCGCAGGTGGACGCGCCCGTCGACGTGATCAGCGGCGGGGTGCCGATCACCGACGAGCAGTGGGGCTACGACTCGCCGCGGGTGCTCACCCCGGACGAGGTGGCGACCGCCGCCGCGTTCCTCGACACGACCCCGTTCGGGTCCCTCGCCGCGCACTACGAGCCGGCCGCGCTCATCGCCGACGACGTGTATCCGAAGATCTGGCACGACCCGACCTCGCTGGACTACCTGCGGCAGTCCTACGAGGCCCTGGCCGCGTTCTTCCACGCCGCCGCGGCGGAGGGCGACAGCGTCCTCATCTGGGTCAGCTGACGCCCCCGCCGGGTCAGGCCGAAGCCTTGGCCCCGCCGAACCACTTCAGGCGCAGCGCGCGCAGCAGCAGGCCAGGACTGGCCAGGGCGTTGGGGTGGTCCAGCATCGTGGTGACGCGGTTGAGCCGCTGGCTGGTCTTGTCGTCGGTCATGGACGCCTTGAGGATGACCTCGCTGGCCCACTTGATGACCTTGTAGCCGCGGGGCTGGCCGCTGGTGATGTGCGGCAGGCCGAGGTCGGCGAACGTCGAGACCTGCCAGGCGGCGTCGACGACGACCCGGACCCGCTCGAAGTAGCCGCGGGCCGGTTCGGTGGCGACGTCGGGCCCGGTGCGCAGCCACTCCGACAGACAGGACGCGTGCAGCGTCGCCGACGTCATGCCCTGCCCGTAGACGGGGTTGAACGAGGCGACCGCGTCGCCGGCCGCGACGATCCCGGTGGGCAGCCGGTCGAGCTGGTCGAAGTCCCGGCGGCGGCTGTCGGCCTGGTGGTAGGTGATGACGTTGCCGATCATCGTGCCGCGCTCGGCGATGTCGCCGAACATCTGCGGGAAGTACTGGCGGCAGCGCTTCGCGAAATCGTCGACCTCCCGGCTGGGCCGGTCGTCGTCGTATCCGGCGACGAGCACGATCCAGCGGTCACCCTCCACGGAGCTGACCCCGCCGATGCGGGCGATGCGGTCCTTGGCCGGGGTGGTCTGCGAGATCGCGATCCAGGTGTCGCTGACCGCGGGGTCGCGCTGGAACAGCGCCGAGGCGTAGTTGAGCTTGATGGGCATGCGCTGCATCGGGGCCCGGGGCCAGCCGCGCTGCTCGAGCCAGTCGTTGAGCGAGCTCGCGCGGCCCATCGCGTCGACGACGAGGTCCGCCTCGAGCTCCACCGGCTCGCCGTCGCCGGTCGGCACGTACCGGGCGCCGACCACACCACCGTCGGGACCGTCGGCGAACAGGAGGCCCTCGGCCCGCCCGTACACCATCCGGACCTTGGGGTTCTCCAGGACCCGCAGGCGGACCTGGGCCTCCAGGAACGGCCGGGTGGTGATGAGGATCGGCTTCTCCGGCGGCGGCTCGGTGGTGGTCCGCAGCTCGTCGTTGATGAAGATCTTCGCGTCGGTGCGGCCCTCGTCCGGCGCTCCGGCCGCGACCGCGCGCTCGGTGAAGTCGGGCCACCAGCGGTCCAGCTGCACCTGCCCGGCGGGCAGCAGCGCGTGGACCTGGCTGCCCTGCGGCACCCCGGGCCGCGGCCCGGCGGTGACGTCCGTGTCGTCCCGCTCGATGATGACGACCTCGTCGGCGTGGTCGCTGAGGACCCTGGCGGCCATCAGGCCGGCCATGCTGCCGCCGAGGACCACCGCTCGCCGCATGAGGACCTTCGCGTCCGTCGGCGGGTGCGGCGTGTTGATCTCCGCGAAACGCTGCGCTGCTGTCGGTGTCACCGGTCTCCCTGTCTCCTGCCTCGGCGGCCTTCGGCCGTGAAGCCCGCCCCCGCCACACTCGAAACCCATCGAGGATCTTACCCAACAGGTGAAGAACCTTCTCGATGCCATCGTGAGCTGGGAATTCATCGACATGCAACAGGGCGAGCAGGACCAGTCGTAATCTTGCGACGATTGCATCGAAGTATTGCGTTGGGCTGTGGGTTGCTGGCAGGATTCCAGCGCAGAAGCCGACATGCGATGCCAGCACCGCCAACCGCGCCGTGACACGCGTGGGCTGCTCGTTGCCGGTCCGCGGGCCCGCCTGCCCGCTGCCCCGCCACGCAACGCCCCCGCCCGCCCCGTCGCACGTGCCCACCCGCCGCGCCGATCGCCGCGCCCGACCGCCATCGGGCCGGTCAACTGCCGTGCGCGGGCCGGACACTCCGACGGGCACACCCGAGGAGTCCACATGGGAGTTTCCCGCCGCTCCGTCATCACCACCGCGCTCGCCGGGACGGCCGCCACCGCCCTGCCGGTCGCGGCCGCCACCACCGCCGCCGAGGCGGCCAGCCCGCCCGGCGACGTCGTCGGCAAGGTCACCGTCGGCTACCAGGGCTGGTTCGCCGCCCCCGGCGACGGCGCGCCGATCAACGGCTGGTGGCACTACAGCCCCAACTGGTCCCAGCCGCCGGCCCCGGGCGCCTGCTCCATCACCTGCTGGCCCGACATGCGCGACTTCACGCGCGGGTACCGCACGAACTTCGCCAACCTCGGCAACGGCCAGCCGGCGAACCTGTTCTCCTCCTACGACCAGCAGACCGTCGACACCCACTTCCGGTGGATGCAGGAGAACGGCTGCGACGTCGCGGCCCTGCAGCGCTTCAACCCGTTCGGTGGCGAAGGACCGACCCGCGACGCGATGGCGGCGAAGGTCCGCACCGCCGCCGAGGCCA
This sequence comes from Dactylosporangium cerinum, assembly GCF_042653625.1. Taxonomy (NCBI): domain Bacteria; kingdom Bacillati; phylum Actinomycetota; class Actinomycetes; order Micromonosporales; family Micromonosporaceae; genus Dactylosporangium; species Dactylosporangium cerinum. Next base: position 248,584 of record NZ_JBHSIU010000131.1, on the reverse strand, counting down.
CCGGGCGCAAGTTCTACATCATGTACGACGTCACCTGGTGGCTGACCATGCAGTCGGAGATCAAGACCGACTGGACCACCAAGATGTCCGCGTACACCGCCTCCCCCGCCTACGCGAAGCAGAACGGCAAGCCCGTCGTGTGCATCTGGGGCTTCGGCTTCAACGACGACGGCCGTCCGTTCACCCCGGCGCAGTGCCTGGACGTCATCAACTGGTTCAAGAACCAGGGCTGCTACGTGATCGGTGGCGTGCCCACCCACTGGCGCCTCGGCACCGACGACTCCCGCGCCGGTTTCATCGACGTGTACCACGCCTTCCACATGATCTCGCCGTGGATGGTCGGCCGGATCAGCGACAACAACGGCGCCGACTGGTTCTACACCAACCGGGTCCTGCCCGACCTCGCCGACCTCAACGCCCGTGGCATCGACTACCAGCCGTGCATCATCCCCGGCGACCTCGCCTCCGGCCACCGCCGCCACGGCGAGCTGATGTGGCGGCAGTTCTACAACCACACCCGCGCCGGCGTGCCGAGCGTCTACATCTCGATGTTCGACGAGTTCAACGAGGGCAACCAGATCGCCAAGACCGCGGAGAGCGCGGCGTGGCAGCCGACCAACTCCGGGATGCGCGCCCTCGACGAGGACGGCACCCCCTGCTCGTCGGACTACTACCTGCGCCTCACCAACGACGGCGGCCGGATGCTCAAGGGCCAGATCGCGCTGACCGCGACCCGGTTCACGGTGCCGTTCCCGACCGGCCCCGACCAGACCGCGCCGAGCGTCCCCGGCAACCTGCGGGTCACCGGCAACACCGACACGACCGTCGCCCTGGCCTGGAACGCCGCCACCGACAACGTGGGCGTCGCCGGCTACCGGATCTCCCGGGTGAGCGGCTCGGGTTCAGTGGCCATCGGCACTACGGGGAGCCTCGCCTTCACGGCGACGGGGCTGACCGGGTCGACGGCGTACACCTTCGTCGTCGCCGCCTACGACGCGGCGGGCAACACCTCCGGCGCCTCCAACGCGGTCACCGTCACCACGTCTGCGCCGCCGAACAACACCACCAACCTGGCGCAGGGCAAACCCACCTCGGAGAGCAGCCACACCCAGGTGTACGGCAGCGGCAACGCCGTCGACGGCAACACCGGCACCTACTGGGAGAGCGCCAACAACGCGTGGCCGCAGTGGCTGCAGGTCGACCTCGGCGCCGCCACCGCCGCGCGGCGGGTCGTGCTGACCCTGCCCTCCAACTGGGGCACCCGCACCCAGACGCTGTCGGTCACCGACGGCAGCACCGGCGCGACCATCGTGAGCTCGCGCGGCTACACGTTCGACCAGAACGCGGCCAACACGGTCACCATCACCCTGCCCACCACGACGTCCGTGCGGTACCTGCGGCTGAACTTCACCGCCAACACCGGCTGGCCCGCCGGCCAGGTCTCGGAGTTCCGCGTCTACACCGGCTGACCCGAACCTCCCTGACCGACGCCGACGGTCAGGGCCAAGGCGGGTGGCGACCAGGCGTCCGGTCGCCACCCGCCGCCTCAGGCGGCCTTGAGGTAGCGGCCCATGTGGTACAGCAGGGGCAGGCCCTCCCGGTGTTCCCCGAGGACCGGCTCGGCGAGCACGATTGCGTGGTCGCCGGCGTGGACGCGTTCCACCACCCGGCAGACGAGGACCGCGAGGGCGCCGTCGAGGACCGGGACGTCGTGCGGGCCGGACCGCCAGCGGGTCGGGGCGGCGAACCGGTCGATGCCGCTGGTCGCGAACTGGCGCGCGACCTGCTCCTGCGCGTCGGCGAGGACGTGCACCCCGACGTGGCCGGCGGCCTCGACCGTCGGCCAGCTCGACGAGCGGCGGTCGAGGCAGAACGACACCAGCGGCGGGTGCAGCGACACGGACGTAAACGACGTGGCGGTGAACCCGGCCGGGCCGGACGGGCCGGGCGCGGTGATCACCACGACACCGGCCGCGTGCCGGCGCAGCAGCTGGCGGAACAGGTCGGGTTCGATGGCGGTGACGGTCATCGGGGTCCCCCTTGAGCTGTCAGTGCGGGTGGACGGTGAGGATCGGGGTCGCGTCCGCGTCGGCGCGCAGGCGCTCCAGCCACTGCACGACGTGCGCGGCGACGGTGCGGTGGGTGGCGTCGTTGAGCACGTCGTGCCGGCCGTCGCGGACCGTGGCGAGCTCGGCCTTCGGCAGGTCCGCCGCGAGCCGCCGGGCGGCGTCGACGGGGCTGACGGTGTCGGCCTCGCCGTGCAGGACGAGGACCGGCACCGCGACCGGCGCCGGGGCGAGGAGGTTCGCCGCCACCGGCAGGGCGAGCGCCCCGCGCTGGAAGCCGGTATCGCCGGTCAGCCGCGCCTGGTGGGTCGGGCACGCGGTGCGGGCCTGCAGTTCGTCGTCCCAGTCCACGGTGACCCCATCGGCCGCCGGGGCCCCCGCCGCGACCACCCCGGCGAACAGGTCCGGGTGCGCGGCCGCGACGGCAAGGGCGTGCAGCGCGCCGGTGTCGGAGCCGGCGAGCACGACCGGACCCGGCGCGTCCTGGGCGAGCGACACAGCCGTTTCCGGGGTCGCGGAACGCACCGCGTAGCCGTCGGCGGCGATGCGGCGGCCGAACCGGTCGTAGACGCCGGCGTGCTCGCCGCGGCCCGGCAGGATGAGCACCGTGCCGCGGACCGCGATCGCGGCCGGCGGGTCCCAGCGGGCGCCGGCCACGACGGGCGAGCCGATCGTCGCGGTCATCGGGCACCCGCCGCGACCGGCTCAGCCTGGGAAGCCGGCTTCGAGAGCTCACGGTGTGCGAGCTCCTGGCGGATCAGCGGCAGCAGGTGCCGGCCGTAGTCGATCGCGTCGTCCAGCGGGTCGTAGCCACGGATCAGGATCGTGGTGACGCCGATGTCGACGTAGTCGAGCAGGGCCTTCGCGACGGTCTCGGGCGTGCCGACCAGCGCGGTCGAGTTGCCGCCGGCGCCGGTCGCCTTGGCCGGTGCGGTCCACAGTGCACGGTCGTGCAGGTCACCCTTCGCGGCCGCGGCGAGCAGCCGCTGCGAGCCCACGTTCTCCGGTGCGCCGTTGGTGCGCCACGCGCGCTGCGGCCACTTCGCCGCGCCACTGGTGATCGTGTCGAGGATCGAGTGCGCCCGCTCCCAGGCGAGGTCCTCGGTCGGGGCAAGGATCGGGCGGAACGACACGCTGATGCCGGGCACGTCGGTGCGGCCGGCGGCGGCCGCGGCGGCCCGCACGGACGCGATCTGCTCCGCGGTCTCCTTCAGCGGCTCGCCCCACAGCGCGAACGTGTCGGCGTGCTTGCCGCCGACCCGGTACGCCGCCTCCGACGACCCTCCGAAGAACAGCGGGATACGGTGCGCCGGCTGGACGTGCGCGGCGAAGTCGGCGAAGCGGTAGTAGCGGCCGTCGTAGTCGAACGGCTCCGGCGAGGTCCACGCCCGGCGCAGGATCTCCAGGTATTCGTCGGTGCGCGCGTACCGCTCGTCCTTGTCGAGGTAGTCACCGTCGCGCTGCTGCTCGGTGTTGTTGCCGCCGGTGATCGTGTGCACGGCAACCCGGCCACCACTGAACTGGTCCAGGGTCGCGAACTGCCGCGCGGCGAGCGTCGGCGCGACGAAGCCGGGGCGGTGCGCGATGAGCAGGCCGAGCCGCTCGGTGTGGGCGGCGACGTGCGCGGCGACCTGGCCGCCCTCGGGCCAGCCGGAGCCGTAGCCGATGAGGATCCGGTCGAAGCCGCCGTCCTCGTGGGCGCGGGCAAACCGGCGCGTGTACGCCGGGTCGATCACGGGCCCGGACGGCGCGTGGATCTCCGAGGCGTGCTGGGTGCCGATCATGCCGACGAACTCGACCGTCATGACGTGTGCTCCTTCGTGTGCTGGGAACGGTTCAGCGCGGCCTGGCCGGCCGCGGCGAGGATGGTGTCGTCCTGTGGGGTGTGGATGCGGGCGCAGAGCACGTCACGCAGGTGGCGCTCCAGGGGGTTGCGGCGGTTGAGGGCGTTGTTGCCGACGAGCGCGACGGCCTGCTCCACCGCGCCGATCGCGGCCCGGGTGGCGACGAGCTTGCCGATGCCCGCGTCGACGGGGAGCCCGGCGTCGTAGTCGGCGGCCTGGGCGCGCACCAGCACCCCGGCCGAGACCAACGCGGCCTCGATCTCGCCGACGGCGCTCTGGAAACGGGGCAGGGTCGCGAGGGGCTTGCCGAGCGCGGCCGGGACCCGCTCGTGCAGGAAGCCGACCAGCCAGTCACGGGCGGCGGCGGCGACACCGAGGTACAGGGCGGCGAGCCCGAGCGCGTTCCAGTCGCGGATGTCGGCGGCCGTCTCGACGAACGCTTCCAGGGGCACCCGCACCCCCTCGAGATGCACGTCGTCGCTGCGGCTGGCGCGCAGCCCGAGGTGGTCCCAGGTCGGTTCGATCCGGATGCCGGGGCTGCCGCCGCGGACCAGGAACGACCCGACCCGGGCCGGGTCCTCGTCCGTGCGGCCCCAGACGGCCATCCAGGACAACGCGACCGCACCGGTCGAGAAGATCTTGTGCCCGTCGATCACCCAGTCGGCGCCGTCGCGGCGGCCGATGGTCGCCGGCAGGCCACCGCGAGCGGGGGTGCCGAGCTCCGGTTCGACCCGCAGCGCGTTGACGAGCGCCGGCCACTGCCGCGACTCGGCGAGCAGTTCGTCGTAGAGCTCCGCCGGCCACGACGGCCGGCGCGCCTGCGCGGCGTGGGTGAACAGTGTCATCGCCGTGACCAGCGCGACGGCCGGGTCCCCGGCGCCCAGTGCCGAAAGGATGTCGACGGTGCGGGCAAGCCCCGCGCCCTCGCCGCCGTAGCGGGTCGCGACGGTGGCGGTCAGCAGCCCGTGCTTGTGCACGACGGCGATCCCGTCGTAGGGGAACGACGCGTCCCGGTCGTGCTCCGCCGCGCGGGCGGCCAACTCCTGCGTCACCACGTCCAGGCTCATGCGGAACTCCTTTCCAAGGACGGTGGGTGGTGGACCGTGACCGGCGGCGGCGGGGCGGTGAGCGCCGCGATCTCGACGAGGGCGTGCTGGCCGGTGCAGCCCTGCGACAGCCGGGAGCTGGGCACGTCGCCGGTGAGGACGTTCGGGTTGCCGTGCACGCACAGCAGCCGCCCGCCGGGCTCCTCGACGGGGTCGAACCAGGCACCGGTCGGCAGCCGCACCACGCCGCGGCGCAGCCCGTCGTCGAGGACCACGCCGGCGAGGCATGCGCCCCGGTCGTTGAAGACCCGCACGACGTCGCCACCGAGGATCCCTCGATCGGCGGCGTCCAGGGGGTGCACGTGCAGCGCCTCCCGGCCCGCGCGCTTGCCGGCGAGGCTGGTGGCGCCGACGTCGAGCTGGCTGTGCAGCCGGGTGTCGGGCTGGTTGGCGATGAGCAGCAGCGGGAACCTCGCGGCGGCCGGCGCGCCGAGCCACTCGTCGGGCTCCAGCCACGCCGGGTGGCCGGGGCAGTCCGGGTAGCCGAACCCGGCGACGGTCGCGGAGTACAGCTCGATCCGCCCGCTCGGCGTCTTCAGCGACGTCCGCCCGGCCCGGAAGTCCTCGAAGAGGGTGAAGTGGGTCGGGCCGGCCGGCAGCTCGTATTCGCCGGCGGCCCAGAACGCGTCGAAGTCCGGCACGTCGTGACCTTCGGCGCGCAGGTCGTCGCGCCAGCCGTCGTACAGGTGCCGCAGCCACTGCCGCGGGGTGCGCCCCTCGGTGAACGCGTCGCCGAAGCCGAGCCGGTCCGCCAGGGCAGCCAGGATCGCGTGGTCGTCGCGGGCCTCCCCGACCGGGTCGACCGCGCGGTGCATCGCGATGAGGTGGGTGTCGCGGCGGCCGCCGCCGACGTCGTCACGTTCGAGGCTGGTGGTGACCGGCAGGACGATGTCGGCGTGCCGGGCGGTCGACGTCCAGTGCGGTTCGTGCACGACGACGGTGTCCGGCCGGCCGAACGCGGCCCGCAGCCGGGTCAGGTCCTGGTGGTGGTGGAAGGGGTTTCCGCCGGCCCAGTACACGAGTCGCGCCTGGGGATAGGTGCGGCGTTCGCCGTCGTAGTCGTAGGTGTCGCCGGGCCGCAACAACATGTCGGCGATGCGGGCCACGGGGATGAAGTCGCGGACCGGGTTGGCGCCCTGCGGCAGCCACGGCAGGCGGCGGTTGGGGCCGTGGTCGCCGACGTCGCCCATCGAGCCGTAGCCGTGGCCGAAGCCACCGCCGGGCAGGCCGATCTGGCCGAGCAGCGCCGCGAGGGCGATCCCGGCCCACACCGGCTGCTCGCCGTGCTGGGCCCGCTGCAGCGACCAGGTGACGGTGACCAGGGTCCTGGCCGCCGCCATCCGCCGCGCCAGGGCCCGGATGTCCGCGGCGTCGATGCCGCAGATCGCGGCGGCCCACTCGGCGTCCTTGGGGGTTCCCCCGAACAGGTACTCCGACAGCACGTCGAAGCCGGTCGTGTACGCGTCGAGGAACGCCCGGTCATGCAGGCCCTCGGCGACGAGGGTGTGCGCGAGGGCGAGCATCAGGGCGGTGTCCGTGCCGGGCACGACCGGCAGCCACGTGGCGTCCGTGCCGGCCAGCAGATCCGCGGGTAGGTCGGCGCGCAGCGGGCTGACGAGCACCACCGGGACCCGCCGTTCGGCGAGCCGGCGCAGGTGGCCGGGCGTGCTGTGGCGGGTGACGCCGCCCGGGGTGACGAAGACGTTCTTCGCCGGGACGCCGCCGAACGCGACCAGCAGCTCGGTGTGCTCGGTGAGCGTCGGCCACGAGGAGGCGTTGCGCAGCACCTCCTCGGCGTCGCCGACGACGTGTGGCAGCAGCACCAGGGACGTGCCGAGGCTGTAGGAGTTGCGGGAGCCGGTGTAGCCGCCGAACCCGTTGAGGAACCGGTGCAGCTGGCTCTGCGCGTGGTGGAAGCGGCCGGCGCTGGCCCAGCCGTACGAGCCGCCGAAGACCGCCGCATTGCCGTGCTCGCGGCGGACCCGGTCGAGCTCGGCCGCCACGAGGTCCAGGGCGGTGTCCCAGTCGACCTCGACGTAGCCGTCGCGGCCGCGCCGGTCGGTCGGGCCGGGACCGTCGTCGAGCCAGCCGCGCCGGACCGCGGGCCGCGCCACCCGGGTGCGGTGCCGCAGCCCGCCGGCGACGTTGCCCAGCAGCGGCGACGGCGCCGGGTCGGCCGGATGCGGCTCTACGGTCAGGGTGTCGCCGGCGCCGGCCCGGACCCGGAACGCGCCCCAGTGCGACGTGGTGGGGGTGCTCATCGCGCGCCGACCACCAGCCGGGACCGCCACTCGTCGGCGTGGTGGCACGCCACCGACCACGCCTCCTGCACCGTGTCCTCGACCGTGGCCGGTGCCGCGGTGCAGCGCCCGGTCGCGAAGGGGCACCGCGACGCGTAGGAGCAGGCGTCTGGCCCGAACGCCGCGACCGGCTGGTGGTCCGGGGCCGGCCGCAGCGCCCGCGCCGGGATCGGGTGCTCCCGGCGGACGCTGGGCGCGGACGCGGTGAGCAGGGCCGTGTACGGGTGCCGCGGCTCGCTCAGCACCCGCTCGATCGGGCCCTGCTCGACCAGTCGCCCGCCGTAGAGCACGGCGACCCGGTCGGCGATCCCGGCGAGGGAGCTCAGGTCGTGGGAGATGACGACGACGGTGACCCCGGACCGGTCCCGCAGGTCGGCGAGGAGGCGCAGGACGTGGTTGCGGTTGGACGCGTCGAGGGCGCTGACGGGCTCGTCGCACAGCAGCAGCCGCGGCTGGAGGGCGACGGCGCGGGCGAGCAGCACCCGCTGCCGCTGGCCGCCGGAGATCTGCCCCGGCAGCCGGCCCGCGAGGGACTGGTCGAGCCCGACCTGGGTGAGGGCGGTGGCGACCCGGGCGTCGATCGCGGCCCGGTCCAGCGTGCCGGCGACGGTGAGCCCCTCGGCGACGATCCGGGCGACGGTGTGCTGCGGGTCGAGGGCGCGCAGCGGGTCCTGGAACACGTACTGGACCTGGCCGGTGCGCCGCCACGCCCGGCGGGCCTTGCCGCGCAGCGCGGTGAGGTCGGTGCCGTCGAACGTGATCCGGCCGGCGCGCACCGGCGACAGCCCGACGACGGCCCGGGCCAGGGTGGTCTTGCCGGAGCCGGTCTCGCCGATGATGCCGAGGATCTCCCCCGCCTCGACGTTCAGCGACAGGTCGGCCAGGACCCGGTGCTTGTCGAACGTGACGTCGAGCCCGTCCACGGACAGCAGGATGCTCATGCCGCCACCTCCGCTGCGCTCCGGCGTCGGCCTGAGCTAAAACTGAGCCCCTGATTCACGGCCCCTCCGCTGCGCTCCGGCCCGCTCATGCGCCCACCAGTTCCAGGGTCGCGGCCCGGTGGCACCGGACCTGACGGTCGTCCACTGTGGACAGCTCGACGGGGGTCGCGCAGGCGTCGGTCGCGTGCGCGCAGCGGGCCGCGAACCGGCACCCGATCGGCATCGCGCCCGGCTCCGGGGGCCGCCCCGGGATGACCTCGAGGTCGCGGCGGCGCCAGTCGCCCAGGGACGCGACCCGCAGCAGGGCCTCCGTGTACGGGTGCCGCGGGTTGGCGATGACGTCGGCGGTCGGGCCCTGCTCGACGATCTCACCGGCGTAGAAGACCGCGACCCGGTCGCAGACCTCGGCGACGACGGCCAGGTCGTGGCTGACGAGCAGCAGCGCCAGGCCGCGCTCCTCCCGCAGGTGCCGCAGCAGGTCCAGGACCTCGGCCTGCACGGCGGCATCGAGGGCCGTGGTGGCCTCGTCGGCGACGAGCAGCTCGGGTTCTCCGGCGACGGCGATGGCGATGAGGGCCCGCTGGAGCATGCCGCCGGACAGTTCGTGCGGGTACTGGTCGTACACCGCGGACGCCCGGCGCAGCCCCATCGCGCTGAGCAGCTCGACGGCGGCGGCGCGGGTCTGGTTGCGGGGCAGGCGGCGCTTGAGCCGCAGCTGCTCGGCGAGTTGCCGGCCGACGGTCAGCGACGGATTGAGGTAGGACGCCGGGTCCTGGAAGACGGCGGCGAGCCGGTTGCCGCGCACCGCGTCCCACCCGCGCCGGTCGAGTGTGGTGAGCTCGGTGTCGCCGAGCTGGAGACCGCCGCCACCCACCGTGACACCGGGCGGGAGGACGCCGAGGACGGCCCGGCACGTGAGTGTCTTGCCCGATCCGGATTCGCCGACGAGCCCGACGGACTCGCCTCGTGCAATGGTGAACGACACGTCCCGAACGGCATCGTGGCCGGTGTTCAGCGTCACTCGGAGCTGATCGACTCGCAACACCGACGTCATGCCACACCGCCCGGGCGGATGGCGTCGGCGAGGGCGTTGAGGGCGGCGACCGCCACCATGATGAGGGCCGCGGGGATGACCGGCGCCCATGGTTGCTGGGACAGGAATCCGAGCTCGCTGGCGAGGACTCCTCCCCAGGTGGGAGCGGGCGGCTGGACGCCGATGCCGAGGAACGTCAGCGACGACACCGCGAGCAGCGCGCCGCCAGTGGCCTGCGCGGCGGTGACGGCGACGGTCGGCACGACCTTGCCCCACACGTGGGTGCGCAGGATCCGCCATCGCGAGGCACCGAACAGCTCGGCCGCCTCGACGTACTGGGCCCGGGTGAGGCTGAGCCCGGCGGCGCGGGTGACCCGGAAGAACAGCGGCGCGAAGAGGACCCCGATCGCCACCATCGCCTGCGTGAGGCCGTTGCCGAGGATGCCGGTGACCGCGATCGCGAACACGATGAACGGCAGCGTCATCACGGCGTCGACGGCGCGCAGCAGCACCCATTCGACGGTCCGGCCGAGCCACAGCGACGCGAGGCCGGGCAGGACCCCGAGGGCCAGCCCGACGCCGACGCTCTCCAGGGCGGCGACGACGGTGGTGCCGGTGCCGGCGAGGAGCCGACTGAACACGTCGCGGCCGAGGTAATCGGTGCCGAACAGGTGGGTGAGGCTCGGCCCGCGCAGCGCCAGATCCGGGTCCTGCAGCAGCGGGTCGTGCGGGGTGACGGTCCCGCCGAAGACGGCGAGGAACGCGACGACGGCGAGCACGGCGATCGCGAACCGCGCCGACGGCAGCCTGAAGGTCGGCCGGCCGGCCGTGATCACGCTCATCGCTTGCCCTGGGGGGTCAGCCGCAGCACGGCGATGTTGACGAGGGTGTTGCAGACCAGCACGACGGTGACGGTGACGAGCAGGGTGCCCTGGATCAGCGGGACGTCGTGCTGCCCGGACGCCTGCAGCGCCAGCTGGGCCAGGCCCGGCAGGTTGAAGATCTTCTCGGTGACGACGGCGCCGCCGAGGATCATCGGCACGCCGATGCCCAGCACGGTGAGGGCGGGCCCGATGGCGTTGCGCAGCGCGTGGCCGAACAGGACCCGGCGGGTGCCGAGGCCGCGCACGACCGCGCCGGTGACGTAGTTCTCGCCGAGCTGCCCGACCAGCGAGGTGCGCAGCTGCCGGGCGATGGAGGCGGCGATGTCGAGGCTCAACGCGAGCGCCGGCAGGATCGCGAAGCGCAGCCACTGGCCGAGGCCGTTCTCCAGCGGCACGTAGCCGCCGGCCGGCAGCGCCTTGAGCAGCACCGAGAAGACGATGATGAGGCCGATGCCGAGCACGAACGGCGGCAGCGTGCCGAGCGCGGAGGCGACGGCGGTGACGGCCCGGTCGAGGCGGCTGCCCTGCCGCAGCGCGGCGGCGATCCCGGCGGCCCCGCCGATGAGCACGGCCAGGAGGATCGCGAGGCCGGCCAGGGCGAGATCGACGGGGAGCGCGGCGAAGATGCTGTCGGCGACCGGGATGGTGGTGAAGTACGACCGGCCGAGGTCGCCCTGCAGCGCCGAGAACAGCCAGTCGACGTACTGCACGGGCAGCGGCCGATCGAGGCCGAACTCGTGGTTCATCCGGGCGATGTCGGCCGGGGTCGCGGTCTCGCCGAGGACCGCAGCGGCCGGGTTGCTCGGCGACAGCGCGCCGAGCCCGAACGTCAGCAGCGACGAGAACACGAACACCACGACGGGCGTGGCGAGGGTACCGATCCAGCGCCGGGACCTCCGCTTCGGCGGCGCCGGGTCCGGCTTTGCCAAAGCCACCGGAGCCGGTCGCGACAGCAGCGTCGTCATGACACGGTCACCCCTTCGAAGCGCTGGACGACGGTGAACTCGGGGATCGCCGACACGTTGGCGCGGCGGGCGAGGATTCGCGGCACGCTGTAAAGGAAGACGTTGGGCATCGACTTGACCGCGATCGCGGTGGCCGCCTGCAGCACGCTCGGGTAGGACGGGTCGTCGAGCGGGGTCTTGCTGACCTTCGCGAGGGCCTCGGCGAGCTCCGGCGGGGTCTGCCGGCCGGGGTTCATCAGGCCTTCCTTGCCGAACAGCACCTGGAACGCCTGGACGGCGGAGTCCCGGCCGGCGAACTGGTCGACGAACAGGGCCTTGCTGTGCTGGACGTACACCAGCTGCGTTGCCTGTGCCTGCGGGATGACCTCGATGGTGGCCTTGAACCCGGCGGCGTTGAGCTGCGACTGCAGTTGCTCGGGCACGCCCTCGGCCTTGGCGGTGGTGATGACGACCTCGACCGGCGAGGTGCCGTAGCTCGACTGGGCGAGGAGCTGCTTGGCCTTGTCGGGGTTGTACTGGTAGATGCCGTCGAGGCTGTTGCTGTAGCCGGCATAGCCCTTCGGGAACGGCTGGTAGGCGACGTCGCCGTGGCCGAACTGCGCGGTCTTGAGCAGCGCGGCCCGGTCGACGGCGTAGCGAAGCGCCTCGGTGACCTTCGGGTCGTCGAACGGCTTCTTGGCGATGTTGACGTCGAGGACCGCGACGACCAGCGACGGGATCACCTGGACCTGCAGGCCGGCGGCCTTGGCGGCGTCGACCTGGCTGCCGGGGATCTGCGCCACGTCGTACTGCCCGGACTGCAGCGCAGCCACGACCGTGGCGGACTCCGGCAGCGGGTACGCCTCGAAGCCGCCGAGCTTGATGTTCGCGGCGTCCCAGTAGTCGGGGTTGCGGGTGAGGGTGGCCTTGGAGTTCTGCACGTACGAGGTGAGCGTGAACGGCCCGGCGCCGACGGGCCTGGTCGCGAGGGCCGCGGCGTCGGCCTCGAACGCCGCCGGGCTGACGATCATGCCGGTCTTGCCGGCGAAGAGGTTCGGGATCTGGTAGTCGGCCTGGGCGAGACCGATGACCACAGTGGTGGCGTCGGGTGCGGTGACCGACTTGACGTTGGCGAGCTGCGCGGCGATGAGCGACTTGGGGAAGTCGCGGCCGCGCTCCAGGCTCTTCTTCACCGCGGTCGCGTCCAGGGCGGTGCCGTCGCTGAACTTGAGGCCGGGCCGCAGCGTGAACGTCAGTGTGGTGCCGGCGGCGTCGTACTTCCAGCCGGTCGCGAGGGCCGGGACGGCGTTGCCCTTCTCGTCGAGCTTGGTGAGGCCGGCGTAGACCAGCGACAGCAGGTGCACGTCCCAGCCGGCGGACGAGGTGACCGGGTCCCAGCTGGTGACGCTGGACCAGCCCCACTTGAGGGTGCCGCCGGCGGTGCCACTGGGGCCGGCGACCGTCCCGTCACCGCAGGCGGCGAGCAGGGTCGCGGTGCCGGCTGCGGCACCAAGTCCGAGGAACGACCTGCGGGTCAGCGATGAGCTCATGGGGACGGAGCCTTTCGAAGGTGTCGGAGGGTGCTTGAGGGTGCACGGAACCGCCCGCAGTGGGTGCGGCTTCAAAGAAAGAGTTGGGCGACAGGCCCGAAGAGATCGACGGTGACTTATCGACAGAGGGCGCTGGCCGTGCGCCGGAAGTCGACGTAGCGACGAACTACGCCGGGGTGGGTCGATGTCATGTGCCCATCATGCGGACGCCGCTTCAGTGTCGTCAATAGCCATCGGGAAGTGTCCTATTGTTCGAGACAAATCCGATGGTTTTTATAGGAGTTCTCAGGCCGGCGCGACCCGCTCGACCGCGTCCAGGTACTGCTGCAGAGGCCGCCATCCCGGCACGATCTCCCTGCCCAGGGGCCCTTCGAAGAGCAGCGTGGGCAATGCGTAACGCAGACCGCCGTCGATCGGCTTGGCCGCGCCGCAGTGTGGACCCGGCGCGGTGAGACCGATCACCTCGGCCGCCGGGCGGCGGGTCTCCAGCCAGTCCGCGCGCACGGCGGCCTCGATCCGCGGGTCGTCCAGGTCCCGGGCGAAGGCGTCGAGATCGAGGCCTCCGACCTCCGCCGCCGCGGCCAGGACGCGCTCGGCGGTGTCGGCCGGCTCACCCCTGAGGAACATCGCCTCGCGGAGCTTTCTCAGCACCGCGCTCTCGGCGCCCTGCCGGGCCGCGGCCTTGGCCCCGAGCGACGCCGGCCACGAGCTCAGCGCGACCCGCTCCAGCCGGGCCGGGCAGGGCGCGCCGGTGTGCCCGGAGACCTGCTGGACGAACCGGAAGTACCAGGCGGTCTCCGCGGCCGGGTCCGGCGGCGGGTCGTCGTCGAGGTCGAACAGGATGCCGTACACCCGGCGCCACCGGGACCGGCCCCCGGTCAGCTCGCGCAGCCGCTGGAACGTCGGCTCCGACCCCCATGCCCACGGGCACATCGGGTCGGTGAACTCGACGACCTCCAGCACGGTCAGTCCGTTTCCGTCTCGGTCCCGGCTGTGAACAGACTCGGCAGGTTGACCACGATGCCCTCCTGGCTGCTGCGGGCGATGACCACGACCGCCTCGTCCTCGCCCGGGTTCTCCTCGCGGTGCGGCACGAACGGCGGCACGAAGATGTAGTCGCCGGGTTCGGTCTCGAGCCTTCGTTCGGCGCCATCCTCGGCGAACACGAACACCGGGTGACCGGAAACAACGTAGATGGCGGTCTCGGCCTCGCCGTGATGATGGTCGCCGGAGCTGGTCGCCGGGGCCACGTGCGTCTGGCCCATCCAGACCTTCTCCGAGCCGACGGTCTTGCCCGAGACGGCCTCCAGGCGGGTCATCCCGCTGGTCTGCCGGGTGTCGCCGCTGAGCTCCTTGCCCTTGATGTGCCGCAGCGGCGCGTGCCAGTGGTCGGTCATGTTCGCATCCTTACTTGGTACTGCCGACGAGGCCCAGCAGCGACGCCGCGGGCTCGGCCGGCGCATCGGTGAGCAGGTCGGCGATCGTGACGCCGGTCAGGATCTCCTCGGTGCGGGCTTGGATCGCCCGCCAGACCGCGGTCACGCCGGGCGCCCTGGTCGTGTCGGCCGACCCTTCGAGACTCTCACCGTGCACGGTCATCAGCTCGCCGTCGACCGCGCCGACGACGTCAGCCAGGGTGATGGTGGCGGCGTCGCGGCCGAGCCAGTATCCACCCTCGCAGCCGCGCTGGCTGCGCACCAGGCCGGTCCGGCGCAGGTCGCGCATGACGGACTTGAGGAACCGGTAAGGGATGTGCTGGGCGGCCGCGATCCCCTCGCAGACCAGTGGACGCCCGGCGTCGGCCGCCAGTTCCACCAGTGCGCGGATCGCGTAGTCCGCCTTCGCCGATATGCGCATCGCGGGACACATCCTCGCCGACGGGGTTGATCGCCTACCCCGGAAACCCTACCAAACGACTTCGGTATGTATCCATTCCCGTCCGCGCATTAAAGTCCTTTAGTCCGTTTTGTCGTTAAGGTCACCAGTGGCTGGGCACGACGCCCGGCCGGACGGGAGCGACGAAGCATGAACCGCAGAAGTCTGCTGCTGGGCGCGGGCGCGGTGGGCCTCACGGCCGCCGTCGGCGGCGCCGCGATCGCGGTGGCCGCACCGGAGGACATCGAGGCGGGTCGGCGCCCCCAGCCGCTGCTCACCTGGGAGCTGACCGGCGGCTTCGTCCCCGCCGGCTGGAACGCGCTGCGCGCCCCGCGCCTCGCCGCCTACGACGACGGCACCCTCATCGCCGACGCGAACCGCCGACTGAAGATCGGCCAGGGCACGCTGCGCTCGCTGCGCAACCACGCCGCCGCCGTGCTGCGCGACCCCGCGAACACCCGCCGCCGCCCCGGTGCCCCGATGATCGCCGACGTGCCGTCGACGGTGTTCACGCTGCGCGCCAACGGTCGCCGCTCCCGCGCCCAGTTCGAGGGGCTCGAGGAGACCCGCTCGGACCGCGCGTATCCGCCGGCGTCGTATTCGCTGCTGGACCACCTCGCCCAGCTGCGCGACCGCACGCTGAAGAGCGGCTCGCCGTTCCACCCGGACGCGGTCCGGCTCATCGCGGTCCTGCTCGACCCCACCCAGCCGCAGCAGCCGACCGTCGTCGAGCCGTGGCCGGCCGGGGTGCCGGTGCCGCACCTGCGCAAGGACGAGTTCGTCGCCCAGCTCGACCTCCGCGACCGGCAGGCCCGCGCCCTGCTGCGCGCCGTGCCGCGCCCCGACCCCACCCGCTGGCCGGTTCTCGCCACCCAGGACGGCAAGCTCTTCCAGGTCAACCACCGGTTCCTGCTCCCCCACGAGTAGCCCGTGCCGGGCCCGCCTCAACCACGCGGGAGCGGCGGGGCGCGCCGCACGGCCGGGCTGATCGTCGCGGCGACGGCGGTGGCGAGCATGACGCCGGTCAGCGCGAGGATCGTGCCGGTCGGGCCCGCGCCGGCCAGCAACAGCCCGGCGCCGAGCGACCCGATCGGCATGACGCCCCAGGAGACCGTCATCGCCGCGCTGGTAACGCGGCCCAGCAACTCGTTGGGGACCAGCAGGGCGCTGTAGCTGACGATCACGACGTTCCACAGCGGTCCGACGAACGCGGTGGCCGCGCCGATCGCGCCGATCTGCAGGGCGTTGGTGGTGAGCAGGAAGAGCGGCAGCAGCGCGGTCCAGATCCAGTTGACCCCGATGATGACCATCTTGGGGCTGAGGTGGCGATGCAGCCTGGTCGCCGCCAGCGCGCCGAGCAGCCCGCCGCCGGAGTAGACGCCGAGCATCGTGCCGATCTCACCGGCGGTGGCGCCGCGGCGCTGGGCGAGCACGACGAGGACGAGGACCAGCGCCTGGAAGACCAGGTTGCTGGCGGCGATCAGCAGGATCGCGGCCCGGATCAGCGGGTGCCGCCAGATCCAGCGCAGACCGGTGGCGGTCGCCTGCCAGAGGGGTTCGGCCGGGGCGACGGGCCCGGTGCGCAGCTCCTTGCGCAGCGACAACAGCGCGACCGAGGCGGCGGCGTAGGAGATCGCGTCGACCAGGAACGGCAGCGTGCGGTCCAACCCGAAGAGCAGGCCACCGATCGGGCCGCCGGCCAGCGCCGCACCCCGGCCGCGGGCCTCGTTCTGGGCGAGCGCCGTGGGCAGCTGCACGGCCGGCACGATGACGGGCAGGGCCGCGGTCTCGGCCAGGCCGAAGAAGACGGCGCACATGCCCTGCACGAACGCGACCACGACCAGCTGCGCGACGGTGAGCGCGTCCAGCCACTGGGCGATCGGGACGCTCAGCAGGGCCAGACCGGCCAGCGCCTCGCTGGCCCGGAGGACTCGACGGCGGTCCCACCGGTCCACCAGCGGCCCGGCCGGGAGCTGGGCGACGAGGAAGGGCAGCGTGCCGGCCGCCGCGACGAGGCCCGCGTCGGCGGCCGATCCGGTGGTGGCCAGCACCAGCAGCGGCATCGCGGTCGCGCTGATCCGGGCGCCGAGGGCGGAGACGACCTGCCCGCTCCAGAGCGTGACGAAGTCGCGGTTGCGCCACAGCGCCGGCACGCCCGGCTCGGCCACCCTGGTCACGACGTCTGGTCCGACGTCTGGTCCGACGTCTGGTCCGGCGCGGGGTCCGGCGCGGGGTCCGGCGCGGCTTCCGGCGCGGCTTCCGGCGTGGCTTCCGGCGTGGGGAAAGCGTGGAACAGGACAGTGACGTGCCGGCGGCCGGGTGCGGGGTCGCGGTGCCAGCGGTTGAGGAAGGCGATGTACTCCTCGCCGAACCGGGCCAGTTCCTCCTCGGTGAGCGCGGTGTGGCCGAAGGAGTGCTGGGCGGCGACGGCGAACTCGCCGTGCTCCTCCCGGTTGGCCAGGTAGGTGTGCAGGTCGCGCTCGGAGCGCTCCAGCCACTGCCGGCCGACCTCCATGGCGGCCGCCGCGACGTCGGCGTCCGCGGGCCGCCTGGGCAGGCGCATGTCCTGCGGGACTGACCGCCAGTATCGCCGCCGGCCGGCGGAGCGACCGGTGTCCTCCTCGATGAAGCCGAACCGGGCCAGTTGGCGCAGGTGGTAGCTGGCCGCGCCGCGGTCCACGGCGAACTCGGTCGCCAGGTCGGCGGAGGTCGCCGCGCCGCGCCGCTGCAGGCGGGTCAGCATCTGCTGCCGCAGCGGATGCGCGAGCGCCTTGAGCGCCTCGATGTCGGTGAGGACGCGGGCATTCTCATCGGGCATGATGAGAATATATCTATGCAAAGATTTCTTCTCAACCCCGTGCTGGTCGTGCCGTGGCGGCGATCCCCCGCACGACGGTGGCGACCAGACGGTCGAACGTTTCGTCCACGTCCTGCGGCAGCCCGAATCCGCCCGACGTGTGCAGCACTGCGAAGCCGTGCATGACGGCCCGGGCGATCCGGGTCGCGTGGACGACCTCGTCGTCGTCCAGGCCGTAGCCGCGCAGCACGGCGAAGGGCACCTCGACGAACCGGTTCCCCGCGGCCGCGACCGCCGGATCGGGGTCGGGAGCCTGCGGCAGCAGCGCGTAGCGGTGCGGGTGGGTCACCGCGTAGTCGTGGTAGGCGCGCATGAGCGCCTCCAGCGCGGCGTCACCACTGAGGCCGAGCACGGCAGTCGTGGTCGCGGCGGTGAACTCGTCGAACAGACGCACCGCGAGCAGGTTGCGCAGGTCGGCGAGGCTGCCGACGTGCTTGTACAGCGACGGCGTGGCCACCCCGGTCCGGGCGGCGACCGCGGCCAGGGTCAGCGCGGCCGGGCCCTCGGCGTCGACGAGGGCGAGCGCCGCGTCCACGACCGCGTCGCGACTGAGGCCGGCCCTAGGCAACGGCGTGCTGGTTGAGGAAGGCGATCACGGCGGCCGTGGTCTCTGCGGGGAACTCCGAGTGCGGGTAGTGGCCGGCGCCCTCGATCATCGTGACCTTGCCGCCGAGGCGCGAGGCGATGAGGTTCGCCTCGGCCGCCGGGTCGGGGAAGTCGGGGTCCCTGGTGCCCATGACGACCAGTGCCGGGGTGTGGACCTCGGGCGTGCGGGCCTCGCACACGGCGACGTCGGCGGCGAACATCGCCCGCAGCGCGGCCATCCGGCCGGGCTCGGCCAGGTTCGCCGACAGGGCCGCCCGCTCCTCGCGGAAGTTGGCCGGCTTCCGGGTCTTGAAGAGGCTGGCCCAGTACAGCATCCACAGCGGACGGAAGCGGCCGACCGCCCAGGCGGCGGCGCGCATCACGGGGTTGGGCTTCGGCATGACCCGGGCGAACGGATCGCTGAGCACGATGGTGCGGAACAGCTCGGGTGCCTCGGCGGCGGCCCAGACGGCGGTGGCGCCCGTGTAGGAGTTGGTGAACAGCACGGCGGGGCCGGCGTCGAGGTGGCGCAGCAGGGCGACGGTGTCGCGGCCGATCGCCTCGGGCGTGTAGTCGGTCCAGACGGCGTCGGTGGCGCCGTGGCCGCGCAGATCCATCGTCACGACCCGGTAGCCGGCTTCGACGAACAGCGGGCGAAGCAGTTCGTAGGACTTGCGGGTCACGCCCATACCGGGCAGGCACAGCAGCAGGGGTCCGGCGGTGCCGCTGTCGTCGTACGCGATCCGGCCGCCTTCGTGGCTAAGTTCCATAGCCATAAAGCTAATGCCATTAGCCAACCCCTGTCAAGCGATGCCGGCCGCCTTGCACGCCTCGGCGTAGGCGCCCGCGCACAACGCGCTCGGGGTGACGAAGCCGTCCTTCACCACCGTCGAGGCGATCGTGTCCCTGGTGACGGTCACGGGGTCCAGCAGGATCGACGGGACCTGCCCCGCGCCGTTGTCGACCGTCGCGGGCACCGCCGGCCGATTGCCGCGCACCAGATCGTTGGCGAGGGCTGCGGCGGTCTCCGCCTCCGTGCGGATCGCCTTGTAGACCGTCATGTACTGGTCGCCGACGAGGATCCGCTGCAGCGCCGCGGTCTCCGCGTCCTGGCCGGTGACCGGCACCTGCGGCATCCCGGCGGCCTTCATCGCGGCGATCGCGGCACCGGCCGTGCCGTCGTTGGCGGCGTACACCCCGACGATCGTGCGCCCCCGCAGCGTCGGCAGGGTCCGGGCGGTCCAGGCCTTCGCGTTGTCCGGGTTCCACTCGGCGGTGTCCGACTCCGCCGCGACGCGGACCTTGCCGTCCAGGCCGGCGTGCGCGCCCTGTTTGAACAGCGTCGCGTTGTTGTCGGTCGGCGAGCCGTTGATCCACAGGATCTCCCCCGCCGACGCCTTCGCGCCCAGCGCCTGCAGCAGCGCCGCCGCCTGCAGCGACCCGACCTTCGCGTTGTCGAAGGAGATGTAGTAGTCGACCGCGGTCTTGAGCACGAGCCGGTCGTAGGAGATCACCGGCACGTCCGCCGACCTGGCGAGCGCGACGATCTCCCCGGCGGCGATGCTGTCGACCGGGGTCAGCACGAGGACCTTCGCGCCCTTGGCGAGGGCGTCCTTCGCCTGCTGCAGCTGGGTGTCGGCGCTCTGCTCGGCGTTGCGGTAGTCGACCTCGCAGCCCGGGCACAGCTCGGACAGCTTCTGCGCGAAGTACGGCTGGTCCCCCGCCTCGTAGCGGCTGGCCTTACGCTCCGGCAGCAGCAACGCCACCGTGGCGGACGGCCCACCGTCACCGTCGTCGGTCTCCAGCGACTGGGTGCAGCCGGACAGCACGGACACCGCCAGGAGCAGCGCGGCGAGGCGTTTCATCGACAGAATCCCCCAGCGATCAGTACGTGAAGCGGGACACCAGGCCACGCATGTCGGACGCCATCCGGGCGAGCTGGTCGACGGCCTCGCCGGTGCTCGACACGCCCTCGTTGGTCGACTTGGTGGCGTCGGCGACCCCGGCGATGTTGGTGGCGATGTCGACCGACCCACCGGCCGCCTCGTCGACGCTGTGGCCCATCGTGCGGGCGGTGACCGCCTGCTCCTCGACCGCGGCGGCGATCGAGTGCTGATATTCGCTCATCTGGGAGATGACCTCACCGATCTGCCCGATCGCGTTGACCGCGTCCTCGGTGTCGAGCTGGATCGCCTGGACCCGCTTGCCGATGTCGTCGGTGGCCCGGGCGGTCTCCCGGGCCAGGTCCTTGACCTCCTGGGCGACGACGGCGAAGCCCTTGCCGAAGTCGCCGGCCCGGGCCGCCTCGATGGTGGCGTTGAGGGCCAGGAGGTTCGTCTGCCCCGCGATCGAGGTGATCACCTTGATGACCTCGCCGATCTCGCCGGAGGACGCGCCGAGCTTGCCGATGGTCTGGTTGGTGGTGGCCGCGATCGACACCGCCGTCGCGGTGACGGTGGCGGCGTGCGCGGTGCTGCGCGAGATCTCCTCGATCGCGCCGCCCATCTCCATGGCGCCGTTGGCAACCGCGGCGACGTGTTCGCTGACCTCGTTGGCGGCGCGGGCGACCAGTTCGGCGCGGGAGTTGGCGTCGGTGGCGCTGGTGTCGATCTGCCGGCTGATCGCGGCGAGCTCCTCCGCCGCCGCGGACAGCGTCGCGGAGTTGTCGCCGAGGCTGCGGACCGCCTCGCGGGTGCTGGCGGTGGCCGCGTTCAACGCCCGGGCCATGTCACCGACCTCGTCGCGTTGCGGGATGTCCGCCTCGGCGGTCAGGTCACCGGCGGCGACCGCGGTGAGCACGCCGTGCACGCGGCGGATCGGGCGGACGATGAGCCCGGTCAGATACCGGCTGAGCAGCAGCGCGGCGGCCAGCCCGACGAGCAGCGCGACGACCATCGCGACCCGGGCCCGGCCGTAGGCGTCGGACGCGGCGCCGGCGCCGGCCCGGCCGCTGGTCTGCTCGTAGGCGAGCAGGTCGGTGAGGGCGCTCATCGCGTTGGCGGTGACGGTCGCGCCGTCGCCGAGATACGCGGCCTGGAACCCGGGGATGTCGCCGGCGGCGACGAGGGGCAGCAGCCGGTGGTCGCGGATGTTGCGGAACGCGCCCCACCAGATGGTGAAGCGGGCCAGCAGCTGCCGTTGTTTCGTCGCGGTCACGGTCCGGCCGTAGGCGGCGAGCTCCCGGTCGACGGCCGCGTCGCCGGCGGCGATGCCGTCCTGGAACGCCTTGCTGGCGACCGGGCCGTTGGACAGTGCGAGGTTGGCGACGTCGGCCTGGACCTTCATCGCCGACTGGTTCATCGCCGCCAGGTGCGAGGACGGCACGAGGTTGTCGTGGTACAGGTCGGCGGCCTTGGCGTTGACCGCGCCGAGGCTGCTCACCCCGACGCCGAGGACCACGGCGCCGACGGCGCAGCACACCAGGACCAGCAGCACGAGTTTCCGGGCGACCGGCTGATCGGCCAGCCACTGACGCCTCGACCGCTGCGACGCTGCACGCTCCACGAACCCGCCGATCGGCCGCGAAAGGTCCGACCTGAGCGATTCAGCTCACCACACCCCGCCGCAGCAGCGGTCGGGGTCACAACGCCCGGCGCAGCCACTCCTCGACACCGGCGACATGGATCGTGGCCCAGGACCTGGCGAGGTCCGGCTGCCGGGCGGTGATCGCGTCGACGATCGCCTGGTGCTGCTCGCGGGTCCGTTCGGCGGCGCCCTCCTGGGTGAGGCCGCGCCAGATCCGGGCCCGGGTCGTCGGCCCGGACAGCCCGTCGATGAGCGAGCACAGCACGGCGTTGCCGGAGCCGGCCGCGATCTGCCGGTGGAACTCGAGGTCGTTGGCGACGAGCGCCTCGATCGTCGGGTTGTCGCCGAGCTCGTCGAGGACCGTCTGGAGTTTCGCGATGTCCTCGACCGGCATCCGCTCCGTGGCCAGGGCGGTCGCGGACGGCTCCAGGATCCGGCGGACCTCGAGGAACTGCAGGACGGTGTCGTCGCGGTGGAAGTCCACGACGAAGCTGAGCGCGTCGAGCAGCAGGTCCGGGGCGAGGCTCGTGACGTAGGTGCCGTCGCCCTGGCGGACGTCGAGGACCCGGATCATCGACAGCGCCTTGACCGCCTCGCGCAGGGAGTTGCGGGACAGGCCGAGCCGCTCGGCCAGGTCCGCCTCCTTCGGCAGCCGATCACCGGGGCCGAGCTCACCCGAGGTGATCATGCCCTTGATCTTGTCGATTGCCTCGTCGGTCAATGCCATGGGTGCCTCACGCATTCCTCAGGGGCGACGATACGCCGGTGCCGCCCGGGTCGAGCTGGTAGAACGCGACGGCGGTGCCGCCGAAGATCGCGGCGCGGTCGGCGTCGCCGACGTCGCCCAGCAGGTCACGCATGGTGTCCAGGACGCCCTGGTACGAGGCGGCGAGCAGGCAGACCGGCCAGTCCGAGCCGAACATGAGCCGTTCGGCGCCGAACAGGTCGAGCGCGGCCAGCACGAACGGGCGCAGGTCCGCCGCCGTCCACGTGCGCCAGTCGGCCTCGGTGACGAGCCCGGACAGTTTCGCCGAGACGTTCGGGCACGCCGCGAGCCGGGCGAGGTCGTCCCGCCACGGCTGCGACCGGCCGGACGCCACGGGCGGCTTGCCGAGGTGGTCGAGCACGAACCGGACGGAGGGCAGGTCGGCGGCGAGGCGGGCACACTCACCGAGCTGGTCCGCGCGCACGACCAGGTCGAACGCGAGCCCGGCGGCGCCGACCGCGAGCAGCCCGGCCCGGACGTCGGCGCGGTCCAGATACCCGGCCGGCTCGGCCTGGACCTGCGCGCGCACCCCGACCAGATACTCCGCTCCGGGAAGCCGCCGGTATCGCCCCAGGGGCAGGTCGGCCGGGTCCGCCCAGGCCACCACGCCGGCGATCTGCGGCACCGCGGCCGCGTGCCGGAACAGCAGTGCGGCCTCCCCCTCGTCACACCGGCCGCCCTCGACGAGGACCGTGTGCGTGACGCCCGCCGCGTCGAGCTCGGCCCGCAGGTCGTCCGGAGTGAACGTGCGGCGGATCGGGGCGAGGGCGGGTTCGTCGAGCCAGTCGTAGCCGCCGCCCAGCTGCCACAGGTGGTGGTGCGCGTCGACCACGGTCACAGCAGGCCGGCTTCCCGCAGCGCCGGCCACAGCGCGCCGGGCGGCGGTGCGATCGCCAGGGCCGCGTTGCGGCGCACCTGCTCCGGCGAGTCGGCGCCGACGACGACCGCGGTGATCGCCGGGTGGCCGGCCGCGAACGCGAGCGCCGCCGCCGGCAGCGTCGTGCCGTGCCGGTCGCAGACGCCGGCGATCGCGCGGGCCTTCGCGACCAGGGCGGCCGGTGCGGCGCCGTACTCGTAGGGCAGGTCGGCGCCGGGGTCGTCGACGGCGAGCAGGCCGCTGTTGAACACCCCGACGTTGAACACCTCGACGCCGGCCGCCGCGCACGCGGGCAGCAGCGTCTCCCGCGCCGGCTGTTCGAGCAGGGTGAACCGGCCCGCGACCATCACCACGTCGGGCGCGTACTCGGTGACCAGGCGGGTCAGGATCGCGGCGTCCTTCGACCCGGCGCCGATCGCGCCGACCAGCCCCTCGTCGCGCAGCTCCGCCAGGGCCGGGAACCCGGTGCGCAGCGCCACTTCGGAATGCTCCTCCGGGTCGTGCAGCAGCGCCACGTCGACCCGGTCGAGGCCCAGCCGCGCCAGGCTCGCCTCCAGGGACCGCCGGATGCCGTCGCGGCTGAAGTCCCAGACCCGCCGGTGGGTGGCCGGCACCACGAACCCCTCGGTGTCCATGCCGCCGGCATAGGACGGGTCGCCGACCAGGAGCCTGCCGACCTTGGTGCTGATGGTGTACTGGTCGCGCCGGCGTCCCCGCAGCGCTTCGCCGAGTCGCCGCTCCGAGAGCCCGAGGCCGTAGTGCGGCGCGGTGTCGAAATACCGCACACCGGCGTCCCACGCGGCGTCGACGGTCGCGTGGGCCCGCTCGTCGTCGATCTCGTGATACAGGTTGCCCAGCTGCGCGCAGCCCAGCCCGAGTCTCATGCCGGCGGCCTGACCCGCAGCCCGTGCATGCCGCCGTCGACGGCCAGGACGGTCCCGGTCGTGGCGCCGGCGAGCGGGCTGGCGAGATACGCGATGGCGGCCGCCACCTCCTCGGCGCTGACCAGGCGGCCGGTCGGCTGCCGTGCCTTGAGCGCGGCGAGCTCCGCGTCCGGGTCCGCCGCCTGGGCGAGCAGCCGGCGCACCCACGGCGTGTCGACGGTGCCGGGGTTGACGCAGCAGACCCGGATACCCTCCCGCACGTGGTCGGCGGCCATCGCGGCGGTCAGCGCCTGCACGGCACCCTTGCTGGCGCTGTACAGCGCCCGGTTGGGCAGCCCGGCGTGGGCGGCGATGGAGCAGGTGTTGACGATCGCGGGATGCGCGGACCGGCGCAGGTGCGGCAGCGCGGCCCGGCTCACCCGGACCAGCCCGACGACGTTGACGTCGAGGACGCGGTGCCACTCGTCGTCGGCGTTGGTCTCCACGGTGCCGATGGCGCCGATGCCCGCGTTGTTGACCAGGATGTCCAGCCCGCCGAGGTGTTCGGCGGCGGCCTCGATCCCGGCCCGCACGGTGCCGTCGTCGGACACGTCGGCGGCGATCCCGTGCAGCGGCTCGGGCAGCCCGTCCGGGCGCAGGTCGAGGCACGCGACGCGGGCGCCACGGGCGGCCAGGTGCAGGGCCGTGGCCAGACCGATCCCGGAGGCACCGCCGGTGACGACGGCCGCGAGACCGTCGAATTCTCCTTGCACAACTCCCCCAATACATCGGAGGTCTGTTGTCTACCAGTCCTCACCTACGAAACACAAGCGCCGAAGGTCCAACATTCATCCGACCACTCCCCCATCCGGATCTTGGGGAGGGGCGGCGGCGCGGGCGCGGAACAGGTCCCGCTCCCGCTCGTTGCCGGTCAGCGCCGCGGCCCGGGCGAACTCGGCCCGGGCCTCGTCCCGCCGGCCGAGCCGGTCGAGCAGGTCACCGCGGGCCGCCGGCAGGTACGGGTAGGACGGCAGGGCACCGGCGGCCGTGAGCTCGTCGAGCAGTTCCAGGCCCGCCGCCGGCCCGGACGCCATCCCGACCGCGACCGCCAGGTTCAGCCGCACCACCGCCGACGGCGCGACGTGCGCCAGCAGCCGGTACAGGGCGGCGATCCGCGCCCAGTCGGTGTCGCCAGGGTGCAGCGCCCGGGCGTGGCAGGCGGCGATGGCGGCCTGCAGCCCGTAGGGCCCGAGTGTGCCGAGGGTCTCCGCCGCGGCGAGCGCCGCCAGGCCACGGCGGATCAGCAGCCGGTCCCACAGCCGCCGGTCCTGATCCATGAGCAGCACCGGCGCGCCGTCCGGGGCGGTCCGGGCCCGGATCCGGGCGGCCTGCAGCTCCATCAGCGCGCACAGCCCGTGCACTTCCGGCTCCGACGGAAGCAGTCCGGCCAGGACCCGGCCGAGACGGATCGCTTCCTCGCAGAGTTGCGGGCGGGCCCAGTCGTCGCCGGCGGAGGCCGAGTACCCCTCGTTGAAGATCAGGTACACGACGCCGAGCACGGCCGACAGGCGCACCGGCAGCTGCGCCGGGGGTGGCAGCTCGAACTGGACCCGCTCCGCCGCGAGGGTGCGTTTCGCCCGCAGGATGCGCTGCGACACCGTCGCCTCCGTGGTCAGGAACGCGCGGGCGATGGCGCCGGTGCCGAGGCCGCCCAGGGTCCGCAGGACCAGCGCCACCTGGGACTCGGTGCTCAGCGCGGGATGGCAGGCGGTGAAGATCAGGCGCAGCAGGTCGTCCTGGATGTGGTCGTCGAGGTCGGGCTCCTCGTCCACGACCGGCTCGGCCGCGGCGCCGAGGACCGCCAGCTTGCGGTCGTAGGTGGCACGGCGGCGCAGCACGTCGACGGCCCGGTGCTTCGCGGTCGCCATCAGCCACGGGCCGGGGTCGTCCGGGACCCCCTTGACCGGCCACTGTTCGAGGGCGATGACCAGGGCGTCCTGGGCCAGCTCCTCGGCGAGGCCGACGTCGCGCACGATCCGGGCCAGCCCGGCGACCAACCGGGCCGACTCGATCCGGAAGACCGCCTCGACCGTGTCGCGAACGTCCACAACCGGTGATTATGCGGCCATCGGCGACGCTGACTCCAGCTCGGCGGTGAACGCGACCGCGCGGCTGCGGCCACGCAGCTTCGCCGCGTACATGGCGAGGTCGGCGTGGCGCATCAGGTCACCGGCGCGGAACCCGCCGCCCCTGCCGCCGTTTCCAGGGTGCCGGGCGATGCCGACGCTGGCCCCGACGACGACCACGGCGCCCCGGACCGGGACGGGTCCGGCGACCGCGGCGATGATCCGCCACGCCACGTCCTCGGCGGTGCCGGGCGGCGTGAGCACCGCGAACTCGTCGCCGCCCAGCCTGGCGACGA
Source organism: Dactylosporangium cerinum (assembly GCF_042653625.1). Lineage (NCBI taxonomy): Bacteria > Bacillati > Actinomycetota > Actinomycetes > Micromonosporales > Micromonosporaceae > Dactylosporangium > Dactylosporangium cerinum. Next base: position 222,146 of record NZ_JBHSIU010000131.1, on the reverse strand, counting down.
GGTCGCCGCCGCACGCCTCGAGCCGGCCCGCGATCGTGGTCAGGACCCGGTCGCCGGCCTCGTGGCCGTGACTGTCGTTGACCGGTTTGAAGCCGTCGAGGTCCACGTACAGCAGCGCGACGGGCCGGCCGGCGTCGAGGCGCCGCTCGAGGGTGTCCAGCAGCAGCGCCCGGTTGGGCAGGCCGGTCAGCGGGTCGTGGTAGGCGCGGTGGCGCAGGTCGGCGACGACCTCGGCGAGCCGCCCGTTGAGCAGCCGGTTGTCGCGCAGGGCGAGCAGCTGCCGGACCAGGATCAGCACCGTCATCAGGATCATGAGCAGGAACAGCACCCCGTCGACCCGGCCGCCCTGCACGGTGAACGCGACGACGCCGGTGCACAGCGCCGCGCCGAACGGCAGGTACGGCAGGTGGTCCCAGGTCCGTCCGTCGGTGACCATGGCGGCGCTGCCGGCGATCTCCGCCGGCCGGGGTGCGCCGACGCCGACGATCGCGAACCCGAGGAACCAGCCCAGGTCGGCGACGTGCCCGGCCCGGTAGGTGCCGGCGAACACCTGCGAGGCGTACGCCGTGTCGGCGGCGAACACGAACAGCAGCCCGGTCGCGGCGACCGCCACCGAGCGGCGCCGGGGACCGCGGGTCTCATACAGCATCAGCAGGGTGATGCTGCCGATGAGCACGTCGCCGATCGGATACACGGCGGCACCGAACACGGCCGTCCCGCCGGCGCCGGCGCGGTACAACGGGCCGAGGATCACGACCCAGCTGATGAAGCACAGGCTGGCGGCCATGATGAGCCCGTCGAGGGCGGCGCGGATCGAGCCGAGCCGGCGGGTCGCCGCCATCCACGCCGCGCCGGTCGCCATCAGCACCGCGGCCGCGTTGAACACCACGGTCGCCAGCTGCGGCGGGCCGACCAGCCACGCCAGCTGCCCCATGGACCAGGCCATGAGCCCCGCGCCGAGCAGCCGCAGCCCGACCCGGATCCGGCCCTGCGCCGGGCGGGCGGACTGCAGCCAGCGCAGCCCGACGCCGAGGGTCAGCACGCAGGTGGCCCAGCCGACGAGGGTGCCGCCGGGGTGCCGGAGCACGGCGGCCAGCAGCCCGGCGGTGAGGACCAGGGCGGCCGCGGTCTGGCGGAGGCGTGGCGTCGCGTGCATGTGCTCACCTCCCCGGGTCGTCTGTCGACGGGGTCCTATCGACAGCGCGAGCGCGAACGTGGCGGAACGTGGCACGGGTCACCGGCCTGCTGCACATGTGTCCATACATAACAGTGACCAGGGTGAGCACGGAGGGTGCACTTTATGCTCACCCGCGGCTACTCCATTCCCTTCTTCCCCGGGGTCCAGAACGGCTTCGTCAGCACGGACCGGCGGGGCCAGCCGCGGTCGCGGACCAGGTGCTGCCGGACCGCCTGCACGTCGCGGGCCTCACCGGCGACGTAGGCGAGGCCGGGCCCGTCCGGCAGGGTCAGCGCCTCGACCGCGGCGAGCAGGCCGCCGCGCCCGGCCCAGTCGATGTCGCCCGGCAGCGGCAGCCGGTCGGCGTCCTCGGCGCACTCCACGACGGTGCGGGTCGGGCTGCCCGGCGGCAGCGACCGCAGCATCGCGCCGAACGCGACCGACGCGGTCTCCTCCCCGGCGAAGAGGTGCCACGGCGCCGGCCGGATCACGAAGTCGCCCTTCGGCTTGCTCAGCAGGACCTCGACGCCGGGCGCGGCGGCGGCGAGCCACCGGGCGCCGGGGCCGTCGCCGTGCAGCAGGCCCTGCAGCTCGATCGCGTCGTCCCGCCGGTCCCAGACCGAATAGGTGCGCAGCAGCGGGGCGATCGCGTTGGCCGGTCCGACGTCGACGCGGACCTGCTGGCCCGGCTGCCAGCCGGCGGTGCGCAGCGCCTCGGCGCGCAGCCGGATCCACCGGAACCGCCCGGACGTGGCGACCTCGTCGATGCGCGCGCGGACGAACAGCAGCTCCAGCAACGGGTTCCTCATGGGCCATGACGGTACGGCCGGCCGCCGGATTCCGGCCGTTGGGCTACCGCATCCCGGCATCGCCGCGTGCGACGCTGCGGACCGTGAAGCGGACCCTCCCGGACTGGCTGGTGCTGCCCGGTGCATTGACCTTCATCGTGTCGCTCGGCAGCTACCTGCAGGTGGCCCGGCTCGAAGGGCCGCAGCTCGACGACCCGGACATCGAGGTCTATGTGCAGGCCGGCGCCGCGTTCCGGCACCACGAGCACGTCTACGACCTCGCGTTCACCGCCGGGCACTGGCCGTTCACCTACCCGCCGGTGACGCTGCTCGCCTTCGACCAGCTGTCCCGGCTCGGCAGCACCCACGCCCTCGTCGCGCTCAACGCGCTGACCGTCCTCTCACTCGTCGTGGTCTGCCTGCTCAGCCTCCGGATGGCGGGCCTGCGCGGCCGGCTCGGGCTCACCGGCGCGGCCCTCACCCTCGCCGCCGGCAGCCTGTGGCTCGAACCCGTCCAGGCCAACCTCAACGACGGCCAGATCAACATGATCCTGGTGCTGCTCGTCATGGCCGACTTCGCGCTGCCCGACGGCCACCGGCTGCGCGGCGCCGCGATCGGTGTGGCGACGGCGGCGAAACTGGTCCCCGGCATCTTCATCGTGTACCTGCTGATCACCCGACGGTTCCGCGACGCGCTCACGGCCACCGGGGTGTTCGCCGCCCTCACCCTGCTCGGTTTCGCCGCCGACTGGCGGGACTCGGCCCAGTACTGGTTCACCGGCATGTTCGCCAGCTCCGGCCGGGTCACCCAGGACGCCGCGCTCGGCGGGTCCCTCGACCAGTCGCTGCACACCCTCGCCGCCCGCTGGACCGGCTCCGACGGCGTCTACTATGCCCTGGCGCTGGTCGTCGCCGTGGCCGGGTTCGCCGTCGCCCGCGCCGCCTGGCTGCGCGGCGAGGAACTGCTCGGGGTCGCCTGCACCGCGCTCACCGGCCTGCTCGTCTCGCCGGTGTCGTGGACGTACCACTACGCCTGGATCGTGCCCGTCCTCGTCGCGACCGCCGCGGTCGCCGCGCAGGTCCCGGCCCGGCTGCGCTGGCTCTCCGCCGGCCTGCCCGGCCTGCTCGTCCTGGCCTTCCTCGCCTGGCCGATGCAGGGCCGCGACGAACACGTCGCCGCCCCCCGCGGGCTGCTGTGGCACCTACCCGACATCGAGGACCCGAGCACCTGGCACGGCGTGCAGCGGGTCGTCGGCGACACGTACACCCTGGTCAGCCTGGGGCTGCTGGCCCTGGCCGCACTCTGGCTGTTCCGGGCGAAAACCACTGTCGAGCCGGCGCCGGAGATGGCAACGTCTCCCGTGTGACCTACCTTCAGCTGAACCGCGCGCAGTGGGACGAACGGGCGCCCGCACACGCCGCCTCGCCCGGTTACTCCCGGCAGCGGTTCATCGACGACCCGTCCTACCTGAGCCACGAGGTCCGCTTCGACCTGCCGCGGCTCGGGCCGATCGACGGGCTGCGCACCGTGCACCTGCAGTGCCACATCGGCACCGACACGCTGTCGCTGCACCGGCTCGGCGCCACGGTCACCGGCCTGGACTTCTCCGGCGCGTCCCTGGCCGAGGCCCGCGCCCTGGCCGCCGCGACCGGCGCCCCGATCGACTACGTCGAGGCGGACGTTTACGACGCGCCTTCGGTGCTTCGCGGTCCCTTCGATCTCGTGTACACCGGCATCGGCGCGCTCTGCTGGCTGCCGGACATCAAGCGCTGGGCCGGGGTCGTCGCCGCGCTCCTGCGCCCCGGCGGCCGGCTGTTCATCCGCGAGGGCCACCCGATGCTGTGGGCGATCGACGAGACCCGCGCCGACGGTCTCCTCGCCGTCGACCAGGCCTACTTCGAACGCGTCGAGCCGCTGGTCTGGGACGAGGACGGCACCTACGTCGAGACCGACGTGACGTTCTCGAACACCGTCACCCACCAGTGGAACCACGGCCTCGGCGAGATCGTCACCGCGCTGCTCGAGTCCGGCTTCTCGCTGACCATGCTGCAGGAGCACGACAGCGCGCCGTGGGACGCCCTGCCGGGCCGCACCGTCGAGGACCCGCACGGGGAGCACCGGCTCGCCGACCGTCCCTGGCGGCTGCCGCAGACGTACACCCTGCAGGCGGTGCTCCAATGACGCTCTAGAATCTGGTTTTCCGCCAAGGTTTGGGAGCTCGCGTGTCCGCAGACTCATCTGACGCCGTCGCGGCCGCCGCCCGCGCGGCCCGGGCCGCCGCGCCGTCACTCGCCGCGGCCCCGGCCAAGACGATCGACGAGGCGCTGCGCGGCATGGCCCGCCGCCTGGGCACCGCCCGCGACGCGATCCTCGCCGCGAACCACGAGGACCAGGCCACGGCCGCCGCCGACGGCATGAGCGGTGGCCTGCTCGACCGGCTCAAGCTCGACGAGACGCGCCTGGAGGCGATGGCCGCCCAGCTCGACATCCTCGCCGACGTCGCCGGTGAGCCGGCGCAGCGCACCATCCGCGCCCTCGACGGCGACCTGGTCCTGCAGGAGTGGCGGCGCCCCGTCGGCGTCATCGGCGCCAACTACGAGGCCCGCCCCAACGTCACCGTCGACGTCGCCTCCCAGCTGATCAAGTCGCAGAACGCAGGCGTGCTGCGGACCGGCTCGGCCGCCCTCGCCTCCGCCGTCGCCCTCATGGACACCGTCGTCGCCCCGGCCCTCGCCGAGGCCGGCCTCGACCCCGCCGCCGTCCAGCTCGTGCGCACCCGCGGCCGCGACTCCGCCGAAGCCCTCGTCTCGCAGCCCGGCCTCATCCCCCTCGTCATCCTCCGCGGCAGCGGCGACAGCACCCGCAGCCTCGCCGAACGGGCCGCCCTGCACGGCGTGCGCACCCTCGCCCACGCCGACGGCGGCGGCGTCCTCTACCTCGACGCGGCCGCCGACCCGGCGAAGGCCGCCGCCCTCATCGACGCCGGCCTCGACCGCCTCGGCGTGTGCAACCGGCTCAACCTGCTCCTCGTCCACGAGTCCCTCTGGTCCTCGACCGTGCCGGGGATCGTCTCCGCGCTCGCGGCGCGCACCCCGTCGATCGCCGCCTCGCTGCCGCCGCACAGCCACGCCCTGGGCTACGAGTGGGCGCTGGACTCGGCGGGCGAGGCGACCGTGACGATCGCGCCGGTGCCCTCTGCGTTGGCGGCGGCGCAGTTGGCCAACGACGCAACGTCCGGGCTGGCGGCGGGCATCGTCACCGAGTCCGCGGCCGCGGCGCGGGAGTTCCTGGCCGCGTATGCGGGGACCGGCGCATTCTGGAACGCAACGACCCGGCTGCTGGACGGGTTCAAGCTGCTGGCGCTGCCGGAGACGGGCATCAACATCGACCGGGTGCCTGGGCCGCGGGGGCCGGTGACGTTCCGGGATCTGTCGCTGCGGCAGTACGTGGTGGTGCCGGCGGCCCGGGCTGCTGAGCTCGCCGGGTAGTTCGGGGTTGCGGTTCGCGTAGGGATTCCGACCAGACCTTCAAATATTCACGATCGCGCAAGGGGACTTTGGGGTTCCCGCCCGGCCGCTGGCGCGTCCGTGCGACAGGGTGGCGTGGTCCCGGTCCGTGCCGTCTTGCGGTGATCCCAAGCCAGGTCCGCACTCACATGGTCCAGCGCCGTCGAGGTCGTCATTCGGTGGTGCCACACCGCCGCCGGTCACAAAAGCCGCAAATCTCCCCGCCCCGCCCTCGCCGGACCCGACGTTCGAACTACCTGGTGGATTACTGACCGCCCGCGGTCACTAATCCACCAGGTAGTTCAAGACTGCCGCTCCGGACCCGCAGAACAACCCGGTGCATCCTCGCTACCCGGTGGATCGCTGTTGTCCTACGGGGGGGTAATCCACCGGGTAGTTCAAGATTTCCGTTCCGGAGCGCTGGTACCACCCAGTCCAGTGATCGATGGTTTTCGTTTTTTGGCTGCAGACGGTGTTGTAGCACCGAATGATGACCTCGACGGCGGTAGACCATGCGAGTGCGGACCTGGCTTGGGATCACCGCGAGACGGCTATCAGGGTGACCACGCAACCCTGTCGCACGGACGCGCCAGCGGCCGGGCGGTGCCATCAAGTCCCCGCAACGTTGGGCGAATATTTGAAGGTCTGGACGACCAGAGGAGTCAGGCAGTCGCAGCGGTAATCGTCGCGATCTCAGCCGGAGTCAACGCCACCGAAGCCGCCGCCACGTTCGACTCCAGGTGCGACACCGAGCCGGTCCCCGGAATCGGCAGGATCGCCGAGGAGCGGCCGAGCAGCCACGCCAGCACCAGCTGCCGCGTCGAAACCTCGTAGCGCGCCGCGATGTCCGACACCGCCTGCACCCCGTCGAGGTTCTGGATCGGCGCCCACGGCAGGAACACGATCCCCTCCTGCTCGCAGAGGTCGACGAGCGACTCGGAGCCGCGGTCGTCCACGTTGTAGCGGTTCTGGATCGACACGATCGGCGTCAGGGCCTGCGCGACCCGCAGCTGCGCCTCGGTGAAGTTCGAGACGCCGATGTGGCGGATCTTGCCGGCGTCCTTGGCCTCGACGAGGGCGCCGATCGAGTCCTCCAGAGGCACCCGCGGGTCGGGGCGGTGGAACTGATACAGCGGGATCTGCTCGAGGCGCAGTTTGCGGAGGCTGCCGTCGATGGCCTTGCGCAGGTGGGCGGGGTCGCCGTTGGAACTCCACTCGTTGGGGCCGGACCGCTCCAGGCCGCCCTTCGTGGCGATGACCAGGTCGTCGGCGTAGGGGTACAGCGCCTCCGCGATCAGCTCCTCGCTCGTGTCGGGGCCGTAGGAGTCGGCGGTGTCGATGAAGGTGACACCGAGCTCCACGGCGCGGCGGAGCACCGCCACGGCGTCGGCGCGGCTGGGCGGGTCGCCCCAGATGCCGGCGCCGGTGATGCGCATGGCCCCGAAGCCGAGCCGGTTGACGGTCAGGTCACCGCCGAGGTCGATGGTGCCGGCCGCCCCGGCGTGCGCGCTGATCTGCTGTGACATGCGGCGGGATCTCCTTACAACAAAAAGCAGGTAACCAGCCAAACCTATCCACGGGGCGGCGGTATTCCGGATCCAGTGGGTGGGATGCGTGGTGAATTGCTTATGGATTCGCGGCGGCGGGTGTGGGTATGGTGCGCAGCACGCCAACGCCAACCCGTCTGGAGTGATCCGATGAACGCATTCGACCCGACCGGGGTGGACCCGGACAGCCCGGAGGGCCAGGCCAGGGCAGCCGCGCGGCGCGAGCACGAGCAGGCACAGAGCCGCGCCGTGCACGAGGCCCGCGGTGGACGCATCGACGACGGTGCGGTCGACTCGACCGGTCAGCTGGTGCGTGAGGCGCGCCGCGCGACTCAGCTCGACGAGGACATCTGAGTTTCGCGCTTGGTTGCGTACATGCGGGCGTCGGCGCGTTGCAGCAGTGCCTCGGCGGCCTTCGGGTCGCCGTCGACGACGCCGACGCTCGCCCGCACCAGCAGCTGGTGACCGTCGACGGGCACCGGCACCTCCAGCAGGTCCAGGAACCGGTGGGCGACGGCCTCCGCGGCGCGCACGTCGAGGCCGGGTAGCAGCACCGCGAACTCGTCCCCGCCGATGCGGGCCGCGGTGCCGCCGGACGGGACGCTGGCGGCGAGCCGTTCGGCAACGCCCACCAGCACCGCGTCCCCGGCGTGGTGGCCGTGGGTGTCGTTGACGGCCTTGAAGTCGTCGAGGTCGACCAGCAGGACCGCCGCGACCCGGTGCGACGCGGCGGCGGCGAGCCGCGCGTCGAACAGCGCCCGGTTGGCCAGGCCGGTCAGGCCGTCGTGGGTCGCCTGGTGGCGCAGCTCGTCCTGCAGCAGCCGGGCCTGGGTCGCGTCGCGGGCGTTGCTGACGTATCCGCCGACGCTCGGCAGGTGCAGCAGGTTTCGGCTGACCACGTCCAGCCAGCGCCAGGAGCCGTCGGCGTGCGCGTAGCGGACCTGGTAGCTCACCGACGCGTTCGGGGCGGCCCGCAGGGTGTCCATCGCGGTGGCGAACGCCGGCAGGTCGTCCGGGTGGACGTGGGAGACGACGGTCGTGCCGAGCACCGCCGCGGGCGACTTGCCCAGCAGCCGCTCCGTCGCCGGGGTCACGTAGGTGAGCGCGCCGGAGGCGTCGACGATCGAGGTGATGTCGGTGGAGTGCGCGAGCAGGGACCGGAAGCGTTCCTGCTGCGCGCCGAGCTCCGACAGCAGGGCCGCGTTCTCCCGGAAGGCCAGCAGCTGGCGCACGACGACCAGGGCCGTGGTCGCGGCGAGACCGCCGAGCAGCAGCCACACGTCGGGGCCGAGCCCGTCGCGCAGGACGATCGGGAGGGCCGCGAAGAGCCCGACGAGCGTCGTGTACGGCAGCAGACTGTACGGCCGCCGCGCCGGGCGCACGGAACGCACCGGGTCCAGGCGCACCGAGTGCTCCTGCAGCCGCGGCCCGAACGCCAGCAATGCCGCGGGCAGGACCTGCGCGGCCAGCAGCAGCCGCTGGTGGGTGCTGTCGGCGTTGACCAGGGCACCGACGCCGCCCTGGATGGCGGCGGCGGCCAGCATCGGCGCGGCGGCGAGCACGGTCAGCGGCGCGTTGCCGCTGAGCACCAGTTTCACCGCGGAGAACGCGGTCATGGCGATGATGACGGTGCCGAGCAGCAGCGCCACCGGCGCCCCGCCGACGCCGCCGGCGTGCGGCAGGAGCAGCAGCCAGATGAGCACGCCGGCACCGACGAGGACGGCGCCCGCGTCGAGCCAGAAGCGCACCTTCGCCGCCGTGGACGGCAGGTGCGCGGGGTGGGTGAGCATGACCCAGATCAGCCAGCAGGTGCCGGTGAGGATCGCGCCGGCCTGGAACGAGTTCGGCACCGCCGCGGCGGGTCCGGGGTGCAGCCAGGCGACCGCGGTCTGGCTGAGGTCGCCGACGACGAAGAACACCGCGGCCTGCCCGGATCGGCGCCAGAACCGCCGCGCGTCCGCGGGGACGCCCGGCATCGCCGCGACCCGCCGCGTGAAGATCCACAGCAGCAGGTCGTAGCCGGGCAGGGCGGACCAGAACAGCCGGACGCCGCCCGTGCCGGCGAGCAGCAGCGCGATCAGGAGCACCGACCCGGCGGTCAGTGCGATGAGCACGGGGTCGCGGCGTAACTGGGGTCTCACGGGGTCAGCGCCGGGTTGAGGCGCAGGAAGGCGGCGTCGACCTGGGCGACCGGTCCGGGCCGGGCGAAGTGGTAGCCCTGCGCGAGCCGGCAGCCGAGGTCGTGCAGCAGCTGCGCCTGCTCCTGGGTCTCGATGCCCTCCGCGATCGCGGGCAGCTGCCGGCTGGTGCCCAGCTGCAGCACCGCGCGGGTGAACGCGTGGTCCTCCCCCACCTCCTGGGACGTCGGCACGAACGAGCGGTCGATCTTGAGGATGTCGACGGGGAGCTGGGTCAGGTACGACAGCGACGAGTACCCGGTCCCGAAGTCGTCGATCGCGACCCGGATGCCGTGCGTGCGCAGCCCGTCGAGGGCGGCGAGCAGCGGCGCCGCGTCGTCGGCGACCCCGACGAACACCGACTCGGTGATCTCCAGGACCAGCGCGGCGGCCGGCAGCCCGGTCCGCGCCAGGGTGCGCAGCACCTGGTCGGCGAAGCCGGGTTCGGCCAGCTGCCGCACCGAGACGTTCACCGTCAGCGACGTACCGTGCCGGTCGTGCCAGTCCTTCGCGTCCCGGCACGCCTGTTCGAGGACCCACGCGCCGATCGGGACGATCATCCCGGTCTCCTCGGCGACGGGGATGAAGTCCAGCGGCGGCACCGGGCCGGTCGGCGGCGTCCACCGCAGCAGCGCCTCGACCGCCACGATCCGCGCCGACGGCAGCTCCACCACCGGCTGGTAGTGCACGGTCAGCTCGCCCCGCTCGATCGCGTGCCGCAGGCCGGCGCTGATGCGGGTGAACGTCTCCCGGGCCGCGCGCAGTTCGGGCCGGTAGACGCTGACCCGGTCCCGGCCGGCCCGCTTCGCCGCCCGCAGGGCCAGTTCGGCGTCGGCGACCGCGTCGCGGGGCGCGGCCTTCGGCGTGAGATGCACCAGTGCCAGGCTGGCGGTCAGGTGTACGGTCCGCGTCCCGATCACGATCGGCGCCTTCAGCTCGGCCCGCAGGTGCTCGGCGAGGTGCTGGGCGCGCAGCGGGTCGACGTCCTCGACGAACAGCCCGAACTCGTCGCCGCCGAGCCTGGCCAGGGTGTCGGCGGGCGCGGCGACGCCCCGCAGCCGGTCCGTGACCGCGACGAGGACCTCGTCGCCGAAGCCGTGCCCGTGCGCGTCGTTGACGTCGGTGAAGCGGTCCAGGTCCAGCAGGATCAGCGCGTGCCGGCCTGATCGTCGTTTCTCGTCAGCGCCCACTCCATGCGCTGGATCAGCAGCGCCCGGTTCGCCAGGCCCGTGGTCGGGTCGTGCAGGGCGCCGTGGCGCAACTGGTGCTCCAGTGCCTCCCGCTCGACCAGGGCCTCGGCCAGGTCCCGGCCGCGCCGCTCCAGCTCACCGGCGTGCAGGTCCAGCTCGGCGGAGCGCCGTTGCGCGACCCGGGCGAGCCCGCCGAGGCGCAGGACCAGCAGCAGCGACAGGCTCCCCGACACCGTCGCCGGCACCATCAGGTGGTCGCCGTCGCCGTCGGTGAAGGTCCGCTGGAGGACGAACATGAGCGGGCCGATCACCGCCGCACCCGCGAAGGCCACGATCCGCGCGCGGGACATCGCCTGACCGTCGCCGGACGGCTCCTGCGAGCCGGTCACCGGCAGCTCACGCCGCAGCCCGGCGAGGCCGAGCACCAGGTACGACAGCAGCCACAGCGCGTTGTCGAGCAGGTCGACCGAGCGGGTCGTGCCGGTCGCGGCGTGGGCGAAGAAGATGAAGTTGCCCGCCAGCAGCAGCCCGGCGCCCAGCAGGACGAGGCGGTTGGCCGGGCTGGACCGCGCGTCGGCGAACAGCACCCGCACCCCGGTCGCGAACAGCACCAGGTCGCACATCGGGTAGAGCAGCGCGAGGGCCGTCGCGCCGGGGCCGCCCGGGTCGGCGTGGTGCAGATACGGGTGCACCAGGAACATCCAGTCGACGAGCGCCGGCCCGGCCGCGATGATCGACGCGTCGAGCAGCGCGGTGCGGGCCCGCCCGCCGGCAGCGCGGACCAGGCCGGCCATCAGCAGCCCGTAGGACGCCAGGTAGCCGATGTCGTTCCAGGACGGGAACGGCACCGCGCCGTCGTGCCGCACATCCTCGACGCACCACATGACGTCGGACGCGAGCCGCACCGCGAACCCGAGCACGACCAGTCGCCACGGCGCGGCCACCGTGCCACGGTTTCGCCACACCCGGAGCAGCAGCGGCGACGCACACACGATCGCGGTCAGCAACCAGATCACGTGGCCGAGCCGCCCCGTCGTCAGCGACGAGGCGACGATCCCGGCCGCGCCGAAGGCCAGCAGCACCCGTTTCGTTGTGTGCACACACGCCTCCTGTCAGTGACCTCTGTTGAGTCCACCTCCGGGTGGTTGCGCGCCGGTTGCCCGGCGGGTTGCCGTGTGGTTCGCCGCCGATCCGGGAAGGAGGTGTCCATGCGGTGTCTGAGTGGGAGGTACCGCCTCGGCTCGAAACTCGGCCAGGGCGGCATGGCGAGTGTCTGGCGGGCGCACGACGAGGTCCTCGACCGGGAGGTCGCGGTCAAGCTGCTCACCTCAGAGCACGCCGCCGACCCCGACGCGTTCGACCGCGCCCGCAACGAGGCCCGCTCGGGTGCCCGCTTCGCCCACCCCAACGTCGTGGCCGTCTACGACTTCGGCACGTCCCGCCGCGGCGGGCGCGGCACCGCGTATCTGGTGATGGAGCTCGTCGAAGGGCCGCTGCTGGTCGAGGCGATGCGGGCCGGGCCGCTCGACTGGCAGGTCGCCGGCCGCATCTGCGCCGAGGTCGGCGCCGGGCTCGCCGCCGCGCACGGGCACGGGATCGTGCACCGCGACGTGAAGCCCGCCAACATCGTCCTCACGGCGGCCGGCGCGAAGATCCTCGACTTCGGGGTCGCCGCGCGGGTCGGGCACCCGTCGGAGCGGGTGCTGTTCGGCACTCCCGCCTACCTGGCGCCGGAGCGCCTCGACGGCGGCCCGGCGAGCCCGGCCGCCGACGTGTACGCGGTGGGTGTGCTGCTGTACCAGTGCCTGACCGGCCGGATCCCGTGGCCCGTCGACACCGACGAGCAGGTGCTGCACGCGCACCGGTTCACGCCGCCGGCCGAGCTGCCGCCGATCGACGGGCTGCCACCGGAGATCGCCGAGCTGTGCGCCGCCTGCCTGTCGAAGGTCCCCGAGGTCCGGCCCACGGCGGTCGCCCTGGCGCTGATCCTGGCCGCCGCGGTCGACGTGCCGGTGCACGTCCCGCCGGTCCTGACCCACCGGCCCGCCGCGCCCGCTGCGCATGCCGCGCTCAACGCGCCGACGCTCGCCGTCTGAGCCGGACGCGGTGACCCGCACCGCCCGATCGGGGACCGCCGGCGTCGTCGGCCGACCGTGACCGTCGCCGGCCGACAGTGAGCGTCCTCAGCCGACAGTGAGCAGGGCGATCACGACCAGGAGCAACAGGACCGTGGTGGCGGCCAGCCACCAGCGGCGGCGAATCCGGCGGCGGCGGGCCCGGTCCCGGCGAGCCCGGGCCCGGCGGCGGGCGGCAGTGCGCCGCGCGTCGTGCCTGCGGCGCTCGGCGTCCGCTCGGGCCGGCTCGACCTTCGCGGGCACGGCCTGGGCCGGCTCATCCCGTACCGAATCCACCGACATGGATTCAAGGGGAGCGGGGTCGGGGCGTTGGGCCGGCACGGGCGGGGTGGCCGCTTCGGCGCGGGCGATGAGCTTCGCCACGCGCAGGCTGGCCGCGCGCATCCGGGCCGCCTTCTTCGCGCTCAGCTTGCGGCCCTCGATGATGCTGCAGGCCTGGGCCACGGCGACGACCAGGACCGGATTGCTCACCAGGTCGCGGTGGCCGATGAGCAGCGCCGCGACCATGTTGCGGTCCACCCGCAGCCCAGGGGCGAGCTGGTGGGCGCGGACGACCTCGGCGATGTGGCGGCGGGTGCTCTTCGGGCGACGCTCCGGGCGCGCCCGGCCGCGGGGGCGGCTGCGGCCGCTGTGGTCCGCGGTCCGCGCGGCCGCCGCGACCAGGGCCGCGACGAGCGACTCGACGGCCCGGTCGGCCTCCTGCCAGCGCAGTGCCATCGCCTCGGTCAACTCGGTCGTCTCCTGATGCAAACGTCGATCGGCGGCTGACCGAACCGTACCCGTTCGGCCGCCCGGCGAATCTACGCCTTCAGCGTCCGCAGAATACGCGCCAGGGTCGCCCGGTCGTCGGCGTCGAGGTCGGCGAAGAACCGGTCGGCCTCGGCGGCCCGGGCGGTGCGGATCGCCTCGCCGATGTCCTGCCCCGCCTGGGTCAGCGCGACGAGCGTGGCGCGCCGGTCCGCCGGGTCGGGACGGCGCCCGACGAGCCCGCGCTCCTGCAGCCCGTCGACGACCTCGGTGGTCGAGCGCGGCGCGATGCGCAGGTGGTCGGACAGCTCGCTCAGCCGCATGACGCCGTGCCGCATGAGGACCGCCACCGCGCGGGACTGCCCGGGGGTGATCCCGATCGGCTCGAGCGTCTCGTGGGTCAGGTGCCGCAGCCGGCGGGCGACGCTCCAGAACACCTCGGCGAGACTCTCGTCACGGCCGTCGTCGGCATGCTTCACGGGAATACGGTAGCAGGGGTTAGTGTTGGAGCCTCATAGTGAGGTAACCTCAACAAAACATCCCCTACAGAAGGTGAGTTCCCTTGGAACCCCAACACCCCATGCGCCCCCAGCGCACCCGTGATCTCAGCGCCGCGGACAAGGCCCGCAACAAGGCCCAGGCCAAGGACGTCTCCCTGACCCGCATCGGCCGCCTCTTCACCGCCCACCGCGGCCCGCTGGCCGCCGTCGTCGCGATCATCGTCGTATCCTCCGTGCTCGGCGGGGCGTCACCGTTCCTGCTGCGCGAGGTCATCGACAAGGCCCTGCCCGAGCGCGACACCACACTGCTCTTCTGGCTGGTCGGCGGCATGGTCGCCGTGGCCGCCGTCACCTCGGCGCTCGGCGTCGTGCAGACCTGGATGTCGACCAGGGTCGGCCAGCAGGTCATGCACCGCCTGCGCACCGACGTCTTCACCCACCTGCAGCGCCAGTCCGTCGGGTTCTTCACCCGCACCCGGACCGGCGAGGTGCAGTCCCGCATCACCAACGACATCGGCGGCATGCAGAGCGTCGTCACCTCGACCGCGACCTCCGTCGCGTCCAACCTCACCACCACGATCACCACCGCGGTCGCCATGGCCGCGCTGTCGTGGCGGCTGTCGCTGGTCTCCCTCGTCGTGCTGCCGCCCGCGATCTACCTGACCCGCAAGGTCGCCGGGATGCGCCGCGAGATCACCGCCGCGCGCCAGCGGGAGCTCGCCGACCTCAACGTCACCATCGAGGAGGGCCTCTCGGTCAGCGGCGTGCGCCTGAGCAAGACCATGGGCGCCGGCGCCGCGCTGGTCGAGCGGTTCACCGCGTCCTCGAACCGGCTGATCGACCTGGAGCTGCGCTCCGAGCTCGCCGGACGCTGGCGGATGGCCTCGATGAGCATCATCTTCGCCGCGATCCCGGCCGTCATCTACCTCAGCGCCGGCCTGCCGCCGACCGCGGGCTCGCTGAGCATCGGCACCCTGGTCGCGTTCACCGCGCTGCAGTCCGCGCTGTTCCGGCCGCTGATGGGCCTGCTCGGCGTCGGCGTGTCACTGACCAGCTCGCTCGCCCTGTTCGCGCGGATCTTCGAGTACCTCGATCTGCCCGTCGAGGTCGACGACCCGGCCCACCCGGTGCCCCTGCCCCGCGCCACCACCCGCGGCCACCTGCGCTTCGAGGACGTCACCTTCAGCTACCCGGGCAGCGACGCGGCCGCGGTCGCCGGGGTCAGCCTCGACGTGCCCGCCGGCACCTCCCTCGCCCTCGTCGGCGAGACCGGCTCCGGCAAGAGCACCATCGCCTCGCTCGTCGCCCGCCTGCACGACCCCACCGGCGGCCGGATCACCATCGACGGCATCGACCTGCGCGACGTCCGGCTCGCCGATCTCGCCGCGGTCGTCGGGGTGGTCAGCCAGGAGACGTACCTGCTGCACACCACCATCCGGGAGAACCTGCGCTACGCGAAGCCCGGCGCCAGCGACCTTGAGCTGGTCGAGGCGGCGAAGGCCGCGCAGATCCACGACCTCATCTCCCGCCTCCCCGACGGCTACGACACGATGGTCGGCTCCCGCGGCTACCGCTTCTCCGGCGGTGAGCAGCAGCGCATCGCGATCGCCCGCACCCTGCTGCGCGACCCGCGCATCCTCGTGCTCGACGAGGCGACCAGCGCCCTGGACACCGAGACCGAGCGTGCCGTCCAGCGGGCCTTCGACGCACTGGCCGAGGGACGCACCACGATCACCATCGCGCACCGCCTCTCCACCGTCCGCGACGCCGACCAGATCCTGGTCATCGACCAGGGCCGGGTCATCGAGCGGGGCACCCACGCCACCCTCCTGGCAGCCGCCGGCCCCTACGCGGCGCTGGCCGCCTGAATCGGTGACTTCCCCGATGCGCCCGCCACCGCCGCGGGCGCATATTGGAGGCATGGGTCGAATCCTCGCAGGGATCGCTGCCGCCGTCGTCGGACTGTTCATCGTCGGCGCGATCACCCTCTGGCTGGTCAAGGTGCTCCTGGGCGCCATCGGCTACCTCATCGTCGGCGCGCTCGTCGTCGGCGGCGCCGTCTGGATCTACGGCAGGGCCCGCCGCGGCCTGTCCGGCGGCAGCCGCAACCAGCGCCGCCTCGAAGCCACCCTCGCGACCTGGCGCCAGCGCAACCGCTGACCCCCCGTGATCCGGAAGACCTTGTGCACTCCTGAGTACTCAAGGTCTTCCGGATCACGGGAAGCGGGGATCACGGGAAGCGGAGCAGGACGGCGTCGGCCATGGACTCGGCGAGCCAGCGCTCGTAGCGGTCCAGGGTCCAGCCGCACCGGTGCACGAGGCGGATCGTCACGTCCGGCGCCGTGAGGGTCCACAGCACGTCGGCCGCCTCGGCGACGCTGACCCGCAGGCCGAAGTACTCCTCCAGGTCGGCGGCGATGCCCCTGGTGCCGACCGCGCGCTCGGCCTCGGTCGTGTCGATGAACGTCCGGACCTCACGGTCGCCGGCCGCGCCCTCGCTGAGCACGATCGGCAGCAGCGGCAGGACCCGCTCGACCATGTCGCGGCCCATCTTCGCGTAGAGGGCCAGGGCCGTCCGGCCGTCCGGCGCGGTCCGCAACGCCAGGGCGGCGGGGCGCTGGGCGATCGTCAACGGTTCGGTGTCCCCGGCGAGCATCGTGTCGTAGACCGCCTTGAGGACCGCCGCCTTGCCCCCGATGGTGTTGTAGACCGTCTGGACGCTGCACCCGGCGCGACCGGCGATCGCCTCGACGGTGGCGCCGGTGTACCCGCGGCGCAGGAACAACGCCTGGGCGGCGGCGATCACCCGTTGCCGGGTGGCACGGGTCTGCTCCGCCCGGACCGCGCTGGAGTACCGCCGCTCGGTCATGCCTACAACGCGACCGGCTCGGGCAGCACCGGCACGGCGTCGAGCTCGGCACGCACGAGCCTCTCGGTGATCTCCATGGGGTTCCTCCTCAACGATTCGATAGAACCACGTTCCATCGGAGCCGGCGCCCGGCCCAAGCTCGTTGGAAGGATCGACGGCCGGGTTCTACCCGACGCTGAGTGCGGGATCCAGCGCGAGGGTCGTGGCGGCGAGCGCGAGGAGGCCGATCGCCAGGCCGAACTGTGCCGAGTAGTCGCGGGCCAGCAGGTGCGTGTACACGGCGCAGGCGAAGAACACCACCAGCCCCGCAGCCGCGGCGGTGCCGAGCCCGGACCACGTCACCAGCCCGGCGAGCAGACCGAGGGCACCGGCGAGTTTCAGCACGCCGATCGGGAACGTGAGCCAGGACGTGGGCACCCCGGCGCGGGCCATGCCGGGCAGGATCGGCCGGAAGTGCACCACCGCGCAGGTGCCGGAGAACAGGTTCGCCGCGGCGGTGACCAGCGCGACGACGGTGTAGGCGGCCATGTCAGAACGCGTCCGCGTGGTCGGCGACCCAGGTCGCGAACGGGGTCGCCGGTCGGCCGAGGACCTCTTCCACGACGCCGGTCGGCGGGTGCTGCGGCCGGTCGAGGTGCCGTTCGTAGCGCTCCATCAGCGCCCCCACGAACAGCTCCGGCATGCCGCCGACGGTGAGCTGCCAGGCGGCCACCGCGGCCGGCACCTCCTCGAACGTCAGCGGGCGGCGCAGCACGGCGCCGATGGTCGCGACCTGCTCGCCGTGGGTCAGCGACTGCGGGCCGGTCAGTTCGAGCGCCCGCCCGGCCAGGGCGTCGTCGCGCAGCGCGGCGGCGGCGACCTCGGCGATGTCCCGCTCGTCCACAAGGGACTCCTGGAAGGCGCGGAACGGGTACCGCACGACGTGCCCGGCCCGCAGCTGCGGGCCGAACGCCCGGGCGGTGTTGCCGGCGAACGAGGAGGCGCGCAGGGTGATCCACTCCAGGCCGCTGCCGCGGGCCGCGGCGTCGAGCTCCTTGTTGCGGTCACCGGCGAACCGGGACGGCTGCCGCTCCTCCGGGTCCTCGACGTTCATCGCGGTGAGCGCGACGACCTTGCGGACCCCGGCCGCGCGGGCCACGGCGAGGATCCCGGCGGCGTCCTCGCCGGCCACCCGCGGGTGCAGGAACAGGGCGGAGACGCCGTCGAGGCCGGCCTCGACGGTCCGGACGCTGTCGACGCCTGGCAGCGGGGCGCCGCGGGTGACGGCCCGGACGGGTTCGCCGGCCTCGGTCAGGATTCGCCTGAGGTGGCGGCCGATCGTGCCGGTCGCGCCGGTGAGCAGGATCATCGCGGTCCCTTTCCCAGGTATCGTGTTTTCGACAACCGATATCGTATGGATCTCATAATATATGAGTCAGGGATCGAGATGATATGAGTTCCGTATCACAGGACGGGAAGCAGGACGGCAAGCGGCAGCGGCGGCGCTCCACGACCGCGATCAAGGAGTCGCTGCGGGAGCTGTCGATCCAGCTGTCGCTGCTCAACCACCAGGTCGGCGGCCGGCTCGGGGTCAAGGACGCCGACTTCGACTGCCTCGACCTGATCAACCGGCACGGGCCGATGAGCCCCAGCGCCCTCGCCCGGCGCGCCGGTCAGCACCCGGCGACCATGACCGGCGTCCTGGACCGCCTGGAGCGGGCCGGCTGGATCACCCGCGAACGTGACCCCGCGGACCGCCGGGCCGTCCAGGTGCGCGCGCTCAAGGAGCGCAACACGGAGATCTTCCACCTGTACACCGGGATGAACGCCGCCATGGACGACCTCTGCGCCGGCTACGACGAGACGCAGCTCGAGCTGCTCGCCGAGTTCCTGGACCGGGCCACCGCGGCCGGCCGGCAGGCCACGGACGCCCTGGCCGACCAGGACTGATCACGTCACCCGGTGAGCCGGGCCGCCGCGGCCTTCGCCAGGAGATGGAAGGACTGGGCCTCGGCCGAGGTGCCGGGCCGGTCGAACGTCGGGGCGCCGCAGACCTGCGTCACCAGGCCGTCGGCGGTGACCAGCGGCGCGACCGAGGCCAGCAGCGAGCGGCCGGTCGCCGCGTAGGACGCCGGGAGCCAGCCGTCCGCGACGCCGGTGCAGATGGTGTACGCCAGCATCTGCGCGATGTTCGCCTCCGGGAACGACGCCGGGTCGTCCAGGACGTTGCCGAACAGCCCATCGGGGCGGCGCAGCGCGAGGCACGCGTCGACGACCTCCCGGGCGTGGCCGGCGAGGGCGGGCCGCAGGGACGGGTCGTGCCGCAGCGCCCGGGCGATGCCGGCGGCGACCCAGCCGCTGCCCGTACCCCAGTGCTCGGCGGCGGTGCGGGTCGCGGTGTCCTCGTCCCAGCGGGCCGAGTACAGGCCGCCGGAGCACAACCGCGCCCGGTGGCCGGCGACCTGCCGGGTGGCCTCGTCCGGGTGGCCGGTCGCGGCGAGCAGCGGCACCACCATGTAGACGGTGTCCGCCCAGACCTCGCGGCCACCGACGACGTGGAAGAGGGTGCCGTCCGTGGCCCGGGGCGCGCCGGACAGCAGCCAGTCCAGTTGTGCTTCGAGTTGGGACTCGAACGCCGGGTGACCGATCAGGGCCTCGCCGCAGGCGGCGCCGTTGACCGAACCCGACTCCTCCCCCACCGTGCCGAGCCGGCCGTCGGCGCTCTGGTGCACGACCGCGTCGAGGGCGAGCAGCCGGGCGAGGCCGGGGTGGCCGAGGTCGAGCAGGGCGTGCGAGGCGACGCCCTGCTCCCACGAGTGCCGCTGCATGGCCAGCAGCGCGAGCAGGACCGGGTCTGCGACGGTCACCTCAGCTGACGGGCGTCAGGACGAAGACGGGGATCTCCCGGTCGGTCTTGGTCTGGTAGGACTCGTAGTCGGGCCAGGTCTCGTTGGCGCGCTTCCACCACGCGGCGCGTTCCTCGCCGGTGGCCAGACGGACGCTGTAGTCCTTGCGGACCGGGCCGTCCTGCAGCTCGACCTGCGGGTGGGCGACGAGGTTGTGATACCAGACGGGGTGCTTCTGGGCGCCGCCGTTGGAGGCGACGACCGCATACTCGCCGTCGTGCTCGACCCGCATCAGCGGGTTCTTGCGCAGCTTGCCGGTCTTCGCGCCGAGCGTCGTGAGCAGGATGATCGGGCGGCCGCGCAGCGTGTTGCCCTCCGCGCCGTTCGTCCGCTCGAACAGCACCGCCTGCTCGTTGGCCCAGTCGGCGGCGCCCGGTGCGTACTCTCCGCTCAGTGGCATGACAGCTCCTCACGACGTATGACGGTGCGTTCGATCAACATTACTCGTGGGAGTCGGTGCTGCCGGAGGTGTCCGCGTCCGGCAGATCCTCCCCGGGCGGCGCGGGATCGGCGGCCGGATCCGAGGCGATGGGGCCGCCGTCGGACTCGTCGGAGGGCTGGGTGCCCGGTGGCTCCTTGTCCGGGGTCGGTTCGCCGTCCGGATGGGCGACGAGATACCGGACGGCGGTGTTGCCGACCGCCAGCAGCGGCACCGCGACGAGCCCGCCGACGATGCCGGCGGCGACGACCCCGGTGGTGATCGCCAGGATCACCGCCAGGGGGTGCAGGGAGACCGCGCGGCCCATGATGAGCGGCTGCAGCACGTGCCCCTCCAACTGCTGCACGGCGATGACGATGGCGAGCACCAGCAGGGCGTGCAGCGGGTCCTTGGTGACGAGGGCGACGAGCACCGCGACGGCGCCGGACAGGGTCGCGCCGACGACCGGGATGAACGCGCCGAGGAAGACCAGCGCGGCGAGGGGC
Source organism: Dactylosporangium cerinum (assembly GCF_042653625.1). NCBI lineage: Bacteria > Bacillati > Actinomycetota > Actinomycetes > Micromonosporales > Micromonosporaceae > Dactylosporangium > Dactylosporangium cerinum. Next base: position 201,700 of record NZ_JBHSIU010000131.1, on the reverse strand, counting down.
AGCGCGAGGGGGATCCGCAGGATCGCCAGGCCGATGCCGATCCCGACGGCGTCGACGAACGCGACCAGGACGGTGGCCCGCACGTAGGACACCAGCGTGAACCACGAGTAGTGGCCGGCGCGGGCGGCGGGCAGGCGGGCCGGGCCGGGCAGCAGGCGGCAGAGGAACTCCCAGATCAGCCCGCCGTCGCGCAGGAAGAAGAACAGCGTGAACAGCACCACGAAGAAGCCGGTGAGGACCTCGGTGATGGTGGTGGCGGTGGTCAGGGCGCCGGAGGTGAGCGCGCCACGGTTCGAGGACAGCTGGCCGCCGATCCCGTCGATGGCGGAGTCGACCTGCTCCTTCGAGATGTGCAGCGGCCCCTTGGCGAGCCAGTCGCGGATCTCGTTGATGCCGCCGGCGACCTGTTCGCTGAGGCTGTCGAACTGGGCGATGAACGTCTGCACGATGACGCCGAGGCCGCCGAAGACGACGATGAGCCCGCCGACGAGGACGAGCCCGGCGGCGAGGGACCGGGGCACGCCCCGCTTGCGCAGGCCGGCCGCGGCCGGTTCGAGCAGTGCCGCGAGCAGCAGCGCGACGACGACCGGGATGACCATGAGCCGCAACGCGCCGATGAGCCGCAGCAGCAGGTACGCGGCGGCGATGAACAGCACGATCCGCCACGCCCACGCCCCGGCCACCCGTACCCCGTGCGGGATGCCGTCGTCCACAGTGGAACGCTGGTCCACCACGAGCACGTCGCGGTCGGACTCCTCGTGGCGGAACTCGGGGACCACGCCGGTCCGGCGGGCCGTGGTCAGTCGCGCCTTCGCACGGTCGGACACTTGCGCGATCCAGGTCATGCCGTCGCCTCCGCTTCGCTCCGGCGCCGGCCTGACCCCAAGGCTGCGCCCCCGATGACCGGCCCGAGCCGCTGCGCCGGCCGGTCATGCCGTCGCAGTACCCCTCGACGGGCAGCGCCAATCGAGGGGTTCGGCGCGGACTACTTGACCCGGTCGTACCGGGCGAAGGGACCTTGCCGATGCTCTCGCGCTTCTCGATGTCGGTGCCCGCGAAGTCGACGGTCTTCTGGAAACCGGTCTGGTTCCACTTGCCGACCAGGCAGGGGTCGACCGGACCGGCCTGGGACGTCGGCGCGGTGCCGGGGCCGGCAGCCGGATCGGCCTTCTTGTTCTTCGACAGCGCCACGATCACGATCGACACCGCCAGCACGGCGAGCAGGACGACCGCGGAGATCACCACCATCGGCAGCTTGCTGCGCGACGGCGGCGGCACGGGGAGCATGCCGGCGGCTGGTAGGCGTTGGCGGGCGGCCCGCTGTAGGGCAACGCCGAGTTGGGCGCGATGTTGTACGGCGCCGCCGAGTAGGGCTGATTGCCGTAGGTGGGCTGCTGCGGCGGGTGCTGCTGCGGCGCCGGCTGCTGCGGCGGGTATTGCGGCTGGCCCTGCTGAGGATACTGCGGACCCGGCTGGCCCTACTGCGGGTATGGCCACTGCTGCGACGGATCCACGATCGCCCTCCCCGTTACTGACCTGATTCGCCGTAGAGGATGGCACATCGGACCATGGCTCGCAGGACGCGAGAAGCGACATATGGTGCATTTACCAGGTCAGGTCACCACCTGGCAGGCTGGGAGTTTCCCACTGGCGCCAAATCGACCGACCCTAAACCCGCAGAAGTGTGTGACCATCGAGCGGAGCGGGTACACGTCGCGCACCGGGCAGGCCCGTCGGAGGAGGTTGAGCATCATGCTCAGCGAGAGCGAGCAGCAGCGGCTCGCGGACATCGAAGCCGCACTGCGCAATGACACGCGGTTCGTCAACGGGTTCAACCGGGCGATGACCCGCCGAGTCACACCCCGCCGCATCACCGCGGTCGCCATCGCCGTCGCCGGAGTCCTCGGCGTCGTCGTCGGCCTGGCCGCCGGCAGCGTCGCGGGCACGGTCCTGGCGATCTGTGCCGTCGGCGTCGCCGGAGGCGTCTGGACCTGGCGGTCGCCGCACCAGCCAGAGCCACCTGTCATCCCATAACCGCACCTCACGGCATCGCACGTCCGACCCCCGAAGGCCCCGCCGGCCGTCGGGGGTCCGTGCACTGCCGTTAGACTTTGTCCCGTGTTGCGCCCTATCGCCCGGATCAAGGTCGCGCTGAACGGCAGTCGCCGCCCCGGCGAGCACCCGGCCCTGCCCTGCACGCCCGCCGAGCTCGCCGTCGCCGCGCGGGAGGCGGTCGCCGCCGGCGCGGAGGCCGTGCACCTGCATCCCAGGGACGCCGACGGGCTCGAGTCGCTCGATCCGGCCGACGTGGGCGCCGCCGTCGCCGCGGTCCGCGAGGTCTGCCCGGCCACGCCGATCGGGGTCACCACCGGGCTGTGGATCACCGACCGGGACGCCGCCGCCCGGCAGCGCGCCGTCGCCGGCTGGGCGCAGCTCCCGCCGGTCCGGCGCCCCGACTTCGCCTCCGTCAACGTCGCCGAGCCCGGCCTCACCGACCTGGTCGGCACGCTGCGGTCGCTCGGCGTCGCGATCGAGGCCGGTGTCTGGTCCGTGGATGACGCCTCGGCGCTGTCCATCATGGACGACCTGCCCCGGATCCTCGTCGAGGTCATGTCGCCGCAGACCGATGCCGTGGCGGTCCTGGCCCACCTCGACGAGATCGGCGTCCGGGGTGAGCGGCTCCTGCACGGCGAGGGCGAGCGGTGCTGGCCGATGGTCGCCCTGGCCGGGCGGCTCGGGCTGCCGACTCGCATCGGCCTGGAGGACACCCTCACCGGCCCCGACGGCGCCCCGGTCAGCGGCAACGCGGAGCTGGTCCGGCACGCCCTGTCGGTCTGGGCGGCACCCTGATTTTCCTGCTGCGGCGGTACGGGCTCAGGCGACCAGTTCGGCCAGCTGGCTGAGGGTCTTGCCGAGCGGCGCGTCCACCAGTACACCGGCCAGCTCGTCGCTCTTCGTCGGACCCTGGTTGACGATCGCGATCGGCACACCCAGCTTGGCGGCCCGGATCACGAAGCGCCGGCCCGACAGGACCGTGAGCGAGGAACCCAGCACCAGCAGCGCGGCGGCGGCCTCGACCAGGGCGAAGCTCGCCGCCACCCGGGGCATCGGCACCTGCTCGCCGAAGAACACCACGTCGGGCTTGAGCATCCCGCCACAGCCCTCGCAGCCGACCGTGGCGAAATCCGCGGCCTGCTCGTCGGTCAGATCGACGTCGCCGTCGGGGTTGATCCCCCCGCTCAGCGCGGCGAACGACGGGTTCGCCGCCCGCAGCCGCACGTCGAGGGCCGTGCGCGCGGTGAGGTCGCCGCAGTCCAGGCAGACCACCCGGTCCAGCCCGCCGTGCAGCTCGATGACGGGGTCGGCGCCGCCGGCCTGGTGCAGGCCGTCGACGTTCTGCGTGATGACACCGGTGACCAGCCCGCCGCGCTGCAACCGGGCGACGGCGCGATGGCCCTCGTTGGGCGCCGCCGTGGCGATCGTGCGCCAGCCCAGGTAGCTGCGCGCCCAGTAGCGCCGCCGGGCCACCGGATCGCCGGTGAACGTCTGGTAGGTCATCGGCGCCGCGTTGCGCTGCAGCCCGCTCGGACCGCGATAGTCCGGAATGCCCGACTCGGTGGACAGCCCGGCGCCGCTGAGGACCACCACCCCACCCCGCCGGACGAGCCCGCTCAACTGCTCCACCGCATCATTGTCGCTCGCGTTTTGCCGTTGTGGCGGGCGCGGCCGTGATGGGGCGCACACGTCCGCCGGGCGGGGACGTATCGTGGGGGCCATGGGTTTGGTGAGCAAATTCAACGCGTGGCGTCGCAAGCTGCAGGAGCAGCCCGGCACCACGATCGACCTCGAGCCGATGCAGGCTCTTCTGCCGCTGATCGAGGAGCGCGAGGCCGAGCTGTCCGAGCTCACCGACGACGAGCTCCGCGCCGCCGCCACGGCGCTGCACCAGCGGGACGACCCGCAGGACTTCGTCGAGGCGTGCGCCCTCGGCCGGGAGGCCGCCAAGCGTGCCCTCGACGAGCGCCCCTATGACGTGCAGCTGCTCGGCGCCCAGGTGCTCCTCGCCGGTCACGTCGTGGAGATGGCGACCGGTGAGGGCAAGACCCTGACCGCCGCGATCGCCGCGGCCGGATATGCCGCGATGGGCCCGGTCCACGTGATCACGGTCAACGACTATCTCGCCCGCCGTGACGCCGAGTGGATGCGCCCGGTCTACGAGCTGCTCGACCTCACCGTCGGCTGGGTCAACGAGTCCTCGACGCCCGAGGAGCGCCGCGCGGCGTATGCAGCCGACATCACGTATGTCTCCGTCAGCGAGGCCGGCTTCGACCTGCTCCGCGACAGCATCGTGACGGACACCGCCGACCGGGTGCACCGCGAGTTCGGCACGGTCATCATCGACGAGGCCGACTCGATCCTCATCGACGAGGCCAAGGTCCCGCTGGTCCTGGCCGGTTCGACCATCGACGAGAAGGACTCGCCGGTCGCGATCGCCGAGATCGTCAGCGGCCTGCGGCGCGACCACGACTACGACGTCGTCGACGACGGCCGCACCGTGCACCTGTCGACGGAGGGCCTGGCCAAGGTCGAGGCGCTGCTGGAGATCGACCTCTATGCGGCCGACCAGGTCGACTCCCTCACCGCGGTCAACCTGGCGCTGCACGCCGAGGCGCTGCTGGTCCGCGACGTCGACTACATCGTCCGCGACGAGAAGGTCGAGCTCATCGACGAGTTCCGCGGCCGGGTCGCCCAGCGGCGGCGCTGGCCCGACGGCCTGCAGGCCGCCGTCGAGGCGAAGGAGAAGATCCGCAGCAGCGGCGGTGGCACCGTGCTGCAGACGATCACGGTCCAGGCGTTCCTGACGCAGTACAAGAAGATCTGCGGCATGACCGGCACCGCCCTGCCCGTCGGCGACCAGCTCCGCGAGTTCTACAAGCTCGAGGTCGCGGTCATCCCGCCGCACCTGCCCAACATCCGCAAGGACTGGCCCGACCGCGTCTACGCCTCCGCCGAGGAGCGCGACATCGCCGTCGTCAACGAGATCGTCGCGATGCACGCCACCGGCCGGCCCGTCCTCGTCGGCACGCTCAGCGTCGCCGAGTCCGAGCAGCTCGCCGCCACCCTCGCCGAGGAAGGCGTCGAGTGCGTCGTGCTCAACGCCAAGAACGACGAGAAGGAGGCCGGCATCGTCGCGGAGGCCGGCTCGTTCAACGCCGTGACCGTCTCCACCCAGATGACGGGCCGCGGCGTCGACATCCGCCTCGGCGGCAGCGACGAGAAGGACCGCGAGCGGGTCGAGGGCCTCGGTGGCCTGTTCGTCATCGGCACCGCCCGCAACGACAGCCGTCGCATCGACGACCAGCTCCGCGGCCGCGCCGGCCGGCAGGGCGACCCCGGCGAGTCGATGTTCTTCGTCAGCCTCGAGGACCAGCTCATCGAGCGCTACGGTCCCGAGCCGATGCCGATGGGCAAGGCCGACGCCGACGGCGCCATCGAGGACGAGGACGTCCGCTGGGCGATCGGCTCCGCGCAGCGCGTCGCGGAGACCGTCAACCTGGAGATCCACCGCAACACCTGGCGCTACAACTACCTGCTCGACCAGCACCGCCAGCTGCACGCGAAGCGGCGCGAGGAGCTCCTCGTCACCGACGCCGCCGGCGAGCTGCTCGCCGAGCGGGCCCCGGACCGCTACAACGAGCTGGCCGAGGAGCTCGGCGAGGAGGAGGTGCTGCGCATCGCCCGCACGATCGCGCTCTTCCACGCCGACAGTGCCTGGTCGGAGCACCTGGCCGACATGAGCGAGCTCCGCGAGGGCATCCACCTGCGGGTCCTCGGCGCTCAGGATCCCCTCGACGAGTTCCACCGCGAGGCGATCCCGGCCTTCCGCGGCCTGCTCGCCGAGATCGACGACCGCACGGTCAAGGAGTTCGAAGAGCTCGAGATCGACGGGCCGGAGTGGCAGCCCGCCGACGCCGGTCTGGTCCGCCCGAGCGCCACCTGGACCTACGTGGTCAGCGACAACCCGTTCGGCTCGGAGATGGAGCGTTTCTTCGCCGGCATGGTCAAGCTGTTCCGCAGCGGCAAGGGCGTCAAGGGCAACTGAGGTCTTCCCGGCGGCCGTCGCGGTGGAACTTTCACCGCGGCGGCCGCTTTGACGTTCGTCAGGGCGGGTGGCGCAGGGCCTCCGCTTTGACGTTCGTCAGGGCAGGGGGCGCAGGGCCTCCGCTTTGACGTTCGTCAGGGCAGGTGGCGCAGGGCCTCCGCTTTGACGTTCGTCAGGGCAGGTGGCGCAGGGCCTCCGCGGCGGCCTCGTCGGCGCTGCGGGTGCTGCCCCGGCGCCACGCCTCCTCGGCCGTGGCGACCGGCAGGCGGACCCGGACGGCGCCGAGTGCCTGGGCGAGCCGTTCCGCCTCGGCGCCGTACACCCCGGACGGCGCGTCCAACGCAGCGGCCAGCTCGATCGCGGCCACGTCCCGGCCGGTCCGGGCGAACAGCACCACCAGGTTCCGCAGCGCGATGATGAGCAGCGGCCGGCCGCCGGTGGTCCGCCAGTGCCGGATCGCGCCGGCGAACAGGGCGAGGGCCGGCCCGGGTGGGCCGTGCCGGCCGCGCAGCGCGACCATGGCGGTGCGGGTGACCCCGGCGACGAACCGGTTGCCGACCGAGTCCGCAAGCCGCAGCGCCTCGTCGAGGGCGCCGATCGCGGCGGTGGGGTCACCGTCGCCGTGCGCCTCCGCCAGGGCGAACAGGGCGAACGCGAGGGCCGACGGGTTGCCGGTGGCGCGGGCCTCGACCAGCCCGGCCTCGGCGGCGGGCCGGGCCGCGGGGTCCTGCCGGTATGCCAGTGGCAGCGCGAGGTTGGCCATCGCGACGGCCCGCGCCGCTGTGCCGATCGGGAGCACCGCGATCGCCTGCCGGTAGTGCGCCTCGGCCCCGTCGAGATCCCCTTGGATGAGCGCGATGTCGCCGAGCAGGTCCGCGGCGCCGGCGTGACCCGCGTCGACGGCACCTTGAGCGATCCGGGCGGCGGTGCCGAAGTCACCGTCGAGCCAGGCGCCGTACGCCGCGCCGACCAGCACCGCCGCCTGATCGCCCGCCTCCCGCAGGATGAGCGTCGACCAGGTGAGCAGGTCGGCACGCAGGCGCCAGAACCCGAACTCCGCGGCCGCCCCGGCGATCCGGACCGCCACCGCCGGCGCGTGCACCCGGGACCACTGCCACGCCTGCCGCGCGTCGTCGAGGGCGCCCTCGATGACCGGCACCCACGCCGCTTCGTTCGGCCCCGAAAGTCCCACTGCTGCCTCCTCCAGGACCCCGGCGAAGTAGGTCGCGTGCCGCAACCGCAGCTCCCGGTCGCCGGCCTCGTCGAGCAGTTCGGCGGCGTACACCCGCAGGCTCACCAGCATCCGGTACCGGCCGACGCCCACGGTCCCCGGCCTCGTCAGCAGCGACCGCTCGGCGAGCAGCGCGACCACATGTGCGACCTCGGCGGCGGTGAGCTCGCCGTATCCGATGACGGCCTCGGCCGCGTCCAGGTCGATCCCGGCCGCGAACACGTGCAACCTCGCGAAGGCGATCCGCTCCCGCTCTCCGAGCAGCCGCCACGACCAGTCCACGACGGCCCGCAGCGTCTGGTGCCGGGCGGGCCGGCCGCGGGGACCGGCGTCGAGCAGCACGAGCCGGGCGTCGAGCCGCCGCGCGAGGTCGTCGACGGTGAGCGCGCCGACCCTGGCCGCGGCCAGTTCGATGGCCAGCGGCAGCCGATCGAGGGCCTCGCACAGCGCACCGACCCGCTCCGTGGCCTCGACCGGCCCCGCGGCCGCGGCCCGCAGGGTGAACAGGCGCACGGCGGCCGGGCCGGCCAGCGGTTCGACGACGTAACAGCGCTCGGCGGCCAGCCCGATGCGTTCCCGGCTGGTGGCCAGCACCCGTAACCCCGGGCAGTCCTCGACCAACATCCCGCCGAGCAGCTCGTGCACCGCGTCGAGAAGATGCTCACAGTTGTCGACGACGAGCAGCCCGTCGGCGCCCCGCGCCCACGCCGCGAGCGGGTCGCCGAGCCGCCCTTCCACGACGAGCCCGACCGCCGCCGCGACCGCCGGGGCCATCGCGGCCGGGTCCCCGAGCGCGGCCAGATCGACCCACCACGTCACGGCGCACGCTGCGGCGAGACTGGTCTTACCGACCCCGCCCGGACCGATCAGCGTGACGACCCGGCCGGGTTCGAGCAGCGCGGCGACCTCGGCCAGCTCCCGCTCCCGACCGATGAGCTCCGGCGCCCGTCCCGCCGTGCCCCTGCCGCCTGTGGCGTGCCCTCCCACCGTGCCCTGGCCCTGCGCCTCCGCCGCGCCGTCACTCCTTGCCTCGCCCGCACCCCGCAGGTCCGTCCCACCCACGTCCCGCGCCGCCGCCGCGCGCGGGTCCTGCACCTCCCTCCCACCCACGACCCGCGCCGCCGCCGCGCGCGGGTCCCGCACATCCCTCCCACCCACGTCCCGCGCCGCCGCCGCGCGCGGGTCCCGCACATCCCTCCCACCCGCGTCCCGCGCCGCCGCCGCGCGCGGGTCCCGCACGTCCGTCCCACCCGCGTCCCGCGCCGCCGCCGCGCGCGGGTCCTGCCCGGCGGCCGGGCCGGCCTGCACGGCCGCCGGGCGGTCCTGCGCGGTGGTCGGGACGTCATGCACGGCTGCCGGGCCGTTCAGCGCGGCAGCCGGGCGGGGGGTGGGCAGTGCCGGGGTGCCGCGATGGGGTGGGCCGGGCGGGGCCGGTTCGCGCAGGAGGCCAGCCTGCAGGGCGAGCAGCGCCCGCGACGGGTCCAGGCCGGCCTCGTCGCGCAGCCACACCCGGTGGGCGCGGACGGCGTCGAGGGCGTCCGCGGTCCGGCCCGCGGCGGCGAGCGCCGACACGAGGGCCCGCACCGCCCGGTCCCGGCCGGGGTCGGCGGCGACGAGGGCCGCCGCCGCGGCGACCGCCTCCGCGGTCCGGCCCAGGCCGGCGAGGACCTCCACCCGCGTCTCCTCGGCGTCGCGGCGCAGCTCGGCGAGGCGGGCGGACTCGGCGCGGGCGAGGTCGGGGAACTCCGCGTAGGCCGGCCCCCGCCACAGGCCGAGCGCCGCGTCGAGCCGCAACAGCGCGTCGAGCGCCCCCTCAGCCGGGCGGGGGACGGCGAGCGCCGCGAACCGCTCCGCGTCGACCGTGCCGGCCGGCACGTCCAGGACGTAGCCGGGCGGGCTGGTCCGCAGGCACCCCGCCGCGGGGCCGAGCGAGCGGCGGAGCCGGGCGACGTACGTCTGCGTGGCGTTGCGGGCGTCCGCACCGGCCGCCTCGGGCACGACGAGCGCGGCGAGCCGCTCGACGCCGAGCACCCCTGGGCGGCCCAGCACCAGTGCGGTGAGCAGGGCACGCTGCCGGCCACCCGTGATGTGCAACGGGCGGCCGTCGAGGCTGACCTCCAGGGGGCCGAGGACCCCGATGCTCAGGTTCACGATCACCTTTCGCGGGTGCTCCCACGATCCTCGTACAGTTCACGTACTCCGGTTGTACCCGGTTCGACGGCGGACGGGGTCAACCTTGACGGCATGACTGACACCGTGACCGACGCTGGGACCGACACCGGGACCATGGACCTGACCGAGCGCCTGCTGGGGCAGCTGCTGGCCGGCACCGAGCTGTTCAGCGTGCACCTGGGCATCCAACTGGGGTTGTACCGCGTGCTGCACGAGCATCCCGGCGCCACCGACGCGGTCCTCGCCGAGCGGGCCGGAATCGACCGGCGGTATGCCCGCGAGTGGCTGGAACAGCAGGCGGCGGCCGGCTACCTGCAGTGCACGTCACTTGCGGAGCGGACGTTCCGCCTGCCCGACGGCGCCGCCGACGTGCTGCTCGACCCGGCGCACCCGGCCTCCGGGGTGGGTCTGGTCACCGTGTTCGCCGGGGTGGCGCAGGCCCTGCCGGCCCTCGCCGAGGCGTACCGGACCGGCGGCGGCGTGCCGTATGCCGCGTACGGGTCGTTCACCAGGGACGGCATCGCGGCGATGAACCTGCCCGGCTTCCGGCACAGCCTCGCCCAGGAGTGGCTGCCCGCGCTGCCTGACGTGGTGGAGCGGCTCACGAAAGCGCCCGCGCGGGTGATGGACCTGGGGTGCGGGGCCGGGGCGTCGACCCTCGCGCTCGCCGAGGCGTTCCCGCGGGCCGCGGTCACCGGCGTCGACCTGGACGAGGAGTCGATCGCCGACGCCCGGCGGGCCGCGGCGGCGGCCGGGCTCGCGGACCGGGTCACGTTCCTGCGGCAGGACGCGGCGGCCGCGGAGGGCGACTACGCGCTCGTCACCATCTTCGAGGCGCTGCACGACATGGGCGACCCGGTCGGGGTGCTACGGACCGTGCGGGGGCTGCTCGCGCCCGGTGGTGTGCTGCTCGTCGCGGACGAGAAGGTCGCCGACGAGTTCACCGCGCCGGCCGATGAGATCGAGCGGCTGCAGTACGCCTTCAGCGTGCTGCACTGCCTGCCGGCGACGATGGCCGAGCATCCGGTGGAGGCGGCCGGGACCGCGCTGCGGGCGCCGACGGTGGCCCGGTGGGCGGCGCAGGCCGGATTCGCCAGCACGGTGCTGCCGATCGAGCACGACTTCTGGCGCTTCTACCGGCTGTCCGTTCTGGACTGAGTCCAGTGTGGACGGCCGTTGGATTAGGGTTGCTTGAAAAGCACCTAAAGTTGTCGTCATCTGACACGTGCGGTTGGTATGACCGTCCCCGGTGGACATTCAAGGGGCAGTCTCAGACGTTGCGCACATCCCGCGCGAGTTTCGCCGGCCGTACCGGCGCCGGAGGTCCGTCGATGCCTGGCGGGCATTGACGATCGCCGCATTCTGGCTGGGGTTGGCCGCGACCCTGCTGCCCTGGTGGTGGAACACACCCGCCGGGTTCCTGCGTGACCCGGCGACGTCGCTGACCGCCGTCGGGCGGATCACCGGTCTCGTCGCCGGCTACGTCCTGCTGGTGCAGGTGCTGCTGATGTCCCGGGTGGCCTGGCTGGACCGCTGGCTGGGGGCCCGGGACCTGCTGCACTGGCACCGGGACCTCGGCGTGTTCGTCGTCGCCGCGGTGGTCGCGCACGCCGCGTTCATCGTCCTCGGGTACGCGAAGCTCGAACGCGTCGGCCCCGCGCGCGAGGTCGTCAGGCTGCTCACCGTCGACAAGTACACCGGGATGCTGGGCGCATTCGTGGCCACCGGGATCCTCGTCGCGCTCGCGGTGCTGGCCCTGCCGTTGCTGCGCCGCCGGATGTCCTACGAGGTCTGGCACCTGCTGCATCTGACGTCCTACCTGGTGCTGGTGCTGTCGGTGGGGCATCAGTTCGCGGTCGGGCAGGAGATGTCGGTGCCCGGGTTCTCCCGCTGGTTCTCGCTGCTGCTGTGGTGCGCGGTCGTCGCCGCCGTCGGCTGGGGGCGGGTCGTCGCGCCGGTGCGGATGAACCTGCGGCACCGGTTCCGGGTCCGGGCCGTCGTCGCCGAGGGCCCCGGCATGGTCTCGATCTACATCGGCGGCGAGCGGCTGCCGGAGCTGCGGGTGCGGGCCGGCCAGTTCTGCCGCTGGCGGTTCCTGGACCAGCGCAACTGGTGGCAGGCGCACCCGTTCTCGATGTCGGCGGCCCCGAACGACGAGTGGTTGCGGCTGACCGTGAAGGCGGTCGGCGATCACACCGCGGGCCTGCGGCGGTTGCGCCCCGGCACGCGGGTCTTCGTGGAGGGCCCGAGCGGCGACTTCACCGCCGACCGCCGCCGGCAGGCCAGGGCGCTGTTGATCGCGGGCGGCAGCGGGATCGGCCCGATCCGGGCGCTGCTGGAGGAGCTGCCGCCGCGCACGGTCGTGCTGTACCGCGCCCGCAACGCCGATGAGCTGGTGTTCCGTTCGGAGCTGGAGCTGCTCGCCGAGGCCCGCGACGCGCAGGTCTGGTATGTCACCGGCGGCCGGGACGACCCCGGCCCGCGACGTGCGTTCAGTCCGAGGGGACTCGTGGAGCTGGTGCCGGATCTGACCCGCCGGGATGTGTACCTGTGTGGCTCCGCCGGGCTCGTCGACGCGTCGGTGGTGGCGTTGCGCCGGGCCGGGGTGCCGCCGCGGCAGATCCACCTCGACCCGTTCGAGTTCTGATGCGCCGCATCGGGTTCGCCGTCCTCGGCACCGGGGTGCTCACCGCGGTCCTGGTCGCGGTGAAGTCCCAGCTGCCACCGGCCACCGGGCCGGCGCCGGCCGCTGCCGTGACCGGCGCGACGACCAGCCGGCCGGCCGGGCCGTCCACGGCCCGCGCGCCGGGTGCGACGGCCACGTCGCGGGCGCCGGGCGTCGGGGTCGTGGATCCCAGCCGCATGATGGACGGCTCGCACCTCGGCGCGGTCGTCACCAACCCGTTCGGTCCCGTCCAGGTCCGCATCGACGTGCGGGGCGGGCGGCTCGTCGACGTGGTAGCGGTGCAGCTGCCGACGGCCGCGGCGCGCGGCATCGAGATCGGCATGCGGGCCGCGCCGGTGCTGCGGGAGCAGGCCCTGCAGCGGCAGAGCGCCGACCTGGACACGGTGTCGGGTGCCACGTACACGAGCGACGGCTACCGGCGGTCGCTGCAGTCGGCGCTGGACGCCGCCCGGACCGGCCGGCCGGGCACGTGACGCCCCGCTGGTTACAGAGGGCGGTGACCATCGACTTTCAGAGGGCGATGACCATCGACGCGTGATCCACGTCGCGGAACCCGAGCCGGCGGTAGAGCTCGTAGCCGTTGTCGGTGGCGTGCAGCTGCACCCGCGCGACCCCGCGGTGCCGGAACCAGTCCAGCATCGCGGTCACGCACGCCAGCGAGTAGCCGCGCCGCCGGTACGCGCCGTCGGTGGACACGTTGTACAGGTAGCCGCTCAGGCCGGCCGGGTTCGACGGCGAGCCCAGCCGCACGTCGATCTCGCCGACCGCGCACGCCGCCAGCCGTCCCGGCTCGTCGGGCCGGTCGACGACGAACGCCGCCGTGCGGGCGTCCGGCTCCGGCAGCCGCTCCCGCAGCGACCGCGCGGCCTCCCGCGACCACTCCCCCGGCTCGACCGCGGCGCCGTCCATCGACCCGAACATCACCATCCGCAGCCGGACCAGTTCGCCGGCGTCCGCCGCGGTGGCCCTGCGCACCTGTACCTCGATCACGCCGCGAAACGTATCAAGCGGCCGTGTACCCCGTCGCCTGCAATGCGAACAGCTCCGCGTAGGTGCCGCCGGCCGCCAGCAGGTCGAGATGGGCGCCGTGCTCGACGATGCGGCCCTCGTGCAGGACGTAGATGTGGTCGGCGTGGCGGACGTTGGCGAGGCGGTGCGTGATGAGCACCGTGATCCGGTCGGGCGCGCCGGCCCGCAGCGCCGCGAACAGCGCGTGCTCGGCCCGCGCGTCCAGGGCCGCGGACGGCTCGTCGCAGATGAGCACCGGGGCGTCGCGGTAGAACGCGCGCGCCGCCGCGAGACGCTGCCACTGGCCGCCGGAGAGGTCCTGCCCGCCGGCGAAGTTGCGCGACAGCAGCGTGCCGTAGCCAGCCGGCAGCCCGGCGATCATCTCGTGGGCGCCGGCCTTGCGCGCGGCGACCTCGATCAGCCCGTCACCTGCCGCAGGACGGTGGGAAGGCGCCGCGCCATCGCCCCGAACCGCACGTTGGCCAGCGCCACACTGTGCGACTCCCACCACGAGGCTTTGAGCTCCGGCAGCGGCGAGCTGCCGGAAGGGCGCGACAACGTGGCGGCAGTCGCCTTGGCCATTGACCCTCCTCGACATCCCGGTTCCGAGGATAGCCGCGTCCCGGCGCCCCCGGGTGGGCCGTCACACGCTTGGGTGGTCCCCAACCGGGTAGTGGAGGGCGGAACGGAAGTGCACAGCGGCACAGAAGGAGGACATCAGCGATGAATGTCGCGTTTCTGGTTGCCAAGTAGGGCATCGAGCAGATTGAGCTCACCGAGCCGTGGAAGGCCGTCGAGCACGCCGGCCATATGCCCCGGCTGATCTCGCCCGAGCCGGGCCGGGTCCAGGCCTACCACCACCTGGACAGAACAGATGCGTTCGACGTCGATGTGACCGCGGCCGACGCCCGCGCCGAGGACTACGCCGCGCTCGTCCTACCCGGTGGCGTCGCCAACGGTGATCTGTTGCGGTGGCAGCGGCCGGCGGTGGACCTGGTCCGCGATTTCGTCGCGGCCGGCAAGCCGATCGCGGTCATCTGTCACGGGGGCTGGGTCCTGATCGAGGCCGGCGGGGTCACCGGGCGCCGGGTCACGTCGTGGCCGTCGATGCAGACCGACTTCCGCAACGCCGGGGCCACCTGGGTCGACGAGGAGGTCGTCGTGGACGGCCCGCTGATCAGCAGCCGCAAACCGGACGACCTGCCGGCGTTCTGCAAGGAACTGGTGGAGACCCTGGCCGACGTCCGCTGACCACACCCGAAGTGGTTTTGCACGGTTTGTCGGTGTCTACAGTTGATCTTTCGGTGATCAGCGGCGCGTTCTGGTCGTTCACGCGGCCGGAACGCGCCTCTCATGACACCAGGATCGACGCGGCCGGCTCGCGCGGACATGACGGTGGCCGGTCCTGCGGGTTGGTGGCCGGCGTTAGAGTCGGCGGGCGATGCTGGAGATCACCCGTGAGCTGATCGACCGTCACGCCCGCGGGGCGGCCGGTGGGTATGACGTCTGGGTCCGGGCCGCGGGCCGGGCGATCCGGCGCAACGGCGGCGCCGGCGACGCGGCCGCGTTGCTGCCCGTGTTCCTCCGCGACCCGGCCGCCGGGCACGCGCTGCTGCCCGTCCTCGCCTGCCACGGCGACCCGGCCACCGCGGCCGCGCTGCTCGGCGCGCGCGAGCGCAACCCCGAGGTGCTGCACGCCGTGGGCTATCTCGGGCACGAGGACGCCACGCTCATCCTCTGGGACCAGGCGCTCCACGGCGACTGGGACGCCCAGTGCGCCGCGGTCCTCGGCCTCGTCCACCTCAGGTGCGACGGCGTCGACGTCGGGGCGGAGCTGCGCCGGCACGAGGGCCGCGGACTGTTCCCCGAACTGCTGCCCGCTCTGGCGGTGAAGACCGGCGACCCGACCTGGGCGGAGCGGCTCCTCGACTGGGGCACGGCCTGGGCGTCGACGGACTGCAACGGTGGCCTGCTGCTGGGTCTGGCCCTGCTCGGCGACGCCGGTCGGGAGGCGTTCGACCTGGCGTTGTGGAGCCCCGGGTGGGAGACGTGGTCGGGCTCGACCGGGACGGTCCGCTGGGCACTGCGCGGCGCCCTGGTCGCCGGATTGGGTGTCGCCGGTCTGCGCGAACGGTTCGACGCCCACGTCACCGCCGCGACCGACCCGCACGACCGGGCCAACGCGGTGCTCGTGCTGACCGGCGTCCTGGACTGCTGGCTGGACGACCAGTGGACCGGGCTGCGGGCCGCCGCGCCGCCGCCGGAGACGAAGGAACGCGCCTACCGGCTGCTGTTCGAGGGTGACGCCCCGCTGGACGGGCTCGCCGAGCGGCTGGTCGAGGAGGCCCGCGACAGCGGCCACACCGAGGTCGAGCCGGGCCTGCCGATCGGCGTCGTCCTGCGCCGGGTGCACGACCTGCGCCGCCGCCTCGACGACGCCGTCCGGCACGAGGCGGAGCTCACCGCTTGAGCGTGCTCCTGGTCACCAGCCGCAGCACCCGGGCCGCGACCGACATCCGCCGCGGGTAGGACACCACCGGCCGGCGGCTGCGAACCGCGTGCATGAGCACGTCCACCGCGCGGTCGACCCCGACCATCATGGGCTTCGCGGCACCCTTGGCCATCTTCGTGTCGACAAAGCCGAAGCGGACCGCGGTGACCGCGACGCCCTTCGGGCGCAGCGCGGCGGACAGCCCGAGCAGATACGAGGTGAGCCCGGCCTTCGAGGCGGCATACCCGGGTGCGTCGGCGGAGATGAGCACGTCGGCGAGGCTCGACAGGCCGATGAAATGCCCACCGCCGGCCGCGAGCATGCCCGGCACGACGGCCTCGACGGTCCGGGCCGCGCCGATCAGGTTCACCTCGAGGGCCCTGGTCTGCGCCGCCAGGTCGGCCGGGTCGAACAGCTCGCCGACGCCGGCCGCGTAGACGCACAGGTCGACCGGCCCGACCGCGGCGAGGACCTCGGGATACTCCGCGGCGGTGACGTCCACGACGTGCTGGACGAGGTCGTCCCTCGGGCTGCGGGAGACACCGACGACGCTCCAGCCCTCGGCGACCAGCCGGCGGGTGAGGGCCAGGCCGATGCCGTCGCTGTTGCCGACCACCAGGGCGCGTCTCACCCGACGAGCGTACCGACCGCCGGCGGCCCGCAACGCGTCGTGGCGCACCGCCCCGCCGGCGGCATGCAACGCCGCGACGACCGACGCTGCCCTCCGCCGCCCGCACGGTACCGTTCGCGGCGTGACGAGCGACCGGCTGCTCTGGGAGCAGCACACCTGCCTGCCACTGTCCGCCGAGGCGCGGCTCGGTGAGCTGCGCCGCTACCGGCGGGCCGGCGGGACGTTCGCGTCGGTCAACGTGGGCTACGCCCCGCACAGCGCCGACGACGTCCGCACGCTGCTTGCGGCGTTCCGCACCGGCGTGGCACTCGAGGATGACCTGGTGCTCGGCGACACGCTCACCGCCGTCGACGGGGTGCGCCGCGACGGCGGCGTCGCGGTCGCGTTCGACCTGGAGGACTCCGGGCCGCTCGGCGGCGACCTGGGGCTCGTCCGGGAGTTCTTCGACCTGGGCGTGCGCACGATGCTGCCCACCTACAACCTGCGCAACGCCGCCGGCTCGGGCTGCCTCGACCAGGTCGACGAGGGACTCACCGCATACGGCCGGGCCCTGGTGCGGGAGATGAACGCCGTCGGCATGGTCGTGGACGGCTCGCACTGCAGCGTCCGGACGGGCCTCGACCTGGCCGAGGCCACGACCCGCCCGATGGTCTACAGCCACTCCTCGATGCGCGGCCTGTGGGACCACCCACGCAACGTGACCGACGAGCAGGCCGAGACCTGCGCCGCGACCGGCGGGGTCATCGGCATCACCGGGGTCGGCATCTTCCTCGGCCCGAACGACGCCTCCGTCGACGCGCTGGTCCGGCACATCGACTACGCCGTCGACCTGGTCGGACCCGAGCACGTCGGGGTCGCAAGCGACTTCCCGTTCGACCACGAGGACTTCAACCTGGAGATGACGAGCAACCCGGGCCTGTTCCCGGAGAGCTACACCCGCTGGGGCCCGATCGAGTTCATGCCGCCGGAGGGGCTGCTGCGGGTCGAGGCGGCCCTGGAGGCCAGGGGCTACCCGCCGGACGCCGTCACCGCGATCCTGGGCGGCAACTTCCGCCGCGTCGCCGAGCAGGTCTGGGGCGCACCGCCCACCTGACCGACCCCGCCGACGAGGTCCACCGCGCACCGCCGGTTTCGTCGAGTGGCACCGACGCGTTCACCTGGGCGTCGACTCGGTTCGATAGATCTCGGTACATGACGAAATCCGTAAGCCGGCGCCTGGTCCTCGGCGCGACCGCCGCAGCCGCCACCGGCGTCGCTGCTCCCAGCATCCTGACCGCGAAACCCGCCGCGGCCTTCGTCCCGTCGGGTCGTCCGGTGCTCACCCACGGCGTGCAGAGCGGCGAGGTCACCGGCGGCTCGGCGTACGTGTGGACCCGCGCCGACCGGGCCGGCCGCATGTTCGTCGAGCTCAGCGACCGTCCCGACTTCAAGCACGCTCGCACGCTGCGCGGCCCGGTCCTCGACGCGTCCGGCGACTTCACCGGCAAGCTCAAGGTTCCCGGCCCGCGGTCCGGCGGGCGCACCTACTACCGGGTGCGGGTCGAGGCGGAGCACGCCGGTGCACCCCTCACCGGTTCGTTCAGCTTCCCGGAGCGCCACCGCCGGATCCGGTTCGTCTGGACCGGAGACATCAACGGGCAGGGCTGGGGCATCAACCCCGACATCGGCGGGATGCGGATCTTCCAGGCGATGCGCGCCGTCAAGCCGGACTTCTACCTGTGCAGCGGCGACACCGTCTACTCCGACGGCCCGCTCGCCGAGACCGTCACCCTGCCGGACGGGCGGGTCTGGCGCAACGTGGTCACGCCGGCCAAGTCCAAGGTCGCGGAGACGCTCGACGAGTACCGGGGCCAGTTCGCCTACAACCTGCTCGACGCCAACTACAAGGCGTTCCTGGCCGAGGTGCCACAACTGAACCAGTGGGATGACCACGAGGTCCTCAACAACTGGTACCCGGGTGAGATCCTTGACGACGCCCGGTACACCGAGCGCCGCGTCGACGTGCTCGCCGCCCGCGCCAGGCAGGCGTTCTTCGAGTGGGCGCCGCTCGCTCCCGGCCCGGTGTACCGCAAGTACGCCTACGGCCCGCTGCTGGACGTGTTCAAGCTCGACATGCGCACGTACAAGGATCCCAACGACGCCAACACCTACGCCGATCCCCGCCGCGGCCTGCTCGGCGCCGAGCAGCGGGCCTGGCTGATCCGGTCGCTGCGCGCGTCGACCGCGACCTGGAAGGTCATCGCCGCGGATCTGCCGCTCGGCCTGGTCGTGCCCGACGGACCGGCCGCGCAGGAGGGTGTCGCGCAGGGCGACGGGGGTGCCCCGCTCGGCCGTGAGCTGGAGTTCGCCGAGGTGCTGCGGGCCGCGCACCGGGCCGGTGTGCGGGGCATCGTGTTCCTCACCGCCGACGTGCACTACACCGCCGCGCACCACTACGACCCGGCCCGCGCCGCCGTGCAGGACTTCACGCCGTTCTGGGAGTTCGTCTCGGGTCCGGCGAACGCGGGCGCGTTCGGCCCCAACGCCCTCGACGGCACGTTCGGGCCCCAGGCGGCGTTCGTGCACGCGCCGCCGGTCGCCAACACCTCGCCGATGGGCGGCTTCCAGCACTTCGGCGAGGTGGAGATCGACCCGTGGAGCCGCGACCTCACGGTGCGGCTGCGCGACCTCGACGGCGCGGTCCTGTGGACGACCACCCTGGACGCCGGCCACCGCTGACCGCGCAACCCGGCAGATCACGGCCCACAGGAAGGAGTCAGCGGTCCAGCGCCAGGTACGCGCCGTCGTGGTACACCAGGGGCGTCGCCGTGCTGTCGGCGTGATGGGTGGCGTGCACCGGTGAGGCGACGACGATGACGTGGTCGCCGGCCTCGACGTGGTTGACGACCTCGCAGATGAGCACGGCGAGGACGTCGTCGAGGAGGGGCACGCCGTCGGGACCGGGGGTCCAGGTGCCGCCGGCCGCGGCATGCGAGGCGAACCGGTCCGTGCCGCGGGCCGCGAAGGTGCGGGCCACCGGCTCCTGGCCGGCGGTGAGGACGTGCACGGCGACCAGGCCGGCGCCGCGGACCGTCGGCCACGCGGAGGCGGCCTTGGCGACGCAGAAGGAGACCAGCGGCGGGTCCAGCGAGACGGATGTGAAGGAAGTGGCGGTGAACCCCGTCGACGGCTCGCCCGGTGCGGTGACCACCACCACAGCGGCGGCGTGACGCCGCAGGACGCGCCGGAACAGGCCGGAGTCGATCGCGGTAGCCGTCACCCCGTCCTCCCGTCACGGGCCGGTGCCCTGGTAAGCAGAACCTTACCCGCGGGTACCGGATGCAACCACCGACGTCAGGCGGCCTCGCCGAACAGGCGGAGCCGGGCCATGCCGCCGTCGGGGTAGACGTCGAGGCGGACATGGGTGGCCGGGGTGGTGCTGTCGAGGCGGAAGCGGTGCCGGGTGTCGGGTTGCAGGTCGACCCGGGGCAACAGATCGAACCAGGCCGATTCTGAGGTCGGGTCGACGGTGCCCCGCAGCCGGGCCGCACCGGGGGCGTTGCCCTTGAAGTGGGTGGTGTCGAGCTCGGCGAGGCGGATCGTGCCGGGCGCGGCGAGCCGGACGAGGACCCAGTCGTTGCCGTCGTCGCGGCGGCGGGCGGTCTCCCAGCCCTCCCCCATGACGCGGGCGTGGCCGGGCAGGATCAGGTTGTTGGCGGAGCCGTAGAAGCGGTTGCTGCAGTCCACGACGAGGCCGCCGAGCTCGAGCGCGGCCAGGTCGACGGTCATGCCGTGCAGCAGCGCCGGGTCGGGTTCGACGACGCCGTGGACGCGCAGGCGGGCGACGCCGCCGTCGGGGAAGATGTTGAGCCGCACGTGGGTGACCCGCCGGTGGTCGGTCACCTCGAACAGGTTGCGCGTGTCGCCCTTGACGGTCGACCGCTCCACCAGCGGGAACCAGCCGGTCAACGCCGCGGGCGCGGGGTGGCCCGCGACCTCGCAGCCGTCGACCGAGACGTGCGGCGGGTAGTTGCCGGTGAAGTGGGCGGTGTCGACGACGACGCCGTGGACGGCACCGGGGGCGCCGAGGCGCACGACGGCCCAGTCGTGCAGGTCGGCGCCGAGGGTACGGCGGCGGCGGGTCTCCCAGCCGTCGTAGACCTTGCCTTTGGGCCCGAACGTCCACGTCTCGAACGTCGACGGCTCCGGGTTGACCAGGTTGTCGCGGGCGGCGAAGAACTCGTCGTTGGCGTCGACGACCCCGCCACCGAGCAGTCTGGACGCCAGGTCCGGCAGCTCCGTGAATGTCATCGGTCATCCTCCCGCCGCAGGAACGTCCCGTGTGGAGTGTCCCCGACCGGTGCCCCCCGCAGCCAGGTGGTGTGCACCACGCCGCGCAGCGTGGTGCCGGCGTAGGGCGTCACCGGATGCTTGTGGTGCAGGGCGGCCCCGTCGACGACGAAGGACTCGTCGGGGGCGAACGCGACGAGGTCGGCGTCGGCGCCAGGTTCGATGCGGCCCTTGTGGCGCAGGCCGACGAGGTCGGCGGGGCCCAGCGCCATCCACCGCACCACGTCGGCGAGGGTGAAGCCGCGGTCCTGCGCCGCCGTCCACACGGCGCTGAGCCCGAGCTGCAGGGAGGCGATGCCGCCCCATGCGGCGGCGAAGTCGCCGCTGTCGCGTCGCTTGAGGTGGGGGGTACTGGGTGAGTGGTCCGACACGATGATCGAGATCGTCCCGTCGGCGAGCCCCGCCCACAGCCCGTCCTGGTTGGCGGGGTCGCGGATCGGCGGGCAGCACTTGAACTCGGTGGCGCCGTCGGGGACGGCCAGACCGTCGAGGGTGAGGTAGTGCGGGCAGGTCTCGGCGGTGACCCGCACCCCGCCGGCGGCGGCCTCGCGCAGCAACGGCAGCGCGTCGGCGGCCGACAGGTGCAGGATGTGGACCCGGGCGCCGGCGGCCCTGGCGACGGCGAGGGCCGTGCCGACGGCGGTGACCTCGGCCGCCGGCGGGCGGGACGCGAGGAAGTCGGCGTAGGCGCGGGACGCGGCCGCGTCGCGCAGCTGCCCCGGGTCCTCGGCGTGGACGATGAACAGCGCGTCGACGGCGGCGAACGCGGCCGCGAGCCCGGCCCGGTCCAGCGGCGGGAACTCCGGGACGCCGGAGTCGACGAGGAAGCTCTTGAAGCCGAAGACCCCGGCGTCGTGCAGCGCGGGCAGGTCGCCGGCGTTGCCGGGGATCGCACCGCCCCAGAAGCCGACGTCGACGTAGCACTGGCCGGTCGCCGCGGCCTGCTTCTCGCGCAGCGCGGCGACGCTCGTGGTGGGCGGCAGCGAGTTGAGCGGCATGTCGACGATGGTGGTGACGCCACCGGCGGCCGCGGCCCGGGTGGCGGTGGCGAAGCCCTCCCATTCGGTGCGGCCGGGCTCGTTGACGTGCACGTGGGTGTCGACCAGCCCCGGCAGCAGCACGAGGTCGCCGAGGTCTCGCAGCTCACCGTCGCACGGGTCGTCCACCGCGCCGACGGCGGCGATCCGACCGTCGTGGACGGTGACGGTCGCCGGGCGGGGACCGTCCGGCAGGTACACCTGCCGCGACCGCAGCGTGAACGTCACAGTGCCTCCAGATCCTCGATCGGTCGCCCGACGGACGACGCCGACAATGCTCCACAGTGGACGCCCCGGAGCAGGAAGCGGGCGATGGCGCGGGCGGTGGCGGGCTCGTCGAGGATGCCGCTGTCCCGGCGGGACAGGTAGGCGTCGAGGCGGCGGCGGGCCTCGACCAGCCCGTCGAGGTAGAAGGAGAAGGTCGCCGCGTAGCGGGTCGGCAGCTGCCCGGGGTGCAGGTCCCAGCCCTGGTAGATGCCGCGTTCGAGGCCCCGGCGGACGAGCCGGGCGTGCAGCCGCCAGGCGGCGTGCACGGCGGCGGTGTCACCGACCGGGAGGATGTTGGTGGAGCCGTCGGCGACGTGCACGCCGGTGCCGGCGACCGCGACCTGCATGACCGACTTGGCGTGGTCGGCGACCGGGTGGTCGAGCGCCTGATGCGCGGGGGCGACGCCGAGGGCGGTGCTGTAGTCGTAGGTGCCGTAGTGCAGCCCGCTGAGCCGGCCGTGCGCGGCCAGGATCATCTGCGGCAACGGCGAGCGGCCGTCGGCGCCGAGGACCGCCTGCGGGGTCTCGACCTGCAGCTCGAAGCGCAGCCGCCCCTCCTCCAGGCCGTGCGCGTGCTCCAGCTGCCGGCACAGCAGGACCGCGGTGTCGACGTGCGCGACCGACGTCGGCTTCGGGATGGTGACGACGAACCCGGGCGGCGGCGGGCCGAGCGCCGTCAGCACCAGGTCGAGGGTACGGGCGCCGCGCAGCACCGTCGCCGGTTCGAGGCTCTTGATCCGCAGCCCGCTGAACGGCGTCGCCGCCGAGCGCAGCGCGGCACCGGCGGCCAGGGCGTGCGCGTCCTCGACGTCGTCAGGACGGAAGCCGTAGCCGTCCTCGAAGTCGACCCGCAGGTCCTCGACCGGCTCGACGGCGAGCTTGGCCCGTACCATGTCCACTGTGGACTCGGCGAAGTCCGGCAGGCCGTGCGCCTCGATGGATTGCAGGGCCTGCGCGCCCCAGTCGGTGACGGTGGACGGCCCGAAGCGGTCTGCGGGCACATAGCAGGTGTGCACCGGGCGCCGCGACAGGGATTCGGGCACCTGGCCGGGCAGGGCGAGGCGGTCCAGGTGCTCGGCGTGGGCCAGGAGCTCCTCGAGGTCGAGGTCGGTGAGTCCCATGGTCAGGTCCCCGTCAGGTGTTCGGGCCGCACCGGGACGCGGTTGAGCGCGAGTCCGGTCGCGGCGCGGATCGCGGCGACGATCGCGGGCGTGGACGAGATGGTCGGCGGCTCACCGACGCCGCGCAGACCATACGGTGCCGAAGGGTCGCCGAGCTCGAGCACGTCGATGTGCATCGGCGGCACGTCGAGGATGGTCGGGATGAGGTAGTCGGTGAACGACGGGTTCCGGATCAGCCCGTCGACGACCTGGATCTCCTCCATGACCGCGAGGCCGAGCCCCTGCGCGGTGCCGCCGGCGATCTGGCCGCGCACCGACTGCGGGTGCAGGGCCCGGCCGACGTCCTGGGCGGTGGCGATCTCGACGACCCGCACCAGGCCGAGCTCCACGTCGACGTCGACGGTGGCGCGGTGCGCGGCGAACGCGTACTGCACGTGCGCGTCGCCCTGCCCGGTGCGCGGGTCGAGCGGGTGGGTCGGCTTGTGCCGCCACTCGACGGTCTCCTCGATCGGCCGGTCGCCGAGCACGTCGACGAGGTCCGCGACGACCTCGCCGCCCTCGGTGACGAGCCGGCCGCCGCGCAGCGTGACGTCGTCGCGCCCGGCGCGGCGCAGCACGGCCGCCCGGACCGCCTCGCAGGCGGCCTTGACGGCACCACCGGTGACGTACGTCTGCCGTGACGCCGAACTGGACCCCGCGCTGCCGACGGTGGTGTCGGCGGTGGCGACGGTGACCTGCTCGACGCCGAGTTCGGTGCGCACGATCTGGGCCTGGATCGTCACGAGGCCCTGGCCGACCTCGGCGGCGGCGGTGTGCACGACGGCGGCCGGTTCGCCGCCGACGACCTCGAGCCGGACGCGGGCGGTCGAGTAGTCGTCGAACCCTTCGGAGAAGCCGACGTTCTTGATGCCGATGCCGTACCCGACACCGCGCCGGACCCCCTCGCCGTGGGTGGTGTTGGCGACGCCGCCCGGCAGCTCGCGCAGGTCGTCGCCGCGCGGCCGGGGCGGCTCGGCGGCGCGGACCCGGTCGAGCAGGTCGGCGACGGGTGCCGGGCCGTGCACGACCTGGCCGGTGGGCATGGTGTCGCCGGGTTCGAGGGCGTTGCGCACCCGCACGTCGACGGGGTCGAGGCCGAGCGCGGCGGCGAGCTTGTCCATCTGGGACTCGTAGGCGAAGCACGCCTGGACCGCGCCGAAGCCGCGCATGGCACCGCACGGCGGGTTGTTGGTGTAGACCGCGTAGCCGTCCATGACCACGTTGGGCACCTTGTACGGCCCGATGCCGAGCGTGGTCGCGTTCGCCACGACGGCCATCGACGTGGACGCATAGGCACCGCCGTCCAGCACGATGCGGGCCTTCACGTACACCAGCCGGCCGTCCGCGTCGGCGCCGTGCTCGTACCACATCCGCGCCGGATGCCGGTGCACGTGGCCGTGGAAGGACTCCTCGCGCGAGTAGACCATCTTCACCGGACGGCCGGTGTGCAGGGCCAGCATGCACGCGTGGACCTGCATGCTGACGTCCTCGCGCCCGCCGAACGCGCCGCCGACCCCGGCGAGGCTCAGCCGGACCTTCGACGGTGGCAGCCCGAGACAGTCGGCGACCTGGCCGAGGTCGCCGTGCAGCCACTGGGTGGCGATGAACAGGTCGACGCCACCGTCCTCGGCCGGGATGGCCAGGCCGGACTCGGGGCCGAGGAACGCCTGGTCCTGCATGCCGACCTCGTAGTCGCCGGTGACGACGATCGCGGCACCGGCCGACGGGTCGCCCTTGCGGATCGGCACGTGCCGCAGCAGGTTTCCCCGGTCGTGGACCCGCTCCGACGCCTCGTGCATGGCGAGCACGCTGTCCACGACGGGCGGCAGCACCTCGTACTCCACCACGATCGCGGCGGCGGCCCGGCGAGCGGTCTCGGGGTGGTCGGCGGCGACGATCGCGACGGGCTCACCCGCGTAGCGGACCTGGCCCATGGCGAGCACCGGCTGGTCGGCGTGTTCGAGGCCGTACAGCTTCTTGCCCGGGACGTCCTCGGCGGTGAGCACGGCGTGCACGCCGGTGGTGGCGACGGCGCCGGTGAGGTCGATCCCGACGATCCGGGCCCGGGGGTGCGGGCTGCGCAGGGTCGCGCCCCACAGCATCCGGTCGGCCCACAGGTCGGAGGAGAACGCGAACTCGCCGGTGACCTTCAGCGTCCCGTCCGGCCGCAGCGGCGACGTGCCGATGCCCGCGCTGGTGCCTACCGCGGTGGTCATCGGGCCACCACGTGCGGGCAGGCGGCCCTCGGCACCGACGGGCGAGGCCCGGTCGAGCTGGAGACAGTGCTCATCGGCGCTCCCTGAGCGTGCGGGCGGCCCGGGTCAGCGACGCCGCCACCACTGATTCGTCCACCGTGGACAGCGTGCCGTCCTGCACCACCGCGCGGCCGCCGACCAGCAGCAGCCGCAGTGGTGCGGGCGGGCCGAAGACCAGTGCCGCGACCGGGTCGTCGATGCCGGCGTGGCCGAGCCCGTCGAGGCGCCACAGCGCGATGTCGGCGAGCTTGCCGACCTCCAGGGAGCCGAGCTCGTCGTCGCGGCCGAGGCAGCGGGCGCCGCCCATGGTGCCCAGCGCCAGGGACTCCCGGGCGGTGAGCGCCGCCGGCCCGCCGCGCAGCCGGGCCAGGTACAGGGCCTGGCGCAGTTCGGCGCCGAGCTGCCCGGCCTCCTGGGACGCGGCGCCGTCGACGCCGAGACCGACGGGGACGCGGGCGTCGAGCAGGTCGCGGACCCGGGCGATGCCGGCCCCGAGGCGGCCGTTGGAGCTGGGGCAGTGCGCGACGCCGGTGCCGGTCGCGCCGAGTTTCGCAATCGCGTCGGAGTCCAGGTGCACGGCGTGGGCGAGCCATACGTCGTCGCCGAGCCAGCCGAGCGACTCGGCGTACTGCACCGGGGTGCAGTTGTGGACCTTCTGGCAGTACACCTCCTCCTCGACGGTCTCGGCGAGGTGCGTGTGCAGCCGCACGCCCTCGGCGCGGGCCAGGGCCGCGGCCTCGCGCATGAGTCGCGGCGTGACGGAGAACGGGCTGCAGGGCGCGACCGCGATGCGCACCATCGCGCCCGGCGACGGGTCGTGGAAGCGGTCGATCGCGTCCTTCGTCGCGGCGAGGGCCGCGTCCGTGTCCTCGACCACGCTGTCCGGCGGCAGGCCACCGTCCTTCTCGGACAGATCCATCGACCCGCGGCACGGGTGGAAGCGCAGGCCGACCGCCGCGGCCGCGTCGATCTCCGCGGCGAGCAGGTCGCCGCCCTCGCGGGGGAACACGTAGTGGTGGTCGGTGCTGGTCGTGCAGCCGGACAGCGCGAGCTGGGCCAGGCCGGCGGCCGCGGCGGCGTGCACGATCCCCGCGTCGATGCGGGCCCAGACCGGGTACAGCTCGGTCAGCCAGCCGAACAGGATCTCCTGCTGGGCGTAGCCGCGGGTGGCGGACTGGTACAGGTGGTGGTGGGTGTTGACCAGCCCGGGCGTGGCGAGGCAGCCCGTGCCGTCGACCCGGGTCGCGCCCGGTGCCCCCGCATACCGGCCGGGGCCGACCGCGACGATCCGGTTGCCCTCCACGACGATGTGGCCGTCGGCGTGCTCGGTGCCGGCCGCGTCCACCGTGGACACCGCGCAGTGCTCGATGACGATCATGCGCCGGCCGCCAGCTTCACCGCGGCGACGATGTTCTCGTAGCCGGTGCAGCGGCACAGGTTGCCGGCGAGCGCCTCACGGATGTCGGGGTCGCTGGGGTTCGGGTTACGGGCCAGGAGGTCGTGGACCGCGACGACGAGGCCGGGGGTACAGAATCCACATTGGACGGCCCCGGCCGACAGGAACGCCTGCTGCACCGGGTCGAGGCCGTCGGGTCCCGGAAGTCCTTCGACGGTGCGCACGTCGCGGTGCTCGGCCTGGCCGGCGGCGACGAGGCAGGCGCACACCGGGGTCCCGTCGAGGTAGACGGTGCAGGAGCCGCACTCGCCCTGTTCGCAGGCGTTCTTCGCGCCGGGCAGGCCGAGCCGTTCGCGCAGGACGTACAGGAGGCTCTCCCCCGGCCAGACGTCGTCGGCCTGGCGGGCCTCCCCGTTGACGGTCAGGTTCACGCGCATCGGTGCTCCTCCCATGCCCAGCGCAAGGTCCGGCCACCCAGCACGGCCAGGGCGTGGCGGCGGTACGCGGCGCTGCCACGCACGTCGTCGATCGGGCGGGCGGCCGCGCCGACCAGCTCGCCGAAGCGCCGCACGACCGCGTCGGGCAGCACTTTGCTTTCCCAGGGCAGTTCGGCGGCCAGGGCCTCGGCTTCCATGGCACGCAACGGGGTCGGGCCGGCCGAGCCGATCCCGGTGCCGATGGTGCGCCGGACCGGATCCAGCGCCAGGGCGAACGAGCAGACGGCGATGACCATCGCGTTGCGGGTGCCGACCTTCGCGAACTGCTGCGGGCCGGTCGCGGCCGGGACGAGGAACGCGGCGATGAGCTCGTCCGGCGCCAGGACGCTGCGTTTGGGACCCTGGAAGAAGTCGGCCACGGCGACGGTGCGGACGCCCCGCACGGACCCGACCTCGACCTCGGCGCCGGTGGCGAGCAGCGGCGGGTGGGCGTCGCCGGCGGGCGAGGCCGAGCCGAGGTTGCCGCCGACGGTGCCCCGGTTGCGGATCTGCGGCGAGCCGACGGTCCTGGCCGCCATCGCCAGGCCG
Source organism: Dactylosporangium cerinum (assembly GCF_042653625.1). Lineage (NCBI taxonomy): Bacteria > Bacillati > Actinomycetota > Actinomycetes > Micromonosporales > Micromonosporaceae > Dactylosporangium > Dactylosporangium cerinum. The sequence goes on along the minus strand of NZ_JBHSIU010000131.1, from coordinate 173,909 downwards.
GGCAGGCGCCCGCCGAGCTCGTCGATGATCCGCCGGTAGGTGACCCCGGACCCGATCCGCAGCCGGTCGCCGTCGGCGGCCCAGTCGGCGAGCGGCGCGACACGGGTCAGATCCAGCAGCGCCGGTGGGCGGCGGCGGTCGAAGTTGAGCTCGACCATGACGTCGGTGCCACCGGCGATCGGCACGGCGTCGGGGTGTTCGGCCTTCGCGGCGAGGGCCTCGTCCCAGGTGGACGGTCTTAGAAACTCCACGCGACCTCCTCGGCGACGTCGTCGTCGCGCCGGACGGACCCCTCGATCAGCCCGTAGGGCCGGTCGGCGGCGTAGTACACCTCGTTGGGATTGTCGAGCCCGAACGGCGTGAGGTCCACCAGGAAGTGGTGCCGGTTGGGCAGCGACAGCTTCACCTCGACGACCCCCGGGCAGGCGGCGAGGACCCGTTCGCCCATCGCGTACAGGGTCTGCTGCAGGGCCAGGCTGTGGGTGTCCGCGAACGCCTCGATCAGGGCGGCGCGCGCGGTCCCGTAGGCGTCGCCGGCCGGCCCGGCGTGCCGCCAGGTGGCGTTCACGCTGGTGGCGAGGATCCGGTCGCGGGTCTCCGGCAGGGTGGTGTACCGGTCCTGGACGAAGCCGTGGAACTCCGAGTCGGTCGTCTTGAGCAGCACCAGATCCCGGACGCCCGACACGACCTGGGTGCCGGCGTCGTCGTGGTGGACGGTGGCGGTGCGGATCTCGCCGCCGTCGCGACGGAAGCTGTGCCTGCCGTCGACCGGCTGCCACGGGTACTGCTCGACGGCGACCCGCGCGCCGTGGATGCTCGGCTGCGACTCGACGAAGTGCCGGGCCAGGCGGGTCGCGAACGCCTCGATGCCGTCGATCCCGTGCTCGCGGGCAAACGCGTACACCGTGTTCTTCTGCGTGTCCGTCGGGAGGACCGCGGCGTTGTCGCCGGTGAGGTGGCTGGCGGCCAGGTCGCCGCGCAATGAGACGCTGACGTTGAGGTCGGTGATCTCGTCGCCGCCTGGCCCGCGCGTGACGCGCACGATGCGGGTCTCGGCCTTGCCGTACTGGTTGGGCCCGAGCGCGAAGGTCGGCACGTCTCAGCTCCCTCGGTAGGTCGAGTATCCGAACGGGCTCAGCAGCAGCGGCACGTGGTGGTGCCGGTCGTCGGCGACGGCGAAGACGATGGTGACCTCGGGGAAGAAGTCGGAGGCGAACTCCGTCTCAAGGACGAGGCGGTGCCGACCGGCCTGCAACGGTGTTTCGAGCCGCCACCGGCCGTCCGTGTCGGTGACTCCGCTGTGCGCACCCGACGGGGTCTCCAGGCGCACCGGCACACCGGCGACCGGCAGTCCCTTCGAGGTGTCCAGGACGTGGGTGGAGAAGCTCACGCCGCCACCTCCGCCGCGCTCCGGCGGCGGACTGAGCGCGGCGCGGCGCTGCGCTCCGGGCCGCTCATGTGACGAGCCGCTCGAGGCGCAGCTCCACGATCTTGCGCAGTTCGCCACGCACGACGCGCCGCTCGGTCTCCTCGTCGTTGCCGAGCCGGCCGCGGGCGGCGTCGAGGATCTCGTCCGCCGACTTGCCGCTGGCGAAGACGAGGAACAGGTGGCCGAAGCGGTCCTCGTAGGCCCGGTTGGCCGCGACGAGTTCGGCGTCCGCACCCTGGACGCCGGACTGCTCGCGGCGTGACCAGGCGGCCTCGGCGCCGTCACCGGTGGGCCGCTCGCCGATGCGCGGGTGCGCGGCGAGGACCTCGGCGAGGTCGGGCCAGGTCAGCTCGTCGAACGCGGCGACGCCGGCGACGATGAGGTCGGCGGACGTCGGATATGGGCGGTGGTCGGCCACCCTGGCGGCCCAGCCGGGCGACGCACAGCAGGCCAGCAGCGCCTGCTGCGCCGCGGCGGGCGGCAGACCGTTGAACCGGTCGAGCATGGCCCCCCTCTCACTATCCCCGGCACCCTACTCCGGGGATGTTTCATGTCTAGATCTTGTCGCTTTTCTTGTTTTTTATCCACGTTTTCTCCGGTACCTTCGAACCCTGCCGCTGCACCCGGCGCGTGGCAGACTCGAAGGATGCAGTTGCGGCCGGAGATCGAGCTCATCGAGGTGTCGGGCCGCTCCCTGCGCATCGTCGACGCGCACCTGATCACCGCCGGCGACCCGCCCCGGTCGATCGGCCACGACCTGCCCGACCGCGGGGTCGAACTGACCGCCGGGCCCGACGGCTACACGGCCCGCTGGTCGCGGAACTCGGTCAGCCTGCCGGGCATCGCCCGCGCGTTCGTCGGTGGCGCCGCGGGCGGGGCGCTGTTCCGGCTGCTCGGCCTGCCCGGCGCCGTCCTCGGCGCGGTGATCGCGGTCGGCCTGGCCCGCAGCGCCCGGGAACGCCCGACGACCGTGCCCGACCCGACCGTCTCCGTCGTGGAGGAGGGCGCCGACCTGGTCCTGCGCTCCGCCGACCTGCCGTCGCTGGTCTTCGCCGTGATGGAGCTGACCGGCGCCACCGGCCCGGTCACCGTGAGCCCCGCTGCGAAAACCGCGGAGCTGACCGACGGTGGCTCGGAGACCGTGCGGCTCGACGACGTCGGCGGTCTGGACGAGGTGGTCGCCCAGTTCCGCGACGTGGCCGTCTCGTTCCGCCACCCGGAGGTCATGGCCCGCTGGGGCGCCACCCGCCCCCAGGGCATCCTGCTCTACGGCCCGCCCGGCACCGGCAAGACGATGCTGGCCCGCGCCCTCGCCAACGAGATCGGCGGCGACCTGCGCGAGATCCGCACCCCGGAGATCCTCGACAAGTGGGTCGGCAACTCCGAGAAGAACATCCAGCGGATCTTCGCCGACGCCCGCCGCCTGCGCCACCCGACGGTGCTGCTCTTCGACGAGTTCGACTCGATCATCAGCTACACCGGCGGCGGCTTCGACGCCGCGGGCCAGATGATCAACGCGGTGGCGGGCATCTTCAAGCAGGAGATGAACACCCTCATCGAGCACAACCCCAACGTCATCGTCGTGGCCACGACCAACTTTCCCGACCGGGTCGACGCGTCCCTGGTGCGCTCCGGGCGCTTCGACCTCAAGCTTTCGGTCCCGCCGCCCGGCCCGCAGGCCCGCGCCGACATCCTCACGAAGCTGCTGCGGCGGCTCATCGCGCGGCATGAGGTCGGTGGGTTCCGGCTGTTCGCCGACGACCTGGACGTCGCCGCCCTCGCTGCGGCGTCGACGGGGATGACGGGCGCGGACTTCAAGGAGGCGCTGCGGCGGGCGCAGTTGGACAAGGCGATGCACGAGGCGCGGCACGGCTCGGCGGCGTCCCCGATCACGCACGCCGACCTCCTCGCCGCGGTGCGCGCCGTCCGCACCTGACGGCGCCGCGCCCGCGCGGGCCGGCGCGCGTGGTCGTCGCAGGTCGAGCGCCGGGTTGACCCGCGCCGTTGCCGGTCGCTCGACGTAGCCCGTGCTGTTGCCGGTCGCGGTCCGGCCGGCCGAGATCACCGCCGGCCCGGAGATCGGTCGCGTCCGAACGATCAGGACGCGCCGATGCCACGGCGCCCTCCGGAGCGCGGACCGGCTCAGGGATTGCGGACGAACGGCGTCGTGGTGGCGAGTTGCTGGAAGCCGAGCCGGCGCAGGATCGGCCGGCTGTCCGCCGACGCGTCGACCTGCAGGTACCGGTAGCCGGCCGCGGCGGCGAGGGCGGCCCGGTGGGCGACGAGGGCGCGGAAGACACCACGGCCGCGCCAGTCCGCGACGGTGCCGCCGCCCCACAGGCTGGCGAAGCCGGTGCCGCCGTGGAACTCGATCCGGCCGGCGCAGATCGGGCGGTCGCCGGCCATGACGACGGCGGCGGCGATCGAGCCGGGACGCTCGGCGAGCCGGGCGGTGAGATCCTTGCCGATGCGGGAGTGATCGCCGCCGAAGACCTCGTCGTGGACGGCGACCACGAGGTCGACACCGGCGGCGTCGGTGACCGCCTCGAGCCTCGTGCCGGCCGGAAGGCGCACGTCCAGCGGCAGGTCGGGCCGCCCGGCGAGGTCGGCGATCTCGGCGAAGAGCAGGCCCTCGACCGGGTCGGGCTCGAACCCGGCGGCGAGGAGCCGCTCGGGAAGGTCCGCGGGACGGTCGTGCGAGTAGTGCTTCCACTCCCACGGCTGGCCGAGCCGGCCGAAACGCTGGATCTGCGCGGCGATGACCGCGTCCGCGTCGAGTCCGTCCAGGTCGCACCAGGAGATGCCGTGCCAGCCGTCGCTGGCCGACACGACCCGCACGATGCCGGGCTCACGCTCGACCACGCTTCCGTTGGTAGCACTAGGATTCCGGCGGATGTTCCGGTCGAACAGTGCGAGGATCTTCTCGGCGTCCACGACGCAAGACCACACCGTCCTGAGTCGCGGCGCAACCCATTTGCCGTGCCAGCCGGTGAGGGTGACGCATCGGTCATCGTTGGTCGACCTCGGTCGGCATTGGTCGACATTGGACGGCCTACCGACGGCCTGACGGCCCACAGACGGCCTGAGCCCCCGGCAGGATCCGAACCTGCGACACACGGTTAGGAACGGACGAGCCTCCCGGTGATATCACGCTGCCGGCCTGCATGAACGTGGAGTGCGCCGCCGCGCCCACCCAAGATCATGACACTCATTTGCCAGACCTGACCTCGCGGACGACCCGCGGATTAGAAGACACGATCCTGGCGTCAGTCGGGCGGCTGTTGCGCCAGTTCGTGGATGCGGACGCAGTCGTAGCCGACCGCCGTTGTTGGGCGCGGTTGCTGTCGTCGGATGTCCGGAGTTTCTTTGACCCGCGCTGCAACGCGAGTGAGCCACTGTCGAGGTTGGCCCGTGCCAGTCCAGATACCCGGCCGTGCCGCGATCCGCTCGTATTGCCTTGACCGGACTCCGTTGCGTCACAGGCCCTATGCTGTCCACGCGAAAGGAGGGGCGTGGGCATGGCTGAGTCGCAGCGTTTTGCAAAGTTGTCCATTTGGCTCGCAGTGGTGGGCACGATTGTAGCTATAGCGGGTCTCGTCCCGCCATGGGCGGATTGGATCGATTCGCTGGATAGGCCCGAGCCCGGGAGATCGCAAGCTGCTGGTGGCGCTACAGTTGCGGCAGCAGCTTCATCGTCGCCTCAAAACGGTCGATCTACGGAGACTGGGCCAGGTTCGACCGCTCCGTCATTTCCTCGACGTGTCACCGTGACCCTCAAGCTCGGAGAAGGCATTGACCTAGATAGAGTTACTCCAACACCATCCGGCGGTTTCAACGACGATGGGTCGACCAACTTGGATGTCGGATTCTCGCCGGTAGGTACGGTTAGTGTCAATGAATCCCTGCGGTCAGACGTGCCCCGATCAGGTAATACGGCCCAGCCCGAATTACGTGATTGCTGGCCGCTTCCCCAAAGCAGAACGTGGGATATAAAGATTTGGCACGCCGATGGACCCGGTGACTTGGTTTGGTTCTGCATGACTACGTCAGACGGCTACCCTGCCGCCGTGCACATCGACTCATACTATAAAGCAGAAGCGAATTCGCGCGATACGGTCACTATTACCAGCATTCTATGGAATAAGCAAAGCAGCCCGCAGTAGGCCGCCTCGGTGCTGCATCCCGAACAAGGCACGGTTCGAATGCCCCGGCTTCGGCCGGGGCATCTCTGTACCTAGAACGGCGATCTCCTCTGCGTCATGCACCGGCCTCGGCGGGCGCGATGCGGTTCCGTACGAGGTCGGGCAGAGCACTTCGGCCTGCTGTGGTCGGGTTCGTCGGGCGCGCCTGATCCAGTACGCAGATGGCGTTGGGTCTGAACGGCGTGGATCGGGGCGGTTGCCGTCGATGCACCCGTAGCTTCCGAGTACAGGCAGTGAGGTCGGCAGTGGTCGGGTGCGAGGTGACGCGGACCGTCTCGATCTCCTGCGGTCTGGCTTGGTACGACGGGTTGCTGTACCTCGCTGCTGTACGGCACTGGCCGCTCCACATCCTGACCTACGCGTTACGGGTCCGTCGCGGCCTGCCGGGCGGCGTGGTCCTGGTCCTCGCCTACCTACGCCTGCGGTCTGTCGGTGTCCGCCGCCGTTCGCCGGCTTGGCTGCTCGGCTGCGACACACGGTTTAGGAACGGACGGGCGGCTCGATCACGGCGGCCTGTTGACCTGCGCGATTGAAGGTACTGCTTGCCTCGCACCCAAGGTCAAGACACGCATTTGCCGGGCAGGCCGTGTCCCAGATTAAGAGGCGCGGCGGCGGCTCGCTCCCGATTGCTGGGCGCACGCTCTCTGGATGGGTATTCGTTGGCGCGGTTGGCCGTCTGTCAGCCTTCGGTGTGGTTGCCGTCATGGCGGGCTACCTCTTGGGTCCATCAATGCCCGTTGAGGCGCCGCTCAAGTTGGGCGGCAATTGCGTTCAGCTCAATCGCAGTGCGCTGGATGGAACGGACGCGATTACCCGGATCGGTCGTCAGGCGCTGCTTGTCCCTCGTTTTCCTGACCGGCTGCTCGTTCCAGCCTGTGTTGTGCAGTGGAACCAGGTCACCGTTCCTCGTCACGCCGGTTGGGAGGAGCCGTTCACCGCCGCCGTCCTGGCGCGATTCCGGGACGTCCCACGTACAGTCAGTCACCGGCCAGGCCGGCTCCAGATCGTCGTAGAGGGTTTCGTGGCTGAAGAACGCCTTTCGTACACCGGCGAACTGCTGCCGGGCGGTAAGCCCCGGCGCATCGGCATCGGCTAGGGCCTGGGCCGCCGAGCGGACCCGATCCCAGGCGGCCTCGACCTGATTTGCGCTCGACTGCCTCGCTTGCGTTAGCCGTTGCTCCTGCTCCGCCTGGCACGGCGCGCAGCGATCGGTGTATGCGGTCATCGGGGTCCGCGCCTGATGCGTCAGACAGAAGGCCTTATGGCAGGTGGCGCACCGTCCCATCGCTGCGACGCCGCAAGGACCCAAGCCGATGCTGGTAATCGTCGAGACTTCGCAACCCAACACCTAACCAGTCCTCTCGTCTTTGTGACCCAATGGTGTCGCCGCAGCAGCCGGCAAGTAAGACCTAGTGGACCGATGCTGACTCGCCCATACGGTGGAGCAAGAACGCCAGGCTGGGAGTGGCTGCTGTACCGGTCTGGCTGTCGTATCGGTACAGGTTGTACCTTCAGCGCTGACCTGGTCACCTGGGCAAGCGGGTGCGCGAGGGTCCCTGACCTGCCGATTCGAATCGCATCGTTTCTCATCAGTTCCGGGCGATGCGGGCCGCGTTCCGTACCCGCCGCATACCTGTCGATCTTGGTGGCCCCTCTATGGCACGCGGTTTAGGAACGGAAGAGTGGCCGGGACGCACGATGCCATTGACCTGCAGCCTCACGCCTCGCAGGGTTGCCGTATCCAAGGTCAAGACACGCATGTGCCGCAGCCGTTGAAGTTGGCAACCGGCGACCAAGGGGCGCGATCCGCGATGTGGGTACAGTGTCGGCAACCATGGGATCTTGGTCATAGCCTCATGCAGAGCCGACGTGGTTGGTAGATCATGACCGCGGACTGTAGGCCAGCGGCGCAAGAGGAGGTCCGTTGGGCAAGAAGGCGCCATGGTGGGTGTACGGCGGTGTCGGGGCAATCGTTCTCATTTTCGGGAGCCAACAGGGGTCCTCTGAGCCTGAGTTGGCGTCGCCTGCATCTACGCGGTCGCCGCTAGCCGTGCCGGCCACGACCAAGCCGGCGCCTGCGCCAACGGCGCTAGCCTTGCCAGCCGGGCACAAGATGACGCCGGCCGACTGGTGCACCACCTACGCCGAGGCGTTCATGCAACTTGAGGCAAAACGCGACCAGATCAACGAGCTGCGCGGGACCCAGTACAAGAACGGCGTTGCGCTCGACAACACCGGGCGGAAGGCCCAAGCTGACGCGCTGTGGGCTGAGGTTGCGGCGTTCGATCCTGGGCAGGCGATCGCCGATGCGCTCGTGTCGCTTCCGCACTCCAGCTACAAGGAGGCGGCGCTTGCTGCGCCGGATGGCGCGGACGCCAACCCCGTGAACGTCGCCATGTGGCGCGCCTACGACCACGTTGGCCGGGCGCGAAACTACTACGTGGAGAAGTGGAATAGCTCGCTCCTCGGGCCGGATGATGCCGCCGGTGCCCGCAGCTACGCGTCGAGCACACTCACCGACGCTATCGGCAAGCCGTCGACCGGAAAGCCCGGCTCGGGCAAGACAGGCCTGTGCTACGTGCAGCAGCCGTACGAGGACCAGGCGGGCGGCATCGGCGGCGCAGGCGGTGGCAGCGTTGGCTGCGAGTATCGCGGTCGGCCTAGGGCCACGTGGAAGGTCTGGCGCTGGGGCGACTGGAGCTGCTGAAACGATCCACGACTAGCGCGTCTTGACGCCCTGGTCGACGCTGTTGGTTACGTCACGCAGCCGACGGTTGAGGTGCGTGCCTCCCGTCGACACCCGACTCGTGCAGCGACGCGCCAACTGTGCGGCAGCATGAGAATCCTCGGGCGTGAGCTGCCCGCCTACAACTTCGACGTCGTCGGCGTCAAATCCTGACGTAGAGTGTCGTCTGCATGCACCGCTAGCGCGAGGAGACAGGCCAGTGCTACTGCGCTTTGAGGTCTCAAACCATCGCTCGATCTACGAGCCGGTGGAACTGTCGATGGTTGCTGTCGATGAAGACAGGCCAGCGGCTCGTTCCTTCGATCTTATAAACGAGCAGGTATTGACAGTCGCGGGTATTTATGGACCGAACGCATCGGGGAAATCGAATTTAATAGATGCGCTGGGATGGCTTTCGTCCGCTGTCGGTCGCTCGCTAAGGACGTGGGATAAGGCTATTCCGCGAGATCCGTTCAGGTTCAAGCGTGGTCCAGAAGAGCCTTCGACCTTCGAACTTGAAATGATGGTTGACGGGGTCCGCTATACCTATACGTTAACACTAGACCACACTAACGTTATTTTCGAGGGGCTCTATAGCTACCCCGAACGACGTCGCAGGATTCTCTTTGAGCGCGAAGGTCTAGAGATCGCGTTCAGGCGGGGACTGGGCGGGATATCGGGCACGCGAGACCTCCTGACTCCCAACACCCTGGCGCTGTCGGCTGCAATGCGTTTCGATGCGCTAGAGGTAAGTCCTTTCGGCCGACGGCTTGCCAGCTTTGGCTACCTTGGGCAGCCACGCCGACGCCGGAGACTGGGTTTCACTGGCGTACCAACGTATTCAACAGAAAGAATGTTTATCGACCTCAGTGACCCCGACGCCTTGTTTGACCTTCAGGACATGGAACAGTTTGGGGGGTATGGCTCTGCGCTGTCATTACTCCGTTTCGCCGACCTGGGCATTGACAATGTAGAGATCGTCGAAGAGCAACTGTCCGACCCGGCGGGCGACCCTAGACTTCGTCGGTACGTACGCCTGATCCACCGGGTGGCCGGGGAGCAGCTTGCCTTCAATATGGCAGAGGAGTCGGAAGGTACTCAAACTTGGTACAGGCTTATTGGGCCAACGTTGCAAGCGCTTCAAAATGGTCAATTGTTGCTCTTTGATGAGATTGATGCAAGCTTGCACCCGCGCCTGTCCGCGCGGCTCCTCGAGCTATTTCAGGATCCCGTAACGAACCCACGTGGCGCTCAGTTGATCTTTACTAGCCACGATACAAGCCTTCTTAATCACCTAAACCGAGACGAGGTATGGCTCACCGAAAAGAATGAGGAAGGTGCCACAGTTCTAACCGCCCTGGCCGAGTATGGCGGCGATAAGGTCAGGCGGTCTATGAACCTTGAGCGCGCGTATCTCCAGGGCCGGTTTGGCGCCGTGCCCGAAGTGGATCAGATACTTCTTCGTCAGGCGCTCGGAATTGCCACGGGGGATTCCTGATGTCACCCTATCGCCCCGTCGCGGGGAAGTCGCTAAAGCGAAAAGTAGAAACGCGAAGACCGCGTCGAACTTTTGTCATTTTTTGCGAAGGTGAACGTACTGAGCCAGAGTACTTTAACGCTCTCAAGAGGGAGCCTGAGGTACGGGACGCTGCAGCCGTGGATATTCGCGTCGAAGCGGGGGCCAGCGGGTCAGTTCCTTTGACTCTAGTTCGGCTTGCGATCGAGGCGCGCAGTCGGTCGAGCGATGAGAGAGGCGAGGTGGACGAATTCTGGTGCGTCTTCGACGTTGAATGGCCCAGGAACCATCCACGGCTCAGAGAAGCGATGGAGCTTGCCGCGCAGAACCAGATTAAGGTGGCCGTCTCAAATCCGTGCTTTGAGCTTTGGTTGGCATTGCACTTCGCCGATCATCGAAGCTTCTTGTCCAACACTCAGGCGCGCCGACTGCGCCGCTCGCATGATGGGCAGTCGGACAAGGGCTTAGCTGGCGGAAAGTATATGCCCAACAAGAAGGTTGCTGCCCAGCGGGCGGCTAGCCTCGATCGGTACCATTTAGGTAATGGTACGTCGTTTCCCCACAACAATCCGTCTTCGGGGATGCACCAACTTCTCTCGGCGATGCTTCCGGCGAGCGATGAAGAGCGGGATTGACACGTACGTGTCACTCGGACGGGAGCAGGCCGCGCTCAGACAGCGGCGGCGCCCTCACCGATGCCAGGTTCTCGTGATTGCCGACCTTGTCAAGGTGGAGCGCCCTGCTGGACGAACGACCTTGACAAGGTCGGCAATCACGTAAGAGAAAATGGCGGCGGGGAGGGTGTTGCCGCACCGCAAGTTTCGCTCGGACCCTCCGTTGCTCCACCCATCGACCGTCACGCCCGGGTCCTCGGCTTCGCCGGCGGCTGGGGCTTCGTTGTGTCTGTCGGCTGCTCCTTGCGTCGCTGATTCCGGTGCGGGCGCCGGGGCTTGCCTGCGTGTCGCCGCCAGGCGTAAGCGCAGGTCGCGGAGCGACCCCGTGGCGCCGCGGTGCGCCGCGTCAGCGGCGCCTTGATCCCGTACAGAAAGTTCTCACACGCTTGATGTGCTCAGCTGTCGCACTCCGCTTGATCCATTACACGGTGACTCCAGTTGACTGGTTACACCTGCCTTGAGCATGCGGGACACGGAACGTAACGCCGGCCGTCCACGACGCTGGTGTCCGAGGCATCCGCTTCTGCCGATGAGCGCGCACGTGATCATGGTCCTCGGAGATCGTTGCTAAAGGTCACCAGGGCCAGTCGTCCTCCAACTCGCCAGCCTCTTCCCCGGGCCAGGCGGCGAACGCCTGGCCCGCCGACTCGTCGAACACCAACTGAGGGCCTGCAAACGATGCCAAGGCACATACCGCTCTCAACACCGCGGAGGGATTCGGCTTTCGAAAGGCCACCGTCTCCACCGCCGCGTCCTCCGGGACAGCCAGCAGGCTACTTGTCTCGCCGGTCGAGTACACACTTACCTCACCGAGGTCCAGCCCTCCGGTGCTCGCGCAGGTACCCGGACTCGGGCACTCCGGTAGCCGTGAGCCTGCGTCTTCACCGACGACCTCGAACCAGTTTGTCCCGTGGCAGCCCGCCGCACGGAACGCGTCCAGGACCTCGGCGACCGAGGGCAGGGGCAGCGCCTGTGGAACCTGTTCGGGTATGCCTCGCGTAAACTCGGCCGACGCAATCCAGTCGGACATGCCGTCCCGGGAAAGACGATCCAGCGGCACCACTAAGAGCGACCAACTCACCGCCGCAGTGTCGCATCCGTGGACCGCCTCGGCGAAGGTCAGCCGTACTCTTCTGCCGCGATCCGGGCGTCGGTTGCTGCGGTGACAACTGTTGCTCCGCAATGGACTGCGGAGCGGCTCAGTCCCCCGAGAGGCCGCCGAAATGGATGTGTGCCGGTTGGCCGTCGTCATAGCTGATGATGTACGTCCCGACCCAGCGATCCCGTTCATCCGCGATCTCGGTGCTCATCCAGGTTTCCACCTGATCCGCCGAAGGCGTCAGCGTGCCGAAGGTGTACATCAGGTTGTCGGGCGACAATGGGGACACCGTCGCGAATGCTGGCTCGGCGGACACGCCGTTGATCATGTCGATGACGGAGTGGGTTCCCGCGTGCGGCTGCGCCGCGACCAGGTTGTTCAGGTCGGTCGGCACAGGTCGGGACCTACGTTCCAGCCAGTCCTCAACGATGGCGTCGTACCGCTCGGGGTCGGTGTCGCGCGGGGCCAGGCTCGCCCGGAACTCTGCTTCCGCCATGTCCAGGTCGGGATCGCGGGACTCCCGGTAGTAGTCGCCCCGCTCATAGACCTGCTGCCGCAACAGCTGGAGCGCGGCGTTGACATCGGGCTGGTAGTCCACGGTGTACCACCACGCAGACGAACCCATCAACGCGCTCCTTCCAGAAGCCCCACACCGACGATCTTCCCACGCGACCTGGCGGCCTCGGGCGTACGCCCGAGATCCGGTGCGCGGATCTGCCGATGTGCGCGCACCCGATCGTGCAGGTAGGCGGATTGCCGCAGGCATGGCGACTACCTCACCATGCGGAAGCGCGGATGTGCCAACCAAGCAGTGAGGAGATCGGCGTCGACGACGTGGTAGATGGCGGTGGTCCCGCCGGCAGTGACGTATGGAATCTCATGCCACGCTCCGCCGAGCGCGGCAAGGGTGTCCCGGGAGGTGGCCCACCATTGTTCAATCCCGGCACCGGAGTCGACAGCTTCGAGAGCGTTGACCCCGGCAGGTGGCGGGACTGGCAGCGGGCCGGTCAGATCGATGAGGCCGCGGTGCCGTCGGGCCAACGCCACCGCAAGATGAGCAAGGAAACGGTGATCGTCCACGCCGTTCGTTGCCGAGGCCAGGACCACCTCTGCGCCCGGCAGGAATCCGACAGCACTCGCCAGACGCACCGCCTCGTCCGGGTCTTCGGGGTCCCAGGCGCCGGGCTCGACCAGCATCGGCCCAGTGGCCAGTGACGCAGTCTGCCAGCCCACCTCGGACGGCTCTCGCAGCAGCCACCAGTCATCGATGTCATTCGTGAGCATCTCAGCCAACCACGCCCGGAACAGCTTGACGTCCGAAGCAGTCCACGGGTCGGGCAGCAGAACCGCGGCAGAAGGTCCGGTCACGGCACCATCATGCACGCCCGGACGCCACCGCCGGCATCCGCTTCTGCCGCGATCCGCGCGTCTTGACCCGGCATTGAAGGCCGCATGTTCCAGCAAAGGCGGCACACCAGTTACGCAATGTGACAGCAGGTCCCGAGAGAGTCGGCCGACTGTCATCCTTCAAGTGAAGCTGATGTGTAACGGATCAATTGGAACCCGACATTTGATGTGCTCAGCTTGTAGCCGGGCTCTGCTCGTCCAACAGCAACTTGGTGCCATCATGCATCCTTACGGCTGTGTCGTGGCTGTCCAGAGCATCGAGAACTCGGATGGCGAACACCTCGTCCATCTCAGCCTCGACGCGTGCTGGCTCCCACCACTCGACTGCTGCGGATTCCTCGGTCGGACCGATGTGGCCGCTGATGACCACGCCACGGAAAACGAGGGCTACGACACCGAGTTTGATGTTCTTGTAGATGCCGGTGAGTCGGTACGGGTCGATCTGCACGCCGGTCTCTTCGAGAACCTCTCGTCGTGCGCCCGCCTGGGGCGATTCGTCCAACTCAAGGATGCCGCCGGGGATCTCCCACTTGCCGTTGTCGCGGCGCTGGACAACCAAGACACGGCCGTCGTCATCCGTGACAACGGCGGCGACAGAAACTGAGTGAAGCGGTCGACTCACGATTTGCTCCCGTCGAAGAGGCACAGGGCTGCGGTTGCATCGTCATGGCGTTTGTACCTGGGTCGGTCATGGCCGCCGCTGTCGGCATCCTCGACCGAACGGACCTGGCCAATGAGTGCCTGGGGTCCTGAGTCGGTCAGCGCATCGAGCAGACCACGCCAGTCATAGAGGTGGAATGAGTCGACTGCGCACGAGGCACCATCGGTGAGGAGCGCCGCCCTGCGCACACGGGCGGATCCCGTGATGGGCAACGTTCCCGTCACGGCCTGGTATGCGGCTTGAGGGTCGGCGGCGGCAATCCAGTAGCCGTCTGGGCGGTTGGTCCTTGTCCGCTGCTGCATCACAGCGTTTCGTACTCCAGCGGCGTGTTCGGGGCTGCCGATGGGATGTGTGCCCGTCAGTGCGGCGGCCCGGAGATCCGCTACTGCATGTTCAAAGCGGGAGTCGGTGATAACCGAGACCTCGGTGCCCCGGTCGAGGACCAGAGGGCTGTCGCACAAAACAAGGTACTCAAGGTGCTGATCCGTCAACTGCACCATGCAGACAGTGCTCGCCGGCGTCCCTGGGTGCGAGAGGTCGCAGCTGTCTGTGTGGTCGCCGCGGACTAGATGAATGGCCTCCGCGAGCAACTCGGGCAGCCCTGTCGCTGGTCCCTGCTTGTGCAGCACCGCAAGGTATCCGCCTAGCCGCCGTACGTACCAGGAAGGCCCATGGATACATCCGGTGTCCAGGGTGGGCGGCACGGATACCCCGTCGAACACAGCGACCAGGTCGGGCAGCGCGAACGCGAAATCCTCGTTCACCGAGCGGCCCGGTGCTGCCTGGGAGGCGATCCTGACCTCCATCACTTCGCTGCCCCATGTGCCGCGATTGGGTCGTCCCATCCGTATCGGAGCGTCCAGAGGTGGCCTGGCATGACGTGGATGCAGACCTCCACCACCGTGTCGTCGGCAGCAAAGGCTACGTGCCAGATCTCGAAGACGGGCTGGCTGGCCTCAAGCTCTAACGTCCGCTGCTCGGCATCCGTCGGCATCCGGACGTTGACGTCCTCAGTGAATCGCACCGGTCCGTACCCGAGGTCCGCCAGTCGGCTGTAGGAGCCACCCTGGCCGGCGTCTCCGTGCATCAGGGCTTCGCTACGCCCGGCGATCGACCACGGGAGATATGAGTCCGCGATTTGCGTTGGCTCGTCGTTGGCGTACAGCACCCGAGGACGAAGCAGTACATCGTCGGTCGTCTCGATCTGCAAGGTCTTCGCGATGTCAGGTCGGGGAACCTGCATCCGTCGGATGTTGCCGTAGTCGGTGCGAGAGCGCAGGTTGAGCTCGGTGACTTCTACCTGCCCCGCACCGGTGCCCTTGTCGCGTGCTGCATAGCGGCGTTGAGCGTCGCGCGGGATCTTCGGCAGGCTCCGGACGAATGTTCCAGCGCCGCGCCGGACCTTGACCAAGCCCTCTGACCGCAGCATGGCCACTGCCCTGTTGACGGTGACACGAGAGATACGCAGCTCGTCGGCAAGCGCAGGCTCGCTCGGCAACACAGAGCCAGCGGGGTACGTCCCATCGTCAATCCGCGACCGCAGCAACGCTGCGATCTGGGCGTACTGCGGCTTCGGCGCTTCGATGCTCGTCACTCGCGTTTTCCCTGCTTGTAGGACGTCTTACAGCCGAGTCTAGACGTCCCGATTCATGGTCACAGCTCAGGATGTAAGACATCTTGCCGTCACCCTTGATGCACGGACAGTCGCATGTAAGATGTAAGACATCCTTCAGGAGAAGGAGTCGCTGGGCCGCAGAGGCCTCTACGTCTGAGGAGACGTCATGCGTTTGCTTATCAACACGGATGCCGTGCAGTTCACGGTGACGAAGAACCCGGAGCCGAAGCTGGATGGCAAGCGTCAGCAGCGGTTTGAGCGTGGCAGCAACACGCCGATGTGGACGGTGCAGCTCATGGCGCTGGACAGCAACGGCGCTGAGGTGCTCAACGTGACGGTGGTGGCGGAGGACCGTCCGCAGGTGTCGGTCGGTCAGACCGTGGTTCCGGTGGACCTGGTCGCGCTGCCGTGGGCGAACACCGAGGACGGCAAGATGCGTTCCGGTGTCGCGTTCCGCGTGGAGTCGCTGCGGGTGCTGGTGCCGTCGGCGTGATGCCGCCTGGTTGACACGTAGGTGTCAACGTTCGTTGCAGTGGACTGCGGGGTCGCCGTTGATTGGCGTCGTCTGCGACCCCGGGTCCGTTCTCTTCCAACAGTCCCTCATGCCCTTGTTCAAGGGAGGACCTGTCGTGTCCAAGTCTACCGGTCAGAAGTCTGGCCGTTCCACCTCTCGTCTGTTCGGTGGCGGCCAGTCCGTCACGGTGATCGAGGCGCCTACCGCTCGCACCTACCGCCGTCGGGCGGTCATCGCGTTCTGGGTCGTCTCCGGTGTTGTCGGTCTGTTGACCGGCTGGGTCTGCTCGTCGTTCTGGCCGCCGGTCGGGGCGTTGTTGTTCGGGCTGCTCGTGGGTGCCGTCTGCGGTGCTGTGGTGTTCGCGCTGATCGTGGCGTGGCCGGTGCTGCGGGTGTTCTGGCATTGGCTGCCGGAAATCGGCATCGCGGTGCTGCTCCTGCGGGGCTGGTCAACGCTGATGGCCTCGGCTGCTCCGCTCGTGTCGCTGCTGGTCCTGCTGACGGTCGTGGGTGTCCCCGCGGCTGTGGGTCCGCTGCGCCGTGGCGTGGTCGGCTGGTTCCTGTGCCTGGTCGTCCGGCACCGGCTGCGGGTGTGCTTCTCAGCGTTCGTGAAGTCACGTGGCCGTGAAGCCTTCCCCCTGATCCTGTGGGCCAGGCCGACGCCGGCTGGTGAACGGGTCTGGGTGTGGCTTCGCGGTGGCCTGTCGTTGAAGACCTTCGCCGATGAGGGTCAGACACAGGTGCTCGCGGTGGAGTGCTGGGCCAAGACGGTCCAGGTCGCTTCGGCCTCTCCTCGGTACGCGGCGCTGGTGCGGTTCGACGTGACCCGCCGCGATCCGCTGCGTGACGTGGTGGTGTCACCGCTGCCCGGCAACCTGCCCGACGACTTCGAGAGCGTCGCACCACCGTCGTCCACCACACCGCCGTTCGGACTCGACCTCGATGAGGTCGCCGAGGTCCCTGCGGCTGCGAAAACGTCCGGCACGCGCAAGCCGCGTAACCAGCCGGACTCCACGGTCTCCTTCTCCGGGACCGACAACTCCGACTACGCCTGATGGACAGCGCGGGCGTCTTGTCCACCGTGGACGTTCCCGCCCGCGCTTCCCGTCCTGATCTGTTGCGGGAGCAACGATGACCCTTCTTACGGCGCCTGCGCCTGGTGAAGGTTCAGGCGGGCGCACACTGTCAATCTTCGACCCGATCTTCCTCGGCATCGATGAGTTCGGTCAGCCGGTCCACCTGCCGATGATCTACCGCAACATCCTCATCGGCGGCGAACCCGGCGCGGGCAAGTCAAGCCTGCTCAACACGGTCGTTGGTCATGCGGCGTTGTCGCCGGATGTGCGGCTGTGCCTGCTGGACGGCAAACAGGTCGAACTCGGCCTGTGGCGTGACGCGGCTGACGTGTTCGTCGGCCCTGACATCGAGCTGGCGATCCGCACCCTGCGGCGGGTGCAGACGGTGATGGACAACCGTTACGCGTACCTGCTGGCGCATCGTCGCCGGAAGATCGGCCGGGACGATCTGTTCGGGCAGATCCTGGTAGCGCTCGATGAACTCGCCTTCTTCTCCGCAACGATCGGCACCAAGGAGCAACGGGAGGAGTTCTCCTCCCTGCTGCGGGACATCGTGTCCCGGGGACGCGCGGTCGGCATCATCGTCGCCGCCGCGACGCAACGCCCGTCGTCGGACATCATCCCGACGAGCCTGCGGGACCTGTTTGCCTGGCGGTTCGCGGGCCGCTGCACCAATGACTCGTCTTCCGACATCGTCCTGGGCCACGGCTGGGCCGCGCAGGGCTACTCCTCCAACACCGTCGACCCGAGCAACCAAGGCGCCGGCTACCTCATCGCTGAGGGTGGCGTCCCGATGCGGGTCAAGGCGGCGTACCTCACCGACATCGACATCATCCGCCTGGCCGACTACGCAGTGCAGATCCGTGCCGAGGCCAGAGCACGCGCGAAGGAGCAGGCGTCATGAACCGTGTCCAGCACACCGCCTGGTGCGCGAAAGACCACTCCTGCGGCATGCAGGAACACCGCAGCGACCCGTACCGGGCTGTGCATCCCGGTCTCGGCACCCTGGTTGTCACCCGGGTACAGCACGCCGACGGTCGCCAGTTCGCGGAGATCCGTCTCAGTGTCCCGCTGGTGTCCACGGATCGCGTTGCCCGCAGGCAACTGCAGACGGCGCTGACCGAGCTGCATCACCTGCTGCGCTACTTCCGGCACATCGGCCGCAGCGCGGCGTAACCCCAACGGCACCACCAGTACGGCTCATAGGCCGTCGACGGAACCGGCTCAAAGCCCTGAGAAGCAGACCGGTCCCGCCGACTCCCACCAACGCCCCGAAAGGACGTGGCGTCCATGAACCCTACCCAAAAACTGGCCACGCACGACGGCGTCCCGCTGTCGGAGTACCTGCGCGGCGCCGCGACGTATCTGACGACTCGCGGCTGGGTCAAGCGTCAGCTCTTCGTTGACCTCACCGGCCCGTTCCCGCCGGCGGATATCGCCGGTGCGCTCATCATGGCCACCTACGGCCGCATGGTGGACCTGTCCACCTCAACCGACCCGGCCGACTTCACCGGCCCGGCCCACGAGACGTGGGAAGCGGCGCTGCTGCTGCTGGAGGACCACCTCGGCCTCCGCGCGCCTCGGCGGGCGCAACACCTGATGCAGCCCGGTGACCTGTTGTTCGGCTGGAACGACGAGCCCGGCCGGACCATCGCCGAAGTCCTCTCCGCGCTGCGGGACACCGCCGACATCTACGACGGCGCTGCGACCGTTGAACGCGCTCGCGAACTCGCAGAGAAGGACCCGGCGGACTGGACAGACGCTGACCTCGCGGACTGGCTCGGCGAGCAAACCGACAACGACAACTCAGTGCCCGCCCAACCGGTCACCTACAACCCGAACACCGACCGGTACGAGACGCCGGACGGCCAAGAGGACCCGGGGTGTCGTGCTCGACGCCTCATCGAGGAGTCCAGCCCTGCCGCGTTGTGGGGTGAGCGATGAGCATCGCAACCGTCCCCACCACCTCTGACACGTACGTGTCAATGCCGTTCTCCACCGCGACCCTCGTCGCCACGCTGGAGTCCGCGTGGGCGGCTATCCGCCGTCAGCACCCCGAGGTGCCCGCGGTCGTCATCGTTGTCGGGGACGGCTCGCCGAAGAAGCCGAACGAGAACCTGCGGTACGGCCACTTCGCGCACGCCCGCTGGCAAGCCGGTGACACCCGGTTGCCTGAGGTCATGGTCTCCGGTGAGGGACTGTCCCGCGACGCCGCTGCGGTGTTCACGACCCTGCTGCACGAGGCGGCCCACGGGCTCGCCGCTGTCCGCGACATCCAGGACACGTCACGGCAGGGACGCTGGCACAACAAGCAGTTCGCGAAACTCGCTGCCGAACTCGGCATGACCACCACCAAGGACGACAAGCTCGGCTTCTCGCCGTGCACCCTGACCGACATCGCCCGGCAGCGGTACGCGCCGTCCATCAACGCCCTCAACACCGCGATCGGTGCCTTCCGGCACCGCAACGAATTCGGTGAGGGCAAGACCCGCACGAACAACAACAACGGCGTCTCGTGCGAGTGCGAATGCCCCCGCAAGCTGCGGGTCAGCGTCGCCGTGTTCGAAGCGGGCGGCATCTTCTGCCCCGTCTGTGACGCCTGGTTCCTGCCCGAGGACACCGACCGGCAGGACTTCACCGACGCCAACCCCATCCCCGGCACCTCCGCCGGCGGCGTCGACCACGACAACGACGACCAGGACGACGACACCGACGCCGAACTGAAGGGCGAGGACGTGACCGTCTACTACGACCCGACCGGCGCCAAGTACGGCCTGCCTACCTACCCGTACAAGTTCGCCCCCGAAGGGCTCGCCACGGTGCGGCAGCTCCGCGCCGACGGGCTACGCCCGGGCGGCCAGGACATCGCCGCTCAGATCCTGTGGCGTCGCGGCAAGCGCCGCGCCTACCTCTACCGCATCGACCTCGCGCTGCCCAAGCGCACTGCAACCCCCGCACAGCGCGAAGCCCTGGACAAGGCCATGCGCGTCCGCCGCACCTGCACCACCTGCGGCACCACCAAGAACTACGTCATCCCCCGCTCGCTCGGCGAGTGCCTCGACTGCGCCTCTGGAGGTGCCTCATGACCACCACCGAACCGAACGCCTGCCCCACCTGCGGCACGCCCGACGTCACCTTCGTCCTGTTCGGCGTGTGCTCCACCTGCGACTTCTGGCAGTGGCAGTTCAACCTCCCGGGCGGCCTGATCATCAACGGTGAGCACTACCGCATCGGCGAGGAACCCACTGCTGATGCCCTCAACAACAACCCGAGCCAGTTCGGCAGTTACGGCCGCCGCTACGTCATCCGGTTCTTGGACGGCCGTGAGGTCGTTACCCACAACCTGTGGCACCAGGGCGCCATCCCGGACGCGCTACGACGCCCGGACAGCGCCGCTTTCGTATGGCACTGCATCGTGTGCGGCGCCGAACTGGCCGCCACTGATACCCGTCGGCGATGCGCAACCGACCAAGCGTCGGTGGATGCCGCTTGGGGTGAGTGGTGATGTTCGCTACCGCTCGACGGCACGACTGTCCGATGTGTATCGACGGCTGGCAGCCCGAAGGGATCCACCCGATTCTCGGGCCGGTCTTCGTCGCCTGTGAGTTCGCCCTCGCGTGCACCGTGTGCGGCGGCTGTTCCTGGTTCCCGACCGACCGCACGGCCCTTTACCTGCAGGTCCGCCGCCTCGAAAAGGCCGGCTACCGCATGACCTGCTGCCTGGCCTGCCTCGGCATCACCAACATCATCCCACTCAAGGGAGGCTCTCGATGAGCCACACAACCAACGACATCATCACCAGCCCGACCGTCAGTCGGCTCACCCGCACCCTGGACCGTCTGCGTACCGAGCAGACCACACTGCTGTCCGCACACAGCTCCCTGCTCGCTTACGGCATCGGCTCGGCGACCGAAGAGGTCCACGACCGGCTGCGCGCCATCCGGGACGACGCCCGCACCATCGCAGCATCCCTGGACGCCCTCGGCGCCACCGAACAATCCGCAGAGGCCCTCCAAGGGTGGGCGGTCATCTCGCACACTCGCCGTGCCTCGGCGGTGACGTCATGAACGACGCAACGGTGTTCGCGGCGATGGCCGCAACGCTCTACGCCGGTCACCAGCTCGCCGACCACGTCCTCGGCCAGACCGACACGCAGGCCGCGCACAAAGCCCTGCCGGGCTGGCACGGCTGGCGGCATCTGCTCGGACACGTGGCGATGTACCACGCGGTCCTCACCGCGATGGTCCTGACCACCGTCCTCGCACTGCACATCCCGGCCAGCCCGGCCGGACTCATCACCGCACTGACGGTCTCCGCCGTCACCCACGCGTTCCTCGACCGGCGTTGGCCGGTCCGTTGGCTGCTGGAGCACACCGGCTCCACCCCGTTTTCACGCCTGGCCGACCACGGCCTCAACGGCATGTACCTCGCCGACCAATCCCTGCACTACGGCTGCCTCTGGCTGGCCGCACTCCTCATCGCTGCGCTGTAAAGGAGAGCCTCACCATGTCCAAGCACTACATGTTCGCCACCCGCAACGGGACGTCCACCGAAGTCAGGGTCGACCCGGCAAACATCCGCCGCCAGCAGCGCGACCTGGAAGCCCAGGGCTACACCGTCACCGTCCTCGATGAGGACGAACGCATCAACATGGGCCGCATCGCCAACTGGCTGCGCGACAGGAACCGGTAGCCGCCATGGCCACCATCACCAACACCCAGCCCGCCGCGAAACGCGGCACCGACCGTCTCACCGACGGTCTGCTCATCTGCATCGTGCTGCTCGTCGGCGTCATGGCCGGCGCAGCCTCCTTCACCCACGTCCACGACTGGACGATGCACAACAGCCCGGACGGTACGAAGGACTGGATCGGTTGGGCCAACGCGGTCATCACCGAACTCATCCCGACCGCCGCGCTGATCGTGATCGCACGCCGACGCAAGACCGGCGCGTCGATCGGATACCCGATGTTCCTGCTCGTCGCCGCTGTCGGCGCCTCGCTCACCGCGCAGCTCGCGGTCGCGGTTCCGACCGTCTTCGGCTGGCTCGTCTCGGCGCTGCCCGCACTGGCGTTCTTCGCCCTGTCCAAGCTGGTGTTCTCCGTATCCCGGCCGCACAACGAACCTCTGGCACCTGCACCGGCCCCCATCGCCCCGGCACCGTCCAATCCGGACACTGCCCCCGCGACGGACGCTCCGGTCGCCAGCAAGCCCGCGGCCACCGTTGACCCGAAACCCGAAATCGCGGTCGACACCAGCACCGACACCGGCGAAGTCACGCCCGTGCCCGCACCGCCGATCCTCGAGCCACGCCCGGAGCCGGTACCGGTCACCGTGCCCGCGCTGCCTGCCCGGCCGGACGAGACCGCCGAACTGCGGGACCTGCTGCCCGGAGCACGGCTCATCACGACCGCGCACCGCAATGCGAACAACGTCGCGATCACACCCAACCAGCTCGCCACCCGGATGCGCGTGTCTACCAACACCGCCCGGGAGCTGCTGGACCTGCTCAACGACCAGCTTCACGACCAGGCGCCCATCACGCACCCGCACAACGGGGTACGGATCGGAGCCAACCAGTGAGCGTCTCGACGCTTCCTCTCGTCCCCGGAACCCTTCACAGGGTCCCGGGCACGGGAGCCTCCGCCGAAGCCGCAACCAACACCGCCGATCGTCACGCTGCGTCGACCAACACCAGCTGGCCGGCGTCGACACACCGTCACCACCACCCGCTCGCGGCGGTGACCGGATGAACACCGCCGACGAGTACTGGCCGTGGGCGGCGCCGACAAAACCCCTGCCGACCCCAGGCGTCAACGACGGGACCGTGCACGGGCACACCGCCCGCACCCGCGCCACCGCCCTGGACCGCGTCGCCACCGACGACTACCCCGAATGGCTGCACCACGTCCGGGGCGCCTCCGCGTGCCGCCGGCCGATCCGCCTCGCCGGGCAGATCCACGTCAACGACCGCACCGGGCAACGCGTCGCCACCTACGACACCGCCGACATGCCCGACGGCGCCATCTACACCCCGTGCGGCAACCGACGCGCCAACGTCTGCCCATCCTGCGCCGAGGTGTACCGCCGCGACATGTACCACCTCATCAAAGCCGGACTCCAGGGCGACCGCTGGGGAATCCCGCCCCTGAGCGAACACATCGCCGTGTTCCTCACCGCCACCGCACCCTCATTCGGGCCGGTGCACCACCGCGCAGTGAAGGTCCACGCCGCCGACTGCCGCCGCAAAGACCGCTGCACCTGCCGCCCCGCCCGCTGCCGCCCGTTCGGCCGCGCCTGCCCCCACGGCGTCGTGATGCGCTGCACCGACCGGCACACCACCACCGACAACTGCCTCGGCCAGCCGCTGTGCCTGGACTGCTACGACCACCCCGCGCAGGTCGTGTGGAACCACGAAGCACCCGAACTGTGGCGGCGCACCATCCAACAAGCCGACCGGCTCCTGCAACGCCTCGCCCGCCGCCTCGGCGTCGACGTGCGCCGCAAATACCTCAAGGTGTACGAGTTCCAGGTCCGAGGCGTCATCCACTACCACGCCCTGATCCGCCTCGACGGGATCAACCCCGACTGCCCCGACGCGATCACCCCACCACCCACGCAGATCACCCGCCGGATGCTCGCCGACATCCTCAAAGCCGCGTTCGCATCCACCGCCTACACCTCCGCACCACACCCCGCCAACAACGGCCACGGGTGGCGGATCGCGTGGGGCGACAAAGGCCTCGACATCCAGCACGTCAACGCCCCCAGCAGCAAACTCACCGAATCGCAGATCGTCGGCTACATCGCCAAATACGTCACCAAGTCCACCGAAGTCACCGGCCTGGACCTGCGCCGCATCGACGAGATCACCGTCGACCTGCACGCCGACCCGACCACCCACGTCGGACGGCTCATCCGCGCCTGCTGGGACCTCGGCGCCCACCCCGACTGGTGGCGGCTCCGCCGCTACGCCCACCAATACGGCTACGGCGGCCACATCGCCACCAAAAGCCGCGGCTTCTCCGCCACCCTCGGCCACCTCCGCCACCAGCGCACCATCTGGCGCCGCACCGAAGGCCACCCCCACACCTGGGACGACGACCAGGCCGACCTCGTCATCTACCAACTCGGCTACGAAGCCACCGGCTGGATCACCACCGGAGACGCCCTCCTCGCCAACACCGCCGCCGCCCTCGCCCGCTCCCGAGCAGACACCCTCCACGACGTCCTGCAGGACGAGCACGCACAGCGCACCACCAGCGCCGCACCCCTCGCGGCATGACACGTACGTGTCAACTGCTCGTATCCATAGTGGACAGTGAAGGAGGCTCGGTCGTGCGCGCCGAGTTGATGACAGCTCCGGAGGTACTCACTGAGAACCCTTCGGACAGTAACGACACACGAACGAAGGGGCACCAGTGAACGCGGCGTCACCGGAGGATCGGCTCTGGCACGTCCAGGATGTATCGGCCTTCCTCGGCGTGCCGGTGGAGACCTTG
Source organism: Dactylosporangium cerinum (assembly GCF_042653625.1). Taxonomy (NCBI): domain Bacteria; kingdom Bacillati; phylum Actinomycetota; class Actinomycetes; order Micromonosporales; family Micromonosporaceae; genus Dactylosporangium; species Dactylosporangium cerinum. The sequence continues at coordinate 149,491 of NZ_JBHSIU010000131.1, read as the reverse complement.
TACCGGTGGCGGAAGTACGGGAGCGGTCCGCCAGGTGCGCGTGTCGGCCGGTTCCTGCGGTACGACCCCGCCAAGGTCCGGGCTTGGGTGCGCGATCGTGAGGCCGCCTGATGGCTCATGTCGAAGATCGCTGGTACAAGGTCGTGCGTCTGCCGGACAACAAGACCGTTCGGGTCAAGACCAAACTGTTCGGCAAAGGACTGCGGTACCGCGTCCGGTACATCGCGCCGAACGGCAGAGAGCGCAGCAAGTCGTTCCCGGACCGCGCCAAAAAGGCTGCTGAGGAGTTCCTCGTCTCGGTTGAAGCGGACAAGTTCCGGGGTGTCTACGTCGATCCAGGTGCCGGCCGGATCACCTTTCACGCGTACGCGGAGAAGTGGATGCGGACGAGCCGGATGAAGGAGTCGACGCGTCAGGGATGGGAGATCAAGCTCCGCCTGCACATCCTTCCGTTCTTCGGCGCTCGGCAACTGGGCTCAATCCGACCGGAGGACATCCGGGAGTGGGATACGGAGCTGACGCCGCGTTACGCGCCCTCGACTCGTGCCGTTACGTGGGACGTGCTGCACGCGATTCTCAACGCGGCCGTGGACGACAAGAGGATCGGGACCAACCCTTGCGCTGCAACGTCGGTGGTGGCGCCAAAACCGGATGCGCGGAAGGTCGTTCCGTGGAAGGTGGACAGGGTGATCGCGGTCCGGACGGGCCTCAGCACACGCTATCGGGTCACCGTCGACGTTGCGGCCGGCTGCGGTCTCCGTGTTGGCGAGGTCTTCGGCCTGGCCGTCGATGACCTCGACCTTGACGGTGGTTGGCTGCACGTGCGCCGACAGGTGAAACGGGTCCGCTCGCGGCTCGTCTTCGGCCTGCCCAAGAGCGACAAGGAGCGCAGGGTTCCGCTTCCTGGACACGTTGCCAGTGAACTGCAGGGACACATGGCGGCGATCGCGCCCGTAGCGGTCACCCTGCCCTGGGAAAGTCCCACGTCGACGCAGCTCGTTACGGCACGGTTGGTCTTCACGAACGCGCTCGGCAAGGCAGTCAACCCGGCTGTCTTCGACCTGAATCACTGGCAGAAAGCGCTTGCCGCGGCGGGCGTCGACCGTGGTTCCACCCGATCGAACGGCATGCATGCGCTGCGCCACTTCTACGCCTCGGCGCTGCTCGACGCGGGCGAGACCATCCGAGCGGTGTCTGAGTACCTCGGCCATGCCGACACGGCGTTCACACTGCGGACGTACACCCATCTGATGCCCGCAAGCCAGAACCGGACGCGCGGCGCCATCGACGGTCTGCTGGGTGGCTCACGGCCTGATGACGGCCTGGCGGAGGATACGGACGCTGAAACACCAGGTCAGGGCCGATGAGTGTGCGAGTAGTGCTTCCACTCCCACGGCTGGCCGAGCCGGCTGAACCGCTGGATCTGCGCCGCGATGACGGCGTCGGCGTCGAGGCCGTCCAGGTCGCACCAGGAGATGCCGTGCCAGCCGTCGCTGGACGACACGACCCGCACGATCCCGGGCTCACGCTCCACGACGGAGCCGGAGTCGGCACCGACGCTGGGCTCCTGACGGATCTTCCGGTCGAACAGGGCGAGCACCTGCTGGGCATCCACGCCTCAAGACCACACCGTCGCGGACCTGTGTGCAAGCGGTTTGCCGAGTCAGCCGGTGTAGGTGCCGATCAACTCGATCGTGCCGACGAGATGCTCGTTGAGGGCGGCGACATCCTCGGCGGGGATCCACAGCTCCAAGATGTGCCCGCCTCCCGCGCGTTGGGTGGTGTACCGCCGGGCAAACGCCGTCTCGACCCTGAACCGCGTCACGTGACCGACCCCGGACGCGGGGATGTTCCACTCGCGGGCGATCTGCGTGGCGTAGGCCTCGTTGAGCACCGGGTAGAAGATCGGCTGGTCCGGCAGGCGCGGCGGCCATTCGCGCCACCCGGAGTCCGCGACCAGCCGCAGCTCCTGCGGCCCGACGGGACGCCAGAGCGTGGTGGTGCCGTCGGCGTTCTCGACCCGCCCGGCCAGCAGGTGGGCGGCGAGCCTGACCGCGTCGGGGTCCGCGCCCGGCGCGGCGAGGTCGTCGACGAGGACGGCCAGCACGCTGTCGCCGTTGGGCCGGGGCGGTGCGGCGGCGTCCTCGGGGTCCGGAGGTTCGACGGCCGCGGCGAGCCAGCGCAGCGCGACCGCGTCGTCGGGGTCCGAGTGTTCGATGAGGCGCGCGAGGGCCGGCCCGTCGAGCCGGAACGAGGCGCTCCCGGCGGTGTGCCCGCAGGCCGCCGCGAGGGCCGGGGGCCAGCCGGCATCGGCCCGGACGAACTCGCCGCCGACCGGGCCGATGCCGTATGCCTTCACCATGGCGTGCAGTGTCGCATCAAGCGTGCCGGCCGCGCGGCCGGTTGAGCACCGGCACGAGGCTGAGCGCCAGGCCGGCGAGCGCGATCCCGGTGACGAGGTTGACGCCGGGGTGGAACTGGGTGAAGTCGCCGGTGCCCGAGCCGCTGGTGGCGACGAGGGCGGTGACCACCGCGAGGATGAGTGCCGCCCCGACCTGGCCGGAACTCTGCACCAGACCGGAGGCGAGGCCCTGCTCCGAGTCGGCGACACCGTCCGTGGCCTGGGCCATGATGGAGCTGAACCCGAACGCGAACCCGCCGCCCAGCAGCAGCATCGTCGGCAGGATGGCGACCAGGTAGTGCGGTGCGCTGCCCGCGGTGAGCAGGAACCAGCCGTAGCCGAGGCTCATCGACAGCATCGAGGCGACGATGAGGCGCGGCGTGCCGTAGCGGTTGATGAGCCGGCCCACGAACGGCGAGCCGAACGCGACGAGCAGGCCGGCCGGCAGCAGCGCGAGCGCCATCTTCAGCGGCGACCAGTGCAGCACGTCCTGCAGGTACAGCGTCATCATGAACTGGAAGCTCAGGTATGACCCGAACAACGCCACCATGCTGAGGTTGGCCCGCACGATCGAGCCGACCCGCAGGATGCCGAGGCGGATCAACGGGTGCGCGACCCGCTGCTCGATGATGACGAAGCCGACCAGCAGCACCGCGGCGATCAGGGCCGAGGCGAGCGTCACCGGGTCGAGCCAGCCGCGGTCCGGCGCGGAGACGACGGTGTAGACGGCCAGGAGCATGCCGCCGACGAGGGTGGCCGCGCCGGCAAGGTCGTGCCCGCCGTCGGCGGCCGGCTCATCCCTGGGGATGAGAGCGACGCCGGCGACCAGGGCCGCGATGGCGAGCGGCACCGGGATGAGGAACGTCCACCGCCAGCCGACACTGGTCAGCAGGCCGCCGAGGATCAGCCCGGAGCTGTACCCGCTGGCCCCGAAGACGGAGAACACCGACAGTGCCCGGTTGCGGGCGGGTCCCTCATGGAACGTGGTGGTGAGGATCGACAGGGCGGTCGGCGCGGTGAACGCGGCGGCGAGGCCCTTCACGAAGCGGGTGGCGATGAGCAGGGTGCCGTCGTCGACGAGGCCACCGATCAGGGACGCGACGGCGAAGACGCCGAGCGCGATGAGGAAGACGCGGCGCCGGCCGAGGAGGTCGGCGGTGCGCCCGCCGAGCAGGAGCAGGCCGCCGTAGCCGAGGACGTAACCGTTGACGATCCACTGCAGCGAGGTGGTGGACAGGCCGAGCTCGGCGCCGATGGACGGCAGTGCGACGCCCACCATCGACACGTCGAGGCCGTCCAGGAACAGCACGGCGCAGAGCACCGCGAGGACTCCCCATAGTCGCGGGGTCATCGTCGCGTGGGTCTCCGGCGTGGTGGTGATGCTTGAGGCCGGGAGGGTCGTAGTCACGGGACGGAACACTAGATGCGTGTGCATTCAATGTCCATGCACTAAATGCGGGTGCAAATAATGTAGGTGCATTCGGGCGGGGTGCGAGGGTAGGATGCGCGGCATGACGTCGGAGGCCGCGCTGGTAGAGCACTGGCGCTCGCTGCTGACCAGCTACAACGAGGTGGCATGCCATCTGGAGCGCGCGCTGTCCGAGGCGCACGGCCTGAGCATGAGCGAGTTCGAGATCCTCGACCGACTGGTCGCGCAACAATGTGAGAAGCGCCGCATGCAGGATCTGGCGGCGGACATGTACCTCAGCCAGAGCGCGCTGTCGCGGGCGGTCGCCCGGCTGGAGAAGAGCGGCCTGGTGTCACGGGCCCTGTGCGAGGCCGACCGGCGCGGGGTGTTCGTGACCCCCACCACCGAGGGTCTGCACCGTCACACCGCCGCCCGGAAGACCCACCTGGCGGTCCTCGCAAGCCACTTGCAGGCTCAGGACACCCGGCGATAGTAGGAGTCGACCGCCGGCTGGCCGGTGTAGTTGGCACCCGCCTTGTCGTCCGCACCCAGGTACTCGTAGGGCAGCGTGACCTCGCCGCGGTCGTCCCGGCCGATCCGGCGGCGCCGGCCGTCGTAGTTGAAGCCCGCGTCCCGCAGGTGCGCGGCGAGACGCCGGCCCGCGGGCCTGCCGTCCTCGAGCCGGACGCTGTCGAGGTCGATGTCGGCGACGAGCCGTCCGCCACCGGTCAGCCAGCCCGCCGCCTTGACGAGGAGGCCCAGTTTGTCGCCGACGTAGTGCAGGCCGTGCACGCTGGTGATGAGGTCATACCGCCGCTCGGGCTCCCAGTCGGCGACCGACGCGGTGGTCAACCGCAGCCACGGCACGTCCGGCGCCGGGTCGAACGCGTCGACGAGGTCCACCCCGTGGACGAGGATCCGATCGCCGACCCCGGCGGCGCGCACCCGCTCGGCCGCCTCGACCAGGGCCCGCCCGGTGCCACAGCACAGGTCGAGCCACGCGACGGTGTCGGGGGCGCCGGTCACGGAGACCAGTGGCAGGAGCGCCTCGACCGGGTTGAAGCCGAGCTCACGGTCGTAGCTGTTGACCCCGGCGAGGGCACGCTCGCGGTTCATCGCGGAGTTGGCCACCACTGCCGAGCCGGCGAGCGTGTCGTCATCGAGCAGGGTCACCGAACCATGATCGCAACCAGGACGCGGGAAGCCAACACCCGGCCGCCCTTCCGGAACCCTCGCCCCCGCTCGAATCTCATGCTCTGGGATGACTGACCGGCGTAGACGCTGAAACCCCGTTGCAGAGATCGACCCCGCCCTGCCCGCACCCGGTCCCCACGCCTCCGAAGGCAGTCCCGCCAGATGGGACGGAGGCCGGCCGGCACCGAGGCGCAGTGACGGCCGGCGATCAATGCGGGCTAGTGACCGTCGTCCACGCCGGGCGGGGACGGCCCCGGTGGCGATCTGCCCGGAGGCCGTCAGCGCGGTCGCCGCCACCACCCCGGTTCGGGTTCGTCAGCGGTCGCCGCCGTGGTCGTCGCCCGCGTCGTGGCCCGGCCCGTCGTCCGAACCGTGACCACCGCTGCCGTGGTCGTCGCCGACGTCGTGGCCCGGCCCGTCGTCCGAGCCATGGCCGCCGCTGCCGCCGGACCCGCTGTTGCCCGACCCGCTACCGCCGGAGCCGCTGTTCCCGGAGCCCGTGGTCCGGTTGCCGCCGTGGTCGTCGGCGGACGGAGACGCGGACGGGGACGCGGTTGCGTCGTCGCTGGACGCCGACGGGGACGCCGAGGGATCTCCGCCGTGGTCGTCCGCCGACGCCGACGCCGACGGACTGTCCGAAGTGGACACGCGAGCCGGCCGGTCGTCGCCCGACGGGCCTGACGCCGCGAGCGCCGTGCCGCCGATGGCGAGGGCCGCCGTCACGGTTGCGGTGATGATGAGGAGCTTGCGCATTGCCGTACACCTCCGTGGTTGTTCTGCTCTTGCAGGAACCACGTTCCAGCGCCCGGCGATATCGGGGTGCTGTGGCAACCCTAAGGTTCGGTTAACGCGCTCAAGGTGACCGTGACCCGCGCGCCGCCGAGCGGTCCACGGTCCACGGTCAGCGTGCCGCCGGCAGCCTCCGCGGTGCGCCGCGCGATGTCCAGGCCCAGGCCGGTGGAGCCGGCACCGCTGACCCCGCGCGCCCCGGCGGCCGGGTCGAAGCCGGGGCCGGCGTCCTGCACGGTGAGGACCCGGCGCGGGTCGAGGGTCACCGCGACGGCGACGCCCTCCTCGGTGTGGGCGAAGACGTTGCCCAGCAACGCGTCCACGCACGCGGCCAGGTCGGCGGCGGAGACCGCGACCGGCAGCGGGCCGGCCGGGAGGTCGGTCTCGACCGGCCGCTGCTGGTCCTCGGCGAGCACGGTCCAGAACCGGATCCGCTCGGCGACGACCGCGGTCGCGTCGCAGGACGGCAGGTCACGCTCGCGGCGGGCGTCCTCGATGACGGTGGTGACGGCGTCGTCGAGGGCGGCGACATGGGCGAGGATGCGGGCCGCCTCGGCCTGGTCACGCAGCCCTTCGGCGTCCAGCCGGAGCGCGGTCATCGGGGTCCTCATCCGGTGCGACAGGTCCGCGACCCGCTCGCGTTCATGCTGCAGGAGGTCACGGATCCGGGCGGCGAGCTGGTTGAGGGCCGCGGCGACCGCCCGCACCTCCGGCGGTCCCACCGCGGCCGGCGCCCGGCGGTCCAGGTCCCCACCGGCGAGCGCGTCGGAAACCGTTGCCAGGGTCCGGATCGGGCGCACCACCATGACGGCGAGCCGGTCCGCGACGGCGACCCCGACGGCGAGCAGGCCGACACCGAGCAGCGCGAGGACCAGCCACGCGCGGGCCACCCCCTTGCGCAGGTCCGCCAGCGGCACGAAGACCCGGATGACGGCGGTGCCCTCCGGCAGGCCCTGCACGACGACGAGGACCTCCCGGCCGTCGGCGTGCTCGACGGACAGGGTCGTGGTCCGGGCGGCGAGGGACACCGCCGGGGTGCGGCCGACCGCCGGACCGACGACCGTGCCGTCCGGCAGGTACACGGTGACGGGCCGCCGGGCATCCACATTGACCTGCTCGACGGCGAGGCGTAACGACTGCGGGTCGGCGGTGGCGACGAGCACGCCCAGGGACTGCGCCTGGGTCGTGGCCGCCGACACGGCCCGGTCCGCGGCGACACCGCGCAGCAGCAGCGCGAGCGGGACCAGGAACGCGAGCAGCACCAGGGTCATCGCGGCCGCCACGAGCAGCGCCAGCCGCCACCTCACGGCTGCAGCCCGTACTTGACGCCGACCCTGCGCACCGTGTGCAGGCGGCGGGGCTCCTGGGCGGTCTCCCCCAGCTTGCGGCGCAGCCACGACAGGTGCACGTCGACGGTCTTGTCCGCCGTGGTGTACGGCAGCTGCCACACCTCGGTCAGCAGTTCCCGCTTGCCGACCACCTCGCCGGCCCGCGACACCAGGTGGTAGAGCAGGTCGAACTCGCGCGGGGTCAGGTCCAGCGGCACGCCGTCCAGGGTCGCCGTCCGGGCCCGCGGGTCGATGCGGACACCGTCGACGTCGAGCGCCGGGTCCCGTTCGGGCCCTGACGACCCACCGTCGGCGCGGCGCAGCACGGCCCGGATCCGGGCGTCGATCTGTTCGGCGCCGTACGGTTTGACCACGTAGTCGTCGGCGCCGGCGTCCAGCGCGCGGACCATCTCCCCCTCGGTGCGCCTCGCGGTGACCACGATGATCGGCACCCGGCTGACCGCGCGCAGCATCCGCAGCACCTCCCGGCCGTCGAGGTCCGGCAGGCCGAGGTCGAGCAGCACCACGTCGGGCGCCTCGGCCACGGCGAGCTTGAGCCCGTCCATCGCGGTCGCGGCGGGCACCACGACGTGGCCGCGCCCGGTCAGCGCCCGCACGACGCCGGTGCGGATCGTCCCGTCGTCCTCCACGATCAGCACCTTCGCCATAGCCCGAGGTTAACCATCTCTTAGCCATCGGCGGTGGATAGTGGTCAGCATGGCGACGACGGTGGTGCGACGGTGGATGCTCGCGGGCGCCGCGTGGCTGCTGACCGTCGCGGTGGCCACAGCGGTGGCGACCTGGGCGGTCGGCTCGATGCGGCAGGGTATCTTCGGCACCTCGGACGCGCCGTACAGCGAGGCCGACGTCGAGGCGCGGCTGGCCGCGTCGTCCTCAGGTCCCACGGTCGCCCCGCCGACGCCGGCCCCGAGCTCTGCGCCCGCGTCGTCGCCGGCCGGGGTCGTGCGTGCCCTGACGACCTCCGGCGGGACGATCGTGGCGGTGTGCGAGGCGGGGCTGGTGACGCTGCGCTCGTGGACGCCCAACGCAGGGTTCGAGGCCGAACGCGTCCAGCGGGGACCGGCGGCCGTCGCCTCGCTGCGGTTCAAGGCCCGTAGCGGTGGCGGTGACGTCCGTGCCCAGGTCGTCTGCTCCGGCACGGAACCCCGCATCGTCCTCGAGGACGACTAGGTCTGGAACGCAACCCCCGTGGTCGTCCTCGAGGACGACTACGGCTGGAACGCCTCGGCGAGGGCGCGGGCCGGTGGGGTGAGCGAGCCGTGCACGAGCTCCACCCGGTGGACGAGCCGCGGCAGCGTGACCGCGACCCCCGCGACGCCCGGGTGCGTCACCGGGCCGGGCAGCAGCGCCAGGCCGGCACCGGCCGCGACGAGGGCGAGCAGGCCGCCGGTGTCCGTGCCGGGGTAGCAGAAGCCGTCGCGGAAGCCGCCGCTGTGGGCGAGGGCCCGCAGCTGGGGCAGCGGTGTGGCCGCGTCGGGCGCGTCGATCCAGGTCGCGTCGGCCAGGTCGGCGAGCCCGAGCGAGCGGCGACCTGCGAACGGGTGGCCGGCGGGGAACGCGACGACAGCGGTGTTCTCCACCAGCACCGACGTCGCCAGCTGACCCGCATCGGGCAGCGGCAACGGGTCGCTGGGCGCGGTCACACCGTCGACCAGCCCGACGTCGAGGGTGCCGGTGGCGACACCGGCGGCCACCGCGTCACGGCCGGTGAGCAGCAGCGTGAACCGCACGCGGGGCATCGCCCGCTGGACGGAGGCGAGCACCGCGGCGACCCGGGTGCTGCCGGCGAACGGGGTGGCGCCGAGCACGACCGTTGCGGCGGGCGCCCCCGACAGCCGGACCACGTCGGCGCGGGCGGCGCTCAACCGCAGCAGGATCGGCCCGGCGTGCTCCAGCAGCCGCGCGCCCGCATCCGTCGGCGCGACCGGCCGGCGGTGCAACAGCGTGGCACCCAGGTCGGACTCCAGCGCGGCGATCTGTTGCGACACCGCGGACTGTGTGTAACCCAGCTCCTGCGCGGCGGCGGAGAACGACCCGGTGCCGGCGACGGTGACGAAGGTGCGCAGCAGGTGAGGGTCCACGACATCAGTATTGCTTATCTCGGTAGGCGAATGTGTTGTTGGACTGATGGACCCCGCGGGCGGGACAGTGAAAGACATGACAGCGACCCGCACGGCCCGCATCGCCCTCGTCGGCGACCGTTCCCCTCATGTGCGTTCCCACACCCGGATCCCGGGGCTGTTCGAGGTGCTCCGCGCTCAGCACGGCATCGGCCTTGACGCGTACTGGGTGCCGACGCCCGACGCGGCGGCGACCGACCTGGCCGGGTTCGACGGGATCTGGCTGCTGCCCGGCAGCCCGTACCACAGCGAAGAGGGTGCCCTGCACGCCGTGCGGATCGCCCGCGAGCGCGGCATCGCCTTCCTCGCCACGTGCGCCGGGTTCCAGCATCTGCTGCTGGAGTTCGCCCGCAACGTGTGCGGCATCGCCGATGCCAGCCACGGCGAGACCGACCCGGACTCGGACCGGCAGGTCATCGTGCCCCTCGCGTGTTCGCTCGTCGGCCATGAGGGAGCGGTCAACCTGACCCCCGGCTCGCTGGCCGAGCGGGTGTTCGGCGTCGAGCGGTCCGTGGAGCGGTACCACTGTGCGTACGGACTGGACCGTGGCTACCTGCCGGAGCTGACCCGGCACGGGCTGAGGTTCACCGGCTTCGACGACGACGGCGAGGTCCGGGTCGCTGAGCTGGACGGGCATCCGTTCCTGCTGGGCACGCTGTTCCAGCCGGAGCTGGCCGGCGACGGGACCCGATGCCACGTCGTCATCCGCGCCTTCGCCGAGGCCGCCGTGGCAGCCGCCGGGCGGCTGGCCGCCATGGCCGTCGGCGGGCGCCCGCGGTAACGACGAGACCGGGTGGCACCGGTGCCCGGACGGCGATCTTCGGTGCTCGCGCTTGGTCGAGGGAGCGCCGTGGTCGTCCGGGCGACCACCCGGCTCCTTCGATCAGGCGTGCAAGATCGACAGGCCTCTCCGCGGGCCACGCCGCGCCCGATCTGGGTTATTTGTCCGAAGTTCTTGAAGGGCTGGTCGGAGACCTTGTCCGGCCGCCACCGAGGCCGCGGCGGTCAGAGCAGTTCGGCCCCGGCCAGCACCAACGGCGCCCAGGCCGGCGCGCCCTGCCGGCCGTGCTTCGGGTCGACGCCGACGACCCGGGCGCCGCTCACCCTGGTCGTCGTGTGCCGTGCGGCCCAGTCCACGGTGGACCGTTGCCGGACCCGCTCCGGGCAGCGCCACACCCGGCGCTGATGGTCCACAATGGACGAATGGCCGTGGACCTGCGAGAACGGCATCGGCTCGTGCTCCTCCAGCCACGACGCGGCGACGTGCTCCGCCCACAACGGGCCCCGGTCCGCCCACAGCAGCGGCTCCGGCCTGGTGTTGAGCAGGTCAGCGGCGGTCGCGGCGGTCACCGGCCCACCGAGCTCCCGCCACGCCGCCACGGTGAGCCCGGCGTGCGTCACGAGCAGTTCCTCCCCCGCGGCGGTGCGGACCGCGGCCGCGACCCGCATCCGGTCCCGCAGCCACCAGGCGCGCAGCCGCTCGGCGTCGGCGTCGCCGAGCCGCTCGGGCCAGAAGGTCACCCCGCCGATGTACTGCGCCTCGTGGTTGCCCGCAAGCTGGATCCAACGGCCCGGCGTCGTGTCGATCCTGGGTTGGACGAGGTCGAGCACGCCGGTGCTGTCCGGCCCGCGGTCGACGAGGTCGCCGACCTGGATGATGACGGTGTCGCCGTCCAGGCTTTCCAGCGCGGTGGCGAGTTGCAATGCGCAGCCGCCCACGTCACCGATGATCGCGATCGTCGCCATGCCGACCTCCCGTGGGCCCGACCATAGCTCGCCGCGCCCGCGAGCCACGGCCGGCGACGCGGGCCTCGGCGCAGGGTTCAGCGCGGGGTTCAGCGCGGGGTTCAGCGCGGGGTTCAGCGCGGGGTTCAGCGCGGGGTTCAGCGCGGGGTTCAGCGCGGGGTTCAGCGCGGGGTTCAGCGCAGGTCGGCGACCACGGCGAAGTGGTCTGACGGCCAGACGCCCTGGTGCGGGCCGGTGCCGGCCAGGTGGACCCGGTCGACGCAGCCGCGCCCGGAACCCCGCAGCTCGACCATGATGTAGTCGATCCGGGCGTTCGGCGTCCCGTGGCCGGCGACGTGCGGGTTGCGGCGGTCCCAGGTCCAACCGGGTTCGGTGCCGTCGTGGTAGCGCCATGCGTCCACCAGCACGAACCCGGGCACGATCGGCGCGGTCAGGTGCCCGCCGGCGCGGCGTACCTCGTCGGAGTCGGGTTCGGCGTTGAAGTCGCCGGTGAGGACCGGCGGGTGGTCGCCGGCACCGTGCGCGGCGACGAACGGCAGGAGCCGCTCGACCTGCGCGCAGCGGCCCGCCGAATCGGCCGGGCTGGAGTCCAGATGGGTGGTGAACACAGGGATCGGGCCGTCGGGCGCGTCGACGCGGGCGTGCAGCACGGTGCGGCCCTCGCCGCCCAGGTCCCCGATCGTGGTGGCGCCGATCGGCCACCGGCTCAGGATCGCGTTGCCGAAGTCGATGCCCGGGTCGCCGATCCGCGATTGCCAGCGGCCGGGCCTGGGCGACGGGCTGTACGCCCAGTGCATGCCGAGCTCGCGGCCCAGCAGCTCAGCCTGGTGCTCGCCGTCGCGGACCGCCCAGACCTCCTGCAGGCCGCACACGTCGGGGCGCTCGGCCCGCAGCGTCGCGAGGATCGCCCCGTGCCGGGCTCGCCAGTCGCCGAATCGCCACCACACGTTCCAGGACATGACCCGCACCGGCACGATCGTAGATCAGACGGTCCGCGGCACGGCGCTGCAAGCAGGCACGGATCTGCAAGCAGGCGCGGCGCTGCAAGCACCTGCGCGGCCGCCCCGCCACGCCGGATGCGCGGCCCGGACTGATGCGCGGCCCGGACTGATGCGCGGCCCGGACTGATGCGCGGCCCGGACTTCAGTGGCCCCGGGACCTCAGTGGTGGGGAGCGAGGAGGGGCAGCAGTGCGGCGGGGGCCTCGACGTGGGCGTTGTGGCCGAGGCCGGGAAGGTCGACGGCGTCCGGGACCAGCGCCATGAGCTGGTCGCGGCTGACCATGGGGTCGTGCTCGCCACGGGCGAGGACGACCGGGACGGGCGCGTCGGCCAGCAGCGCGGCGACGGCGGGGTCACCGACCGCGAACGTCCTCGGGTCGTGGGTGGTCCGCCAGCCGTCGCCGTCCCGGGTGAGCGCCGCGCCCGGCGCGTCATCCTTCAGACCGACGAGACCGGCGACCCGTTGGAAGCGGGTTGCGGCGTCCTCCCGGGTCGGGTGGATGACCGGCGGCTTCCTGGCCAGGGCGGCGGCACGGTCGAGTTCCTCGCCGGTCCAGGCGACCTTGATCCCGAGGCCGACGACGGCGCGGACCCCGGGCACGCGGGCGAGGTGCAGCCCGATCACCCCGCCGAACGAGTGCCCGACCACGACGGTGCCGCGCGGGTCGACCAGCCCGGCGACGGCATCGGCCACCGCGGCGAACGTGTACCCGTCCAGCCACGCCGATCCCCCGTGCCCCGGCAGGTCGGGTGCCACCCAGGCCCGGTCGAGCAGCGTGGTCAGGCCGTCCCATACGTCCGCCGTCGCGCCGAGGCCGTGCAGCAGCAGCACCGTCGGCGTGCCGGAGCCGCCGCGGAGCACTCGAAGTTCGGTCACCCCGACAGCATCCCGCACACGGGCCCGGCCGCGGGCCACCCGGCACCCGCTCGCCGCCGAAACGGGTGCCGCGAAGGGCGGCGCGACGCGGGCCGCACGACGCGGGCCGCACGACGCGGGCCGCACGACGCGGGCCGCACGACGCGGGCCGCACGACGGAACGTTGCCGGGGCGGTGGAGCAGTCGGTCCCGCGGGCGGAGCCGGAAAACCTACCCGGCGTAGGCGAGCAGGCGCGCAGTGGGGCTGCCCGGCCAGGTGGCGGTCAGCGTGGGCGCGCCGCCCGGAACCGCCGGGTCGTCCGTGAGGACCCTGATGACGGTCAGGCTGAGGGAGTCCGTTGCGATGCGGGTCGGGTCGGTGTCCACCACGCGGAGGACATCGCCGAGGACCGGGACCGTGGCGCCGGCGTAGCCGCTGCCGGTGACCTGCAGCTCGTTGGGGCGGACCTGCCGGACGCCGTCGACCTCGAACTCCTCGGCGGCCTGGCCGGCCCCGGTGAGGATGGTGGCGGCGAGCACGGCGGCGTAGACCGGGTCGCCGACGGCGTCGTACACCCAGCGGGGGCCCAGGACCGAGTGCTCGGTGGTGCCGATGAGCCAACCCTCGGCGCCGGCCAGCGGGGCGCCGCGGTAGGTGAGCGGGAGCTGCAGCACCGGCCCGTCGCCGGCCCGGACCAGCATCGTCTCGACGCCGACCGCACCGGCGGGGTCGTCCAAACGGAACGCGCCGACCTTCGCCAGGTCGGGTTCGGCGGGGCCGGTGTACCAGCTCCGGGTGGGCAGCCACGCGTTCAGCAGTTCGAGTTTGGAGGGCGTCAGGTCCGCCCGGTGCAACAGCGCCATGATCGCATGGTAGCGATCACCCGAGGGTGAACAGCAGCTCCGCGATGCCGTCGTCGGCGGTGACGGGCGGGCCGGCCTGGTGGAAGCCGCACTTGCGCAGGACCCGGATCGAGCCGGCGTTGGCGACGGCCACGTACGCGTGCACCGGGCGGTCCGGCAGCACCTCCAGCAGGCGCCCGAGCGCGGCGGTGGCGATGCCGCGGCCCCAGTGTTCCCGGCCGATCCAGTAGCCGACCAGTCGCTGTCCCGACTGCTCCCAGCTCACGACATTGCCGGCCACCGCGCCGCCGGCGAGGACCGTGCGCAGGACGTTGGCCGGATCGGCGCGGATCCGGGTCCAGTGGGCGAGGAACGCGGCGTGGTCCCGTGGGGTCATCGCCGCCATCGCGGCGGCCGACGGGTCCTGCTGGTGGACGAAGAACGTCTCCACGTCATCGTCCTGCACGGCCCTGAGCTCGATGTCGTCCATGTCAGGCTCCCGGAGCTGGGGTAGGCGTGGAGAGGTGGCAGTCGTCGGCGATGTCCAGGGAGTGGTCGGCCCGCAGGTAGGCGTCCGGGTCCTCGGTGTCGCTGGGGTTCGCGGCAGGAGCGCCGGAGCCCGCTCGGAACGGGGCCAGCAGTCCCTTGCGGGCCGCGGCGCAGTCGATCTGGGCCAGGTAGGAGTGGATGTCACCGATCCACATGCCCTTGTCGGCGGCGCGCAGGCGGCCGGTCGCCGGGAAGTCCCAGCGGATCTGATCGTGCACGGCCGCCAGGGGGTTCCGGGCGTTGCCGGTGAAGGCGTAGACCCAGACGAAGTTCGTGGTGACCTGCAGGGTCTGGATTCCCTCGACGACGGCGGACCCCAGGGTGACCCGCCCGCTGACCCGGACCTCCTCGTCGGGGTCGAGGTGGGCGGCGGGGTCGATCCAGGTCGCGACGGAGCTGAAGCTGGCGTCGTCGAACCATGCCTTGACGTGCTTCGCCGGGTTGGGGGCGAGCAGCGCCAGGAGCGTCGAAGGGTCGTGGCCGACGAGCATCTTCTGGTCCAGCCGGCCAGCGACGAGCGCCTTGCGGACCTGCTGCAGGGCGGCGTCGACCTGGGCGGCGGTGAACCCGGTGACGGCGGTCGCCGGCGGCATGGTGATGCCGGCCTCACCCTTCGGGTAGGTCGCGGCCGGGGTGCCCTCGAAGGGGTCGGTGGGTGCGGCGCTCGCCGAGGTGGTCGCCGAGACCCCGGACGGCACCGCCTGCGTGGCATAGGCAGAGGAGCCAGCGGAGGAACCAGCGGGAGAGCCGCCCGGAAGGTATGCCTGCACCGCGGCCGCGAGCAGGAACACGACGATCACGATGCCGGCGACCCACGCAATGGCCGGCGGCCGCCAGCGGCGCAACCCCGGGCGGGGCCGCCGGAAGCGGAACATCAGGCCGAGCCGCCGTCGGCGATCGGCCCGTTTCGCCCGGCGTTCGGCCTGCTTGGCCCATTCTTCCAGCCCGTCGAAGGGGTCGCTCATCATGTGCTCCGGACAGAGGGTCGGCGGCACAGTATGCACGAGTCGATCTCCGCCGGACGCCCCCGTCAGGAGGCGAGCGCGAGCAGCCCCAGATCGTGCCCGGGCGGCGCGATGACGGCGATCCCGGCCGGCGGGTCCGCCGAGGAGGGCACGGAGATGCTCGGCAGCCCGTACGCACTGGCGGGCACCGCGCACCGCAGCGTGTCCCGGCGCCACGTGTCGCGGGCCAAGGGGCTCAGCTCGCGCGGGTGGCCCGGCCCGCCGGCCGGCAGGACCAGCCAGGCGTCGCGGTCGGCGAGGAGGTCCAGCAGCGCGGCCCGCTGCTCCGCCAGGTAGGCCCGGGCCGCGCTCTCCTCGGCGGCGGTGATGCTCGCGCCGAAGCGGAACCGGTCCTCGATGTCGACGGCGAGGGCGCGCGGATGGGCGGCGATCCAGTCGCCGTGTGCCCGCCACGCCTCGGCCGCCTGCACCTGCCGGAACGCCAGCAGCAACGGGTCCGGGTCGTCCCAGGTGGACAGTGTGACGGGAGCGACCGGCAGCCCGAACTGGGCGGCCGCCGGCGCGGCGGCGTCGACGGCCAGCAGCCGGGACGGCGGCGAAGCCGGGCCGTCGGGCAGCAGCACGGAGCCGACGAGGGCCAGGGTCGCGGCGGAGGCGGTGATCCAGCCGACGGTGTCGAACGACGGTGCGAGCGGCAGGACGCCGTCGGTCGGCACCGCGCCGTGGGTGGGGCGCAGGCCGTAGAGGCCGCAGCAGGCGGCGGGGACCCGGATCGAGCCGCCGGTGTCGGTGCCGAGGCCGATGTCGGCGTGGCCGGTCGCGACCGCCGAGGCCGGGCCGCTGGAGGAGCCGCCGGTGACCAGGTCCGGGGCCGCCGGGTTGGGCGGGGCACCATAGTGGACGTTCGTGCCCGACAGGGAGTAGGCGAGCTCGTCGGTGTGGACGATGCCCTGGATGGTGGCGCCCGCGGCGCGCAGCCGGGCGACGGCGGGGGCGTCGGCCGCGGCGGGCAGGGCGGACGCGAGCCAGGTGGGGTTGCCGCCGCCGACGGCGAAGCCGGTGACCTGGAAGAGGTCCTTGACCGCGACCCGCAGGCCGTCGAGGGGTCCGTGCCCGGTGGCCGGGGCCAGGGGCATCCCCTTCACCCGCCAGACAGAGGGGTCAGCGCTCATCGAAGCAACACCCACCTAAACCGAAACGCCGCGACGGCAAGACCTGAGCCTAGCGCCCACGGGGCGAAGACACAGCGGTTCACCAGTCGGGCGTCCCCAACCAGGTCGCTTTGGCGAGGGCGTTCTGCCCCGCGGCGTTGGGGTGGAAGAAGTCCTGCGCGCTGACCATGTCGAGGCTGAACGCGACCCGGTGCGCCGCGCCGCCGTCGTCCTTGCACCGTGCGCCGTAGGCCTTGCACGCCGCGACGAGCTGGGTGTTGTACGCGTCGATGCGCTCCTGGAACGCCTTGCGGCGGGCGGTGTCGGCGGGCGCGGTGGAGGTGGGCGCGGCGAGCAGCGCCGGGCAGATCCCGAAGGACCAGGCCTTCACCGCGACGTCCCTGGTGTGCCCGATCTCCCAGAGGCGGTGGATGTCCGGGATGCTCACCACGAGGATCCGCGCCTCCGGCAGGCCCTGCTTGAGCACGGCGAGGGCGGCGTCGACCTGGCGGCGGAAGGTGTCGACCGGCGTCATGTCGGCGAGGGCGGGGCGGCAGGCGTCGTTGGCGCCGATGAGGACGGTGACGTAGGCGGCCTTCGCGGTGACCGCGGCGCGGGCCTGCCCGGCGAGGGCGTCCGCGCGGGCCTTGCCCTCGGCGGCGTTGTGACCGCGTAGCCCGGAGTGTGCCTTCAGCAGCCGCCGGTAGTGGCTGTCGACGCGGGTGCCGTCGCCGGTCGACCAGGAGTTCCGGGGGCAGGGGGCCGGCGCGAGGCAGGAGGAGAACGCGGTGGTCACCGAGTCGCCCAGGGCCGCCATGGACATGGCGCCACCGGACGGGGCGGGTCCGGCGGTGCCGCCGCCCTCACAGGCAAGCGCCAGCACGGCGAGGCCCGCGAAGAGCAGCACCCACACATTACGTGTCCAGCTCGTGACGATTGGCTAAGCGTAGCCGCTTCAACAGCGCCATCTCCAGCTCCTCCGGCAGTTGGAAGAAGCCTTCCTCGGTGAGCAGCCGGTGCGCCTCGTTCGGCCGGTACGACATGGGCACCAGCACACCGTCGCGCACCTCGACACTGCCGATGACGTCGTGCGAGGGGACGTCGCCGGTGAGGTCGGGGGTGCGGGCGTCGAGCACGTCGACCCAGCCGTGCCCGCCGACGAGCGCGGCCTGCTCGCGGAGTCCGTGCACGACGAAGATGTCGTCCGCGATCGTCTCGTGCAGGAACCGCACGAACGCCGGGTTCTCCTCGAAGTGGTCGGGCTGCATCGCGCCCGGGCCGTCGACCCCGACGGCGAGGAGCCCGACGACGGACTCCGCCGCCAGCCCGTGCTCGGCCACGTCGTCCGGTTCGAGGGGCGACACCAGATGGCGCAGCACGGAGCCCACGTACACCTCGTACACGAAGAACGAACGCTTATCGGTCCCCACGGAGCTTCCCGTAGACCAGGACGTCGCGCCACGCACCGTCGCGGAACTCCGCGGACCGCAGGATGCCCTCGCTGAGGAACCCGACCTTCTCCAGGGCCTTCTGCTCGGGGATGTTCTCCGGCTGGGTCCGGGCCTCGATCCGCGGCGCGGCGCTGTTGGCGAACAGGTAGTCGCACAGCAGCGTCTGCGCCCGCCAGCCGACGCCGCGGCCGCGCCACTCCGGCAGCAGGATGATGCCGATGCTCCAGTACCGCGACCACCCGGTGCCGCTGGCCTCCCAGCTGACGAAGCCGGCGGCGGTCTCGTCGGCCTCGACCATGAGCCTGCCGTCGTGCTCGCCGAGGAAGCCGTCCTCCGCGAACCGCCGGGCCGGGCCGGTCGGCTCGCGGTAGCCCGACCAGGCCGGGCCGGCCAGTCCGGGCTCCGTCACGAACCGCCGGAACATCCCCAGATCGCTCTCGACCACCGGTCGCAGCCGCACCCAGGTCTTGTTCAACTCGCCTCACCTCGCTCAGCCAGTCGCTTGCGCGCCGCACGCAAGATCGTCCGCCATCCTCGCCGATGATCGCGGCGACCGCCATCCAACCAACCGCCGGGAAAGGCCACCCACCGGGAAAGGCCACCCACCGGGAAAGGCCACCCACCGGGAAAGCCAACCGCCGATAGATCGGCCACGCTACCGTCTGGGGCCATGCCCGTCGATGCCTTCGCTCACACGTTCGCCGTGGCCGCCGCGCCCGCCACGGTCTACGCACACCTGGCCGACCCGCGGTCCTACGTGGGGCTGTCCCCGCTCGTCGTCGCCGTCCGCGACGTGCAGACCGACGGCGACCAGGTCACCTATGTGGCACTGGAACGCTTCCGCTTCTACACCAACCCGATCCGCGTGACGATGACCCTCGACCCTGCGGCGCCGTCGGTGGTGAGCGCGGTGGTCTCCCCCGGCCGGGTCCGGCTGCGGGCCGCGGTGACGCTGACGCCGTCCGGGAACGGCACCGAGGTCACCGAGTCGATCACGGTCGAGTCGCCGTCGTTGTTGCGCCGGTACGTCCTGCGCCAGGCCCGTGCCGTGCAACTCAAGCGGGCCGCCGAACTGACCCGCAGGATGGCCGCCTAGCGGGTGAGGTGCGGGGCGACGTGCTCCCGGATCAGCTCGAACGAGCGGGCGCGGGCGTCGACGTCGTACACCATGCAGGTCAGCATGAACTCGTCGGCCTGGGTGCGATCGAGGAGCTCGGTCAGCTGGCCGCGGACGGTCGAAGGGGAGCCGAGCGCCTGGCCGTCGCGGCGCTCGAGGATGAACTCGCGCTCCCGGTCGCTGTACGGGTACGCCGCCGCCTCCTCCGGCGTGGCCATGGCCTCCGGGCGGCCGGAGCGCAACCGCAGGAACGACAGCTGGCTCGGCCCGGCGAGGAACTCGGCCTCCTCGTCGGTCGGGGCGGCGACCGCGCTGACCGCGACCATCGCGTAGGGGGCGTCCAGCCACTGCGACGGCCGGAAGCTGTCCCGGTAGAGCTTCAGCGCCGGCAGCGTGTTGGCGCTGGAGAAGTGGTGCGCGAAGGAGAACGGCAGCCCGAGCAGGCCGGCCAGCTGCGCGCTGAAGCCGCTCGAGCCGAGCAGCCACACGTCGGGCTTGTCGCCGCGGCCGGGTGAGGCGAGGATGCGCTGCTGCGCGTCGTCGCCGGTGAAGTAGGCGATAAGGTCCTGCAGCTCCTCCGGGAAGTTCTCCGCCGACAGGCCGTCCATGGTGCGGCGCAGCGCGAGCGCCGTGTACTGGTCGGTGCCGGGTGCCCGGCCGATGCCCAGGTCGACGCGGCCCGGGTGCAGCGCCTCGAGGGTGCCGAACTGCTCCGCGACCACGAGCGGTGCGTGGTTGGGCAGCATGACCCCGCCGGAGCCGACGCGGATCGTGGACGTCGCGGCGGCCAGGTGCGCCAGCAGCACCGCGGGTGAGGAACTCGCGATCGCCGGCATGTTGTGGTGCTCGGCGACCCAGAACCTGCGGTATCCGAGTGCCTCGACGCGTCTGGCCAGCTCCGTCGTGTTGCGCAGGGCATCGCCGGTGGACGCGTAGGCGGCCCGGGGCGCGACGTCAAGGACGGAAAGCGGAATCTCGGTCACAAGTCATGGTCAACAGCGGCGGGCCCGCAAATGTTCCCGTGACGAAGACCACGCACGGCCCGCCCCTGGCTGGGACGGGCCGCACGGGAGCGTCAGACGCGGCAGGGGTTGCCGGTCGGGTTGACGGCGCTGCCGTGGATGTCGGCGTGCGCCTCACTGATGACCACGTCGGTCAGCAGCGTGTCGAGGACGACGGCCTGCTGGGTGACGCTGGTCGGGGTGGTGGTGGTCGCGTTGAGCTTGAGCGCGCCGACCACCAGGGGCACGGTGAGCGGCGCGCTGCCGACCGCCACTGAGAGGCCGTTGATCTTCAGGTACGCGATGCTGGACGCACCGGTGAGCACCGGCGCGAGACCGCCGGGGCCGGACGCGCAGGTCGCCGTCGCGGTGGCCTGGATGAGCCCGAGCTCGATCGTCACCGGGGCGATCCCGCCGACGGTGATCTTCACCGACTCGACCGTGGCCTTGGCCGTGCCGTTGTCCCCGGCCGCGGGTGCGGTGTTGAGGTTGTCCGGGGTCAGCGCGGTGTTGGCGTCCAGGGTCTTCGACTCGACCTTGATCAGGCCCGAGTTGAGGGTGAGCTGGGCGGACCTTGCTGTCGTCGGCGCAGGGGACGTTCGCCGGGTTCGCCACGGGCGAGGACAGCGGGCCGACCCGCAGCACCTGCGCCGTGCAGGAGAACGTGCCGTTGCGGTCGGCGTCGACGATCGTGCCGAGGCCGCTGCCGTCGGTGATCCCGGCGCCGACGGCCCCGGACAGGTTGACGGTGAACGTCTCGTTGAGCTCGTTGACCGCGTCGTTGATGATCGGCACCGAGATGGGCAGGCTGGTCTGCCCCGGCGTGAACGTCACCGTGCCGGCACTGGCGGTGTAGTCCGCACCGGCGGTGGCGCTGTGACCTTGACCTGGATCGCCTGGATGCCGGCGAGGATCGCGGCGCTCACCTGGTCGGTGGGCACGTCCCGGCAGGTACACGCCGCCGGTGCCGGAGGTGATCGCCTGGGCCTGGCCGCCGGCGTTCATGCCGCCGACGTCGACGGCCACGACGCGGATGTGCGCGGCGTTGAGCGCGGCGACGGTGTCGGTGAGGCTGTGCCCGAGGCTCGGGTCGTGCGACGGGGCGTCGCCGAAGATGACGATGATGCGGGTGCCGCCGTCGCGGAAGTGCACGGCGCCGTTGGCGAGCTGGAACAGCGCGTTGAGGTTGTCCTCGGGCAGGTCACCGCCGCCGTCGGCGTTCCACAGGTCGATCCCGGCCTGGACCACGGCCTGGTTCGCGGTGATGTCCTGGCGGACGGTGAACGGCGCGGAGTCATCGACGTCCTTGTACTCAGCGACACCGAACTGCGCGTTCGGCTGCGCCGCCGCGATCTGGCCCATGACGGATGCGGCGTTGGTGCGCACGTCCGTGATCGGGTCGAACATGCTGCCGGTGGTGTCGGCAAGGAACACGACGTCCGGCTTCGGCGGCACCGGCGCGGTCTCGACGTGCTTGGCGACGTCGGCCGACTGGCCGGGCCCGAGCGTCAGACTGACGTTGGGCGGGGTCACACCTGGAGCGGCCTGTGCGGCGGTGCCCGTCGCGACGACGGTCACCGCCCCGGCGGTCAGCACCAGGCTGAGTAATGACGCGAGTTTCACTGCTCCTCCTTGAGGACGGCGGTTGCCGAGGAGAAGCAAACAATGGCGATGTCGGTGTGAAACAGGACTTGCCCGCCGTACCCCACGTGCAGTAGGCAGCGCTCAACTGCCTCTAGAAATTCACTCCTGTGAGTTTACTTTCGAATTGGTCTCACATTCAATTCAGTCCACCGGAAGGGTGGGCTGGGCTGTACGAATGTTTACACCAGTTGGAATTGGGCCACGACCGTGCGCAGTTCGCTGGACATGCGGGCCAGGTCCTCCGCGGCGGCGCGGGCCTCGGTGACGCCGGACGCGGTCAGCTCCGCGGCCTCGGCGAGCCCGCCGACGGTGCCGGCGATGCGCTCCGCCCCGCCGCTGGCCTCGCCGACGTTGCGGCTCATCTCGGCCGTCGTCGCGCTCTGCTGCTCGACCGCGGCGGCGATCGTCGTCGCGTACTGGTTGGTCTCGCTGATCACGCCGGCGATCTCGGCGACCGCGGACGCCGCGGCCGAGGCGTCCCGCTGGATCGCCTCCACCCGCCGGGAGATGTCCTCGGTCGCCTTCGCCGTCTCCTGCGCCAGGTCCTTCACCTCGCCGGCGACGACCGCGAACCCCTTGCCGGCGTCGCCGGCCCGGGCCGCCTCGATGGTGGCGTTGAGCGCGAGCAGGTTCGTCTGCTCCGCGATCGCGGTGATGGACTTGAGGACGGTGCCGATCTCCGCGCTGGACACCCCGAGCTGCGTGATGGTGCTGCTCGCCGACTCCGCGCTGAGCACACCGAGACCGGCGACCCTCGCGGCCTCGGCAGCGCTGCGGGCGATCTCGGCGATGGCGTCGCCCATCTGCACCGTGCCCGCGGAGACGGTCTGCACGTTCTGCGAGACCTCCTCGGCGGCGGAGGACACGGTGGTTGCCTGGGCGCTGCTGCGCTCGGCCGACTCGGCGATCTGGTTGCTAACCGCGGACAGCTCCTGCGCGGCGCTGGCCAGGGCGCCGCTGTTCTCCTCGACGGCGGTGACCCCGGCGCGCAGCTTCCCGGTGGCGGTGTTGAGGCCGGCCGCCATCGTGCCCAGCTCGTCGCCGCCCCGCACGTCCGCGACCCGGGTCAGGTCGCCGTCGGCGAGGCCGGAGACGACGTGGGACACCGTGCGGACGGCGCGGACCAGTTGACCCGCGACGGCCAGGGCCACCGCGACGGCCAGGACCAGCCCCACGGCGAGCAGCCCCCAGGTCCAGACCTGTGCCTGGCGGTACTCGGACCGGGTCGCCTCCAGGCGGGCGAGGGACACCTCCCGTTCGGCGGCGCCGATCTCCGTCACCACGTCGATCGCCTGCGCCACCAGCGGGCCGGTGACCTCGTCGCGGATCCGGGTCACCTCGGCGTCGTCGCCGGCCCGGCTGGCCGGCAGGAACTGCTCGTCGATCACGGCCCGGAACTGCGCGAACAGGTCCCGCAGCTGCCCGACGAGCTGCGGCATCGACGAGGTGTCCTCGTAGACGGCGAGCCGCTGGTCGAACGTCTCGTAGCCCTGGTCCAGCAGTTCCTCGTAGCGGGCCATGCCGGCGCCGCCCGAGGAGATCCCGTGGTTGAGCACGTTGACGCGCACGTCGGTGAGCGCCGACAGCACGTCGTTGATCTCCTGGATCGGCACCAGGCCGTCGTTGTACAGCAGTTCGGCCTCGTGGTTCATCTGCGACATGCGCGCCGTCGACTGCACGCCCGTGCCCAGCGCCACCGCGCCGAGCACAGCGACGACCAGGAGCACCTTGGTGCGGACCGAGCGGTTCGCGAGCCAGGTTCTCATATTTACCATTTGAGCAGTTCAGCGCGGTACCCACGGCGAAAGCCCGCAGATCCGATGGCGCCCGTCTGGGTTACGGTCATGGACGACGGGTCTCCAGGAGGGCAGCATCATGGCAGGCAGGACACAGTTGACTGCGGCGCGGGCCGTGACCCTCGTCAAAGAGCCCTCCGGCGCGCCCGCCATCAACCTCGCCAAGGTCCGCGAGTCCGGCCACATCGACCTCGCCAAGCGGGCCGACAAGGCGGGCCTGGCGCTCAGCAAGCGCGGACTCGGCGGCATCCGGGCCCAGGCGATGCTCGTGCTGGACCACTCCGGCTCGATGCGCGCCGACTACAACTCCGGCGCGGTGCAGACCCTGGTCGAGCGCGCCCTCGGCTTCGCGCTGCAGATCGACATCGACGGCACCGTCCCGGTCATCCCCTTCGACACCGCCGTCCTGCCGACCGTCAACGTGACCGTCGACAACTACAGCGGCGTCGTGGACCGCGAGATCCACCGCGGCTGGATGGGCACGACCAACCTCGCCGACGCGCTCTCGCTCGTCCTCGCCGAGGCGGAGAAGACCACCGCGCCGATCTTCTGCATCGTCGTCGCCGACGGCGGCCCCGACAGCAAGCGCGCCACCACCAAGGTCGTGTGCGAGCTGTCCCGGTTCCCGGTGTTCCTGAAGCTGCTCGCGATCCGGCCGGTCGACTACTTCCAGACCCTCGACGACCTCGACGGCTCGAAGCGCCTGCTCGACAACGTCGACACCAAGTCCTCAACCGCCGAACTCGACCTGCTGACCTGCACGGACCTGCAGTTCGCCGAGGCCATGGCCGACGAGTGGGACACCTGGGTCGCGGCGGCCACGGCGGCCGGGGTCCTGACCTGACCCTCCGCCGCAGCGGCCCGCACCGCCGCAGCGGCCCGCACCGCCGTAGTGGCCCGCGTCGCCGCCGGCCACCGCGAGCGGAAGGCGCCGGTCAGCCGGTCTCGTGCATCCGGTAGTCGTACAGGCAGGGCAGCGGATGCTCCCGGCGGATCCGCACGCGCGCGGCCGGATCGAGCGGGCCGATCCCGGCGGCCGCGCGCTTCTCGTGGTAGGTCCACCAGAGCGTGTCCAGCGCGTCCTCGCCCTCGCGCAGGTCATCGACGACGATCCCGTCGTCGAGCAGGCGCTTGGCCCGGGCCAGGTCGCCGAAGTCCAGCGCGGCGTGGCACTCCAGCAGCCGGATCCGCCCGTGCCACCGCTGCTCCTGGTCGAGCCGGTCCACCGTGACAACGCGTCGCC
This sequence comes from Dactylosporangium cerinum, assembly GCF_042653625.1. Classification (NCBI taxonomy): domain Bacteria; kingdom Bacillati; phylum Actinomycetota; class Actinomycetes; order Micromonosporales; family Micromonosporaceae; genus Dactylosporangium; species Dactylosporangium cerinum. The sequence continues at coordinate 124,868 of NZ_JBHSIU010000131.1, read as the reverse complement.
GGGCCGGCCGGCGATGATGAGCGCCTCCAGGGTCTCCACCGTGAGCGCCCGCAGCCGGGGCGCCATCCGATGGGCGGACAGCAGCCGCTCGGCGGCGGCCATCGTGTCGCCGCCCAGCAGGTCCAGGACCGCGAGGTTCCGCTGTCGATGAGCCGCACCCACGACTGCTGGTCCCGGCCGATGGTGTCGTCGCCGAACGGCGTGCCGGTGAACCGCAACGAGTGATCGCCGTGCTGCTCCCGCAGGCGCCGCTGGAGCGCGCCCCAGCCGGTGCCGCGGTGCAGGAGCCGGCCCGGTGCCTCGCCGGCCTGTCCGGTGGCCAATGCCAGGGCGGCGTCGAGCGCGTCGCCGACGGCGGCGCGGCTCCCGGCCCACCGCCCGTGCACGTGCGCCGGATCGCAGGTGAGCAGTCCGTACGCCTCGACCCAGGACCACGTCGCGCCCGCCGGCATGCGCAGATGCTCCAGCTGGGTCCGGGCCGGACTGGCCTGGACCTCCAGGTAGCCGGCGCCCGGACCGGACAGCCACTCCTGCCAGTTCCGCCCGCCGATCGAGGTGCCCCAGCGGAACAGCTTGCGCCCGCGCAGCCCGGCGGTCGAGGTCTGCACGAAGCCGGCGCCGTCCGCGTCCAGCGCGGCGATGTACGGGCGGCCGTGGTCACCGAGGTCGTAGAAGAAGTCGGCGGCCGGTCCGCGGCGACCCGGGTAGGTCTCGTCGATCCCGCCGGCGACCGGCACCCGGATGCGGTGCAGCACGTTGTCGTAGGTGAAGTGGTACGCGCTGTCGGCCGGCGTGACGATGCGCGTGTTCGCGGTCTCGGGGACGGCGATGTTCGTCCACCAGTACAGCGGGGCGTCCTCCTGGTTGGGTTGACCACCCGGACGTGGGCGTAGAGGACCGGCGAGCCGTCCGGCAGCCAGAGCTCGACGCTGTACACCAGCTCGCGCAGCCGCTCGAACTCCCACATCCGCAGCACCGGCGTGGCAACGTGCGCGTGTCCGGCGCCGGCGAGTCGCCGGTGCCGGTGAACGCGTAGATGAACTCGAAGATCTTGAGCGAGTTGATGACCCACAGGACCGCGGCGACCGACACGACGTCCCACGACAGCGGCAGGGTGACGTGGCGGAACTTCTGCAGCGGCGTCGCGCCGGCGAGGTCGGCGTCCTCGTAGAAGTAGGCCGGGATCCGGTCCATGCCGGCCATGAGGATGACGACGTAGAAGCCGCTGGACACCCAGACGATGCCGACGAGGATGGTGGAGAACAGCCGGTCGGGAGCCAGCCACGGCTGCGCCAGGCTGTCCAGCCCGACGCTACACAGGGTGGCGTTGGCCAGGCCGCGCGGGTCGAGCAGCAGGCCGAGCGCGACGCCGATCGCGATGGGCGACACGATGTAGGGGAAGAACAGCAACGACCGCAGCAGGCTGCGGGCGCGCATCTCCCGCAGCGCCATCGTGAGCACGAAGGCCAGGGCGAAGACGGCCACCCCGCACACGGCCAGGATCGTGAGCGAGTTGAGAAACGCCGTCCGGAAGATGTCGTCGGCCCACAGCCGCCGGTAGTTGGCCAGGCCGACCCAGCGCATCGGGTCCCCGGCGCCCCGCCACGAGTGCAGGCTGATCCAGATCCCGGCGATCGCCGGGCCGGCCACGAAGGCGAGGTACACCGTGAGCGCCGGCCCGACGAACAGCCAGTACCACCGGCGGCGCCGCCGGCCGAGCGGCCCGTCGGAGGCTCGGGGCCGGCGCCGGCGCCGGGTCACCGCCGGCGCGGGCGTCACTGTCGCGGTCGTCACTGTCGCGGTCATGCGTTCTTGTGCAGCTTGACGGTCTCGGACTTGAGCTTGGCGATGAACCCGGCGGCGTCGAGCTTGCCGTTGAAGAAGTCCCCGTTGAGCGGCTCCCACACGTTGGACACCCACTCGGGGGCGACCGCACCGGCGTCGTCGTAGGGCAGGAACAGGTTGTCCCCGGCCGCGATCAGCTCCTTCTGGTAGTCGGCGAGCACTGCCGGTGCCGGGATGTCGCTGCGCGGGGTGAGGTTCTTGGTCTCGGTGCTGATCTTCGCCAGCCGGTCCTTGTTGAGGAAGAAGGCGATGAACTTCTCGGCCGCGTCGGCGTGCCGCGCCTTCGCCGGGATCGCGAACCCGATCACGCCCGCCTCCGCCGCGGTGTTGCGCGCCGACCTCAACAACGACCAGCGCGGCCCGGCCGTCACGGTGGTGACCAACGCCCTCAACATCGCCAACGAGCTCGTCGTGCGCCCGCACGTGCGGGTCGTGGCGACCGGTGGTGCCGCGCGCCCGCAGTCCTATGAGCTGATCGGCCCGATCGCCGCCGCCATGTTGCAGACCGTCGCGGTCGACGTGGCCGTGCTCGGCGTCGACGCGATCGACCACCAGCACGGTGCCAGCGCGCACAACGACGGCGAGGCGGCGATCAACCAGATCATGGCCGACCGGGCCGACCGCGTCATCATCGTGGCCGACAGCTCGAAGCTCGGCCAGCGCGCGTTCGCCCGCATCTGCACGATCGCCGCCGTCGACACGCTGGTCACCGACAGCACGGCGACGGACGAGCAGATGGCCGTCTTCACCGACGCCGGGGTCAAGGTCATCCGGGCCTGAGCCCGGGCACGCTCAGCGGGCGTGCAGGTGCGACCGCTGCACGATCTCGTCGACGATCTGCTCGGGGGTGGCGTCGATCGACACCTCCGTGACGTCCTCGTCCGGCTGGGGCGGCTCCAGCGCGGCGAACTGGCTGTCGAGCATCTCCGCGCGCATGAAGTGACCGTGCCGGGCGGCGAGCCGGCGCATGATCAGGTCGCGGGAGCCCTCGAGGAACACCAGCCGCACCTGCGGGCGGCCGTCGCGCAGCTGGTCGCGGTACACCCGGCGCAGGCCCGAGCAGGACACGACGCCGGGGATGCCGTCGGCGGCACACCCGTCGATCCACTGGCCGATGGCGGCGAGCCAGGGGCCGCGGTCCTCGTCGGTGAGCGGCTCACCGGCGGCCATCTTCGCCACGTTGGCGGCGGAGTGGAAGTCGTCGGCCTCCGCGTAACGCCAGCCGAGCCGGCCGGCGAGCAACGCCCCGACCGTGGTCTTGCCGGTGCCGGCAACGCCCATCACGACGATCACTGGTGGTGTCTCCGGCATGGCGCCACCGTACCCAGCCGCCCGTTTCGCCGCACACGGCGGGCCGGCCGCTGTGATCATCGGCCGGCCCGCACGGTGCCACCGCTCAGGACGCCGCCATGGCCACCAGCGGTGGGAAGTGCCGGGCGACGAGCTGCTTCGCGACCGTCTCGGGGTCGCCGATGTCGCCGGAACGGTGCCGCTCGACCAGCCGGGCGTGCCCGGGCAGGCCGGTGCCGCGCTCGCGGAGGGTCCGCTGCATCTGCGTCTCGATGGCGCCGGGGTCGACGATCTCCACCGTGCAGGCGCGGCTGGACGCCTCGCTGACACAACGCATGAACGCCTCCGCGCCCGCCTTCGTCGCGCAGTACGTGGCCCAGCCCGGGTAGCTGCGGTGCGCCGCCGCGGAGGCGACGTAGACGATCCGCAGCTGCGCGGCCCGGTCGCGGGCGAAGGCGGCCAGGAAGACGTTCGTCAGCAGGATCGGCGCGACCAGGTTGACCTGGACCGCGCTGAACACCTCTTCGGGTGCCAGCTCGCCGACGAGCCCGATCGGCTCGACGGTCGCGGCGTTGTGCAGCAGCACCACCTCGTCGCCGGGGCGGGACTCCCCGACGAACGCGGCCAGCTCGACCTCCGTGGGCAGGCTGACGGGTTCGGCGAGGTCGGTGGAGCGCAGCCGCACCGACGCCGGATGCCGGGCGGCGAGCACCTGCTGCTCGGAGGGGAAGGTGCGGGCCAGGCCGAAGACCCTGGCACCGTCGGATTGCAGCGCATGGAACAGGGCCGCGCCGAGCCCACGGGAGGCGCCGGTGACGAAGACCGAACGCAGGGGGGAACCGTCCGCGATCGCGGACATGACATCACTCCAACCGTGTCGAGCTGACCGACAACAACGACGGGGGTGAGCGATCGGTCTACGTGCGCCAGACCTGCAGCACGCAACGGTCGGGTGCGTGGTCCGTGGGAGCACCCGTGGGCGGTTCGGCGAGCGCTGCCGGCATCAGGTGGGCGGCGGTGCCGGCGGGCAGCTGTGCGAGCGCGTGGCCCGCGGCCTCCGGGGTTTCCACCTGCTCGCCTTCGGCGTGCAGCATGAGGGGAGCCTGCTCGCCGCCGTCCCCGCCGGACCAGGAGTGGTGGTCGGGCGCGAGCAGCTGGTGGGCGACACCGGCGTGCGACGTCGGCGCGCCGACGGACGCGCCGAACAGCATCGCAAGGACGAGGGCAACGATGCCGACGGCCCAGCTGGGCGTGCGAGCCCGCGCGAGTCCGTCCAAGTCCGCCCTCTTCCCCGGTGATGCCCGGTAATGCCCTCCGTCATCATGGCCCAACGCACCGCGCATTGCAGTGTCGCGAATTTGGCAGCATCCGCGAAATTCGATTCCCCGATAGGGTGCCCGAATGCGCGTGCGAGCCGTCGTCGGCGACGATTTGCCCTGGATTCAGGAACTGCTCACGAATTCGTGGGGAGCGGTCCACGTCATCACGGGAGGAAACGGTCGCGACGCGGACCGGCTACCGGGACTGGTCGCCTGTGACGACACCGGGACACGGGTGGGATTGCTCACTTTTGAAATTGCCGCGACCGGTCTCGAAATCGTCACGATTGACGCCGTGCGTCCGCATCGCGGGATCGGCACCGCCCTGCTCGAGGCGGCGCGAGCGGTCGCCACCGACGCCGGCTGCACCCGGCTGTGGCTGATCACCACCAACGACAACCTCGACGCGTTGCGCTTCTACCAGCGTCGCGGGCTGCGCATCCGGGCCGTGCACCCCGGTGCCGTCCAGCGGGCCCGGCTCCGCAAGCCGCAGATCGCCGAGACCGGCGAGTTCGGCATCGCGCTGCACGACGAGCTGGAGCTGGAGCTGCCGCTGCTGGCCCCGGACGCGCACATCCGCCCCGGCGGCCTCGCCGACGTCAAGCCCGTCCTGGGGCTGCTCGACGGCGCGACCCGGTGGCTGGTCGGGCTGGGACGCACCGGGCAGTGGGGCACCGAGCCGCACTCGACCAACCCGCGCCGGCTGACCGCGATGATGCGCTGGGTCCCACAGGGTCACCTGCACGTCGCCGAGATCGGTGGGGCCGTGGTGGGCGCGCTCGTGGTGGGCGAGGCGCCGGAGAACATCCCGGTCGTCTACGAGCCCGAGCTGTACGTGAACCTCCTCGTCACCGATCGGGCCCGGCAGGGCCGCGGGCTGGGCTCGGTGCTGCTGGACCACGCCCGGGTGCTCGCGGTCCGGCGCGGGATCGGCCTGCTGCGGGTCGACTGCTACGCCGGGGACGACCGGGCGCTCGTCGACTGGTACCGCCGGCAGGGCTTCACCCCGACGGAGACCTTCACGGTCCGGCTGTCCACCGGCACCGACTGGCCCGGGCAGGTCCTGGAGCAGCGACTCTGAGGGTCTCCAAGGTCAACCCGGGACCACCTCGTCCACCGACGACGCGCCGGCGATGCGGTGCACGGCGACCACGGCGGCCCGCGGCAGCGGTGCGTAGATGTGCGGGAACCGGCCGTTGCCCGAGGCCTCCCAGCGCAGCCACATGCCCATGGTCTGCGCGTCGATGGCGATGACGACGAGGTCTGGCTCGGTGCCGAAGTAGCGCTGCGCGGTGCCGGCGACCTGGTCGCGGGACGAGCAGTGGATGTAGCCGTCGCGCAGGTCCAGGGGCGAGCCGTCGAACCGGCCGTTCGCCTCGAAGCTGGCCCACTCGGCCGGCAGCAGGATCTTGTAGATCAGCACGGGCCCACAATGCCACGGGTGAGAGGTTCCTTCACCTCCCGCAGGTGAGACGGGGGGAGCGACGAGTCACCCGTTTACGACCTAGCGTGCGCGAATATGAGAACTCGGGCATGGGTGTGCGTCGCCGGCGCCGCCATCGCGGTCGGGTCGCTGAGCGCCGCGCAGGCACGAAGACCGGACGTCCCGATGGTCCGCACGGCGCAGACCACGGGACAGCAGAGCGTCACGCAGGAGCAGGACGCGACGGTGTACCTGCTGACCGGGACCGGCCTGCTCGCGATCGGTGGGGTCGTCCTCGTCGGGGGTGTCGCCGGGCTCGGCGGCCTGGACATCCCCGGCGGCATCACGATGACCGTCGGGCGGACCCGTCTGTGGGCGCGTTCGCTGCGGGTCCAGGGCCGGCACCGGCGGCTCACAAGCGGGTGATGCGGTCCTTCAACAGGGTGGTGGCGATCGCGGCCTTGTGCGGCTGGCCGCGCACGAACGCCTCCGCGAACTTCACCGCCTGCTGGTAGGTGACCTTCGCCGGCATCGGCGGCTCGTCGGCGTCGACCGCGACGTCGACGAGCGCCGGGCCGTCGTAGGACAGGGCCTCCCCCAGGATCGACTCGAGGGCCATGGGGTCGGTGACGCGGGCGCCGTACCCGCCGCATCCGCGCGCCCACGCCGCGTAGTCGGGCTGCGGGTCGCCGTAGCGGACGCCGTACTCCGGGAAGCCGTTCACCATCTGCTCCCAGACGATCATGCCGAGCGCGTTGTTGTCGTTGATGACGACCTTCACCGGCAGCCCGTAGCGGGCCGCGGTGTGGAACTCGGCCATGAGCATGCCGAACCCGCCGTCGCCGACGAACGCGATCACCTGGCGGCGGGGGTACTCGTGCTGCAGCGCGATCGCGTAGGGCAGGCCGGGCGCCATCGAGGCGAGCGTGCCGGACAGGTAGAACTCGCGCTCGCCGGTCGCCTCCCAGTGCCGGGCCGCCCAGGTGGTGACGGTGCCGGAGTCGCAGGTGAGGATCGCGTCCGGCGCGGCGACGCGGTCGAGGGTGCGGGCCAGGAACTGCGGTGCGATCGGGTCCCGGTCGGATCGTTCCGTGTCCGCCAGCCGCTCGCGCCAGTCGCGCATCTTCTCCTGGTACCGCTGCAGCAGCCGCCGATCCGTGCGCCGCCGCAGGCGTGGCAGCAGCGCCTCCAGGGTCGCCGCTGCGTCGCCGACCAGCGGGACGTCGGTCGGTATGCGGGTGCCGACCCGCGACGGCTCGACGTCGATCTGCACGACGTGCGCCTGACCGGGCGCCGGCAGGAACTTCGTGTACGGGAAGTTCGTGCCCACCATCAGCAACGCGTCGCACTCCTGCATCAGGTCCTCGCTCGGCGCGGTGCCGAGCAGCCCGAGGCCGCCGAGCGCGAACGGCGAGTCGTCCGGCACGACCATCTTGCCCATCAGCGACTTCACGATCGGCGCGCCGAGCACGTCGGCGACGAGCTCGACGAGGGGACCGGCGCCGCGGGCCCCGGCACCGGCCAGGATGGCCGGCTTGGTGGCGTTGTTGAGCAGGTCGGCGGCCGCCTGCAGGTCGTCGTCGGCGGGCCGGACCGGCGGCGCGACCCACACCGGGGCGGTCGCCGGCTCGCGGACCGGGCCGACCTCGTCGAACGGGTTGTCCCCGGCGGTCGCGACCTGCACGTCGTTCGGGACCGTCAGATGGGCCACGCCCCGGCGGGCCAGGGCGGTGCGGACCGCGATGTCGACCAGCGCCGGCACCTGCGCGGGATTGGCGACCGTCTCGTTGTACTCGGCGACGTCGGAGAACAGGTGGTCGAGGTGGACCTCCTGCTGGTACGCCGTGCCGATGACGCTGGACTCCTGCATACCGGTGATCGCCAGGACCGGCGCGTGGTCGAGTTTCGCGTCGTACAGCCCGTTGGCGAGGTGGATGCCGCCGGGACCGGAGGTGGCCAGGCACACGCCGAGCCGGCCGGTGGCCTTGGCGTGCGCGACCGCCATGAACGCGGCCGCCTCCTCGTGGTGCACCAGCACGAACCTGATCCGGTCGGCGTTGCGGCGCAGGCCTTCCATGATCCCGTTGACCCCGTCGCCGGGCAGGCCGAACACCGTGTCGACGCCCCAGTCGGCCAGCCTCGCGATCAACGCCTCTCCGACAGTCGGTTTGCTCATACGCCTGTGCTTTGCCGGTCCGCATGGAAACAAACCCGCCGCGGACGGGTAGCGTGCCTGCCCATGGGGATCTTCGGCAGCCGGGAGGACCGTTTCGCCCGGCAGGTGCTGACCGCGCTGCGCGACGCCGGGGTCGCCGACGCCCGCTATGACCGCGACCAGTTCGCCATCCACGTGCGGCACCCCATCGCCGGCGGGTCCCCGTCGATCGCGTACCTCGGCAACATCTTCCGCGAGTGCCGCGACGCCGGCCGGGAGGAGCGGCGGGAGCGCATCGCCCGGTACCTGTCCGCGGTGGTCTTCCCCTCCGGCGCTCCCGAGACGTGGGACGAGGCGGCGCCGCTGCTGAGGCCCCTGCTGCGGGCGGTGACGTTCGGGCTGGGGGTGCCCGCGGGGTCGCCGGCACTGGTGCGCCGCCCGGCGCTGCCGATGCTCGACGAGGTCGTCGCGGTCGACCAGCCGACGTCGATGATGTACGTGACCACGCGGCAGCTCGAGCAGTGGGGCGTTCCGGCGTCCGTGGTCCACGACCGCGCGCGCCGCAACCTGCCGTGGTCGCCGTCCACGCCGTCCACGCCGGCCGCGGGGGCTGACGCGAGGGCCGGCGCGGCGGTCATCCGGATGGTGGACGACGGCGACGCGTACTGCGCCTCGCACCTGCTCCTGCCCGGCTGGCTGGCCGCGCAGGCGGGCCGGGTCGGCGGCCCACCGGTCGCGTTCGTGCCCGACACCACCGGGCTGCTCCTGGCCGCCTCCGCCGACGGCATCGGACCGCTGTTCGCCGCGGTCGAGGAGGAGTACCGCGACGCGGCCCGGCCGATCTCGACGATGGCCTACACGGTCGACGCCACCGGCGCGGTCGTGCCCTACGAGGCGCCGCCGGGCCATCCGCTGCACGCCGTGGTGCACCGCTCGGAGGTCCTCATGGCCGCCGCCGAGTACGGCACCCAGGCGGCGCACCTGGGCCCGGACACGGACACGGACCCGTTCGCCGCGACGTTCACCGTCGCCGAACGCCCGGACCGCTCGGTGTTCTCCGTCGCCACCTGGACCGAGGGCGTCGACACCCTGCTGCCCCGGGCCGACTACGTGTCGTTCGGGTCGTTCCTGGTCACCTGGGACACCCTGACCCGCGAGGTCGACCTGGACCCGGCGCCGGGCCTGGCCCCGGAGCGGTTCCGCCTGCGCGGCTGGCCCCACCCGGGCGTGGTCGCCCGGCTGCGGGCGGCCGCCGTCACGCCGTGAGCGCCGCGATCCCGCGCCTGACCTCGGGGTCGTACGCGTCCGGGTGGGCCCTTGCCGGGCGCATGCCGTCGAAGAACCCGCCGGTGCCGCGCTGCTCCAGGATCAGCCGCAGCGTCGCCTCGCCGCCTTCCCGCACCGTCGACAGCGGCGCGGCGCCGTAGTCGCGAACCATCTGGGTGTCCATGAACGTCGCCGGGTGCAGGCAGTTGACGCTGACTCCGCGGCCGTCCAGCTCATCGGCCAGTGCGAAACTCCAGGCGGCCAGGGCCAGCTTCGACCTGCGGTACGCGGTGATCCCGTCGTAGTCCAGCACCAGCTCGACATCGGCGAAGTCGATCGGCTCCTGCCCGAGCGACCCGACGTTGACGACCTTGGCGGGGGCGTTGGCGGCGAGGGTCGGCAACAGCGCCCTGGTCAGCCGCACCGGGGCGAGGAAGTTGACGGCCCAGCGCAGCTCGTGCCCGTCGGCGCTCTCCTCCCGGGGCCCGCCCGGTTCCCCGAAGCCGACGCCGGCGTTGTTGACCAAAATCGTCAGGTCGCCCCGGTCACGGACGGCGGCGGCGAGGCGGTCGACCTCGGCCAGGTCGGCCAGGTCGGCCACGAAGCCCTCGGCGGTGCCTCCGGCGGCCCGGACCTCGTCGACGCCACGGTCGACCTTGCCGGCGTCCCGCCCGTGCAGCAGGACGGTGAGTCCCGCCTGCCCGAGCCGCGGCGCCAGCCACCGTCCCAGTCCCGAGGTTGCCCCGGTCAACAGCACAGCAGTCATGCCTCGACCGTACCCAGCCCTGGCCGACCGGCACGGGACGGGCAGAAATGCGGCGGCCCCGCGGACCGTGAGGTCGGCGGGGCCGTCGTGACGTGCGGTGCGGGGGTCAGCCGCCGAGGCCGGCGGGCAGGCCGCTGCTGTCGGCGTCCTTCGCATCGAGGATGTCGACGACGAAGCGCAGCGTGCCGGCCGGGTAGCCCTCGGGCGCGTCGTCGCCGTAGGCCTTGTTGCCGGGGATGTCGAGCTGGACGCGGGTGCCGACCTTCAGACCGACGAGGCCCTCGTCCCAGCCCTCGATGACCTGGAGCTGCTTGCCGAGCTGCTTCTGCCCGACGGGGATCTCGATGGTCTTCTTCCGCGGCCAGGAGGCGTCGAAGGTCTTGCCGTCCTTCATCGTGGCGCCGACGTAGTTCACCGTGACGGTCTGGCCAGCCTTGACGGTCTTGCAGTCGCCCTTGATCAGGATCGTCGTCCGGACGGTCTTGATCTGGTCGCTGCTGGCCGTGATCGTCGGCTCCGTGGCCAGAGCCTTGTTCATGCCGCCGAGCAACGGCGGGAACGCGTTGGCGTCACCCACCGGCTTGCACTTGACCTTGTTCTTCTCGGCCCGATCGCCGAAGTACCAGATACCGGCGAACGCACCGCCGACGGCCAGCAGGAGGATGAGCGTGCCGGCGATCGCCTGGCCGGTGCGGCGGCGGCGGGCCGCCTTCGCGGCGGCGATCCGCGCGGCGGCGCGCTTCTCCGCCTTCGACAGCGGCGTGACGACCTTCGCGTTCTTCCCCTTGGCGGCCTTGGAGGTCTCGGCCGCCTGGACGTCGTCCTCGTCGTCGCCGGCCGCGTCACCGGCGTCGTCACCGGCATCGGCAGCGCCGTCGGCGCCGTCGGCGGCGGCCTCCGGGTCGTCGGCCGTCTCGTCGTCGGCGTCCGCGTCCTCAGCCGTCTCGGCGGCCTCGACCTCGGACGTGACGGCGTCGTCGTCCTTCTTGCCCAGCGACACCGTCTCCGCTGGGGTTGTTTCGTCGCTTTCCGCATCCACGGTGGTCGGTTCGACCTCGGTGTCCGGGGTCGCCTTTGGCGCAGTGGCCTTGGTCGACCTCGCAGTGCGGCGGCTTCTGCCCCGATCGCTCACAGTTGGAAGACTCCCCTGCTGGACGGACCCGATACTGGCGGACCTGAGTTTTGTTCGCCAGAGCTTCCCATATCACACGCGCCGCGACACGCCCCGGGTGGCAGCGCAGCCGATAGGGTCATGACATGGGCACTGTTCAGGGCGTCGAGATTACCGGACCGGTTGACGGCCGCTTCGCTGAGATACTCACTGAAGAAGCTCAGAGTTTCCTGGCAGACCTGCACAGGGCGTTCGACGCCCGGCGGCTGGAGCTGCTCGCGGCCCGCAAGGAACGCGAGGCGGAACTCGCCGCCGGCGGGACGCTGGGGTTCCTGCCCGAGACGCGAAACATCCGCGAGGGCGACTGGCAGGTGGCCGAGCCGGCGCCGGGACTGATCGACCGGCGGGTGGAGATCACCGGGCCGACCGACGCGAAAATGACCATCAACGCGCTCAACTCAGGCGCGAAGGTCTGGCTCGCCGACCACGAGGACGCCAACACGCCACTGTGGGCGAACGTGATCGGTGGACAGCTCAACCTGCGGGACGCGAATGCCGGGGCACTGACGTACACCTCCGGCGAAAAGCAATACGCACTGACCGACGGACCCCGCCCGACCGTCGTCGTCCGGCCGCGGGGCTGGCACCTGCCGGAGAAGCACATCCTGGTCGACGGGGCGCCGACGTCCGGCTCGCTCACCGACTTCGGGCTGTACTTCTTCCACAACCACCTCGTCACCCGGCCGTATTTCTACCTGCCGAAGATGGAGTCGCACCTGGAGGCGCGGCTGTGGAACGAGGTGTTCGCGTTCGCGGAGGAGCGGTTCGGCCGGCCGACGGGCACGATCCGGGCGACCGTGCTCATCGAGACGTTCCCGGCCGCGTTCGAGATGGACGAGATCCTCTATGAGCTGCGCGAGCACTCCGCCGGCCTCAATGCCGGGCGATGGGACTTCATGTTCAGCGTCATCAAGAAGTTTCGGACCCGTGGCAAGGACTTCCTGCTGCCGGACCGCAACACGGTGACGATGACGGTGCCGTTCATGCGGGCCTACACGGAGCTGCTGGTGCAGACGTGCCACAAGCGGGGCGCGCACGCGATCGGCGGCATGGCGGCGTTCATCCCGAGCCGGCGGGACCCGGAGGTCAACCGGATCGCCCTGGAGAAGGTCACCGCCGACAAGACGCGGGAGGCCGGCGACGGCTTCGACGGCTCCTGGGTCGCGCACCCCGACCTGGTCGGCGTCTGCCGGGACGTGTTCGACGGCGTGCTCGGCGACCGGCCCAACCAGCTGGACCGGCTCCGCGACGACGTGTCGGTGTCCGCGGCGGACCTCCTCGCCGTCGGCGACACCCCCGGCCAGCAGACCGAGGCCGGGCTGCGCAACGCGGTCAGCGTCGGCGTGCAGTATCTCGACGCGTGGCTCAAGGGCAGCGGCGCCGTCGCGATCAACAACATGATGGAGGACGCCGCGACCGCCGAGATCTCCCGGTCGCAGGTCTGGCAATGGCTGCACAACGGTGTCACCCTGGCCGACACGGGCTCGTTGGTGACGCGCGAACTGGTCGAGCGGATCGCCGACGAGGAGCTGGCCCTGCTCAACGGCGACCTCGCGGCGGCGCGGGCCCTGTTCATGGAGGTGGCGGTGGCGGACGAGTTCATCGATTTCCTGACCTTGCCGGCGTACGACCGGATGCCATGACCATCGACGGGCTGGCTGCGCGCCTCCGGGGCTTCCTGAAACCGGAGCAGGTGCTCACCGACCGCCAGCAGCTGCGCACCTACGAGTGCGACGGCCTGACCCACTACCGGGTCGTGCCGGCGGTCGTGGTGCTGCCGCGCACCGCCCAGGAGTGCGCGGACACGGTCCGGGCCTGCGCGGAGGCCCGGGTGCCGTTCGTGGCGCGCGGCTCCGGCACCGGCCTGTCCGGCGGGGCGCTGCCGCACGCCGACGGCGCGCTCATCGTCACCTCGCAGCTGCGCGCGATCCGCGAGGTCGCCCCGCAGGACGAGCGGGCCGTGGTCGAGCCGGGCGTGATCAACCTGCAGGTCAGCCGGGCCGCGTCCCCGCACGGGTACTACTACGCGCCGGACCCGTCCAGCCAGCAGATCTGTTCGATCGGCGGCAACGTCGCGGAGAACTCCGGCGGCGCGCACTGCCTCAAGTACGGGTTCACCACCAACCACGTCACCGGCATCGAGATCGTCACGCCCGACGGCGACCTGGTCCGGCTCGGCGGGCGGGCCCCGGACCCGCCCGGCTACGACCTGCTCGGCGTGTTCGTCGGCTCCGAGGGCACGCTCGGCATCGCCACGGAGGTCACGGTGCGGCTCGTGCGCCTGCCGGAGACGGTCCGCACGCTGCTCGCCGCGTTCCCGGGCACCGACCAGGCGGGCGCCGCCACCTCGGCGATCATCGCGGCCGGGGTGGTGCCGGCCGCGGTGGAGATGATGGACGCCCTGGCCATCGAGGCCGCGGAGGCGGCGGTGCACTGCGGCTACCCGGCCGGCGCCGGCGCCGTGCTCATCGTCGAGCTGGACGGGCCGCAGGCCGAGGTCGACGCGCAGTTCGCCGCGGTCGAGGCGTTCTGCCGGGAGCACGGCGCGTTCGAGATCCGCATCGCCGCCGACGACGCGGAGCGGGCCCTGTTCTGGAAGGGGCGCAAGTCGGCGTTCGCGGCCGTCGGCCGGATCAGCCCCGACTACATCGTCCAGGACGGCGTCATCCCCCGCACCGCGCTGCCACGCGTCCTGACCCGCATCGCCGAGCTCGCCGACGAGCACGGCGTCCGGGTCGCCAACGTCTTCCACGCCGGCGACGGCAACCTGCACCCCCTGGTGCTGTTCGACGAGACCGTCCCCGGGCAGGCGGAGCGCGCCGAGGCCGTGTCCGGCGCCATCCTCGACATCTGCGTCGAGCACGGCGGGTCGATCACCGGGGAGCACGGCGTCGGCGTCGACAAGGCCAAACACCTGCCCAGCATGTACAGCGCCGCCGACCTCGACACGATGCAACTGGTGCGGTGCGCGTTCGACCCGCAGGGCCTTTCCAATCCGGGGAAGATCTTCCCGACGCCCCGCCTGTGCGGCGAGGTTCCGGGACGGCACAAAGGTCCCCATCCGCTGCACCAGCCAGGCATCGCGGAGGTCTTCTAGAACATGACAGCCGAGATCGCGGGGACGCCGGCCGCCACCGTCGCCACGCCCGGGTCGACCGATGAGGTCGCCGAGGTGGTCCGCGACGCCGCCGGCGGGGGGCTCGCACTGGTGGTGCGCGGGGCCGGCACCCGGCAGGACTGGGCGCTGCCGCCGCAGCGACTCGACCTGATCCTGGAGACGTCCAGGCTGTGCGGGCTGGTCGAGCACGCCGCCGGTGACCTCGTCGCGGTGGTCCGGGCGGGCACGCCGCTGCGCCAGGTCCAGGAGGCGCTGCGCCCCGCCGGGCAGCAGCTGGCCCTCGACGAGCCGCTGCCGGGCGCCACCGTCGGCGGGACGGTCGCGGTCAACGCGTCCGGTCCCCGTCGGATGCTGTACGGCACGGTCCGCGACCTGCTCATCGGTGTCACCGTCGTGCGCGCGGACGGCGTCGTGGCGAAGGCCGGCGGCAAGGTCGTGAAGAACGTCGCCGGGTATGACCTCGGCAAGCTCGTCGCCGGCTCGTACGGCACCCTCGGCGTCGTCACCGAGTGCGCGTTCCGGCTCCACCCGCTGCCCGCCGCGCGCCGGTTCGTCTCGGTGCGCCTCGACGGGCCCGACGACGCCGCCCGGGCGCTGTCCGCGGTCCTCGGCGCGCAGATCGTGCCGAGCGCGCTGGAGATCGACACCCACCCGCTCACCGTGACCGCGCTCGTCGAGGGCGTCCCGGCCGGCGTCGCCCAGCGGGCAGCCGACCTGGAGAAGCTCCTCGGCGCCGATGCCACCTCCACGGAGACCCCACCGGACGGCTGGGGCAGCTACCCGTGGGCGCCCGGCGACATCGGCATCAAGCTCACGTCGGCGCTGTCGCGGGTGCCGTACCTGCTGACCGCCGCCGGCGTGACCGCCCAGCTGCACGACGTGGCGCTGCACATCCGGGGCTCCGCCGGCACCGGCGTGCTCTACGCGGGGCTGCCCGGCGGCACCGACCCGGGCTCGGTCATCGGGGTCGTCAGCGACCTGCGGGCGGCGACCCGGGCCGGCGCCGGGCACTGCGTCGTGCTGACCGCGCCGGCGGCGATCCGGTCCCGCGTCGACGTGTGGGGCCACGTCGACGGCCTCGACCTGATGCGCCGGGTCAAGGAACAGTTCGACCCCCTGGGCATCCTCGCGCCCGGCCGGTTCGTGGGAGGCATCTGATGTCGTTCGTCGATCCCGATCTGGTCTCCGACTGCGTCCACTGTGGATTCTGCCTGCCGACCTGCCCGACCTACGTCCTGTGGGGCGAGGAGATGGACTCCCCGCGCGGCCGGATCCAGCTGATGCTGCAGCAGCTGGAGGGGGAGCCACTGACCCCGTCCGCGGCCGGGCACTTCGACGCGTGCCTGGGCTGCATGGCGTGCGTGACCGCGTGCCCGTCCGGGGTCCGCTACGACACGCTCATCGAGCAGACCCGGGTGGGTGTCGAGGAGCAGCATCCCCGGGCACTGCCCGAGCGGGCGCTGCGCGGGCTGGTCTTCGGCCTGTTCCCGCACCCGCGGCGGCTCGCCGTGCTGAAGCTGCCGCTGTGGCTGTATCAGCGGCTCGGCTCACCGCTGCTGGACCGGCTGCCGGGGCGGCTGTCGGCCCTGTCCGCCCTGGCCCCGCCGGTGCACCGGTCGGTGCCCCTGCCGGCCCGGCTGCCCGCGCTGGGGACGCGCCGGGCCGTGGTCGGGATGCTGACCGGCTGCGTCCAGCGGGCGTTCTTCCCCGACGTGAACGCGGCGACGGCGCGGGTCCTGGCGGCCGAGGGCTGCGACGTGGTGATCCCGCCCGGGCAGGGCTGCTGCGGCGCGCTCAGCGTCCACAGCGGACGGCGGGACGAGGCGGCCGGGTTCGCCCGCGGCATCGTGGACACGTTCGCCGACGCCGGCATCGACGCCCTCGTGGTCAACGCCGCCGGTTGCGGGTCGTCGTTGAAGGAGATCGGTGCCCTGCTCGCCGACGATCCGGTGTACGCACCACGCGCCGCCTGGCTCGCCGGGCGGGTGGCCGACTTCTCCGAGCTGCTGGGCCGGCTCGGCCCGGTCGCGCCCCGGCACCCGCTGCCCGTCACCGTGGCCTACCACGACGCGTGCCACCTGGCCCACGCGCAGGGGGTCCGGTCGCAGCCGCGCGAGCTGCTCCGCGGGATCCCGGGCCTCGTCCTGCGGGAAATCGCCGACCCGGAGCTGTGCTGCGGCTCGGCGGGGGTGTGGAACGTGCTGAACCCCGAGCCGGCCGCGGAGCTCGGCGCCCGAAAGGCGGGCAACGTCCTCGCGACCGGCGCGGACTGGCTCGTCACCGCGAACCCGGGCTGCCTCATGCAGATCGGCGCCGGGGTGCGCGCGGCCGGCGGCACGATCCGCACCGCGCACACCGCCCAGGTGTTGGACGCCTCGATCCGCGGTGTGCGCCTGCCGCGCTGACCTGCGTCGGGTAGGCGACGGGGCCGAGCCTGACGGCCCGGCCCCGCGTGTTTGCCGACATGAGAACAACGCTTGTGGACTGCCCCGAGTGCGGGCTGCCGGCGACCGCCCGCCCTGAGGGCCGAGTGTGGAGCACCGGCGGCCCGGTCGAGCACGTGCGGCTGCACTGCGTGCTCGGCCACCGCTTCTTCGGCCCGGCGACGACGCTGCTGCGCCGGCTCAGGGCCGCCTGACGATCCGGGGCTGAACGTTCAGTTCAGCCTGAACGTTCAGTTCCGGTTGACGTTCAGTTCCGGCTGACGCTCGGTTCGGGCCGACGCTCGGTTCCGGCTGACGCTCAGTTCGGGCGCAGCGGGCGGCCCTGGCCGTCGACCGGGCGGCCGGCGAGCATGATGATGCCGTCGACGACGAACCACACCCACAGGCCGAAGAAGACCAGCCAGGTCAGGCCGAAGACGACGAACCCGCACCAGAACGCCGTCCAGCCGACGACCACGCTGAGGATCAGCTGCGTGACGCCCATCGCGACGTTGCCGGCGTAGAGCCGGCCGATCCCGCCGAGGCCCAGGAACAGGCCCGGCAGCAGCTGCAGCAGGCCGGCGGCGAGCTTCGACTTGTCCGAATACGGCTGGCCCGTCACCGGGTCGTAGGCGGCACCGGCCACGCCGAGCACCGGCACGCCGTAGGCCGGCTGCTGGCCGTAGGCCGGCTGCTGGCCGTAGGCGGCCTGCTGCCCATACGGGTCGTAACCGCCGGACGTCGGCGCGCCGGAGACCGGCAGCTGGTAGGTCGGCGAATACGGCGGGCTGGACCCGGGCGGGCCAGAGGACGGCGGCCCCGACATCGGCTGCTGCGGCGCGGCAGGCAACGCGTACGGGTCGGAAGGCTGCTGCCCATACTGGCTCTGGCCATACGGATTGGGCTGATATGGGTCCTGCTGCCCGTAGGGTGGCTGCGTCATGGGAGCAGGCTACGTCACCCGTCCACCTAGCAGGAGCCTGTGACCATGGTGACGTTGAGCGTTTTCACACCATGCGATCGGATGGGTGCATGGACTTCGACGGCCGCAGGCCGCTGCGCACCACTGTCCGGCTCCTCGCACCCCGCAAATGGCGCATCGCCCTGGCCACCGTCGCGTTCGCGGCCAAGGACAGCCCGATCTGGCTGTTGCCGCTGCTCACCGCCAACATCATCGACGTCGTCGTGGACCACCGGCCGCTGCCGCAGCTGTGGCTCAACGCGGCCGTCCTCGCCGTGATCCTGCTGCAGAACATCCCCATGCACATGCTCTGGGTCCGGCAGATGAGTCTCATCGTGCGGGAGCTCGGCACCGACCTGCGCTCCGCGCTCGCCGGCCGGCTGCAGCAGCTGTCGATCAGCTTCCACACCAAGGCCGGCGCCAGCCTGCTGCAGACCAAGGTCGTCCGCGACGTCGAGAACGTGGAGATGATGCTGCAGCAGGTCGCCGCGTCCGGCACGTCGGCGGTGCTGACCCTCGTCGGCGCGCTGAGCCTGACCGCGGTGCGGGTGCCGCAGTTCGTGCCGCTGTTCCTGCTCGTCGTCCCGGCGACCGCCGGGCTCGTCGCGATGGTCCGCCGCCGCTCCGGCGCCCGCAACGAGGAGTTCCGCCGCCGGGTCGAGGACCTCTCCGCCCGCGTGGACGAGATGGCGCACCTCATGCCCATCACCCGCGCCCACGCCCTGGAGACCGAGGCGCTGCACCGGGTCCGCGGCACCGTCGACGAGGTCCGCGCCGCCGGCCACCGCCTCGACCTGGTCAACGGCAGGTTCGGGGCGCTGTCCTGGGTGACCTACCAGCTGCTCGGCGCGACCTGCCTGATCGCCGCCGGCTGGGCCGCCTGGAGCGGGTTCGCCCCGGTCAGCGCCGGCGACGTGGTCCTGCTCAGCACCTACTTCGCCGTGCTCACGTCCTCCGTCATCGGCCTGTTCGGCCTGGCCCCGATCATCACCAAGGGGCTCGAGTCGATCCGGTCCGTCGGCGAGGTGCTCGCCGCCCCCGACCTGGAGCGCAACGAGGGCAAGCAGACCGTCACCACCGTCGCGGGGGCCGTCACGTTGCAGGGCGTCGGCTACCGGTACGCCGACGCCGCGGCACCGGCGGTGAGCGGCATCGACCTCGACGTGCGCCCCGGCGAGACCATCGCGTTCGTCGGGCCGTCGGGCTCCGGCAAGTCCACCATGCTCAACCTGCTCATCGGGTTCATCCGCCCGACCGAGGGCCGGATCCTCCTCGACGGCGTCGACATGGAGCACATCGACCTGCGCAGCTACCGCAAGAGCGTCTCGGTGGTGCCGCAGGAATCCGTCCTGTTCGACGGCACGATCATCGACAACGTCACCTACGGGCTGCGCGGCATGACCGAGGAGACCGTGACCCGGGCGCTGCGCGACGCCAACGCCCTGGAGTTCGTGGAGCGGCTCCCGCACGGCTGGGACACGGTCGTCGGCGAGCGCGGCGCCCTGCTCTCCGGCGGCCAGCGGCAGCGCCTGGCGATCGCCCGGGCCCTGGTGCGCGACCCGCGGGTCCTCCTGCTCGACGAGGCCACCTCGGCCCTGGACAGCGAGTCCGAGGCCCTGGTGCAGGAGGCCCTCACCCGGCTCATGCGGGGCCGAACGACCTTCGTCGTGGCGCACCGGCTCGCCACCGTCCGCGGCGCCGACCGGGTCGCCGTGCTGTCCGGCGGCCGGCTCGCCGAGCTGGGCACCCACGACGAACTCATCGCCGCCGACGGGCTCTTCGCCAGGCTGCACCGGCTCCAGAAAGTCTGATCTGTGAGTGTCTGCCACACTGGGCGGGTGAAGCCGCCCGGTGCGTCAGACGAGCTGGCCAGTGCGAGCCTGGTCGAGCTCGCCGTGTCCCGCCTGAGCCGGGAGATCCTCAGCGGCGCCACCGACCCCGGCGAGCGCCTCGTCGAGGAGCAGCTGACCCGCCGGTTCGGCATCAGCCGCGCCCCGCTGCGCGAGGCCCTGCGCCTGCTCGCGCAGCAGGGCCTGGTCGAGCACGTGCCGCGCCGGGGGGTCCGGGTGGCCACCCTGTCCGCCGACGACATCCAGGAGCTCTACGCGGTCCGCGACGTCCTGGAGCGGCACGCGGTCACCGCCACCCCGCCGGACGCCGACCTGGCCGGCATCGCCTCCGCCGTGAAGGCCATGCAGGAGGCCGACGCCCGCGGCGACCAGTTCGACGTCGCGACCGCCCACCGCGAGTTCCACGTCGCGGTGGTCGCGCTCGCCGGCAACCGCCAGCTCACCCAGGTCTACGAGTCGATCCTGGTGAAGATCCAGCTGTACATGGCGCTCAACCTGCGCCGCGAGGCCGAGGTGGCCCGCCCGCACGACGGCGTGCACCGGCACGAGCACCTCTTCGAGGCGGTGTCCGCCCGGGATCCCGCCGCGGTGCTCGCCGCGCTCGACGCGCACGGCGCCCGCTCCTACCTGCCCTGACGGCCGCCTATGCGCTCGGCGGGGCCCAACCGTGCGCCGCTGTGTCCACCGATGGTGCTGTGCTTTCGTTGTTCGCGGTGGGTACCGGTGGGCCGCCCGACGCCCGAACGTCGGCAGGAGTGGGAACCGGGCTGAAGCCCGGTGCCGGGCCGGAGACTCGATCCGGCGTGGGCACCGGGCCCGGGGCCCAGACGGCGACGTGCGGGGCGGCCGCGGCCGGGACCGTCCAGCCGGCCGGCATCGGATACGCGGGGGCCGGCTGCGCGCGCAGCGCGGCGACGAAGTGCTCGTGGGGGCGGGGCAGCTCCAACCACGCCCCGTCGCGGCTCACCCGCACGCCCGCCGAGGCACCCGCGGAGCTGCGGGTGAACACCACCCACCCGGAGATCATCAGGGTCCCGGTGACCGCGATGACGACCAGGGCCGCCGCGCCCCTGGCGGACTCGCTGGTGCCCAGCGCCAGCACGGCGCCGGCGGCGAGGATGACCAGGCCGAGCAGGGCGCGCCACAGCTGGGTCAGGCCGCAGCGGCCGCACCAGGGCCAGCCCCGCACATAGACGACCTTGCGCAGGTAGTGGATCACGATGAGATAGAGCAGACCGCCGCCGACGAGCAGCAGCAGGAACATCCAGAGGGGCGGCCGGGAGAGGAACACCATCGGCTTCATCCTGGCCGGGCGGCCGTGCCGGACGCAGACGGGCAGGGTCAGGTGGTTCGCGGCGGCGGCCGGGATCCGGACGGGCGGCATGGCAGCTCCAGCTCAGAGGACTGGCGGGATTGTGCCATGCCACCCGCCGGTCAGACGGCCGCCAGAATCGTGCAGCTGGTGGTCGAGGCGCCGTCGGCGCCCGGGTAGCACAGGTCGGAGTCGAGGCCGCCGTTGAGGTTGTCGTAGCCGGCGTCGCCGTACAGGACGTCGTTGCCGGAGCCGCCGTTGAGCGTGTCGGCACCCTGCCGGCCGCGGAGGGTGTCGGGACCCCCGCCGCCGTTGATGACGTCGTCGCCGGAGTAGGTCTTGCACGGCGGCGGCGCCTGGATCGCGGTGGGTGAGAGCAGGCCGGACGGGACCGGCAGGCAGGGCGTGGTGTACCAGCCGCCGTCGAGCACGTTGGCGCTCGCGTTGCCGGTCAGCGTGTCGCCCGCGCCGCCACCCGTGATGTTCTCCAGCTCCTGATACACGTCGTGCTCGCTCAGCAGCGGGTCGCCGCCGCCCGCGGGCAGGACCAGGGTGGCCGTGATGGCGCCGGTGCGGCCCTGGTAGGTGACGGTGTCGGTGCCGTCACCGCCGTTGATCCAGTCGTCACCGGGGCCGGAGTAGATGATGTCGTCGCCGTCGCCGCCGGACGCGTCGCCCGCCGCGGCCGGGGTGGCGTGCCCGCCCATCTTGATGATGTCGGCGCCGTCGCCGCCGGAGGCGTGCACGTTGGACGTGGTGCGGTTGTCGATCACGTCGTCGAGGTCGGACATCTTGAGGTCCAGGAACGTCGCGGAGTGCACGCAGTGCACGGTGGTCATGGTGGCGTACGGATAGGAGCAGGTGCTCCCGTCCGGGGTGCTGAAGGTGATCGGGTAGACGTCGGTGAAGGCGACCACGCCCGCCGACGGGTTGCTGATGGTGAGCCGGTTGGCCTGGTTGAGCGCCGCCTCGTAGTGCATCTCACCGCTCATGGTGAGGGTGGCGACCGGTGGTTCCGCATGCGCGGGGCTCACGGCGGCGACGGTGAACGCGACGCCGAGCATGACCGCGAGACCGAGTCGGGACAGTCGTCTCATCGCGGCAGGGTCGCAGTGACCGTGATCACAATCCCGTGACTGTCGGATACTGTCCGCAGGACATCGACGCGTTACATGAGCCGCGGTTTCACGAAACAGAACTGTCGACAATCGACAGCATGACCGCACTCGCCGCCACCCGGACCGGGATAGCCGCCCTCCGCGACGCCTATCTCCGGGGCACACTCACCCCGGGCGAGGTCGCCGAGCAGGTCATCTCGACCCCGTCGGCGCCAGGGGTGTGGATCGAGCGGGTGTCCCCGGAGTCGCTGCGGGCCCGTGCGGCCGAACTGCAGGACCCGAGCCTGCCCCTTTACGGCGTCCCGTTCGCCGTCAAGGACAACATCGACGTCGCGGGGATGCCGACGACCGCGGGCTGCCCGGCGTACTCGTACACGCCGAACCGCAGCGCACCGGTGGTCGAGAGGCTCCTCGCGGCCGGCGCGATGCTCGTCGGCAAGACCAACCTCGACCAGTTCGCGACCGGGCTCACCGGGTCCCGCTCCCCCTACGGCGCGGTCGAGAGCGTCTTCGGCGGCGGGCTCATCGCCGGCGGGTCGAGCTCCGGCTCCGCGGTCGCCGTCGCGGCCGGCGTCGTCGCGTTCTCCCTCGGCACGGACACCGCCGGGTCCGGGCGGGTGCCGGCCGCGCTCAACGGCATCGTCGGGGTCAAACCGACCCGCGGCCTGCTCAGCACCGCCGGCGTGGTCCCGGCCTGCCGGTCCCTGGACTGCGTCTCGATCTTCACGCTCGACGTCGCCGACGCCCGCACGGTCCTGGACGTGGCCCGGGGACCGGCCGCGGAGGACCCATGGTCGCGGGCGGCCCCCGGTGAAAGCCTCCCACCGGCGGCCGTCCGCCTCGGCGTCG
This sequence comes from Dactylosporangium cerinum, assembly GCF_042653625.1. Lineage (NCBI taxonomy): Bacteria > Bacillati > Actinomycetota > Actinomycetes > Micromonosporales > Micromonosporaceae > Dactylosporangium > Dactylosporangium cerinum. The sequence goes on along the minus strand of NZ_JBHSIU010000131.1, from coordinate 102,002 downwards.
CGCGGCCCGACGTGCTCGAGTTCGACGGCGACCACGGGCAGGCCGAGCGCTACGTCGCCGGCTGCCTCACCGCGGCGCGGCTGACCTCGGCCGTCACCCAGGTCGACCTGGCCCCGCTGCTGGAGGCCGGCGACCTGCTCTACCAGGGGCCGTGGGTCGCCGAGCGGCTCGCCGACCTCGAGGAGTTCATCGCCGGGCACGCCGACGCGGTGCTGCCGCTGACGCTGGGCATCCTGCGCGGCGGCGAGCGCTACAGCGCCGCCGACACGTTCCGCGCCCAGCACCGGCTGCAGGTCCTCAAGGCGGAGGCCGCGCGGCTGTTCACCGCGATCGACGTGCTGGCGCTGCCGACGATCCCGACCACGTTCACCCTGGCCGAGATCGCCGAGGAGCCGCTGCGGCGCAACCTGGTCCTGGGCCGCTACACGCAGTTCGCGAACCTGCTGGACATGGCCGTCGTCACCGTGCCCAACGGGACGACGCCGGAGGGGCGACCGGCCAGCCTGTCGCTGATCGGTCCGGCCTTCAGCGAGGGGACGCTGCTCGGGCTCGCCGCGGCGTTCAAGGGCGAGGCGCTGGACGTACATGACGCTCAGCCACCGACGGTGGAACTGGCCGTGGCCGGTCACCACCTCCGGGGTGAGGCGCGAAACGCCGAGCTGGTGGCACTGGGAGGGCGGTTCGCGCGCACCACGCGAACCGAGGCGTGCTACCGGCTGTTCCGGCTGCCGACGGGGGTGCCGGGCCTGGTCCGGGTCGGCGCCGGCCAGGGCGCGCAGATCGAGGTCGAGATCTGGCGGCTGCCGAGCAGCGCGGTGGGTGCGCTGCTCAGCAGTGTCAAGGCGCCCCTGTCGATCGGTTACCTGTCCACGGTGGACGGTCAGACCGTGCAGGGGTTCCTCTGCGAGGCGTACGCGGCCGGCGACGCACAGGACATCACCGCCAGTGGGGGCTTCCGGGCCCACCGGCAAGAGGAGGGGCAATGAATGCAAGCATTGGTCCGGTCGTCGGCGCCCGGCCCTACGCCTGGCCGTATGACGGCTCGGTCCCGGTCGGGCGCACGGCACTGCTGTGCATCGACTGGCAGACGGACTTCTGCGGCCCGGGCGGCTACGTCGACAGCATGGGCTACGACATCGGCCTGACCCGCGCGGGGCTGCCGGCGACCGCGAAGCTGCTCGACCACGTGCGCAGCCTCGGCATGCTGGTCGTGCACACCAGGGAGGGCCACGACCCGGACCTGTCGGACCTGCCGCCCAACAAACGCTGGCGGTCCGCGCAGATCGGCGCGGAGATCGGCTCGGCCGGCCCGTGCGGGCGGATCCTCATCAAGGGCGAGCCCGGCTGGCAGATCGTGCCGGAGGTGGCGCCGGCGCCCGGCGAGGTCATCGTCGACAAGCCCGGCAAGGGCGCGTTCTACGCCACCAACCTCGACCTGGTGCTGCGCACGCACGGCATCACGCACATCATCCTGACCGGCATCACCACCGACGTGTGCGTGCACACGACGATGCGTGAGGCGAACGACCGTGGCTACGAGTGCCTGATCCTGTCGGACTGCACCGGCGCCACCGACCCGTCCAACCATGCCGCCGCCCTGCACATGGTCACCATGCAGGGCGGGGTCTTCGGCTGCGTCGCCACCTCCACCGACGTGATCGCAGCGACCGTCTCCTCCTAGGAGCCCTGATGGCCACAGTGGACGCACTTCCCGGACCCTTCACCTTCGACCCGGCCACCACCGCGCTCGTCGTCATCGACATGCAGCGCGACTTCATGGAGCCCGGCGGTTTCGGCGAGACGCTCGGCAACGACGTCTCCCAGCTGCGCCGGGTCATCGCGCCGACCGAGGCACTGCTGCGGGCCTGCCGCGCGGCCGGCCTCACGATCATCCACACCCGCGAGGGGCACCTGCCCGACCTGTCGGACTGCCCGCCGGCCAAGCTCAACCGCGGCGAGCCCAGCCAGCGCATCGGCGCGCCCGGCCCGATGGGGCGCATCCTCATCCGCGGCGAGCACGGCCACGACATCATCGACGAGCTCGCCCCGGCACCCGGCGAGCTGGTCATCGACAAGCCCGGCAAGGGCGCCTTCTACAACACGACGCTCGGCGAGGTCCTCGCCGGTCTCGGCACCCGCAGCCTCATCGTCACCGGCGTGACGACCGAGGTCTGCGTGCACACCACCGTCCGGGAGGCCAACGACCGCGGCTACGAGTGCCTCGTGCTGTCGGACTGCGTCGGGTCGTACTTCCCGGAGTTCCAGGAGGCGGGCCTGAAGATGATCGCCGCGCAGGGCGGCATCTTCGGCTGGGTCGCGCCGTCCACCGCGTTCATCGCCGCACTTCAACCGTCTCTGCAGAGGACGTGAGTCATGGCAACCGACACCTCTTTGAAGGTCCCGTGGTGGGTCCGCGGCGACACCAACGCGTTCTTCGGCTTCGGCGTCAACGTCCTCGTCAACGTCCTGACGCTGACGTCGCTGTGCCTGTTCGTGGTGAAGCTCAGTGAGGGCGACGTCTTCCAGGCGATCCTGCCGGCGCTCGGCATCGCGCTGGTCGCCGGCAACGTCTACTACACGTTCCTGGCGCGGCGCCTGGCCCGCAAGGAGAACCGCACCGACGTCACGGCGCTGCCCTACGGGCCGAGCGTGCCGCACATGTTCATCGTCATCTTCGTCATCATGCTGCCGGTGTACCTGAAGACGAACAATCCGACCCTGGCCTGGAAGGCCGGCCTGGCGTGGGCGTTCATCATCGGCGTCATCGTGCTCATCGGCGCGTTCGTCGGCCCCTACATCCGTAAGTACGCGCCACGGGCGGCGCTGCTGGGCACCCTCGCCGGCATCTCCATCACGTTCATCTCGATGCTGCCCGCGGCCCGGATGTGGGACCTGGCGTGGGTCGCGCTGCCGGTGTTCGCGCTGCTGCTGATCGGTCTGCTCACCGACACGAAGCTGCCCGGCAACTTCCCGATCGGCCTCGCGGCGCTGCTCGTCGGCACCGCGATCGGCTGGGCCGGCGGCGCCATGGACGGCAACGCGGTCAGCGCCGCCGTCGACGACATCGGCTTCGCGCTGCCCGGCTTCCACCTGGACCTGCTCACCTCGGGCCTGTCCGACGTGGCGCCGCTGCTGGCGACCGCGATCCCGCTCGGCGTCTACAACTTCACCGAGGGCATGTCCAACGTGGAGAGCGCCGCGGCCGCCGGGGACAACTACAACCTGCGCAGCGTGCTGCTGGCCGACGGGGCCGGCGCGATCATCGGCGCGGCCCTCGGCTCGCCCTTCCCCCCGGCCGTCTACGTCGGGCACCCCGGCTGGAAGAAGGCCGGCGGTGGCAGCGGCTACTCGATGGCGACCGGCATCGTCATCGCGATCCTGTGCTTCCTCGGCCTGTTCGGCTTCCTCGGCGCCATCTTCCCATTGCCGGCGATCGTGCCCATCCTGCTCTACATCGGGCTGCTGATCGGGGCGCAGGCGTTCCAGTTCTCCCCCAAGGCGCACGCCGCGGCGGTGATCGCGGCGCTGATACCGAACATCGCGCAATGGGCCACCAGCCAGATCGACAACTCCCTGGCGGCGGCCGGCACCAACGCGGCGAAGGTCGGCGACGCGGCCCTGGAGGGCAACGGCGTCATCTACAGCGGCCTGCTGACCCTCGGCCAGGGCGCGATCCTCGCCGGGCTGGTGTTCGGCTCGATCGTCGCGTTCATCATCGACAAACGCTTCATCCACGCCGGGATCTTCGCGCTGTCGGGGTCGCTGCTGGCCTTCGTCGGGCTGATCCACGGCGAGAAGGTCGCCTGGAACGCCAACGGGCAGGTCGCGCTCGGCTACCTGTTCATCGCGGTGGTCTGCGGGCTGTTCGCGCTGAGCCGGCCCGAGCCGCGGGTCAAGGAGCCAGACGAGATCGAGCTGGACCGCCTGCACGGCGAGGCGGCCCCCGCACCCGCACCCGCCGAGCCGGCGGCGGCTCCCGCAGCGGCTCCGGCACCGGCGGCGTAGGTTCCGTCCAACGGCGTGGTGGTCCCCTCCTCCGGTGGGGACCACCACGCGTGGATCGTCGTGCAAGCCGCTTGCAATGGAGGGGTCAGCCGTGCAGATCGACCGGGACGACGTCGTCGCCGAGGTGACCGCGGCCTTCGAGGCCTACGAGAAGGCGCTCGTCGCCAACGACACGGCCGCGCTCGCCGAGGCGTTCTGGGACTCCCCCGCCGTGGTGCGCTTCGGCATCGCGGACCGGCAGACCGGCGCCGGGGAACTGCGTGCGTGGCGGGCCGCCCAGGCGCAGCTGCCGCCCGGCCGCCGGCTGCGCGACACCCGGGTCAGCACGTTCGGGACCGACCTGGCGACCGTGACCACGATGTTCGACTACCCCGGCGGCGAGGACCGCCCCGGGAGGCAGTCCCAGACCTGGGTCCGTCTCCCGGAGGGCTGGCGCATCGTGCACGCCCACGTGTCCCAGGAGCAGCCGCCGCCGGGCCGGTGAGCGCCCGTCAGTGGGCGGCGGCCATCCGCCCCCGCCCCTGGTGTGTCAGCTGGTAGGCGGCGTACAGCAGCAGCGCGCCGCTGACGATCGCGTACAGGCCGATCGCCCACGCGATCGCGACCGCGCCCTGCGCCGGGCGGACCACCACGAACAGCCCGGCGACCACCGAGATCGCACCGACCAGCGCCAGGGTCCAGCCGCCGTGCTGGCGGGTGGCGAGCCACAGGTCGGCGACGCCGGTCACGATCGCCCACGCGCCGACCAGGACGGCCAGGACCACCCCGGTGATCCCCGGCCACACAATGGCGAGGAGACCGGCGGCGAGCCCGAACAGCCCGGCGACCGCGCGGGCCACCCGCGGGCCGGTGCCGTCGGCGAAGCCGGTCACCGGGTTCGTCGCGCCCGCGGACGGGCGCATCGCGTGCACGATCTGCTCGAAACCGGTCGCGATCGCGAAGACCCCGAACAGCAGCGCCAGCGCGATCACCGTCACCCCGGGCCAGATGACCGCGAGAATCCCGAACACGATGGCGAGAACCCCCCGCACCCCGAGCAGCCACGCTTCTCTTCTGAGCATCATGCCCTCCTAGCGAGTCGGTCTTCGACCGCCGGCGATTCGACAAGCGGCTCTAGCGAACCGGTCGGCTTCTCGCGAGTCGGTCTTCGAGTTCGTCGATGCGGTCGAGAAGGTCCAGGACCACCCCGACCGCGGCGTAGTTGAGCGTCAGGTCGTCATGCAGCCTGCGGATCCGGGCGACGGTGGCCAGTTCCGCGACGGGGAACCCGGGCGCGCCGGTCGGCCCGGTGGTGACCTCCACCAGGCCCAGCGTGACGAGGCGGGCCACCAGGTCGGGGTGCAGCCCGGCCGCGGCGGCGAAGGCGTCCAGTTGCAGGTCACGGGGCAGCCGAGCGGCCCGTACGAGAGGAAACGTCATGCCGGCCTCCGGGGGTCGGTCGTGGACGCCGCGGCGAGCTCCGCGTAGAGCCGCCGTTCGCGGTCGGACAGGTCCGGCGGGACCACGATGCGCACCTTCACGTGCAGGTCACCGGCGGCGCCTCTGGGGTTGGGCAGGCCCAGGGCGGGCAGCCGCAGCCGCCGCCCCGACGACGAGCCCGGCGGCACGTCGAGCCGCACCGGCCCGCCCGGGGTCTGGACCTGCACGGGCGCGCCGAGCGCCGCCTCCCACGGCGTCACCGGCAGCTCGACCACGATGTCCCTGCCGTGGACCTTGTACCGGGGGTGTGGCGACAGGTGGACGACGAGGTACAGGTCCCCGGACGGCCCGCCGCCGGTGCCGGGCGAGCCCTGGCCGGCCAGCCGGATGCGCTGGCCCTCGGCGACCCCCGCCGGCACGTCCACGGTGTACTGCCGGGGACGCCCGGTCGGTCCCGGCAGCGTGACTGTGCGCCGGGCACCGTGGTATGCGTCCTCGACCGCGACGGCGAACCCGGCCTGGCTGTCGGCGCCCGCCCGCGGCTGGTCGTGGCTGTCGGCACCCGGCCGTGGCCGGTCGTCGTTCGATCGCGGCCGGTCGCGGGGTCCCGGCTGGTTGTACGGGGGTTGGCGACGCTCCGGACCGGCCTGCCGCCCCGGCGCCTCCGGTCCGGCCTGCCGCCCCGGCGCCTCCGGTCCGGCCTGCCGCCCCGGCGCCTCCGGTCCGGCCTGCCGCCCCGGTGCCGGCGGCGAGCCGAGGCCGCCCTGGAACAGGCTGCCGAGCCAGTCGTCGGCGGTCGCCCCGCCCAGACCGCAGGTCGCGTCGTAGTCGCGGCGCCGCCGAGGGTCGGACAGCACCTGGTACGCCTCGGCGATCGCCTTGAAGCGCTCCTCCGCGCCCGGTTCGCGGTTCACATCCGGGTGGTGTCGGCGGGCAAGGTTCCGGTAGGCGCGCCGGACCTCCTCACTGCGGGCGGTTCTCGGCACGCCGAGGTCTGCGTAGTAGTCGCGGGTCTCAACCGGCATCGGTCCCCCCAACTGGTGCGCCGTCCGCGTCGACGGACTGCCGGCCCCTGAGGACCGGCAGCGTCGCGCGCCTCCACGGTGCTGGGCCGCCCCGGTCTCAGCTCATGCCGCTGCGACCGACCTGGCCCGTGCTGCCGGTGCCGGTGCTCCCGGCCTGCTGGCTCGCCGGCCCCGGCCGGGACTGGCCCTCACGCATCTGCTTCGCCTGCGCCGCCGGCGTGTCGGCCGGCCTGGTCTCCTGCTGCGGCCGCCCCTGCGTGCCCGGCTTGGCGCCCGGCTGCGGCTGCCCCTGTGCCTGCTGCTGCCCCGGCCGTCCGCCGGCCTGCTGCCCCTGCGGCGCCGGCTGACCCGCGCCCTGCGTCGACTGCTGGCCCAGCTGGGGCTGCGCCGCCTGGACGGTGATGCGCCGGGTCTGCTCCCCGCGCGCCTTCGGCGCGATGACGGTCAGGACGCCGCTGTCGAGGTTCGCCTCGACGCGGTCGTCGTCGATGTTGCCCGGCAGTGCGATGAGGTACTCGAACTCGCCCTCCTGCCGCGCGTGGTGGTGCATCATGCCGCCGCGGACCCGGGCCCGGTAGCTGCCCGCCACCCGGATCTCGTTGTCCCGTAGGTCGATCCGCACGTCGGCGGCGTCGACATCGGGCAGGTCAAGATCGACCCGGTAGGCGTCGGCGGTCTCCTCGATGTCGACCGGTACGCCACCGATGCGCGGCATCGCCGCCGCCGGGAACGTGAACGCCCGGCTGGGCCGGGTCACCAGGAATGCCATCGGGGTGTCTCCCAACGATGAGGGGATGTACGGGGCCATGCTGGGCGCGCATCGGGTGACCCCGTCCCACCCGCCGTGGATGAGCACGAGCCGTCGCGCCGATCGCTCCCTGCTGGTGATGGTGCTTCACCTGCCTGATGGGGAGCGTTCGGCGCATGTATGAAGACGTGTTCATAACGGAGGTCCGCGAGAAGACCGGCATCGCCACCGCGGAGGAGACCCGGCGCGCCATCCGGGGTGTGCTGCACGCACTGGCCACCCGCCTGCCGGACGGCTGGGTGCACCACCTGGCCGCGGAGCTGCCACCGACGCTTGCGGAACCGCTGTGGTCGTACCAGCACCTGTACGACCAGGAGGTGCACCTCGACTTCCTCGCCGACGTCGCGGCCCGGGCGGCCGTCCCGCCGGCGATGGCCGAGCGGCTGGCCAGGGCCGTCTTCGCCGTGATCGCGAGCGCCGGGGACCCGGCGCTGCTGCGCCGCGTGTACGCCCCGCTCACCAGCGACATCCTGGCCCTCACGGAATCCGACCGGTCGCTGCTGCCCGTATGACCCCGCCGGCCGCCAGGCGCGCCTTCGCCTGGCGGCCACCAACAGCGATCCACGGGTCCACGGCTCACCGGAAGGCGGCCATGACCTCCGCCATCGGCGCCATGCAGGCGGGGTCGGGCAGGCGGACCATCGCCTCGCGCACCCCCGCGTCCGCCAGCTGCCGGAACCGTCCGATGTGGTCGGTGACGGTGCCGGCGTTGACCTCCTTCGCGTAGGCCTCCCGGGACCGGCGGCCACGCCCCCGCTCCACGAGTTCCGCAAGGTGCCGGTCGTCGGCGGCGACGAGCGCGGTCCCCAGGTGGGTGAGCCGGGTGTCCGGGTTGTAGCCGCGCAGGACCTCGGCCTTGCGCCGCACGGTGGCGAGGTCACCCATGACGTTGGCGGCGTCGGCGTAGGTCGCGGCGAGCCGCAGGGTGCGCCGCTCGCCGTTGCCGCCGACGATGATCGGCACCCGCTCCTGCACCGGTCTCGGGTAGCACAGGGCCTCCGGCACCGTCAGGGTCCGCCCCTCGAAGCGCGGGCTGCCCTTGCCCCACAGCAGCGGCAGCACCTGCAGCGCGTCCTCGAGCAGCGCGTACCGGTCGCCGACGTCGGGGAACGGCCAGCCGTACGCGACGTGCTCCTCCTTGAACCAGGCGAGGCCCAGCCCGCACACCGCCCGGCCGCCGCTGAGCACGTCGAGCGTGGCCACGATCTTGCCGAGGTGCGCAACGTTGCGGTACGTCACGCCGGTGACCAGCGCGCCCAGCCGGACCTTCGTCGTGCACGCGGCGAGGTACGCCAGCGTCGTGTAGCTCTCCAGGAAGTCCTCCCAGGCCCGCCCGAGCTGCGGGATCTGCCGGAAGTGGTCCATCACGTAGATCGCGTCGAACCCGGCCTCCTCGGCGGTCGCGGCGGTCGCCCGCACGTCGACGCCCTGGAACTGCCCGATGTGCAGCCCGAACCCGAGCCGCGCCGGATCGTCCCGCTGCCGGTGGTGGGCCTCGGCCGCCGCCACGAACGCCTCGGGGACGGTGCGGGCCGGCGTCTCCAGGTGCACCGCGTCGAACCCCTCCGACGGCAGCGCGTCCCGGGTCGCCGCCCAGGCCCGCAGCTGCTGGGTGAGCACGTCGGCCGGGATGCGTCTGGTGGTCCTGGCCCGGTTCCTGGCCCGGCACTGCGCGGGTGGCGTGTCGAACGCGATCGCGACACACGGCAACCCGTGCGCCTTCGCCGCCGCGACCCAGCCCGCCCGCCGCTGCGCGTCCAACCCGAGGGTGTCGATGACCGTGGTCAGCCGCCGCCGGAGCCGCTGCGCCACCACCGTGTCGAGGACCGCGAACGCATCGGCGCTCGCGGTGATGTCGTCCTCACCGGCACCGACGAGGGCCCGGAGCCGGTCGCTGCTGACGATCCGGTCGGCCGCGAAGTGCGTCTGCGCCCACGTCGACTTGCCGGCCGCACCGGGCCCGACCAGCACGACCACACAGGGCTCAGGCAGCGTGAGCACGGCCGGCTGCGTCACGGTTTCGCGGGCCGGTCGAGGAGGCGGCGGACCGCCTGGGCGATCAGCGGCACGGCGCGGGCCTCCAGCTCGGCGCCGCCGTCGCGGACGAGGGTGACGCCGTGCTCGGTGACCCGGCAGCGGGCCACCGCCTGGCGGAACGACGCGACCGGGTAGCCACCGCGGGGCTCGGCGAGCAGGCCGGTGTTCCACTCGCGGGTCTCGGCGACGCCGTCGACGGGCTGGGTCCACTCGAACCGGCCGGCCACCCAGAGGGTGCCGACCTCGATCTCGTCGATCTCGACGCGTTCCCCGCCGAAGCGCAGCTTCACCGTGCGGCGGCGCTGCTCGATCACCGGACGGCCCGGGACGCCGCCGGCGACCAGGTCGCGGACCGCCTGGCCGGACATGACCCAGCGCGGCTCGTCGCCGGTGCGCTGCACCGGGCCGACGTTGCGGGCCGCACCGGCGGCGGCAGCGTGACGGCGGGCGGCGCACGGCTCGCACAGCGCGGCGTAGCCGTCGCCGGTTGCCGGGTTCCGGCCCTGGTGCGACATGCAGAACGCAGACCCGCAGTCCCGGCACCGGCCGATCGCCAGCACACCACAGTCGTCGATCCCGCATTCCGCAGCCATTCGAGCGACGATACCGCCGACGACCGCCGCGTGCCTCCACACGGGACGGCTGTGGTGCCCGCACCGCGCTCCGCATGATCCGGCGGGAATCGCAACACGGAAGGACTCGACCGGTCGGACGTTGACCGGCGGCCGGGGGTAGGCCAGTCTGGCTGCCATGCTCTCGTGGGGGCGCTTCCGGCGCTCGGCGCCGGACCTGGCCTCTTCCGGTCGTACGCTGCTGTACCGCAGCGGCGTGGGCTTGGCGTACCTGGGCACCGTACGCGCCGACGGCGGGCCACGGGTCCACCCGGTGAGCCCGCTGCTCGTCGAGGACGGCCTGTTCGCGCTGCTGATGGTCTCCCCGAAACTGGAGGACCTGCTGCGCGACGACCGCTTCGCCCTGCACACGTTTCCGCTGCAGGACGGGGAGGACGCGTTCTACCTCACCGGGCGGGCCAGGTTCCCGCGCGACGAGGCGCTGCGGCGCAGTGTCGCGGCCGCGTTCCTGGCCGAGCGGTCGCTGTCGGGGCCGCCGCCCGGCTTCGGCCAGCACGTGCTCGTCGAGTTGCACGTCGAGACCTGCGTGCTGAGCCGGGCGGGCGAGCACATCACCTGGGCGGCGGCCGAACCGAACCTGCACGAGATCGGCCGCCACCGGGCGATGCGGTAACGACACCCATCGCTGAACAGCGGTTCAGCCGATCGGACCGGCGGTCCTCGACTAGGCTCGCGCGGGTGATCGTCGTTCACGCTGCCTGGCTCGACGGTCGTCTGTCGCTCTGGGCCGAGGACCCTGACCTGCCACCCGGCCGGCGCCGCGGCCGGCCGAAGGTGCCCCCGCACCCGTTCGCCGTCCGCGGGCTCCGCCTGGACGCGGACACCGGGGTGCCCGCGACCCGGACCCTCAGCCTGCCGACCCGCGGCGACCTGCCCGAACCGTCGCCCGCCGCGCTCGGGCCGCAAGCACCCGCCGACACTCCCCTGCGGCTGAGCGAGTGGACGGTCGACACCGTCGAATACGGCCCCGACGACGCCTACGCCCTCTTGCGCTCGACACTGGTGGCGATCGCCGCCGACGACGGCACCGAGGACTTCGTGTTCGGCGACTCCGTGCGCGCCCTGGCAACCGTCGCATCCTTCGCCGGCTCCCTGGTCCGCCGCGGCCGGATGCTCCCCGGCCTGGTCACCGCGCCCGGCGGCGACGAGGCGCGCTGGGTGCCCGTGCTGACCGGGAAGGACGCCGCGTACACCCGGTCGCTCGCGCTGTCGCTGCCGCAGTCGGTGCTCGGCCCGGCGCCGTCCCGGGCCGCGCTGCTCACCGAGGTCCTCGACACCCTCGTCGACGCCGCCGCCCGGGCCGTGCTGCCCCCCGTCACCCACCGGGTCACCGGTGTCGCCGGCGCGTGGCTGACCGCGCTCACCGGCACCGACCGCGGCGTGCCCGGCGCCGCCGCCGAGCTCGACGCGCTGCGCGACGACCTGGCCGCGTGGCAGGCCGACGCGGTCGGCGGCACGGTCCGCGCCTGCTTCCGGCTGGTCGAACCACCCGAACCCGGCACCCTCGAAGAAGCCCTGGCCGACGACGAGGAACCCGTCTGGCGCCTGGAGTTCGCGCTGCAGGCCGCCGACGAACCGAGCCTCGTCGTGGACGCCGGCACCGTCTGGACGGCACCCGGTCCCCTCGAACTGTCCCAGTGGCAGGTCCCCACGCCGCAGGAGACCCTCCTGGCGGAGCTCGGCCGGGCCAGCCGCCTGTACCCGGCGCTCGAAGACTCGTTGCGCACCGCCCGGCCGGCCGCGCTGACCCTCGACACCGCCGGCGCGCACCAGCTGCTCAGCGAGCACGCGCCGCTGCTGGCCGGCGCCGGGTTCGGGATGCTGCTGCCCGGCTGGTGGCGCAAGCCCCAGGCCCGGCTGGGCGCCCGGCTCACCGCCCGCAGCCCGTCGGCGTCCCAGCCCGGCACCGTCGCCACCACCAGCGCCGTCGGGCTCGGCTCCGTCATCGACTACCGGTGGGAGCTCGCCATCGGCGAGGAGCCCCTCACCGAGGAGGAGCTGCGTCGGCTCGCCGACCTCAAGGCGCCCCTCGTCCAGCTGCGCGGGCAGTGGGTCGAGCTCGACCCGCGCCGCCTCGCCGCGGGCCTGGAGATCATGCGCCGGCAGGCCGACGAGAGCACGATGACCGTCGCGGACCTGCTGCACCTCGCCGGCGGCGACCCTGGAGATACTGGTGGAGGACCCGGCGGGCTGCCCGTGGTCGAGGTCGCCGCCGACGGGTGGCTCGGCGACCTGCTGTCCGGGGACACCGAGCTGCGCGTCCCGGCCGCCGAGCCACCGGAGCGGTTCAACGGCAGCCTCAGGCCGTACCAACTGCGCGGACTGAGCTGGCTGAGCTTCCTCGAAACCGCGGGGCTCGGCGGCATCCTCGCCGACGACATGGGCCTCGGCAAGACCGTCCAGCTGCTGGCGCTCCTCGCCGGCGAAGCGCCCGGCCCCACCCTGCTCATCTGCCCCATGTCGCTGGTCGGCAACTGGCAGCGGGAGGCGGCGAAGTTCGCGCCGGCGCTGCGCGTGCACGTCCACCACGGCGCCGAACGTGCCCGCGGCGCCGATTTCCGGGCCGCGGTCGCCGCGTCGGACCTCATCATCACCACCTACGCGATCGCCGCCCGCGACGCGACCGCGCTGAAGTCCCTGCCGTGGCACCGGCTCGTCCTCGACGAGGCGCAGGCGGTGAAGAACGCGGCCACCAAACAGGCGGTCGCGGTCCGCGGGCTGCCGGCCCGGCACCGCATCGCGGTCACCGGCACCCCGGTGGAGAACCGGCTCGCCGACCTGTGGTCGATCATGGACTTCGCCAACCCGGGCCTGCTCGGCACCGCCACGAAGTTCCGCGAACGCTTCGCCGAGCCCGTCGAGCGGCGCGGCGACGCCGACGCGGCCGCGCGGCTGCGCCGCATCACCCAGCCCTTCGTGCTGCGCCGCCTCAAGACGGACCGCAGCATCATCTCCGACCTGCCGGAGAAGCTGGAGATGGAGGTGCTGTGCAACCTCACCCGGGAGCAGGCGTCGCTCTACCAGGCCGTCGTCGACGAGATGCTCGGCAAGATCGAGCGCAGCGAGGGCGTCGCCCGCCGCGGGCTCGTGCTGGCGACCATGACCCGCCTCAAGCAGATCTGCAACCACCCGGCGCACGCCATGCGCGACGGCAGCCGGCTCGCCGGGCGCAGCGGCAAGCTGCTGCGCCTGGAGGAGATCCTCGACGAGGTCCTCGCCGCCGGTGAACGGGCCCTCGTCTTCACCCAGTACGCGGAGTTCGGCGGCATGCTGCGCGCCCACCTCTCCGCCCGCCTCGGCCGCGAGGTCGCCTACCTGCACGGCGGCCTGGACAAACCGGCCCGGGACACGCTCGTCGCCAGGTTCCAGGCCGCGTCGGCGTCCTCGCCGCCGGTGTTCGTGCTGTCGCTGAAGGCCGGCGGGACCGGGCTGACCCTCACCGCCGCCAACCACGTCGTGCACGTCGACCGGTGGTGGAACCCGGCCGTCGAGGATCAGGCGACCGACCGCGCGTTCCGCATCGGCCAGCGGCGCGCCGTGCAGGTCCGCAAGTTCGTCACCGCCGGCACCGTCGAGGAGAAGATCGCCGCCATGATCAACGAGAAGCGCGGCCTGGCCGCAAAGATCGTCGGCACCGGCGAGCAGTGGCTGACCGAGCTGTCCACCAGCGAGCTGCGGTCCCTCCTCGCGCTGGAGGCGGGCGCGGTCGTCGAGTAGCCCGTAAACTGCACCGATGTTCGTGATCACGCTCAGCTATCTGGTCGGCGTCGAGGAGATCGACGAGGCGATGCCCGCGCACCGCGAGTGGCTCGATGCGCAATACGAGGACGGGGTCTTCCTCGCCTCCGGCGCGCAGGTCCCCCGCAAGGGCGGCGTCATCCTCGCCGCCGGCCTGCCCCGGCTGGAGCTCGAGGCGCGGCTGTCCCTCGACCCGTTCAAGCAGAAGAACCTCGCCGCCTACGAGGTCGTCGAGTTCGTCCCGCGCGCCGTCAAGCCCGGCCTGGAGGCCCTGCAGGCATGACGACCCCGGAGTACTGGGGATCCCGGACGGTCAAGGTCGAGGGCGGGCTGCGGGCCCGCAGCGCGCGCGGCGCCATCGGCGAGAGCTGGTGGTCGAAGCGGTTCCTCGGCGTGCTCGAGTCCTTCGCCCTCGGCACCCGCCTGACCCGGGGCCGTAACTACGCCCGCGCAGGGCAGGTCCTGTCGCTGAGTGTCGAGCCGGGCACCGTCGCGGCGGTCGTGCAGGGTTCGCGGCCCACGCCGTACCAGGTGAGCATCGCCCTGGAGGTCTTCGACGACGACGTGTGGCGGCGGGTCGAGGCCGCCCTGGCCGCGGAGGCCCTCGGCGCGGCCAAGCTCCTTGCCGGCGAGCTGCCGCCGCACGTCGAGGACGTGTTCGCCGCCGCCGACGCGCCGCTCTTCCCCGCCCGCGTGCGCGACCTCGCGATGCGCTGCTCCTGCCCCGACGCCGCCGTGCCGTGCAAGCACCTGGCGGCGGCGTTCTACCTGCTCGCGGAGCGGTTCGACGCGGACCCGTTCCAGATCCTGCTGTGGCGCGGCCGGACCCGCGACGCGCTCCTGGCCAACCTGCGCATCCTGCGCACCGGCACCCCGCTCGTCGAGGTCGTCGAGGCCCCTGTGCCGACCGGTGCGGCCAGGGTGCTGGCCGACATGGACGAGCCGGACGTCGAGCTGGAGCGCTTCTGGTATCCCCCGGTGCCGCTCGCCGACCCCGAACCGGCCGTGGTCATCGGGCGGGATCTGCTGCTGCGTCAGCTGCCGACCCCGCCGCCGTCGCTCGGCGGCAAGGATCTGCTGAACGCCCTTCGCGGCTGGTACCGGTAACGGCATTCACGTTCGGGTAGGGTCGGCGTATGACCGGTGCGTACCCGCCGCAGGAGCCGGATCCCGCGCGCTACGGGCCGCCACCCGGCTCCTTCCCACCCGGCTCGTTCCCACCTGGCGCTGGGCCACCCTTGTACGCGCCACAGCCGGTCCGGGCGCCGCGGGACCGGATGGTCGTCATCCTGATCGCGATCATCGCCACGCTGGTCGTGCTGTGCCTGGCCATGGCCATCGGTTCGGTGTATTTCCTGCGCAAGGAGCCCGGCGCCGACGACAAGACCTCCGAGGTGCTCGACCACAGTCTCGTCACCGGCGGCTGAGGGTGCGTCGGGGCGTGGCGGTGGCGCTGCTCATCCTGACGGCGACCCTCGCCGGTTGCGGCAACCCGGCCGGCACCGACGGCGACCTGATCAACGGCTGGTTCGCGCTGCCCGCCGCCTCCTACGCCCCGCCGCCCGCCGGCACCTGCCTGACCGGCGGCGTCAGCGCGTTCGAGCCGTCGGTGGTGCCGCTGCAGGCCGTGGACTGCGCCGAGCCACACGCGATCGAGGTCGTCGGCACCGGCACGGTCCCCGACGCGGCCGCCCCGCCCGCCTGGGACAGCGACCCGAGCCGCGCCGCGTTCGCCGAGTGCGACAAGGCCGCCGCCGCGTACCTCGGCGGCGACTGGCGCGGCGGCCGGCTCTTCCCCGTCTTCCGCGTGCCGCTGCCCGCGGTGTGGCAGGCCGGCGGCCGGCAGTTCCTGTGCGGGATCGCCGAGGCGGCCGACGACCTGTTCGCGCCGCTGGAGCGCACCGGCAGCGTCAAGGGCGGGCTCGCCCAGGACCGCCCGCTCGCGCTGACCTGCGTCCAGCTCACCGGCGACGACCTGGACGCCAAGGGCTTCTACGGTGCCGTCGAGGCCGTCAAGCCCGTCGCCTGCGACGTCCCGCACGACACCGAGTTCGTCGGCGCGTGGACCGCCCCGGCCGGCGAGTACCCGAACCAGCTGCGCCTCAAGGAGCTCGCCGGCGACGCGTGCTACCTGAAGATCGCGCAGTTCCTCGGCATCTCACAGACCCAGCTGTATCAGCGCGCCGACATCTACACGTTCTGGACCGGCCTCACCGCGAGCCAGTGGGCCATCGG
Source organism: Dactylosporangium cerinum (assembly GCF_042653625.1). Classification (NCBI taxonomy): domain Bacteria; kingdom Bacillati; phylum Actinomycetota; class Actinomycetes; order Micromonosporales; family Micromonosporaceae; genus Dactylosporangium; species Dactylosporangium cerinum. The sequence continues at coordinate 86,103 of NZ_JBHSIU010000131.1, read as the reverse complement.
CGACCGCACCGCGCACTGCTTCCTCAACGTGTCGACCAAGACGCCGTTGCGCGCCTCGATCCGCAACCTCGGCACGAAGCAACTGCCCTAGGGCCGCGCTCACGCGCAGCCCCAGGACCACGCTCACGCCTCCAGGCCGCGGCCGAGGTCCAGGCTCGAGGGCAGCTCCGCGCGGCTGGTCACGTTGAGTTTGCGGTATGTCCGGGTCAGGTGCTGCTCGACGGTGCTCATGGTGACGAACAGCTTGTCGGAGATCTCCCGGTTGGTGTACCCCACCGCGGCGAGCGCGGCGACCCGGCGCTCGGCGTCGCTGAGCAACGCGACCGGGCTGGTCGCGGCGACGGCCACCAGCTCCGGGGCGGGTGCCTCGGCGGGGGCCTCGGGCTCGGCGATGCCGAACGGCGCCCGGCACTCCTGCGCCAGGCCCCGCGCCCGGCGGCTGATCAGGCCGGCCCGCCGGGACTCGCCGAGCGCCTCGTAGGTGTCGGTGAGTGCGGCGAGCGTGCGGGCCAGCTCGTACCGGTCGCCGCAGTTCTGCAGGAGGTCGCCCGACTGGCGCAGGAACATCGGCCGGTGCCGGAGCAGGCTCGTCGACGCGAACAGCCGCATCGCGATCCCGCACACCCGGGGCAGCTCCGTCGAGCGGTCGAGCTGCTCCTCGATGAGCTTCGTGGCCTGCTCGGTGCTGCCCATCGCCAGGTACGCCTCGGCCACGTCGAGCCGCCAGGCGATCAGGCCCGGCGAGTCGAGCGCCCACTCGCTCATCAGCCGGCCGCAGCGCTGGAAGTCGCGCAGCGCCAGCGAGACGTGCCCGGTCATCAGGCTGAACCGGCCGCGCGCCTGCAGGTATGACAGCCCGTAGCGGGTCTGGAACATGACCTCCGGCACCGGCTGGTCGAGGCACTGCTGCACCTCGCCGTGCTGGCCCATCGCCGCCCCGGCGAGGATGAGCACCGACAGCGGGCCGCCGACGGCGACGCCCCAGCTGCTCGCCGGGATGATCCGCAGGGCCAGGCGGGCGTGGTCGGCGGCGCTGGACAGCTCGCCGAGGCGCAGGGAGATCTCGGCGCGCACCGCCGCGAGCCGGGCCTGCCGGCTGGGGGCCCGCCGGGCGTACGCCTCCTCCATGAACAGGTCGCACCACGGCGCGGCCTGCTCCGCGTGCCCGGCGTAGGTCAGTGCGAGCAGCCCGCTCTCGACCGTGTCGAGCGTCATCTCGTCGAGGTGCGTGCTGCGCAGGATCCGCTCGACCGCGGCCACCGTGTCCCGGCCCGGGCCGCCCTCGAGCACGTTCGCCAGCACGCTCACCGCGCTGAGGCGGCGGCTGGCCGAGACCGTCGTGACGGCCGGGGCGGGGCGGGCGGACGGCCGGGGCAGCAGGTCCGGGAACTCCGGGTACGTGCAGCGCAGCCACGGCCGGCTGATCGCGAGCTCGGTGACCGTGTCCTGTTCGTCGACCGCCCCCGACTCGCCCAGCCGCTCGAACACCTCCTGCGCGCCGGCGAACTGGCCGTGCCACAGCAATGCCTTCGCCAGCACGATGGCGTCGTTGCCGCGCAGCTGGCCGCGGTACATGCTGTCGGACAGCTGCGTCAGCAGGTTGCCCGACATCGCGGGATTGATCCGCCACTCGGCGCGCAGCAGCATGGTCATGAGCGCGTTGCGGTGCGACTCCTCGCGGCACTCGCGCCAGGCGAGCTTGAGGTAGGCGACGCCGGACTCGACCCGGCCGTCGCGCAGCGCCTGCCGGGCGGCGTCCTCGAGCACCGCCACCGCCCACGGCTCGTCGATCCCGTCGGCGTTGAGCAGGTGCTCGGCGACGACCGCCGGTCCCACGCCACGGTCGTAGGCCAGGACGGCGGCGCGCCGGTGCAGGTCCATGAGCAGCTCGGTGTCGACGTCGGCCAGGACGGCGGCGCGGGCCACCTCGTGGCGGAACCGGCCCAGGCTCAGCACGCCGGCCGCGGTCAGCGACCGGACCACCTGGGACACCAGGGCGGGATCGACGCCGATCAGCCGGTCGACGGCGTCCGGCTCGGACAGCACCGCGAGCCCGCGGGCGATGTGCAGCATCCGCGGATCGCCGCGGTGCAGGCAGGTGACGACCGCCCGGCCGTACGCGTCGCTGACCGCCACCTCCTCGGGCGGGAGCCCCCGCTCGGCCGTGGCTGCGGCGTGGTCCTCCAGCAGCCCGCTGAGGAGCAGCGGGTTGCCGCCGCTGAGGGCGAACCAGTCGGCGCTGAAGCGCTCGGCCGGCGCGGCGCCGACCTGCGCGGCCGCCATCGCGAGCACCCCGTCCTGGGTCAGCGGCCCGAGCCGCAGCCGCGTGCCGTGCGGCGAGCGCAGCAGGTCGGCGTGCAGCGACGTCTCCGCCGAGCGGTCGAACTCCGAGTAGCTGAAGACCGTCAGCAGCTCCGCGAAGCGCACCCGGCGGGCGAGGTAGGCCAGGCACACCAGCGAGGCCCGGTCGGCGTGCTGCACGTCGTCGATGATGATCGCGAGGGGGTACCGCTCGGACAGCTCCAGCAGCACGGTGCACAGCGCGTGCACGATCTGCGCGTCGATCTGCCCGACGCCCTCGCCGGACTGCATGGCGGAGCGCGCACCCTCGTACAACAGGTTCATCGCGCGGTCCCGCTCGTCGGTGGGCAGCGGGGCGTCGCGCAGCAGCTGGTTGAGCAGGCCGAGCGGCAGTTCACGCTCGGCCCGGGACCCGCTGGCCTGGATCGCCAGTGCCCCGAGGTCGACGACCCGCTCGGCGAACATCTTGAGCAGTTCGGACTTGCCGGCGCCGACGGTGCCGGTGACGGCGACGACCCTCCCCCGGCCGGTCACCGCGCCGGCAAGGAACTCCTCCAACATGATCAAAGCCGCGTCCCGCTCCACGGTGTTCACTTTCGACCTCCCCGAATGTCGATTGCTGTGGCTTCATACCTACGATGTGCCGGGCCGGCCTCGGCGCACTATCGGACGGTTATCGATCCACCAGGTCCGCGGCACCTCAGCCCGCCGGAAGGGCGCGCAGCCGGCCGAGCGGCGGGGCCGGGATCCGCTGCGGGGTGGGCCTGGCGATCTGCGCCCGGCGGACCGCCGCGCAGACGGCCGCGTAGGCCGCGCGGGCGGGTTCGGCGTCGATGCCCACGCCCCACCAGCACTCGCCCCGGATCTGGCACGCCGCGTAGACGGCGACCTGGATGTCCGCGGCGTCCGGGGCCACGTCGATGCCGGTGCGGTGCAGCGCACGCACGTCGATGCCCCACAGCCCGAGCGTGGACGTGACCGCCTGGACGGCATCGGCACGGGCCGCGCCGATCGCGAACCCGCCGCCGTCGACGTACAGCTCGGTGGGGACGGTGCGGTGCGCGGCGATCGGCGCGGAGAGCAGCTGCCTGGAGACGTACGACTCGTGGAAGAGGTCGAACAGCCGGGCCGGGCCGAGCTCGCCGCCCTCGGCCTCGGCCACGCGCTGGACCCGACCGGCGAACTCGACCTGCAGCTCGCGTGGCAGGTGCAGGCCGAACCGGGAACTCATCGTATACGCGACGCCGCCCTTGCCGGACTGGCTGTTGATCCGCACCACGCTCTCGAAGGTCCGCCCGACGTCGGCCGGGTCGAGCGGCAGGTACGGGATCTGCCACGGCACGTCATCCTCGCCGGCCGCCGCCACGGCGACGGCGCGGGCCGCGAAGCCCTTGTTGATGGCGTCCTGGTGCGAGCCGGAGAAGGCGGTGTACACCAGGTCGCCGCCGTACGGGTGGCGGGGGTGCACCGGGATCTCGTTGCAGTACTCGACGGTCCGGCGGACCTTGTTGATGTCGCCGAAGTCGATGCCCGGGTCGATGCCCTGGGTCAGCAGGTTGAGCCCGAGGGTCACCAGGCACACGTTGCCGGCCCGCTCGCCGTTGCCGAACAGGCACCCCTCGACCCGCTGCGCGCCGGCCAGCTGAGCCAGTTCGGCCGTCGCGACGCCCGTGCCGCGGTCGTTGTGCGGGTGCACGGACAGGCACACGTGCTCCCGGCGGGAGAGGTTGCGGTCCATCCACTCGATCTGGTCGGCGAACACGTTGGGCGTGGTCCGTTCGACCGTCGTGGGGAAGTTCAGGATGATCGGTCGGCCCGGTCCCGGCTCCCACACGTCCATGACGGCCTCGCAGACGTCAAGGGAGAACTCGAGCTCGGTCTCGTTGAACATCTCGGGTGAGTACTGGAAGCTCAGGTCGCACCCGGCGAGCGTCCGGTCCGCGTACTTCATCATCAGCCGGGTGCCCCGCACCGCGAGGTCCCGGCACTCGTCGCGGGACATGCCGAACACCGTCGAGCGGAACAGCGGTGCCGTGGCGTTGTAGATGTGGATCGTCGCGCGGGGCGCGCCGGCGAGGCTCTCCACGGTCTGGCGCAGCAGCTCGTCCCTCGCCTGCACCAGCACCGCGATGCGGACGTCGTCCGGGATCAGGTCCTGCTCGATGAGCAGCCGCACGAAGTCGTGATCGTCCTGGCTCGCGACCGGGAAGCCGACCTCGATCTCCTTGTAGCCCATCTCCACGAGGAGCCGGAACATCACCAGCTTCCGTTCGGGGGACATCGGACGGACCAACGACTGGTTGCCGTCCCGCAGGTCGGTGGAGAGCCACCGCGGGGCTGCGGTCAGCTGCCGCGCGGGCCAGGCCCGATCAGGCAGGGCCACGCCGGCGGCGGGCAGGTAACGGTGGGCCGGACTGCGATTGCTGTTCACGGCACTTCCTCCTCGCAAGCGGTCGCCCGGGCCGCACGAGGGCAACCGGTGGGCGCGCCGCAGGCACCCCGCACCGGCACAGCCCGCTCATCCGTGCGTCCCGAAGTACATCGAGTACGACGACGGGGCGAGCACCACCTGGATCCGGCAGTTCTCGGCCCGGTCGGCATTGCGGATCGTCACGGTCACGTCGGGGTATGCGGCCGTCACACCGAGCGCAGCGAAATAGAAGTCGCTGTCGAAGACAATGCGGTGTGCACCGGTTTCAAACGTCGTGCCGATCCAGTCGGTGATGAATCCATCGATGTCCGTCTCGCCGGACGCGACCGGCTCCCACACGTTTTCACCGATGCGCTCGATACGAGCGCGAAGCCCGGCGGCGGAACGACCGTAAACGCCGTCCAACGCCTGCACCGAAACTCTCATTTTCCTCACCAACCTGGTTGCATGCGCCCGATGCGGGGTACCGGGTCACCGACGCCACGGCGCATCGAGATGTGTGCAAACAATCGACGACGGCACTATCCAACGATCTTCGGTCCGCTATCGTCGGATCATCGATCCGCTATCGCCGCACTATGATGCTGGCCTGGAAACGTCGAGATAGCGCACCGATGGAAGGCATTCCTACGTTGACTTCATCGCCGGCCGCACCGACAGGCAAGCGGCCGGAACACTCGACGAAGGCAGGTAGAGGAAATGCGTCGTTCACTCAAGATCCGCGCCATCATCGTCACGACCTGCGCCGCAGCGGCCATCATCTTCGCCGGCGCCACCGCCGCCCAGGCGGACGGCCCGGTCGGCACGCCCATTCCGATCCCCTCGAGCCCGTCGCCGAGCCCGTCGTCCAATGGGACCGACCACACGCCCTGGGGCTGAGCCTCCGGCGGCACGGCACGGCCATCAACCCGAACTGAGACCTGGTGTCGTCGCCTGTCCAGACGGCGGCGGCACGGCGGTCAGGCGGACGGGGCCGGCTCGTCCAGTGTCCGCCGCGATTGCTGCGGCACGACGGGCGACCCGGCGGGCGGCACCACGGGCGACACGGTGGGCGACTCGATGCCCTGGATCGTCGCCGACACCGAACCATCATCCACGCCGCGGCTTCCGGCCGCGGCGTATGCGTCTGCGAGCATGCTCAGCGCCTGCGCCTCGAACATGGGGGCCCGCATCCCCCGGAACAACTGCAGCGAGCGCTGCAACCGGCTGACCGCCTCCGTCGGATTCGCCTGCGCCAGGGCCAGCTCGCCCATGGCGAGCAGCACCCGTGCCTCGACCAGCCGCTCCCCTGCGGTGCCGGCCAGCCTGAGCGCCACCTCGAACGTGTCGCCCGCCTTCTGGAACGCCCCCAGGCCCAGGTGCACGGTGCCCAGGCCGTGCAGGGCGTACGCCTCGCCGATCGGGTCGCCGATGTCCCGCACCGCCTCGAGGGCCTGGCCGAACAGTTCGACCGCCGCGGTGTATGAGCGCTCCTGCAGATACAGGCCGCCGAAGCGGTGCAGCACCTGCGCCTCGACCCGGCGGCTGCCGCCGCGCCGGCTGAGGTCGAGTGCCTCGGTGAGCATCTGCTTCGCGGCGTCGACCCGGCCGCTCTCCAGCCGCACCTGCGCCAGGCCGTGCAGGACGTAGGCCGCCGCCACCAGGTCGCCGTCGCGGCGGAAGATCTCCAGCGCCTCCTCGTAGCGGCTCGACGCCCGGCCGAGTTCGCCGCCCATCCGGTCGAGGAACGCGAGGTTGCGCACCGCCTGCGCCTGGCCCTGCTCGTCGCCGACGGCTCCGAACAGCGTGTAGGCGCCCTCGAGCTCCCGGCGCGCATCCCCGAATCGTTGCTCCACGATGGACAGTGAGCCGGTCGAGTAGAGGATGGCGGCCTGCCCGAGCTGGTTGTTGGTCTGCCGGGCGGCGACCAGCGCGATCTCGTGGGTCTCCCGCCAGTCGTTGAGGTACAGCCGGGACTCGAACAGCGTCACGGCGGTGATCGCCAGGTCCCAGCACAGGTCGACGAGGCCGGCCTGCGCGGCACGGCGGATGCCGGCCACGATCGTCGCGCGCTCCCGCTCGAACCACTGCAGCGGCGGCGTGACGAGCTGATCGACGATCCGGTCGGACAGCGGCCACCGCGACGCCGTGCTGCGCAGTTGCAGGAAGTTGCCGCCGTAGACGCGCCGGTGCGCCTCGGAGGACAGGTACAGCAACGCGCCCAGCACCCGCTCGAGCGCCGCGTTGCGGTCCGCGACGCTCTCCTCCACGGCCAGGCGCTCGCGGGCGAAGACCCGGATCAGGTCGTGGAAGCGGTACTGGCTGTGCAGCCCGAGCCCGCCGTCGGTGATCTCCACCAGCTGCGCGTCGGCGAGGCTGTCGAGGAGGTCCTGTGCCTCGTGCAGCGGCAGGTCGAGCAGCGCGGCGCTGACCCAGCCGGAGAAGACGGGCAGATCGACGACGGCAAGCCGCCGGAACAACCGCTTGGCCGCCTCGTCGACCGCGTCGTACGCCAGCGAGATGCTCGCCCGGATGCCCATCCCGCCGTGCTTGAGCTCGTCGAGCCGGCGGGTCTCGTTGGTGAGCCGGTCGACCAGCTGCTCGAGGGTCCACTGCGGGCGGGCCGCCAGCCGGGCACCGGCGATGCGCAGCGCGAGCGGCAGGTGCCCGCACAGCTCGGCGAGGTCCAGGGCGGCGTTGGCCTCGTTGCGGACCCGGCCGATCCCGACGATCCGCGACAGCAGCTCGATCGATTGCCGTGAGTCGAACACCCCGACCTCGACGTGCACCGCGCCGGGAATGCCGGAGAGCCGGTTCTGACTGGTGATCATGACGACCGACAGTGGGGTGCCGGGCAGGAGGGGCAGCACCTGTCCCTCGCTGTCGACGTTGTCGAGCACGATCAGCACCCGCCGGTTGGACAGCAGGTCGCGGTACATCTCCGCGCGCTCGTCCAGGCCGTCCGGCATGGCGTTGCCGGGCACCCCGAGCGTGCGCAGGAACCGCTCGAGCAGTTGCATCGGGCCGACCCGCTGCGAACCCCGGCCGTGCAGGTTCGCGAAGAGCTGCCCGTCGGCGAAGTCGCCTGACACGCGGTGGGCGACGTGGACGGCGAGCGTCGTCTTGCCCACGCCGGGCTTGCCGACCATGACGATGACGGGCACCGCGAGCCGGTCGGGTTCGTCCTGGGCCATCACGCACTGCTGCTGGATCGCGTCGACGTGGCTGCTGCGGCCGGTGAAGTCGCCGATGTCCGTCGGCAGCATGTTCGGCGCGTCCACCGCCTGCGGCGGCGGGGGCGGTGCCGGGGTCCGTGGTTCGAGCGGGGCCACCTCGACCGGCTCGCGCGGCGCGGGCGGCCCGACCGGCACGACGGCGGGGAAGGGCGCGGACAGCTGCAGGGTCGCGTCGGAGGTGAGAATGCCGTGCTCCAGCCGCTGGAGCCACTCGTTGGGCTCGAGGCCGAGCTCCTCGATCATGGTCTGGCGGGCCGAGCGGTACACCTCGAGCGCCTCGGCCTGGCGCCCGGAGCGGTACAGCGCCAGCATGAGCTGCCCCCGCAGCCGCTCCCGCAGCGGGTGCTCGGCAACGAGATCGGTCAGCTCGGCCACCACGTCACGATGCTGACCCAGGCTCAACTCAAGCTCGATGCAGGCCTCGGCGACCGTGATCCGTCGCTCGTTGAGCCGGCCGACCGCGTTGCGCACCAGCGCGCTGTCGATGTCCTCCAACGCCGATCCGCGCCACAGCTGCAGGGCCGCGCGGTAGTGCTGCACCGCCTCCTCGGGCCGCCCCACGTCGCGGGCCCGCCTGGCGTTCGCGACCAGCTCGTCGTGCTGGTGCAGGTCCAGCGTGCCCTGCTGGACCTCCAGCACGTAGCCCTTGGAGCGGGTGATGATGGCCTCTGGCCGGCCGTGCAACGCGAACAACCGCCGCAGCGACGAGACGCAGATCTGGGTCTGTGCGCGGGCGGTCGAGGGGACGTCGTCGCCGTAGACGGCGTCGATCAGCCGGGCGATCGGGACGACCCGGTTGGCCTCCAGTAACAGGCTCGCCAGGACGATCTGCTGCCGTGATCCACCGAGTTCGATGCGGCGACCCCCCGCCAGCGCCTCCAACGGACCGAGCACGCGAAACTCCATGCGAATCCCCCCGTTGCGCGCACGGCCGGGGCATGTCCCCACCAGGCGGCGATCTTCGGGGTGTCGAAACTTGCGCGCTCGGCGCATGGTGCGAGCAATGGCGTGTCCGTCACGCTGGTCCGGTGATCACGGCTGATCATGACCTGTCCCGCACTGGTAGGACGGCAATGGCCTGGGCATGCGGATCCCGCACCGCCGCACATGCCACCGATCGACACCCGGACGGACCGACCGCGCACGACCGGCGTCAATGCGAAGAAGGAATGCGGGTGCGACACCCCAACCTGCCTCTTCGATTCACCCCAGGCCACCCTACGAGGCGGGTAGTTTTCTCGCAACCGGCGAACGATGAATTTCGCAGGCGCCAATTTGCATGGAGGGCCAAAAACGAAGGTTGGTGACATCGTTTCGACACCTCGCGCAACACAATCGTGACACTGCGCGCTGCGCACCCAATTCCGATGGCCGCCGAGGGGCTGACCACGGCAACTCGCGCCGGTGCCGGCAGCCCCTCGACGGCGTGCTGTTGCAGCGCTTTCCCGGCATCACGGGCCGAAACGGCCGGGCAAATACATGATCCGCACGGATAAGTCCGAATAACACCGGAAAGGCGGTTCGCGCCAACCGGCAGGACAAGCGCGTTTTCAGCTGGTACGGGGGCGAATCCGCCGATGAGCCGGACTTCCCGCGCTCAGGCCACGCGGCGAAGGGCAGAGGAACACGATCATCGCCGCACCGACCTACTCCGCGATCCGCGTCCGGCCGGTCCACTGGAAGACGACCGGGGACGCGTCGACGTCACCCGTCGTGACGCGCTCGAAGTGTTCGTAGCCCCCGTAGTACTCCAGCTTGATCTTCAGGTCGGAGGCCGAGGCGCGAGCGTCCCGCATCGCGGGCGGCATGTGCTGCGGCCCACCCTCGAGGCGGACGTAGACCATTTCGCTTACGTAATCTTCCATCACTTTGAACCTCCATCTGGGGTCGGATCACCGCGATTTGAAGATGGCCCGTGAACGACGATGTCCGCCTATTTTCGAATCGCTGTGATGATTCGAAGTTACGCGCGTCACACTGGGGCGCCAACCCGTACCGGTCCCCCTAGTGTTATCGCCCCGCAGCCGCTCGCGACCCGGTCGCGTCGGCGCCGTCGCGCGGCGCGGCGTCCGGGCTCAGCACTGCGATGGCGGTGACGAGCAACCCGTCGCGGGCCACCCACCGGCCGGTGAAGCCCGCGATCCGCAGGCCGCCGACCCGCGCCGGAGAAGTATGCAGCTTGGCGGTGAACGTGCCGTGGTCCGGGTCGATGTGCACCGTCGCGGCGTTGAAGTCCAGGAACCGGTGCGCGACCGGGTACCACGCCTTGTAGACCGACTCCTTCATCGAGAACAGCAGCCGGTCCCAGCACACGTCGCCGGCGGCCCCGAGCCGCCGGTGCTCCTGGCGCTCCTCGGGCAGCGAGATCGCCTCGAACACGCCGCCGGGCAGCGGCTCGTTGGGCTCGGCGTCGATGCCGACCGTCAGGACGTCCTTGCGATACGCCACCGCCGCGGCGCGGAAGCCGAGGCAGTGCGTGATGCTGCCGACGACCGCCGGCGGCCAGCTGGGCTCGCCCCGCTGCTGCGGCACGATCGGCGTCGGGGGCAGCCCCAGGCGGCGCAGTGCCGACCGGGCGCACCAGCGCGCGGTGCCGAACTCAAGCCGCCGTTTCTCGACCGCGCCCGCCACCACCGCCTGCTCCTGCGGGAACAGCGTGATCGGGTGGTCCTGGGTCGTCTCGACGCAGACGACCTGGCTCGGCACCAGCTCCTCGAGCACCGCTCAGCCCTCCAACCGGGCTGACCGGCCGAGCCGGCCGAACCCCGCGGTCAGCGCTACGACCGCACCCGCCGAGGACCCCGGGCAGCGGCGCACGGCTGCGCCCTCCGGCCCGGAAAACGGCCGCTCACAAAGGAATGTTGCCATGGTGACCGCGCCTGGCGGGCGCTTCCGCGGACGCCTCGGCGACCCGCGCCGGTGACGTGGCCAGTTCGACGACAGCAGTCATGGTGTTCTCCCCCCGCTGCGAGTCCGCAGCTGTCGGCAGTACGCGAAGGTGTCGTCGTAGCCGAACGCCGCAGACGTATGACAGGGGCGGAAACCGGCCGACGAGCATCTGATTCGCCACGGCGACCGTATGAATAACAAAGACACCGGTCAACCCCTATCAAACCGGTGGCGATGCCCCGGCAAATGCGTGGCACACCGTTACCGGGATGTTTCGGCGCCGCTATCGATGGGCTATCCGGCGACCACGGGGGTCGGGGGGAAGGGGCCGCCGGCAGGGGTGGGGCATCACGCTACGTGAGGAGGGTCTTCTGTACCTTGCCCATGGCGTTGCGCGGCAGCCGCTGCACGAAGTGGATCCGCCGCGGCCGCTTGTGCGCCGACAGGTGCTCGCCCACGAACCCCGCCAGCTCCCGGGCGCTGACCCCGTCGGCCACGACATAGGCGGTCACCTGCTGGCCCAGGTCGTCATCCGGGACGCCCACGACCGCCGCCTCGCGGACCGCCGGATGGGCCAGCAGCGCGTCCTCGACCTCGCCGGCGCCGATGCGGTAGCCGCCGCTCTTGATGAGATCGGTCGAGGCGCGCCCGACGATGCGGTGCCACCCGTCGGCGCCGATCGCCGCGACGTCCCCGGTGCGCAGCCAGCCGTCCACGGTCCGGGACGCCGCCGTCGCGTCGGGGCGGCGCCAGTAGCCGCTGGACAGCATCGGGCCGCGCACCTGCAGCTCGCCGATGGAGACGCCGTCGCGGGGCAGCTCGGCTCCGTCGTCGTGCACCAGTCTTGTCACCACCCCGTCGACCGGCAGCCCCACGTGCCCCGCCCGGCGTTCACCGTCCGCGCGGCCGCTGACGGTGATGAGGGTCTCGGTCATCCCGTACCGCTCGACGGGCCGGTGCCCGGTCAGCGCCCACAGCCGCTCGAAGACCGGGACCGGCAGGGGCGCACTGCCGGAGACCAGCAGCCGGGCCCGGGCCAGCGCGCGGGCGGCCGAGGGCTCGGCGGCGACGCGCGACCACACGGTCGGCACCCCGAAGTACAGGGTCCCCTGCGCGGCGGCGTACCGCCTGGGGTGGGGGCGGCCGGTGTGCCGCAACGGGCTGCCGATCCGCAGCGGGCCGAGCAGCCCGAGCACGAGCCCGTGCACGTGGAACAGCGGCAGGCCGTGCACCAGCACGTCGGCCGGGGTCCACGCCCAGGCCGCGGCCAGCGCGTCGATACCGGCGGCGAGGGCCGCCCCGGACAGCATGACGCCCTTCGGCGCGCCGGTGGTGCCGCTCGTGTACATGATCATCGCGAGCCGGTCCGGGTCCGCCGGAGGGGGCGCCACGGCCGAGCGGCGGGCCACGTCGACCGGGACCTCCGGCACGCCGGACGGCGGGAGGGCATCGGGGCCGGTGCGCAGCAGCAGCTCCGCGCCGGAGTCGCCGAGCAGGTGCGCGCGCTCCGCGACACCCGAGTCGGGAGGCACCGGGACCACGGTCACCCCGGCGGCGAGCGCGCCGACCATCGCGACGACGGTCTCCAGCGTCGGGGTGGCGTGGATCGCGACCACGCCCGCGCCGGCGACGTCGGCGGCGACCGCGCGCCCGGCGCCGAGCAGGGCCTCCCCGGACAGCGTCCGGTCGGCCACGCACACCGCGTCGGGGCGGTCCAGGGTCCCGTCGCACAGACCGGTCAGCACGTGCACCACCGTTCTCTCCAGAGCGATCGACGCGCGATGCGCCGCGCGGGCGTGGCGGTCGCCCGATCGTAGGGGCGCCACACCCGCACCGGACAACCCCTACGATCCGCCCCGCCGGGGCTTCCGGCCGGTCGGTAGGGGTTGCCGGACGGGCGGATCACGGCAGGCGCACCACCATCGCCGCGTGGGACAGTCCCGCGCCGAAGCCGACCAGCAGCGCCAGGCCTCCCGGGGTGACCGCGTTGTCGGCGAGGAGCGTCTCCAGCGCCAGGGGGATCGACGCGGCCGAGGTGTTGCCGGACCGCTCGACGTCGCGGGCCACCACCACCGGCTCCGGCAGCTGCAGCGCCGCCGCCAGCTTGTTGATGATGCGGACGTTGGCCTGATGCGGCACGAACGCGGCGAGATCCGCCACCGTCAGTCCGGCGGACTGCACCGCGTTCCTGGCGACCGGCGCCATTTCCTGGATGGCCCAGCGGAACACCTCCGGCCCGGCCATCCGCATCCACGGCCAGAAGTCCGGCTTGCCCCGCACGGCCAGCCAGGACTCGTCGTGCGCGATGAGGTCGCGCTTGGCGCCGTCGGCGCCCCACACGACCGGGCCGATCCCGGGCTCCTCGGCCGGACCGACGAGGACGGCGCCCGCGCCGTCGGCGAACAGGAACGCGGTCGAGCGGTCCTTGGGGTCGATGACGTCGGTCATCCGCTCGGATCCGATCACCAGCACGTGCCGGGCCGAGCCGCCCCGGATCAGCGCGTCGGCGACCGCGAGCGCGTGGCAGAAGCCGGCGCACGCGGCGCCGATGTCGAACGCCGCCGCACCGCGCACGCCGATGCGGTGGGCGATCTCCGGTCCGGCGGGCGGCGACTGTTCCAGGTATGACATCGACGCCACCAGGACCGCGTCGACCCGGTCGGGCCCGATGCCGGCCCGCTCCAGTGCGTCCGCGCCCGCCGCGACGCCCATGCTGACCACCGTCTCCTCCGGCCCAGCGAACCGCCGGCACACGATCCCGGAGCGCTGCCGGATCCACTCGTCGGTCGAGTCGATCGGGCCACAGATCTCGTCGTTGTAGACCACGCGCGGCGGCCGGTACACGCCGACGCCCCGGATCCGGCTGCCGGCGGCCGGCGGCGCGGTCAGGACCGCCGTCACCGCTGTGCCCCGGTGACCGCGGTGGAGGGCTGCGGCGTGGCCACGGTGCTCAGCGTGCCGTCGAGGTACGCGGCGCGGCACGCCCGGCGCTGCACCTTGCCGCTGGAGGTGCGCGGCAGGGACCCCCGGCGGATCAGCACGACGTCGGCGACCGGGATCGCGTGCCGGGACTCGACCCTCGCGCAGATGCGCTCGATCAGGTCCTCCGCGGGGGTCTCCTTGAGCACCTTGCCGTTGACCTCCACCACGACGACCAGGTCCTCGACGTCGTCGTGATCCACCGGGAACGCGGCGGAGCAGGACGGCTGCAGGCCCGGGGCGCACCGCTCGACGGTCTGCTCGATGTCCTGCGGATAGTGGTTGCGACCGAAGCGGATGATCACGTCCTTCAGCCGGCCGGCGATGAACAGCTCGCCGTCGTGCAGGAAGCCGAGGTCGCCGGTGCGCAGGTGGCGCGTGCCGAGCTCCTCGCCGGCGATGACGGCGTGGAAGGTCTCGGCGGTCTCCACGGGCTTGCCGAGGTAGCCGGCGGCGACGCACGGGCCGGACAACCAGATCTCGCCGACCTCGTCCGGATGGCAGCGCCGGCGCGTGGCCGGGTCGACGATGGCGACCTCGGTCAGGCCGTCGGGCCGCCCGCAGCCGACCATCGGCGTCGCGTCCCTGGCACCGGCTTCGGCGAACACGACCCGCCGGGCCGACAGTCCCGCCGCCGAGAGCCAGCGCACCCGGGCCGCCTCGCCGGTCCGGCTGCCGGAGACCTTGAGCGTGTTCTCGGCCAGCCCGTAGCCCGGGCATGCCGCGCCCGGGTCGAAGCCGAACGGGGCGAACGCCGTCCCGAACCGCTGGATCGTCGACCAGCGCACCGGCTCGGAGCCGTTGATCGCGGCCCGCAGCAGGGACAGGTCCAGCGTCGGCGGCGCGTCCGGGGCCGCCTGCGCGCACAGCTCGTAGCCGAGGTTGGGCATCGCGACGTGCGTGCCGCGCACCTGCTGGATCCGCTCGAGCCAGCGCATCGGGCGGCGCACGAAGTCGTCCGGCGAGGACAGGAACGCCGGTATGCCCGACCACAGCGGCAGCACGATGCCGAACAGCAGCCCCATGTCGTGGAAGAGCGGGAGCCAGGACACCACCCGGCCGCCGTCCGTGGTGGGCCAGCGGGTCTCCAGATCGGCGGCGTTCGCGCAGAAGTTGCGATGGGTGACCATGACGCCCTTCGGGGTGCCGGTCGATCCCGAGGTGTACTGCAACATCCCGATACCGTCGGGATCCAGTACCCGTGGCAGGAAGGCCGTGGCGTGCCCGTCCGGGACCGTGTCGGTCTCGATCCACATCAGCCCGTGCAGCTCGGGCATGTCGCCGAAGCGTTCCTGGAGCTGCCGGCGGACCTCGGCGGTGGTCAGGATGACCCGGGCGCCGGCGTCGTCGGCCACCGCGCTCACCCGCTGCAGGCCGGTGCGCCGGTTCGGGATCTTGACCGGCGCGGCCGCGACGCCGGCGAGCTGGCAGGCGAGCAGTGCCTTGGGGAACTCGGCCCCGGTCGGAAACAGCAGCACGGCGCTGGAGCCGTCCAGGCACCGGTCGAGCAGGTTCGCCGCCCGGGCCCGGGCGGCGACCTCGAGCTCGCCGTAGGTCACCACCTCCTCGCCGTGCGGCCCGGCGATCGAGTACGCGACGGCGCCAGGAGACTCGGCGGCACGCCGCGCCAGCATTGTCGGCAGGTCGAGAATCTCGGTGCTCGTAAGAATCGATGTCATGATGCGAATCACTCCCCGCAATGTCTGGCCATTCGCGCACGCATTCGACGCGTTTCGTGAATCGTTTGTCTCGACGCATACCGCCATTGAGGAACGTAACAACGCGGCACCCCCTCCCCAACCCCTACGCGGACCCCTCACCGCCGATTTCTCCGGCCGCTCCCGGGCCTCCTGACGCACACGGCACCGCCCCGCCATCCGGGTCGGTCGGGTGACGGGGCGGTGCCGTGCGGAGGGTGGGTCAGACGGCGACCGGGCGGGCCCGGTGGGTGCCCAGCTGCGCGGCCATGACCCGCAGCACTGCGGCCTGGTGACCGGTCAGGTAGAAGTGGCCACCGGCGTAGGTGTGGAAGTCGAACGCGCCGGTGGTGTGCTCCCGCCAGGACCGTGCCTCGTCCAGGGTCACCTTCGGGTCGGCGTCGCCGACGAACACGGTCACCGGGCAGCTCAGCGGCGGCCCGGGCCGGCACCGGTAGGTCTCCGCCGCGGTGTAGTCGGCCCGGATCGCCGGCAGGATCATCCGCAGGACCTCCTCGTCGCCGAGCAGGTCGCCGTTGGTGCCGCTGAGCCGGCGCAGCTCCCTGATCAGGCCGTCGTCGTCCTCCTGGTGCACCCGCTCGTCGCGCACGCGTGACGGCGCCCGGCGGCCGGAGGCGAACAGCCACAGCGGCACGACCCCCTCCTCGTGCTCCAGCAGCCGCGCGACCTCGAACGCGAGGCTCGCGCCCATGCTGTGGCCGAAGAGGGCCAGCGGCTGGTCCGCGCGCCCCCGCAGCACGCCGAAGATCCTCCTGGCCAGCTCGTGCAGGTCCGTCTCCGACGGCTCCGTGCGGCGGTCCTGCCGGCCCGGGTACTGGATCGCGAGGACCTCGACGTCCGGCGCGAGCGCCCGGGAGACCGGGAAGTAGAAGCTCGCGGAGCCTCCGGCGTGCGGCAGGCAGACCAACCGGGGACTGCCCGGCGCGGCCGGGTGATAATTGCGAATCCAGAGATCCTCGTCGTCGGTGGTCATTTCCCGTCCTTTCCGCGAAATGCCGCCGGCGTTCTTCGGGCCCGGAATCGTGCCGGACCCCGCACCGGCTTTTCATCAGCATCGCCATCTGCGGCGGACAATGGCAAGGCGAATCCGACCTCCTGCGGCCAGTTTCCCGGAATAGGGGTGGCATACGGGTACCGGTCCGCGGTGCCCCGTTTGAACATGGAGCCTGGGTCACAAGCCTGCGATCGCGGCTCACGAGACCCGCGGCGGCGCCCGCGCCGGCCGCACAGCGTCACCGCGCCGCGCTCGTCCGGTCCTGCGGGACCCGGCGGGCGCGGTCGCATGAGCGAGTCCAACGGCAGATCCTGGCACGAGTCTCTGGAGCCGGACATGATCGAAGTACGCGACCTGCGCAAGTCCTACGACCTGCGGTTCGGCCGGCAGAAAATCACGGTTGACGCCGTCCGCGGCATCAGCTTCGACGTCGGGCCCGGGGAGGTCCTGGGCTTCCTCGGCTCGAACGGCGCGGGCAAGACCACGACCCTCCGCATGCTCACGACCCTGATCAAGCCCGACGGCGGCGGCGCCACCATTGCCGGCGCCGACCTGGTGAAGGAGCCGAACGAGGTCCGCCGCCGGATCGGCTACGTCTCGCAGGGTGGCAGCACGTGGGGCGACGCCACCGCCCGCGAGGAACTGGTCATGCACGCGCGCATGTACGGCATCAGCAAGGCCGAGGCGCACCGCCGGGCGGAGCGGGCGCT
This sequence comes from Dactylosporangium cerinum, assembly GCF_042653625.1. Lineage (NCBI taxonomy): Bacteria > Bacillati > Actinomycetota > Actinomycetes > Micromonosporales > Micromonosporaceae > Dactylosporangium > Dactylosporangium cerinum. The sequence continues at coordinate 68,866 of NZ_JBHSIU010000131.1, read as the reverse complement.
GGAGACGTTCGGCCTCACCGAGTACGCCGACCGGCGGTGCAAGACCTACTCCGGCGGTCAGCGCCGCCGGGTCGACATCGCCATGGGCATGATCAACGATCCGCAGGTGCTCTTCCTCGACGAGCCGACCGCCGGGCTGGACCCGGCCGGGCGCGCCGAGATCCGCGAAGAGGTCAAGCGCCTGCGGGCCGAGGGCATGACGGTCCTCATCACCACCCACTACCTGGACGAGGCCGACGCGCTCTGCGACCGCATCGCGATCATCGACCAGGGGCAGATCGTCGCGAACGACAGCACCGAGTCGCTCAAGCGCGAGATCGCCGGCGACGTGGTCACCCTCAACCTCAACGGCTCGACCCCGGCGGCGCACAAGCTGCTCGACGAGGAGCCGTACGTGGCGAAGATCGAGCCGCTCGAGGAGCACGGCCTGCGCCTGTACGTCGAGTCCGGCTCGGCCTCGATCACGCACATCCTGCGCACGCTCGACGGCGCGGGCATCGTCCCCGACAGCATCGAGGTGCACCGGCCCAGCCTCGACGACGTGTTCCTGGCCAAGGCCGGCCGTTCGCTGAACGTGAGCTGAAGGGAACCGACATGGACACCGCTCGCGGCACCTGGCTGATCTTCCATCGCCAGCTGACCCAACTCATCCGCAACCCGGTCTGGATCTTCCTCGGGATCTTCGAGCCGCTCACGTACCTGCTGTTGTTCGCGCCGCTGCTCAAGAGTGCCCTCGGCGCGTCGAGCAGCGGCGAGGCGTACACCATGTTCGTGCCCGGCCTGCTGGTGCTGCTCGCCATCTTCGGCGGGCTGTTCCAGGGCTTCGGGCTGCTCGTCGAGCTGCGCGCCGGCGTGATCGAGCGGTCCCGGGTCACCCCGATCAGCCGCCTCGCCATGCTGCTGGGCCGCTCGCTGCGCGACGTGGTCGTGCTGCTGTGCCAGTGCGTGCTCATCACCCTGCTGGCGCTGCCGTTCGGCCTGCGGGTCCACCTCGTCGACCTGCTGCTGGCGTTCCTGCTGGTGAGCCTCATCGCGCTGAGCACCTCGGCGGCGTCCAACGGCGTCGCCCTGGCGCTGAAGAGCGAGGCGACGCTGTCCCCGATCATCAACACCATCTCGCAGCCGCTGTTGCTGCTGTCGGGCATCCTGCTGCCGATGGCGCTGGCCCCGCTGTGGCTGCAACACGTCGCGAAATGGAATCCGTTCTCCTGGGCCGTCGGCGGGATGCGGGCCCTGTTCGCCGGCGACGTCGGCGCCGACGTCGTCTGGCAGAGCGTGACGATCGTCGCGGTGCTCGCGGCGGCCGCGGTCGTCTGGAGCTCCCGGCAGTTCGGCCGCAGCGTCCGGTAGCGGCGCGACGCGACAGACGGAAACGGCCCCGGGAGGATCTCCCGGGGCCGTTCCGTTCGCTCACAGCGGGATGTTGCCGTGCTTGCGGTTGGGCCGCTCGACCCGCTTCTGCCGCAGCGTCCGCAGCGCACCGGCGACCAGCTCCCGGGTCTGCGACGGGCGGATCACCAGGTCCAGGTAGCCGCGCTCGGCCGCCACGTACGGCGTGCTGAACTTCTGCTCGTATTCGTCGGTCAGCTTGGCCTGCAGCTGGTCCCGGTCGGCGCCGTCGACCGCGCCGAGCGCCTTGCGGTGCAGGACCTGGACCGCGGCCCGCGCGCCGACCACGGCGATCTGGGCGGTCGGCCAGGCGAGGTTGAGGTCGGCGCCGAGATGCTTCGAACCCATGACCGCGTAGCCGCCGCCGAAGGCCTTGCCGACCACGACGGTCACCTTCGGCACGGTGGCCTCCGCGTACGCGTACAGCAGCTTCGCCCCGTGCCGGATGATGCCGCGCCGCTCCTGCTCGATCCCGGGCATGTACCCCGGCACGTCGACCAGGGTCAGGATCGGGATGTTGAACGCGTCGCAGAAGCGCACGAACCGCGCCGCCTTGTCCGACGCGTCGATGTCGACCGCGCCCGCCTGGAACATCGGCTGGTTCGCCACGATGCCCACCGAGTGCCCCTCGATGGCGGCGAGCACGCAGATGATGTTCGGCGCGAAGGACGCCTGGACGGTCAGGAACGCCCCGTCGTCGACGAGCCGGGAGATGATCTCGTGCATGTCGTAGGCCTGGTTCGCCGAATCCGGGATGATCCGGTCCAGCTGGAGGTCGCGCTCCGTGGGGCCCGGCGTCGGCTCGAAGCCGAAGACCGGCACGTCGTCGAGGTTGTTGCTGGGCAGGTAACCCAGCAGATCACGTACCCACGACAACGCCTCCTGCTCGTCCGCGGCGACGTAGTGGGCGTTGCCCGAGATCTGGCTGTTGATCGCCGGGCCGCCGAGATCCTGCGGGCTGGTCCGCTCGCCGGTCACCGCGGTCACGACCTCGGGTCCGGTGACGAACATGTACGAGATGTCCTCGACCATGACCGTGACGTCGGTCATCGCCGGGGAATACACGGCGCCACCGGCGCACGGGCCCATGATGAGCGAGACCTGCGGGATGACCCCCGAGGCGAGCGCGTTGCGGCGGCCGAGCTCGGCGTAGTACGCGAGCGACACGACCCCTTCCTGGATGCGGGCGCCGCCGGAGTCGTTCATCCCGACGATCGGGCAGCCGATCTTCATGGCGAGGTCCATCACCTTGAGCACCTTGCCGCCGAACGCCTCGCCCATGCTGCCGCCGAGAATCGTGAAGTCCTGCGAGAACGCGCAGACCTGGCGCCCGTCGACGGTGCCGTAGCCGGTGACGACGCCGTCGCCGTAGGGCCGGTTGTCGCCCATGCCGAAGTCGGTGCACCGATGCCGGACGAACTCGTCGAGCTCCACGAACGAGCCCGGGTCGAACAGCAGATCCATCCGCTCCCGGGCGGTCAGCTTGCCCTTGGCGTGCTGCCGGCCCTTTGCCCGCTCCTCGGCGACCTCGACCACCTCGCTGTGGCGGGCCGCCAGGTCGGCGAGCCGGTCGGCGGTGCCCGTCGGACGCGCCGGAACCACGGGCTCCGGGTGCGGCGCAGGGTTGGGTAAGGACCGCACCGGTACCTGATGATCGAGCATGTCTGGCACTCCCTCCCTGCCACTTCCGGCAGAACGCTCAGGACGTTTCGAGCTCGCTGTCGATGAGCGCGAAGATGCTGTCGGCGGTGGCTGCCTCGAGGTCCTCGTCGGTGTCCCCGCCCGGCGCTGACGCCGCGGAGCCGTCGGCGTCCCGGACCCGTTGCAGGAGCACCTCCAGGCGCATGCGGACCCGCGACCGGTCGTGCGACCCGAGGTCGGCGAGCACCGCCTCGACCCCGTCCAGGTGCTCCTGGAGCAGGACCGCCGGGGTCGCCCGGTCCGGCAGCAGCGACGCGCGCAGGTGCGCGGCGAGCGCCGCCGGCGTCGGGTGGTCGAAGACCAGCGTGGCCGGCAGTCGGGTTCCGGTGGCGGCGGTGAGCCGGTTGCGCAGCTCCACCGCCGTCAGCGAGTCGAAGCCCAGGTCCTTGAAGGCCCGGTCGGCGCCGACCGCGTCGGCGGTGGCGTGCCCGAGCACCGCGGCCGCGTGACCGGCGACGAGGTCGAGCAGGAGCCGGTCCTGTTCCGGCGCCGACCGCGTGGCCAACCGCTCGGCCAGCGTCGCGGCGCCCATGGAGACGCCGTCGGCCGCGCGGCGGATCGCCGGTCGCAGCAGCCGGCGCAGCAGAGCCGGCGGCTGGGTCGCCGCAAGCACCGAGGGATCCAGGTTCGCCGGCACCAGATGCGCCGCCGGCAGGCCCAGCGCGGCATCGAACAGGGCCAGGCCGAGCTCGCCGGACAGCGCCGCGCCGGCCCGCGTCGCCCGGGTCAGGTCGGCGCCGCCGAGGTGCCCGGTCATCGCGCTGGCCTGCGCCCACAGGCCCCAGCCGAGCGAGACCGCCGGCAGGCCGAGGGCACGGCGGTGCGCGGCGAGCGCGTCGAGGAAGCCGTTGGCGGCCGCGTAGTTGGCCTGCCCGGCCGAGCCGACGGTGGCCGAGACGGAGGAGTAGAGCACGAACATCGACAGGTCCAGGCCGCGGGTCAGCTCGTGCAGGTGGACCGCGGCGTCGACCTTGGACCGGAAGACCGCGTCGACGCGCTGCGGCGTCTGCGCCGCGAGGACGCCGTCGTCGAGCACGCCCGCGCAGTGCACCACCCCGGTCAGCGGGTGGGCGGCGGGAACGCCGGCCAGCAGCGCGCTCAGCGCGGCGCGGTCGGCGGCGTCGCACGCCACCACGTCGACCTCCGCGCCGAGCTCCTCCAGGCGACCGGCCAGCGCCGCCGCGCCAGGCGCCGCGGCACCCTGGCGACTGGTCAGCACCAGGTGCCGCACCCCGTGCCGGGTGACCAGATGCTCGGCGAGCAGGCCGCCGAGCAGGCCGGTGCCGCCGGTGATCAGGACGGTGCCCCGCGGGTCGAGCGGGACCGGGACGGTGAACACGTTCTTGCCGACGTGCCGGGCCCGGCTGATGTGGCGGAACGCCGGCACCGCGTCGCGGATGTCCCAGGCGGTGACCGGCGGCAGGCGCAGGCTGCCCCGCTCCACCAGGGCGAGAATCTCGGCGAGCAGCTCACCGATGCGCTGCGCGCCGGCCTCGACCAGGTCGAACGCGTCGTAGCGCAGGTGCGGGTGGCGGGCCTGGACCACGGCCGGGTCGCGCTTGTCGGTCTTGCCCATCTCCACGAACCGGCCGCCCGGGGCGAGCAGCTCCAGCGAGGCGTCGACGAACTCGCCGGCCAGCGAGTTGAGCACGACGTCGACCCCGCGGCCGCCCGTGCCCCGGCGCACCGTGTCGCAGAAGTCGAGCGTGCGCGAGGAGGCGATGTGCTCGTCGTCCAGGCCCCACCGGCGCAGCGTGTCCCACTTGCCGGGGCTCGCGGTGCCGAAGACCTCGACGCCCCACAGCCGGGCCAGCTCGACCGCCGCCATCCCGACCCCGCCGGCGGCGGCGTGGACCAGCAGCGTCTCGCCGGGGCGCAGGTCGCCGCGGTCGCGCAGGCCGAACCAGGCGGTGAGGTAGATCGTGGGCAGTGCGGCCGCCTGGGCGAAGGTCCAGCCGTCCGGGATGCGGGCCACCAGCCGGCGCTCGGCCACCACGGCCGGGCCGAACGCGTCGCCGACGGCGCCGAACACCCGCTCCCCCACGGCGATGTCGTCGACGCCGGGGCCGACCTCGACCACCACACCGGCCGCCTCGGTGCCCATGCCCTTCTGGTCGGGCACCAGGCCCAGCGCGATCGCCACGTCGCGGAAGTTGATGCCGGCCGCGCGGACCGCGAGGCGCAGCTCCCCCGGGCCGAGCGGCCGGTCCGCCGCCGGCGCCGGCAGCAGCGCGAGGGCGTCGAGCGTGCCCGCGCCGGCCGCGTCCAGCCGCCACGGAGCGCCGATCTCCTCCGCCGCCGATCCGTCGGGCGGGCTCAGCGAGGCCGCGGGCAGCGCCCGCACCAGCCGCGGCACCAGCAGCCCGCCGTCGCGCAGCGCGAGCTGCGGCTCGTCGGCGGGCAGCAGGCCCGTTGCGGCCCGCCAGGAGTCCGGGGTGTCGTCGAGGTCGAGCAGCACCAGCCGGTCGGGGTGCTCCGACTGCGCCGAGCGCAGCAGGCCCAGCGCCGCCGCGGCGGCCAGGTCGGTGATCGGCTGGCCGGCCGGTGCGGCGCCCCGGGTCAGCACGACGAGCCGCGAGTCCGTCGAGCGCTCGTCGGCCAGCCAGCGCTGCGCGGTGTCGAGCGCGTAGCAGGTCAGCTCGCGTGCTGCGGCGGCCGGCGGGGCGCCGCTGTCCTCGGAGTCGAGGTGCAGCAGCACGGTGGCCGGGAATGCGATGTCCGCGCGCTGCAGTGCGGGCAGGTCGGGGTACACGCTGACCACCCCCAGCCGCTCGGCGACCGCAACCGGTCCGATCACGGCCAGGCCGGTCTGGTCGGCGGGGGTGGCCGGCGGCCCGGTCAGGGGCTCCCACTCGATGCGGAACAAGGAGTCGTCGAGGCGGTGGCGCGGCGCGGCGTCCAGGGCCTCGCCGGAGACCGGCCGGAAGACCAACCTCCCGACGGCGGCGACCGGCTGGCCGGTGCCGTCGGCGACCTGGAGCGTCAACTCGTCGGGGGCGGTGGCGCACAGGCGCACCCGCAGCAGCGTCGCGCCGGTGGCGTGCAGCGTCACCCCGGTCCAGGCAAACGGCAGGCGTGCGGCCGGCGCCGTGCCGCCGTGGCCGGCGTCGGGGTCGGGGTTGGCGTCGGGATTGGCGAGGCCGGCGGCGTGCAGTGCGGCATCCAGCAGCGCGGGGTGTACGCCGAACGCGGCGCCGTCCTCCGTGGAGGGCAGGCTGACCTCGGCGTACACGTCTGCGCCGGACCGCCATGCCCGGCGCAGTCCCTGGAACACGGGACCATAGCCGTAGCCGGCGTCGCGGGCCGCGTCGTAGATCCCGTCGAGGTCGACCGGCGTGGCACCGGCGGGCGGCCAGGCCGTGAGGTCGAAACCCGGCCCAGCGGCGGCGCCGCGGTCGGCGGCCTGGTCGGTCGTCGCGCCGGGGCCGGCGGCCGGGTCGGCGGTGGTCGTGCCGGATTCAGTGGCTGGGTCGGCGGTGGTCGTGCCGGAGTCGGTGGCCGGGTCGGCGGTGGTCGGATCGGAGTCGGTGGCCGGGTCGGTGGTCGCGCCGAGCAGACCGTCGGCGTGGCGCATCCACAGGTCGTCGCCGTCGGCGCGGGAGGAGATATGCACCGGGCGGTCACCGCGTTCGTCCGCGGCGCCGACGCGCACCTGCAGCTGGACGCCGCCCTCGTCCGGCAGCACCAGCGGGGCCGCGATCGTGAGCTCGTGGATCGTTGCCGCGCCGAGCAGGCGTCCCGCGTGCAGGGCCAGTTCGACGAAGCCGGTGCCGGGCAGCAGCACCCGGCCGAGGACCTCGTGGTCCGCCAGCCAGGGATGCGTCGCGGTCGACAGGCGGCCGGTCAGCACGGCGCCGTCCCCGTCGGCGAGCGGCACCATGGCCGCGAGCAGCGGGTGGCCTCCGGGGGCCAGCCCGGCCGAGGACACGTCACCGGTCACCGCGCCGCCGCGGGGCCAGAACCGTTCCCGCTGAAACGCGTACGTCGGCAGGTCGACCGGTTCCGCCGCACCCACCGGACCCACTGCGCCCGCCGGACCCGCCGCGTCCACGGTGCCCGCCGCGCCCGCCGGACCTACCGCGCCCGCCGGACTTGCCGTGCTCGCCTGACCCGCCGCATCCACTACGTCCACTGCGACCGCCAGACCTGCCACGCCGGCAGCGTTCACTGCGTCCGCCGCGTCCGCTGTGCCCGCCGCGTCCGCTGTGTTCGCGGCGCCCGGCCCGGTCGGTACATCGGGGGCGAGCACGTCCCGCCAGCCGACACCGACGCCGTGCACCCAGACGCCGGCGGCGGCGCGCAGCAGCTGGGACCACCCGTCCTCGTCCCGGCGCAGGGTGCCGACCACCGTGCCGGTCTGACCGGCGTGCTCCTGCACTCCGGCGGTGAGCACCGGGTGCGGGCTCACCTCGATGAACGTCGAATGCCCGGCCGCGACCAGTGCCGCCACGATCTCGTCGAAGCGGACCGGCTGCCGGACGTTGTCGAACCAGTAGTCCGCGTCGAGGACCGGGGCGTCGCCGAGACCGTCGCCCAGGCCGTCCGGGCCGACGCCGGTCACGGTCGAGAAGAACGGCAGGCGCAGGGGTTGCGGCTCCACCGTGCCCAACGTGGCCATCAGCTCGTCGCGGACGAGGTCGACGTGGGCGGAGTGCGAGGCGTAGTCCACCGTGACGCGCTTGCACCACACGCCGGCCGCCTCGCACCGTGCGACCACGGCGTCGAGACCGGTGTTGCCGCCGGAGACCACCACCAGGCCGGGGCCGTTCATGGCGGCCACGCCGACGTCGGTCACCCCGTCCAGCAGCGGGCCGACCCGGTCGGCGGCGGTGCCGACCAGCAGCATCCCGCCGAGTCCGGACAGCGCCCGCAGCACCCGGGAGCGCACGACGACCACGCGGGCGCCGTCGATCAGACTGAGGCCACCCGCGACGACCGCGGCCGCGATCTCACCCTGGGAGTGGCCGACGACCCCCGCGACCGTCACGCCCAGCCACTGCCAGACGGCGGCGAGCGACACCATGACCGCCCAGAGCACCGGCTGGACCACGTCGACGCGCTCCAGCCACCAGCCGTCGGCGCCGCACAGCACGTCGGTCAGCGACCAGTCCACCAGACCCGACAGCGCCGCCTCGCACTCGCGGATCCGTTCGGCGAACACGGGGCAGGTCGTCAGCAGGTCGGCGGCCATGCCCAGCCACTGCGCGCCCTGCCCCGGGAAGACCAGCACGGCGCCGCCGTCCGGGCCCGCGGCGCGGGCGCCCCGGACCAGCGCGTCGGCGTCGTCGCCGCGCCGCAACGCGTCCAGGCCGGCGAGGAGCCCCGCCGTGCCGCCGGCGACGACGACCGCCCGGTGGTCCAGTGCCGCCCGCGTCCCGGCCAGGGCCCGGCCCACCGCGCCGGCGTCCGCCGCGACGTCCGGCCGCGACCGGAGGTGCTCAGCGAGCCGGGCCGCCTGAGCCCGCAACGCCGCCGGGGTCTTGCCCGACACCACCCACGGCACCACCGTCGGCCGCGCACCGTCCACCGGCACGCCGCCATCCGGCGCACCGTCCAGCGGCACGCCGGATGACGCATCGGCCAATGGCACGCCGGATGACGCATCGGCCAACGGCGCACCCGCTGGCGCCTCCTCCAGGATCAGATGGGCGTTGGTGCCGCTCATCCCGAACGACGAGACCCCGGCCCGGCGCGGCCGGCCCTCAGGCGTCCACGGCCGGGCCTCGGTGAGCAGCGCCACCGCGCCCGAGGACCAGTCCACGTGCGGCGACGGCGCGTCGACGTGCAGGGTCTGCGGCAGCACCTCGCGGCGCAGCGCCATGACCATCTTGATGACCCCGCCGACACCCGAGGCGGCCTGCGTGTGACCGATGTTCGACTTGAGGGAGCCGAGCCACAGCGGGCGGTCCGCGGGCCGGTCCTGCCCGTACGTCGCCAGCAGCGCCTGGGCCTCGATGGGGTCGCCGAGCTTCGTGCCGGTGCCGTGCGCCTCCACCGCGTCGACGTCGGCGGCGGCCAGCCCGGCGCCGGCCAGCGCCTGGCGGATCACCCGCTCCTGGGCGGGGCCGTTCGGCGCGGTGAGGCCGTTGGAGGCGCCGTCCTGGTTGACCGCGCTGCCGCGGATCACGGCGAGGACCCGGTGACCGTTGCGGCGCGCGTCGGACAGCCGCTCCAGCACCACGATGCCGGCGCCCTCGCCCCAGCCCGTGCCGTCCGCGGCGGCGGCGAACGCCTTGCACCTGCCGTCCCCGGCCAGCCCGAGCTGGCGGCTGAACTGCACGAAGGCGGCCGGGCTCGACATGACCGTCACGCCACCGGCGAGCGCCATGGTGCAGTCGCCGGACCGCAGCGCCTGGACCGCCAGGTGCAGGGCCACGAGCGACGACGAGCACGCGGTGTCCACGGTGACCGCGGGTCCTTCGAGGCCGAACTCGTACGCGACCCGGCCGGACAGCACGGCGGCGGCGTTGCCGGTGCCCTGGTGGCCCTCGGTGTCCTCGCCGGAGGCCGCGAGCAGGCCGAGATAGTCCTGCCCGCTGGTGCCGACGAAGACGCCGGTCCGGCTGCCGTGCACCGAGCCCGGGTCGATCGCGGCCCGCTCCAGCGCCTCCCAGGACACCTCCAGCAGCAGCCGCTGCTGGGGGTCCATGGCGAGGGCCTCGCGGGGCGAGATGGCGAAGAGGTCCGCGTCGAACATGGCCGCGTCGGCGATGAAGCCGCCCTGCGCCACGTACGAGGTGCCGGTCCGCCCGTCCGGGTCGTGCAGGGCCTTGAGGTCCCAGCCCCGGTCGGCGGGGAACGGCGACAGCCCGTCGGCGGCGGTCGCGACAAGCCTCCAGAGGTCCTCCGGCGAGGTGACCCCGCCCGGGTACCGGCAGGCCATCGAGACGATCGCCACCGGCTCGCCGGCGTCGGCGGTGGTGGCGGCGGGCGCGGCCGGGACGCTGTCGCCGCGGACCAGCCGCGAGCGCAGGTGCCGGGCCAGCGCCAGCGGCGTCGGGTGGTCGAACAGCAGCGTCGCGGGCAGCGCCAGCCCCGTCTCGGCGTTGAGCTCGTTGCGCAGTTCGACGGCGGTCAACGAGTCGAACCCGAGCTTCTTGAACGGCGCCCGCGGGTCGATCGTGCCGGCGTCGCGGTGCCCCAGGACGGCGGCGCCCCGGTCGCGCACGAGGTTGAGCAGCAGCCGCTCCTGCTCCTGCGCGGGCAACGCGGCCAGCTCCCGTGCGAGCGGGGTCTGCTCCGGCCCGGCCGGCGCGGGCGGTGCGGTCCTCGCCTCGGGCAGCTCGGCCAGCAGCGGCTGCGGCCGGTTCACGGTGAAGGCGGGGGCGAAGCGCGGCCAGTCGATGTCGGCGACCGTGACGCACGCGTCGCCGGTGTCCAGTGCCTGAGCGAGCGCGGCGCAGGCGGTCGCGGGGGCCATCGCGCGCAGGCCGCGGCGCCGCAGGTACTCCTCGGTGCTCGCCGCGCCCGCCATGCCGGCCCCGGCCCAGGGGCCCCACGCGATCGCGGTGCCGGCCTCGCCCCGGGCGCGGCGGTGCTCGACGAGGCCGTCGAGGTGCGCGTTCGCGGCCGCGTACGCCGCCTGGCCGCCGCTGCCCCAGACCCCGGCGACGGAGCTGAAGACGACGAAGAAGTCGAGCGCGAGTCCGGCGGTGAGCGCGTCGAGATGCTCCGCCCCCGCCGCCTTCGCGCGGACCGTCGAGGCGAACGCGTCGAGGTCGGTCTCGGCGATGACGCCCATGTCGCCGGCCCCGGCGGCGTGCACGACACCCGTGAGCGGACGATCGGCCGGGATCGCGGCGAGCAGGCGGGCCAGCGCCTCGCGGTCGCCGACGTCGCAGGCGGCGACGGTGACGTGGGTGCCGCCCGCCTCGAGCTCCGCGGCGAGGGCGACGATGCCGGGCGCGTCCCCGCCCCGCCGGCCCGCCAGCACCAGGTGCGGCGCGCCTCGGGCGGCGAGCAGCCGGGCCACGTGGGCGCCCAGCGCTCCGGTCCCACCGGTGACCAGCACGGTGCCCGTGCACGGCCGGGGCGCCTGACCGCCGACAGCGCCGGACGGGTGCACCGCGGGAGCGCGCACCAGCCGGCGCGCCGCGACCCCGCCGGGACGGATCGCCACCTGGTCCTCGTCGCCCGCCGCGAGCACGGCCACGAGGCGGTGCGCGGTGCGCGCGTCCAGGACCTCGGACAGGTCCGCGCCGGGCAGGTCGACGAGGCCGCCCCAGCGCCGCGGCTGTTCGAGCGCGGCCACCCGGCCGAGGCCCCAGACCTGCGCCTGGGCCGGATGCGGGACCTGGTCCGCGGCGGCGGTGCGCACCGCACCTCCGGTCAGGCACCAAAGGGCGCCCGGCAGCTCGGCGTCGCCGAGTGCCTGCAGCAGCGTCAGCGTCAGGCCCGCACCGCGGATGAGCCCGCCGCCGGGCAGCGGGGTGTCGTCGAGGCCGGCGAGCGAGACGATGCCGGCGAGGCCGTCGGGGGCCAGCCCGCGCAGTCGCGCGGCGAGCCGGGCCCGGTCGAGGTCGGCGGTGGTGAGGTCGAACAGCGTCACCTCGGCGCCACCGGCGTGCAGCGCGTCCGCGACGGGGCCGCCGTCGACGCCGTCGGGCGCGGCGACCAGCCAGGCGCCGGTGAGGCTGCCCGCGGGTGGGGTGACCGGGCGCCAGACCGTGCGGTAGCGCCAGTCGTCGATGGTCGCGCGGGCGCGGCTGGTGCGGCGCCAGGAGGACAGCGCGTCGACGGCCGTGCGCAGCTCGTCCGGGTCGGCGACGCCGAGCAGGCCGGCGAGTCCGTCGGCGTCGGCGCGCTCGACCGCCGCCCAGAACCCGCCCTCCGCGGCGCCGGCGCCCCCGTGCTCCGCGGTCGGGACCGGCCGGTGCGGCCCGGGCCAGAACCGCTCCCGCTGGAACGCGTAGGTCGGCAGGTCGAGCGGCGGTCCCGCCCAGGCCTCGGCCGGGCCACCGAGCACCGCCCGCCAGTCGACGGGCACGCCCGCGGTGTACAGCCGGCCCACCGCCTCCAGCAGGACCTCCGGCTCGTCGCGGTCCTTGCGCGCCGCGGGGACCAGCACGGTGTCGTCGCCGTCCGGGCGCTCGGCGAGGCAGGTCCGCGCCATGGCGATGAGCACGCCGGACGGACCGACCTCCAGGTAGCGCGCGACACCGTCCTCGGCCAGCCGGTCGACGCCGTCGGCGAACCGGACCGCCTCACGCACGTGCCGCACCCAGTAGTCGGCGGTGTACTCCTCGACGAGCTGCCCGGTCAGGTTGGACACGATCGGGATGCTCGGCGGTGCATAGGACAGGCCGGCGGCGACCGCCCGGAATTCCTCCAGCATCGGTTCCATCAGCGGCGAGTGGAACGCGTGCGACACCGTGAGCCGCGAGGTCTTCCGGTCCCTGAAGAGCTCGTCGATCGCCGACGCCTCCCCGGACACCACGATTGAGGTCGGGCCGTTGACGGCGGCGATGTCGACCCGGCCGGCGAACGGCTCCAATGCGGAACGGACCTCGGCTTCGGTGGCCTGCACCGCCAGCATCGCCCCACCCGCGGGCAGCGCCTGCATCAGCCGGCCCCGCGCGGCGACCAGCGCAACGGCGTCGTCCAGCGGCAGCACGTCCGCGACGTGGGCGGCGGCCAGCTCGCCGATCGAGTGGCCGAGCAGGCGGTCCGGGACGATGCCGAAGGACTCCAGCAGCCGGAACATCGCGACCTCGAACGCGAACAACGACGCCTGCGTGTACACGGTCTGGTGCACGTCCGCCTCGCGGAGCGGCACATCCAGCAGGGTGTCGAACCGGGCGCGGATCTGGTCGTACACCTCAGCGAAGACGGGGAAACGTGCGTGCAGCCCCCGACCCATCCCCGGGCGCTGCGCACCCTGACCGGTGAAGAGGAACGCGAGTTTGCCCGCACCGACCTCGCCCGTCGCGACGCCCGGTGCGGTCTCGCCCCGCTCGACGGCCGTGAGGCCGTGCACGAGCGCCGCCGCGTCGTTGCCGATGACGACGGCGCGGTGTTCCAGCCCGGCCCGGCTGGTCGCGAGCGCGCGGGCCACCCCGGCCGGTTCCGGGACCGGCCCACAGGTGACGAAGTCGCGCAGGCGGGCCGCCTGGGCCCGCAGCCCCGGCGCGGTCCGGGCCGACACGACCCAGGCCAGCGCGGCGCCGTCCGGGTCGGCGGGCGCCGGAGGTGCCGACCCGTCCGCGACGGCGGGTGCCTCCTCGATGATGGCGTGGGCGTTGGTGCCGCTGACGCCGAACGACGACACACCGGCCCGGCGGGGCCGGTCGGTGGCCGGCCACGCCACCGGCTCGGTGAGCAGCCGGACGGTGCCGCCGCTCCAGTCGACGTGCGGCGACGGCGCGTCGACGTGCAGCGTCCTGGGCAGTCGCCCGTGGTGCAGCGCCATCACCATCTTGATGACCCCCGCCACGCCGGCGGCGGCCTGGGTGTGGCCGATGTTCGACTTGACCGCACCGAGCCACAGTGGACGGTCGGCGGGCCGGTCCCGGCCGTACGTCGCGATCAGCGCCCGTGCCTCGATCGGGTCGCCCAGCCGGGTCCCGGTGCCGTGCGCCTCCACCGCGTCGACGTCGGCGGCGTCCAGCCCGGCACCGGCCAGCGCCTGGCGGATCACCCGGCGCTGCGCGGGGCCGTTGGGTGCGGTGAGCCCGTTGCTGGCACCGTCCTGGTTGACCGCGCTGCCGCGCAGGACCCCGAGGACACGGTGCCCCAGCCGCTGCGCGTCGGCGAGCCGCTCCAGCACCAGCACGCCGACGCCCTCGGCCCACCCGGTGCCGTCCGCGCCGGCGGCGAACGGCTTGCAGCGGCCGTCGGCCGCGAGGCCCTGCTGGCGGCTGAACTCACTGAACACGTCCGGTGTCACCAGGACCGTGACGCCGGCGGCCAGCGCCGTCGAGCATTCCTCGCGGCGCAGCGCCTGCGCGGCGAGGTGGAGCGCGACCAGCGACGAGGAGCAGGCCGTGTCGACGGTGACCGCCGGGCCCTCCAGGCCCAGCGCGTAGGCCACCCGGCCGGACAGGACACTGGTGGCGCTGCCCGTCAGGGCGTAGCCCTCGGCCGTGGGATCGCCGTGCAGCACGAAGTTGTAGCCGGAGGTCGCCGCGCCGACGAAGACGCCGGTGCGGGTGCCCCGCAGCGCGTCGGCGTCGATCCCGGCGCGCTCGATGGCCTCCCAGGACGTCTCCAGCAGCAGCCGCTGCTGCGGGTCCATCGCCACGGCCTCCCGTGGGGAGATCCCGAAGAACGTGGCGTCGAAGTCGGCGCCGCCGGTCAGGAAGCCGCCCTGCGCCGCGTACGTCGAGGCGTCCGGGTCGACGTGCCAGCCCCGGTCGGCCGGGAAGCCGGTGATGGCGTCGCCGCCGGTGTCGACGAGGCGCCACAGGTCCTCGGGCGACTCGATCCCGCCCGGAAACCGGCAGGCCATGCCGACGATCGCGATCGGTGCGCTCGCGGCCTCGGTCAGCGCCCGGTTCTGGGCGCGCAGGCGCTCCGTCTCCTTCAGCGAGGACCGCAGGGCGGCGACGTAGTCTTCGGTCGAGGCAGCCATCACCAGCTCCAAGCGGTGTGCACGGTCAGTGGTCCCGGTCGCCGAGGGCCAGCCGCAGCAGGTCCTCGCCGTCCAGCTGGTCGATCGCGTCCGGCTCCGCGGGCGGATCCGACGGGCCGGTGCCCCGATCCGTCAGGCGCATGAGGGCGTCGAGGAGCCCGGCGTCGCGCAACCGGGCGACCGGTATGGTCGCCAGCACCCGCCGGACATTCGCGTCCTCGTCATCGGGGTCCTCCGCCGCGCCGAAGAGCACCGCGTCGAGCTCCGTGGCGAGGGCCCGGACCGTGGGGTGGTCGAACACGATCGTCGCGGGCAGGCTCTCCCCGACCGCCCGGCTGAGCTGGTTGCGCAGCTCGACCGCGGTCAGCGAGTCCAGCCCCAGCTCCTGCAGCGCCCGGTCGACGCGCAGCGCGGTGGGGTTCGCATAGCCCAGGACGAGCGCGGCGTGCCGCTGGACGGCCTCCACCAACGCGCCGGTCCGGACCGGGCCGGTGAGCGCGGCCAGCCGGGCCCGCAGCTCGCCGGACCGCTCGCCGGCGGTCTCGTCCCGGTCGGCGGCGACCTGGGCCGCGCGCACCGCGGGGATGTCGGCCAGCAACGGCTGCGGCCGCGACGCGGTGAAGGACAGCGCGAACCGGGCCCAGTCGACGTCGGCGACCAGGATGCACGCGTCCCCGCCGTCCACGGCGCGGGCGAGCGCCGCCACCGCCCGCTGCGGCTCCATCGGCAGCAGCCCGCGCCGGGCCAGGTATTCGTCGGTGCCGTCGTGGCCGGCCATGCCGTCGCCGGCCCACGGACCCCAGGCCACCGAGGTCCCGGTCAGGCCGCGGGCCCGGCGCCGCCGGACGAGGGCGTCCAGGTAGGCGTTCGCCGCCGAGTAGGCCGCCTGCCCGCCCGCGCCCCAGACCCCGGCGACCGAGCCGAAGACCACGAACGCGTCGAGCGGTGTCTCGCCGAGGACGTCCTCGAGGATGTCGGCGCCGGCGGACTTCGCCCGCAGGACGGCGGCGAAGCCCTCGGCCGTGCTGTGCGCGATCGGGGAGACCGCGCCCGTTCCGGCGGCATGGACCACTGCGGACAGCGGCCACTGCCCGGGCACGGCGTCGAGCATCTCCACCACGGCCGCGCGGTCGGCGACGTCGCAGGCGGCGACGGTGACCTCGGTGCCGAGCCCGCGCAGCTCCGCGACCAGCTCGGCCACGCCGGGCGCCATGGCGCCGCGACGGCCGGCCAGCAGCAGGTGCGGTGCACCCCGGGCGGCGAGCCACCGGGCGACGTGGGCCCCGAGCGCGCCGGTGCCGCCGGTGACCAGGACCGTGCCGGAGGGCCGCCATTCGCCTGCGACCGACCCGGCGGGACCGTCGGACGCGCCGCTGCCGGCGGTGACGAGCCGGCGGGCGAAGGCGCCGGCGACACGGATCGAGATCTGGTCCTCCCGGCCGTCGGCGAGGACCGCCACGAGATGCTGGGCGCTGCGCGCGTCGAGCACCGCCGGCACGTCGACGAGGCCGCCCCACCGCTGCGGGTGCTCCAGCGCCGCGACCCGGCCGAGGCCCCAGACCAGCTCCTGGTCCGGGTCGCCGCCGCCGTCGGAGGGCGCGACCACCGTCGCCGCCCGGGTCAGGCACCACAGCCGGGCGGCAGTGCCGGTGTCGTCCAGGGCCTGGATCAGCGCCAGGGTGAGGGCCGCGCCCGCCGGCAGGACGCCGTCGACGGCCGGGCCGGCCGCCGCGGCGGTCGCCGCCACGATGCCGGTGAGGTCCGCCGTGAGGTGGTCCCGCAGCCGCCCGGCCACGGACGCGGGGTCGGGCGCGGCCGGGTCGAGGCGCACCACGGCCGCGTCGGCGCCGCCGGCGCGCAGCGCGTCGACGAGGTCGCCGACGTGTGCTCCGGGCCCGTCGTCGGGGGCCACGACCAGCCAGGTCCCGGCGAGTGGGGCGGGGACCGGATTCGTCGGCCGCCACTCGGTGCGATACCGCCAGGCATCGGTCGTCCGCTCCACGACGGCGCGGCGGCGCCACGCCGACAGCGCGGGCAGCACCCGCTCCACCGCGTCGGGCTCCTCGACGCCGATCGTGCGCGCGACCCGGCCGGCGTCGCCGTCCTCGACCGCCAGCCAGAACAGCGACTCGGTCGCACCCGTGTCACCGGGGACCGCGCCGGTGCGCGGCGGGGCGATCTCGGGCCAGTACCGGTCCCGCTCGAACGCGTAGGTGGGCAGCTCGGTCTGGTGCCCGCCGAAGTTGCGGTAGACCGCGGCCCAGTCGACGCTCTGGCCGACGACGTGCAGCTCGGCGACGGCACCCAGCAGGGTGGCCACCTCGGGCCGGTCCCGGCGCAGGGCGGTCGTGATGACGGTCGCCGCGCCGTCCGAGCGGAACGTCAGCGAGTCCTGCGTCAGGGCGGTAAGCACCGCCTGCGGCCCCAGCTCCAGGAACCGGGACACGCCCTTGGCCTCCAGCAGGTCCACCCCGTCGGCGAACCGGACGGCATGGCGGACGTGCTCGACCCAGTAGTCCGCGTCGAGCCGGTCGATCAGGTCGCCGGTCAGGTTGGACACGATCGGGATGCGCGGCGGCGCGTAGGTCAGCCCGGCGGCCACCGCCCGGAACTCGGCGAGCATCGGCTCCATCCGCCGGGAGTGGAAGGCGTGCGAGACGCGCAGGCGGCTGGTCTTGCGGCCGAGGGCGCCCCAGCGGGCCGCGAGCTCCACCACGGCGTCCTCGTCGCCGGAGACGACCACCTGCGCGTGGCCGTTGACCGCGGCCAGGTCCAGCCGGCCGGTGAAGTCCTCCAGCGCCGCGACGGCCTCCTCCTCGGTGGCGTGCATGGCCAGCATCGCTCCGCCCGCGGGCAGGTCCTGCATGAGCCGGCCGCGGGCGGCCACGAGCGTGCACGCGTCGTCGAGTGACAGCACCCCGGCGACGTGCGCGGCGGCGATCTCGCCGATCGAGTGCCCGAGCAGGAAGTCGGGCGCGACGCCCCAGCTGCCGACCAGCCGGTACAGCGCGACCTCGAGCGCGAAGAGCCCGGCCTGGGTGTAGCAGGTCTGGCCGAGCCGCTCGGGATCGTCGAGGATGACCTCCTGCAGCGGCCGGTCGAAGTGGCCGTCGAAGCGGGCGCACACGGTGTCGAACGCGGCCGCGAACACCGGGAAGGCGGCGCGCAGCTCGAATCCCATGCCGGGGCGCTGGGCGCCCTGGCCGGTGAACAACATGGCCAGACTGCCGTCGGCGATGGTGCCGCGCACCACGGCCGGGCTCGCCTGGCCGTGCCGCAGCGCCGCCAGCCCGTCGAGGAGGGCCGCGGCGTCGCCCGCGAGGACGACCGCGCGCTCGTCGAGCCCCGTGCGGGTGGTGGCCAGCGACAGCCCGACGTCGACCGGCTCGGGGGCCCGGCCCAGCAGGAACCCGTGCAGCCGGGCGGCCTGGTTGCGCAGCGCCGCGCCCGAGCGCGCCGACAGCAGGAAGGGCAGGGTGCCGTGCGGCGCGTCGGTGCCGTCCGTGGCGGCGGGCTGCGCCGCCGGGACCGGGGGCTCCTCGACGATGACGTGCGCGTTGGTGCCGCTCACCCCGAACGACGAGATGCCGGCCCGCCGCGGATGGCCGTTGACCTTCCACGGCACCGGCTCGGCCAGCAGCGACACCGCGCCCATCGACCAGTCGACGTGCGGCGTGGGCCGGTCCACGTGCAGGGTGCGCGGCAGCAGCTCGTGCCGCATCGCCATGACCATCTTGATGATGCCGGCCACCCCGGCGGCGGCCTGGGTGTGCCCGAGATTGGACTTGATCGAGCCGAGCCACAGCGGGCGGTCGGCGGGCCGGTCCTGGCCGTAGGTCGCCAGCAGCGCCTGGGCCTCGATGGGATCGCCGAGCCGGGTGCCGGTGCCGTGCGCCTCGACCGCGTCGACGTCGCCGGCGGACAGGTCGGCACCGGCCAGGGCCTGTGCGATGACCCGCTGCTGGGCGGGGCCATTGGGCGCGGTCAGGCCGCTGGAGGCGCCGTCCTGGTTGACGGCGCTGCCGCGGATCACCGCGAGGACCGGATGCTCGTTGCGCAGTGCGTCGCTGAGGCGTTCCAGCAGCAGCAACCCGGCCCCTTCGGACCAGGAGGTGCCGTCCGCCGCGGCGGCGAACGACTTGCAGCGGGCGTCGGCTGCCAGCCCGCTCTCGACGGTGAAGTCCGCGATCACGCTCGGGGTGGCCATGACGGTCACCCCGCCCGCGAGCGCCATCGTGCACTCGCCCTGCCGCAGCGCCTGCGCGGCAAGGTGCACCGCCACGAGCGACGACGAGCAGGCCGTGTCGACGGTGACGGCCGGACCCTCCAGGCCGAACGTGTACGCCACCCGGCCGGACACCGCACTGCCGGCCGTTCCGGTCGCCCGGTAGCTCTCGGTCTGCTCGCCCGCGGCCGCCGCGTAGGCGCCGTAGTCGTGGTACATGACGCCGGCGAACACGCCCGTCCGGGTGCCGCGCAGCTGGGTGTGGTCGAAGCCGGCCCGCTCGAACGCCTCCCACGCCACCTCGAGCATGAGCCGCTGCTGCGGGTCCATGCCGAGCGCCTCGCGCGGGGAGATGCCGAACAGCTCGGCGTCGAACTCGGTCGCGCCGCGCAGGAAGCCGCCCTCGCGCGGGCGGGTCGCCGTCGCGCCGAGGCGGTCGAGGTCCCAGCCACGGTCGGTCGGCAGCCCCGCGATCGCGTCGCCGTCGGAGGCCACGAGGTCCCAGAGGTCCTCGGGGCCGGCGACGTCGCCCGGGTATCGGCAGGCCATCGCGACGATCGCCACCGGCTCACGGGAGCGGTCCTGCAGCTCCCGCATCCGCTCGCGGGTGTCGCGCAGCTCGACGGTGGCCCGCTTCAGGTATTCCAGCAGCCTGGCGTCTTCGGGCATCTCACATCACTCCTGCCGGGCCGGCCTACAACGACCGGTCGAGGAAGTCGAACAGCTCCTCGGCGGTTGCCGATTCGAGGTTGCCGGCGGCGCCGGCGTCCGGCCCGCCGTTCCACGTCGCCAGCAGCTCGCGCAGCCGGCGACCGACCCTCGCGCGGTCCTCGTCGTCGGCGTGCACCGCGCCGAGCACCACTTCGAGCCGGTCGAGTTCGTCGAGCGCCGTGTCGGCCGGGGCCTTCGGCGGCGGCACCAGTGCGTGCCGCAGATGATGGGCGAGCGCGACCGGCGTCGGGTGGTCGAACACCAGCGTCGCCGGCAGTCGCAGGCCCGTCACGGCGGCGATGCGGTTGCGCAGCTCGACCCCGGTGAGCGAGTCCATGCCGAGGTCGAGGAAGCCGCGTTCGGACCGGACCTCGCCCGGCGAGGTGTAGCCGAGCACGATCGCCACGTGTGACCGGACGAGGTCGAGCACGGCGCCGTGACGCTCCTCGTCGGGCAGGTCGTGCAGCTGCCGGCGTAGCTGCGCGGAGTCGCCATGCGCCGGTGCCGCCTCCTGGCGCACCGGGGTGCGCACGAGCGAGCGCAGCAGGTGCAGCAGCGGCCCGTTCGCGGCCCGCAGCGCGCCGGTCTCGAAGAGCATCGGGATGACGACCGGCGCCCCGTCGCGCACGGCCGCGTCGAACAGGGCCATGCCGTCGGGGGTGGACATCGGCCGCAGCCCGGTGCGGCGCACGCGCATGACGTCGGCCTCGCTCAGCGCGCCGGTCATCCCGGTCGGCTGCTCCCACGGCCCCCACGGCAGCGACGTCGCGACCAGTCCCGCGGCGCGCCGGCGCTGGGCCAGGGCGTCGAGGAACGCGTTCGCGGCCGCGTAGTTGCCCTGCCCCGCGCCGCCGAACGTGCCGGCCGCGGAGGAGAAGAGCACGAAGGCCGACAGGTTCGCGTCGCTGGTCAGCTCGTGCAGGTTGACCGCGCCGCGGACCTTGCCGCGCATGACCCGGTCCACCCGCGCCGGGTCCAGCGCGGCGATGATCCCGTCGTCGAGCAACCCGACGGTGTGCACGACCGCGGTGAGCGGCCGGTCGGCGGGGATCGCCGCGAGCAGTTCCGCCAGCGCGTCCCGGTCGGCGGTGTCGCAGGCGGCCACGGTCACCTCGGTGCCGAGCGCGGCCAGGTCGGCGGCGAGCACGTCCGCACCCGGTGCGGCGGGGCCGCGGCGGCTGGTGATCAGCAGGTGGCGGACGCCGTGCACGGTGACCAGGTGCCGGGCGAGGGCGCTGCCGAGGGTACCGGTGCCGCCCGTCACGAGCACGGTGCCGGCGGGATCGATCACCGGCCCGGTGTCGCCGGCCGAGGTGGCGATGCGGGTCAGCCGGGGCGCGGTGATCCGCCCGGCGCGGATCGCGGTCTGCGGCTCGCCGGTCAGGACGGCGGCCGGCACCTGGTCCAGCGAGGCGTCGTCGGCGACGTCGACCAGGACGAACCGGCCGGGATGCTCGGACTGCGCGGAGCGCAGCAGGCCCCACGCCGAGGCGTGGGCGAGGTCGGGCGCCTCGGTGTCGTCGATCGCGACCGCGCCCCGGGTGAGCACGACCAGCCGGGCCTCGCCGAACCGTTCGTCGCCGATCCAGCGCTGGGCGAGCGCGAGCGCCCGATGGACGGCGCGCTCCGCCGCACCGGCGGGATCGCCGTCCTCGGGCCCGGGCAGCTCGACCGTGACCAGCCCGGGATCGTCGCCGCCGGTCCCGAAGTGCTCGCCGATCTGCGCCGCGTCGGCGCAGGTGAGGACCGTGTTGCCGGACGCCTCGACGGCCGTGGCGAGCGCGGGCCCGTCGACGACCAGCCAGCGGCCGGGGTAG
Source organism: Dactylosporangium cerinum (assembly GCF_042653625.1). Lineage (NCBI taxonomy): Bacteria > Bacillati > Actinomycetota > Actinomycetes > Micromonosporales > Micromonosporaceae > Dactylosporangium > Dactylosporangium cerinum. Next base: position 47,454 of record NZ_JBHSIU010000131.1, on the reverse strand, counting down.
CCGGCGGGGTCGGCCGGCACGTCGACCCAGTCGAGGTGGAACAGCGCGTCGCGGCGCAGCCGGTCGGCCGCGCCCGCCGCGCCGAAGCCGCTGGGCAGCGGGCGGGCGACGAGCGCACCGACGGTGGCGACCGGCGCGCCGGTGGCGTCGGCGACCCGCACCGCGATGCCGTCCGGGCCGTGCGCCGACAGCCGGACCCGCACGCTCGCCGCGCCGGTGGCGAAGAGCCGCACGCCGGACCAGGAGAACGGCAGCTCAGCGCCGCGGGGCGGGGCGTCGTCGCCCTGGTTCAGCGTGCGCAGCAGCCCGATGCCGTGCAGGGCCGCGTCGAGCAGCGCGGGGTGGATGCCGTAGGCACCGGCCGGTCCGGCCTCGTCCTCGGGGAGCGCCACCTCGGCGAAGACCTCGCCGTCGCGCTGCCACATCGCCCGCATGCCCTGGAAGGAGCGGCCGTACTCGTAGCCCCGGTCGGTGAGGTCGTCGTAGAACCCGTCGATCTCGACCGCCTCGGCGCCGGACGGGGGCCATTGCGCCAGGTCGAAGTCGGGTGCGCCACCGGTGGCGGTCAGGGTCGCGCTCGCGTGCCTGGTCCAGGCGGCTGGACCGGATGTGTCGTCGCCTTCCGGCCGCGCGTGGATCGTCACGGTGCGCCGGCCGGCGGCGTCGGCTGCGCCGACCACGACCTGCAGCTGCGCCGCGCCGCGCTCGGGAAGCACCAGCGGCGACTCGATGGTCAGCTCCTCCAGGTCGGCGGCGCCGACCTGCTCCCCAGCCTGCAGCGCGAGCTCGACGAAGGCGGTGCCGGGCAGCAGCACGGTCCCCATGACGGCGTGGTCGGCGAGCCAGGGCCGGTCGGCGGCGCTGAGCCGGCCGGTGAGCAGCAGGCCGTCGGTCTCGGCGAGGCCGACCGCCGCACCGAGCAGCGGGTGGTCCGGCGTCGCCAGGCCGGCCGCGCGCAGGTCGCCCTGCACCGCGGCGGGACCGGGGGTGAGCCAGTACCGCCGGTGCTGGAACGGATAGGTGGGCAGCGGGACGATCCGCGCGGCGGGCGCGGCGGTGACCGCCGCCCAGTCGACCGGCACGCCGTGGACGTGGAGTTCGGCGGCGGAGCGCACCATCCGGTCGAGGCCGGTGTCGTCGCGGCGCAGCGAGCCGACGACCACGGCCGCGTCGTCGGCGCGGTCCTCGACGGTGTCGAGGGTGCCGCGGACCGCGACGGCCAGCACCGGGTGCGGGCTGACCTCCAGGAAGGCGCGGTATCCGTCCGCGGCCAGGGCACGGATGCCGGGCTCCAGCAGGACGGTCTGGCGCAGGTTGCGGAACCAGTACTCCGCGTCGAGCGTCCGCGTGTCGGTCCAGCGGTTGTCCACAGTGGACCAGAATGGGACGTCCGACGCCCGTGGGGTGAGGCCGGCGAGCGCGGCCAGCAGCGGCTCGCGCAGCACCTCCATCTCCGCGGTGTGGGAGGCGTAGTCGACGACAATGCGCTTCACCCGGACCTGGTCGGTGCCGCAGTCGGCGGTGAACGCGTCGAGGTCGGCCACCGGGCCGGCGACCACCGTCACGCCCGGTCCGTTGACGGCCGCGACGGACAGCGTGGGGAAGCGCTCCAGCCGTTCCTGGGCCTGTGCCGGTGACAGCCAGACCGAGGCCATGCCGCCACCGCCGGTGATCCCGGCGAGCAGCCGGCCGCGCACCGCCGCCAGGCGGGCGGCGTCTTCGAGGGTGAGGCCACCGGCCGCGTATGCGGCGGCCACCTCTCCCTGCGAGTGGCCGATGACGGCGTCGGGGCGCACGCCCCACGAGCGCCACAGCGCGGTGAGCCCGGCCATGACGGCGAACAGCGCTGGCTGCACCACGTCGACCCGGTCGAGCGACGCGGCGCCGGGCGTGTCGCGCAGCACGTCGTGCAGCGACCAGTCGACGTGTGGGGCCAGCGCCAGCGCGCAGGCGTCGATCGCGTCGGCGAAGACCGGCGAGGAGTCCAGCAGCCCCGCCGCCATGCCCGCCGACTGCCCGCCCTGCCCGGGGAAGACGAAGGCGACGCCGCCCTCCCGGGCCGTGCCCGTGATGATCCCGGCGCCGGCCCGGCCCTCGGCCAGGTCGTCCAGGCGGTCCAGCAGCGCGTCCCGGCCGGCGCCGAGGAGCACCGCGCGGTGTTCGAACGAGGTGCGGGTGGTGGCCAGGGAGTGCGCGACATCCGTGGCGCCGCTGCCGGCGGCCCCGCGCAGGTGGTCACGCAGCTGCCGGGCCTGCTCGCGCAGCGCGTCCTCGCTGCGGGCCGACACCAGCCACGGTGCGACGCCGTCCGCGGGTTCGGCGGCGACCGGCTCCGGGTCCGGTGCCTGCTCGATGACCGCGTGGGCGTTGGTGCCGCTGCCGCCGAAGGACGAGACCCCGGCGCGACGCGGCCGGCCGGTCTCCGGCCACGGCTGGGTGTCGGTGAGCAGCTCCACCGCGCCGGCCGTCCAGTCGACGTGCGGGGTCGGCTCGTCGACGTGCAGCGTCCTGGGCAGGACGCCGTGCCGGATGGCCATCACCATCTTGATCACGCCGGCGACGCCCGCCGCGGACTGGGTGTGGCCGATGTTCGACTTGACCGAGCCGAGCCACAGCGGGCGCTCGGCCGGACGGTCCTGCCCGTAGGTCGCCAGGATCGCCTGCGCCTCGATCGGGTCGCCGAGCGTCGTGCCGGTGCCGTGTGCCTCCACCGCGTCCACTTCGGACGCCTGCAGGCCGGCGTTGGCGAGGGCCTGGGCGATGACCCGCTGCTGTGACGGACCGTTCGGGGCGGTGAGACCGTTGCTGGCGCCGTCCTGGTTGGTCGCCGAGCCAGCGAGGACCGCCAGGATCGGGTGGCCGTTGCGCCGGGCGTCGGAGAGGCGCTCGACGAGCACCACGCCGGCGCCCTCGCCCCAGCCGGTGCCGTCGGCGGCGGCCGCGAACGCCTTGCAGCGCCCGTCGGGTGCGAGGCCGCGCTGGCGGCTGAACTCGGTGAAGGACACCGGGGTCGGCAGCACCGCCACGCCGCCGGCGATCGCGAGGTCACACTCGCCCTGCCGCAGCGCCTGCGCCGCCAGGTGCAGGGCGACCAGCGACGAGGAGCAGGCCGTGTCCACCGTGACCGCGGGGCCCTCCAGTCCGAAGGTGTAGGCGACCCGCCCGGAGACCGCGGCGGTGCCGGTGCCGGTGAGGAAGAAGCCCTCCGCGGCGCCGAGGCCGTGATGGGCGCCGAGGCCGTACCCCTGGAACGACGTGCCGACGAACACCCCGGACCGGCTGCCGGCGAGGCTGCGCGGGTCGATGCCGCCGCGTTCGATCGCCTCCCACGACGTCTCCAGCAGCAGCCGCTGCTGCGGGTCCATGGCGAGGGCCTCACGCGGGCTGATGCTGAAGAACTCGGCGTCGAAGAGGCCGGCGTCGTAGATGAAGCCACCCTCGCGGACGTAGGAGGCGCCGAGCTTCTCCGGGTCCGGGTCGTAGAGCGCCTCGAGGTCCCAGCCCCGGTCGTCCGGGAAGCCGCCGATGGCGTCGCCGCCGGTCAGCACCAGCTCCCAGAGGTCCTCCGGGCTGCGCACGCCACCGGCGTACCGGCAGCCCATCCCGATGATCGCGATTGGTTCGTCGGCGCCGGCCGCAGCGACCGCGACCGGGCCCGCGACCTCCCCGCCGAGCAGGGCGGTGCGCAGGTGCTCGGCGAGCACGACCGGCGTCGGGTGGTCGAACACCAGCGTCGTGGGCAGCTTGAGGCCGGTGGCGGCGCGCAGCCGGTTGCGGACCTCGACCGCGGTCAGCGAGTCGAAGCCGACCTCCCGGAAGGCGCGACCGGGCTCGATCTCCTCCGGGCCGGAGAAGCCCAGCGCCGCGGCCGCGTGGGTGCGCACCAGGTCCAGCAGGTAACGCTTGTGCTCACCGGCCGGCAGCGTGGCGAGATGGGCCGCGACCTCGTTCGTCTGCGCCTCACCCGGCGCCGAGCCGGACCGGTCGGTCTCCTGCAGGAGGTGTACCTCCGCAATGTCGCCGATGAGCGGCCGGGACCTGGCGGCGGTGTAGCCGGGGGTGAACCGTTGCCAGTCGATGTCGGCGACGGTCAGCAGCGGCTCGGTGCCGCCGATCGCCTGGGCCAGGGCCTCGATCGCCAGGTCGGGCGCCATGACGTGCAGCCCCCGCCGGCCGAGCTGCTCGACCGCTTCGGCGGAGGCCATGCCACCGCCGGCCCAACCGCCCCACGAGACGGACAGCGCCGCCAGCCCGCGGGCGCGCCGGCGCAGGCACAGCGCGTCGAGGTGGGCGTTCGCCGCCGCGTACGCGGCCTGGCCGGCGCCGCCCCAGACACTCGCGCCCGAGGAGAAGACGACGAACGCCTCGAGGTCGTCGCCGGTCAGTTCGTCGAGGTTGGTGGCGCCGGTCGCCTTGGCCCGGGCCGTCATGGCGAACTCCGCCAGGTCGATCCCGGTCACCGGCGTCGACTGGGCGACGCCGGCCGCGTGGATCACCGCGGTGAGCGGCGGGCCGTCGGCGAGCGAGGCCAGCAGGCCGGCGAGGGCGGCCCGGTCGGCGACGTCGCACGCCTCGACGCGGACGTCGACGCCGGTGTCGGCGAGCTCCCGGGCCAGTTCCGCGGCACCGGCGGCGCTCGGGCCGCTGCGGCTGGTCAGCACGAGCCGCTCGGCGCCGGCGCCGGCCAGCCACCGGGCCACGTGTGCGCCGATCGCGCCGGTGCCGCCGGTGACCAGCACCGTCCCGTGCGGCTGCCAGCGCTCGCGCGGGTCGGCGGTCGCCGGCTCCGCGCGGACCATGCGGCGGGCGTGGACACCGGCGGCGCGGACCGCGACCTGGTCCTCGCCGTGCGCACCGCCCAGCACGGCCGCGATCCGCGCGGCGGCCCGCGCGTCGACGGTCTCCGGCAGGTCGAGCAGGCCACCCCACAGGCCCGGCAGCTCCAGGCCCGCGACGAGGCCGAGGCCCCAGGTCTGTGCCTGGGCCGGGGCGGCGACCCGATCGGCGCGGCTCACGCCCACGGCGCCGCGGGTGGCGAACCAGAGCGGGACCTCGAACCCGGCGTCGGTCGTCAGCGCCGCCATGGCGTGCACGAACGCGAGGTTGCCGGCGGTGCCGCGGGTGACGTCGGGGTGCTCCGGGTGGGCGGTCCCGTCGAGGGCGAGCAGGGACAGGATGCCGGCCGGAGGCGCCGCCGGGTCGACCGCCGCGGCGAGGATGCCGGCGACCTGCCCGGCGTCGCGGCACGCGAGGGTGATCGCGCTGCCGCCGTGCTCGGTGAGCAGGGCCGCGCACCGGTCCGTCAGGTCGGCCGCGCCGTCCTGCGGGGCGAGCACCAGCCAGGTGCCGGACAGCGCCGGCTCGCCGGGGGTGACGGGCCGCCACCGGACCTCGTAGCGCCATCCGTCCACGGTGGACCTGCGGCTCTGCCGGGCCCGCCACGACGCGAGGACGGGCAGGGCGGGTGCGAGCCGGTCGGTGTCGTCCTCGGCCAGGGCGTCCGCGAGCGCGGTGAGATCGGCCCGGTCGACCGCGTCCCAGAACCGTGCCTCGGCGGGGTCGTGCCCGCCCGTCGCGACGGCCGGCTCGGCGGCGGGCTCCAGCCAGAAGCGGCGGCGCTGGAACGCGTAGGTCGGCAGGGGCACCGCGTCCGCTTGCCGTTGTGGCAGCGCGGTCCAGGCGAACGGCGCGCCGACAAACGCCTCGGCGACCGACGCCAGGAACTGGTCCTCGCCGCCCTCGTCGCGGCGCAGGGTGCCGACGGCGACGATCTCGGTCCCGGCGTCCTCGGCGCTGTCCTGCACCGCGGCGTGCAGCACCGGATGCGGGCTCGCCTCGACGAACACCGAGTGGCCGTCGCGCAGCAGCGCCCCCACCGCCGGCCCGAAGCGGACCGGCTGGCGCATGTTGCGGAACCAGTACCCGGCGTCGAGTTCGGCCGTGTCCAGCGGACCGCCGGTGACGGTGGAGTAGAACACGATCTCGCCGCCGGGCAGCGGCGCGACGTCGCGGAACGCCTCGAGCGCCCGCTCGTGCAGGACGTCGATCTGCGGCGAGTGGCCGGCCCCGTTGATGCGGACCTTGCGCACCCGCAGCCCCTCCGCGGTGAGTTCCTCGGCGAGCTGGTCGACGAGGGCCGGGAGCCCGGAGACCGCGACGACGCGCGGCCCGTTGATCGCGGCGACGTGCAGCCCGTCGCGGCCGGCCAGCCGGGCCTCGACCTCGTCGGCCGGCAGCGGCACCGCGAGCATCGAACCCTGCCCGGCCAGGTCGGCGAGCATCCGGCTGCGCAGCGCGACGATCCTGGCCGCGTCGGGCAGGGTGAGCCCGCCGGCGACGTACGCGGCGGCGATCTCGCCCTGCGAGTGCCCCACGACGGCGGACGGCCGCAGGCCCTGCGAACGCCACAGCGCCGCGAGCGAGACCATCATCGTGAACAGCACCGGCTGCACGACGTCCATGCGCTCCAGCGGGTGCTCGTCGTCGGCCCCGCGCAGCACATCACCGACGGACCAGCCCAGGAACGGCCGGAGCGCGTCGTCGCACTCCTGGACGCTCGCGGCGAACACCGGCGAGGAGTCCAGCAGGGCGGTGGCCATCCCGGCCCACTGCGAGCCCTGGCCGGGGAAGACGAACGCGACCTTGCCGCCCGGCCCGGCGGTGCCGCGCACCAGCCCAGGTGCGTCGGAGTCCGCGGCGAGCGCGTCGAGGAGGCCGGCGAAGCCGGCGCGGTCCCCGGCGAGGAGGACGGCGCGGTGCGGCAGGCGGCTGCGGGTGGTGCCGAGCGCGTGGGCGACGGCCGCGGGCGCCAGCTCCGGGTGCTCGTCCAGGTGCGTGCGCAGCCGTGCGGCCTGGGCGCGCAGGGCGGCGGCGCTGCGCGCGGACAGCAGCCAGGGCGCGCCCGCGGGCGGCTCGCCGGGTGGCGCGATGAAGCCCGGCGACGGTGGTGCCTGCTCGATGATGACGTGGGCGTTCGTGCCGCTCATGCCGAACGAGGAGACGCCGGCCCGGCGCGGCGCGCCGTGCTGCGGCCAGGCCGTCGGCTCGGTCAGCAGGCGCACGGTGCCGTCGGACCAGTCCACGAAGGTGGACGGCTCGCCGACGTGCAGGGTCGCCGGGAGCAGCCCGTGCCGCATCGCGAGCACCATCTTGATGACGCCGGCGATGCCGGCGGCGGACTGGGTGTGACCGATGTTCGACTTGATCGAGCCGAGCCACAGCGGACGCTCCGCGGTGCGGGCCCGGCCGTACGTGGCGAGCAGGGCCTGCGCCTCGATCGGGTCGCCCAGCGCGGTGCCGGTGCCGTGCGCCTCGACGGCGTCCACCTCGGACGCGTCGAGCCCGGCGTTGGCCAGCGCACTGGCGATGACCCGCTGCTGCGAGGGGCCGTTCGGGGCGGTCAGCCCGTTGCTGGCGCCGTCGTGGTTGACGGCCGAGCCGCGCACGATGCCGAGCACCGGGTGGCCGAGCCGGCGGGCGTCGGAGAGCCGCTCGACGACCACGACGCCGACGCCCTCGCCCCAGCCGGTGCCGTCGGCGCCCGCGGCGAAGGCCTTGCACCGGCCGTCGGGGGCGAGTGCGCCGCCACGGCTGCTGTCGATGAACATGCCCGGCGTGGTCATGACGGTCGCGCCGCCGGCCACGGCGAGGTCGCACTCGTCGCGGCGGAGCGCCTCGGCTGCCAGATGCAGCGCGACGAGCGACGACGAGCACGCCGTGTCGATGGTGACGACCGGCCCTTCGAGCCCGAACGTGTAGGCCAGCCGGCCCGACATGACGCTGGTGGCGGTCCCGGTGAGCAGGTGCGGGGCGCTGCCCTCCGGCAGGTCGAAACGACCGATGCCGTAGCCGGTGGTCGCGGTGCCGACGAAGACGCCGGTCCGGCTGCCGCGCAGCGCCTCCGGGTCGATCCCGGCCCGCTCGAACGCCTCCCAGGAGGTCTCCAGCAGCAGCCGCTGCTGCGGGTCCATCGTGACCGCCTCGCGCGGGCTGATGGCGAAGAACGCCGCGTCGAAGTCGGCGACGGTGTCGACGAAGCCGCCCTCGTACGTGTAGGAGCTGCCCGGCTCGTACAGGTGCTCGACCGCCCAGCCCCGGTCCGCCGGGAACGCCCCGACGACGTCCTGGCTCGCCGCGACGATCCGCCACAGGTCCTCGGGGGTGTCGGCGCCGCCGGGGAACCGGCAGCCGATCCCGACGATCGCGATCGGGTCGTCGGTGGCGGCGTCGCGGCGGGTGGCAGCGGCGCCGGCCCCGGCAGCCGGCTGGGCGTCGGCGTCGCCGAGGAGGCCGTCCAGCAGCTCCCGCAGCAGGTGCACGGTGACGGCGTCCGGCGTGGGGTGGTCGAAGACCAGGGTCGCCGGCAGCCGCAGCCCGGTGGCCGCCGCGAGCCGGTTGCGCAGCTCGATCGAGGTCAGCGAGTCGAAGCCGAGCTCCTTGAAGGCGCGGCCCGGCTCGACCGCCTCGGGTCCGGGCAGGCCCACGACCGCGGCCGCGTCGGCGCGGACCCGGTCCAGCAGGATGCGGTGCCGGTCGGCCGGCGAGTGCCCGATGAGCTGGTACGCGAGCCCGGTGCCGCCGTCGCCGTCGGCGCTGGCGGCGGCCCGGCGCGAGGGCGCGCGGACCAGGCCGCGCAGCAGCGGCGGCAGGCCGGCCGCGGCGGCGGTGAGCACGGTGAGGTCGAGGCCGGTCGGCACGAGCGCGGCGGCCGGCGCGGCCAGCGCGGCGTCGAGCAGCGCCAGGCCCTCCGCCGGGGCCAGCGGCGGGAAGCCGGAGCCCTCGATGCGCGCCCGGTCGCCGTCGGTGAGCCGGCCGACCATGCCGCCGCCGGCCCACGCGCCCCAGGCGAGGGACTGTGCGGGGAGGCCGTCGGCATGCCGGCGGTGGGCGATCGCGTCGAGGCAGGCGTTGGCGGCGGCGTATCCGCCCTGGCCGGCGGCGCCGATGGTCCCCGAGACCGAGGAGAACATGACGAAGGCGGCCAGGTCGAGGTCGCGGGTCAGCGCGTCGAGGTGCAGGGCGGCGTCGACCTTCGGCGCCAGGACGGTGTCGAGGCGCTGCGGGTCGAGGGCGCCGAGCACGCCGTCGTCGAGGACGCCGGCGGTGTGGAACACGCCGGTGAGCGGGCGGGTCGCGGGCACCGCGCCGAGCAGCGCGGCCAGGGCGGCCCGGTCGGTGACGTCGCAGGCGACGACGTCGGCGGCGGCGCCGAGGGCGGCGAGGTCCGCCACGAGCTCGGCGGCGCCGGGTGCGTCGGGTCCGCGCCGCCCGGTGAGCAGGAAGTGCCGGACGCCGTGCTCGGCGGCGAGGTGACGGGCGAGCAGGCCCGCGAGCCGGCCGGTGCCGCCGGTGACGAGCACGGTGCCCTCGGGGTCGAGGGGCCGGGGCACGGTCAGGACCACCTTGCCGATCTGGCGGGCCTGGCTGACGTGCCGGAACGCATCGGGGGCACGCCTGACGTCCCACGCCCGGATCGGCGGCAGGCGCAGTGTGCCGTCGGCGAACCACGCCATGAGCTGGACCAGGATGGCCTGGATCCGTTCGGGTCCGGCCTCGATGAAGTCGAACGCCCGGTAGCGCACGCCGGGATGGTCGACCGCGACCTCGTCCGGGTCGCGCACGTCGTTCTTGCCCATCTCGACGAACTGGCCGCCGCGCGGCAGCAGCCGCAGCGAGGCGTCGACGAACTCGCCGGCCAGGGCGTCGAGCACCACGTCCACGCCGCGACCGCCGGTCGTCGCGGAGAAGCGCGCCTCGAAGTCGAGGTCGCGGGACGACGCGATGTGGTCGTCGGGGATGCCGATCGCTCGCAGCCCGTCCTGCTTCGCCGGGGCGGCGGTGGCGAAGACCTCGGCCCCGAGGTGCCGGGCCAGCTGCACGGCGGCCGTGCCGACGCCGCCGGTCGCCGCGTGCACGAGGACCGACTGCCCGGCCGAGAGCCCGGCGAGGTCGACGAGCCCGTAGTAGGCGGTGCCGAACACGATCGGCACCGCGGCCGCCTGGGCGAACGTCCAGCCCTCGGGCATGCGGGCGAGCAGCCGGTGATCGGCGACCGCGACCGGGCCGAACGATCCGGCGCAGATCCCGAGGACCCGGTCACCGGGGCGCAGCGCGTCGACCCCGGCGCCGACCTCCAGGACCACCCCGGCGACCTCGGCGCCGAGCAGGACGTCTCCGGGGTACATGTCGAGGGCGCGCAGCACGTCGCGGAAGTTCAGACCCGCGGCCCGGACGCCGACCCGGACCTGGCCCTCGCCGAGCGGGCCCGCCGCGTCGTGCGGCACCAGGCGCAGCCCGTCCAGGGAACCGGCCGCGTGGGTGTCGAGTCGCCACGGGTGGCCGGCGGGCGGGCGCAGCCCGGGGTCGGCGTCGGCCCGGGCGAGCCGCGCGGCGTACAGGGCGTCGCCGCGCACGGCCAGTTGAGGTTCGCCGGAGGCGAGCGCGGCGCGCAGCGCGTCGTCGTGTTCGCCAGCCGTGAGCCGGCCGATGGGAAGGTCGTTGGGGAGGTCGACGGGGAGGTCGACCAGGACGATGCCGCCGGGGTGCTCGGTCTGTGCGGTGCGGGCCAGACCCCACACGGCGGCGCCGGCGAGATCGGTGACGCGGTCCTCGGCGGTCGCGGCGACCGCGCCCCGCGTGACGAGCAGCAGCTTGCTGCCGGCGGCGTCGGCGGTGGCCAGCCAGTCCTGCAGGAGGCGCAGCGCGGCGCCGGTCGCTGCCCGCACCCCGGCGGCGGTGGCGGGGTGTCCGGCGACCGGCGCCACCACCACGTCCGGGAACCCGTCGGCGGGCAGGTCCGCGAGGCCGCCCGCGCCGGTGGTGGCCCAGGTCAGCTCGTCGGACGGGGCCGCGCCGGTGGTGACCGGCGACCAGCGCAGTTGCAGCAGGCCGGCCGGGCCGGCCGTGCGGGTGTCGAGCTGGTCCGCCGAGACGGGACGCAGCACGACCCGCGAGACGGACGCGACCGGCGCCCCGTCGGTGTCGAACGCGTCGAGCGAGACGGCGTCGGCGCCGTCGGGCCGCAACCGGACGCGCAGCCTCGCCGCGCCGGTGGCGCGCAGGACGACGCCGGAGAACGAGAACGGCAGCCCGGCCCGTGCCTCGCCCGCGCCGGGCTCGGCCCCGCGGCCGGCGAGGGCCTGCAGCCCCGCGTCGAGCAGTGCCGGGTGCAGCCCGTAGCGGCGGGCCTCGGGCTCCTCGTCGGCCGGCAGCTCCAGCTCGGCGAAGAGTTCGTCGCCGCGCCGGCGGACCGTGCGGACGCCGCGGAACACGGGACCGTAGTCCAGGCCCAGGCCGGTGAGCATCCCGTACAGGTCCTCGGCGGCGAGCTCCGGCGCGTCCGACGGCCACGACAGCGGCTCGGGGTCCTGCGCCGGCTGCGGCGCCGGCGCGAGGGTGCCGCCGGCGTGTCTGGTCCAGGGCGCGTCCGGCCAGCCGTCGGCCGCGGCGTCCTCGACGCGGGAGTGGAACGCGATCGAGCGGCGCCCGCCGGCGTCGGCCGCGCCGACCAGCACCTGCAGCTGCACCGCCGCGTCGGGCGGGATCACCAGCGGCTGCTCCAGGACGAGCTCCTCCACGACCGCGCAGTCGACCTGGTCGCCGGCGCGGATCGCGAGCTCGACGAAGGCCGTGCCGGGCAGCACGACCCGGCCCAGCACGACGTGGTCGGCGAGGACCGGGTGGGTGGCGGTCGAGAGGCGGCCGGTGAAGAGCACCTCGTCACCGTTGGCGAGCGCGACCCCGGCGCCGAGCAGTGGGTGGTCGGTGACGCCGAGGCCTGCGGCCGCGACGTTGCCGCGCCCGGGTGCGGGCCGCGGCCAGAACCGCTGGTGCTGGAACGCGTACGTGGGCAGGGGCACGCGCCGGCCCCGGCCGCCGTGCAGGGCGGGCCAGTCGATCGCCACGCCGAGGGTGTGCAGCGTGGCGACCGCGGTGCGCAGCGTCGGGACCTCCGCGCGGCCGCGGCGCATGGTGGGAACCGTCCGCGCCTCGCCCAGGACGTCCTGCGCCATGGCGGTCAGCACACCGTCCGGGCCGATCTCGACGTACGTCGCGGTGTTGCCGGCGGCGAGCCAGGCGATCCCGTCGGCGAAGCGGACCGCCTCGCGGACGTGGCGCACCCAGTACTCCGGGGTGCACAGCTCGGCCGGATCGGCGGGCAGGCCGGTCAGGTTGGACACGACCGGCAGCCGCGGCGGGTGGAACGTCAGCCGCCGCAGCTCGCCGGCGAACGCCTCCAGCATCGCGTCCATGCGCGGGGAGTGGAACGCGTGCGAGACCTGGAGCCGGCGGGTCTTCCAGCCGTCGGCGGTCCACCGCGCGTCCAGGGCGTCGACGGCGTCGGCGTCGCCGGAGACCACCACGGACAGCGGCCCGTTGACGGCTGCGACGTCGACCCGGCCGGTCAGCCCGGCCAGCGCGGCGCGCACGTCGTCCTCGGCGGCGCGCACCGACAGCATGGCGCCGCCGGCGGGCAGCTCCTGCATGAGCCGGCCCCGGGCGGCGACGAGCGCGCAGGCGTCCTCGAGGCTCAGCACGCCGGCGACGTGTGCGGCCACGATCTCGCCGATGGAGTGCCCGAGCAGGTGATCGGGGTGGACGCCCCAGTGCGCGAGCCGGCGGGTCAGCGCGACCTCGACCGCGAACAGCGCGGCCTGGGTCCACATCGTCTGGTCGAGCAGGCCGGTGTCGTCGGAGAACACGACCTCCCGCAGCGGCCGGGGCAGGTGCGGGTCGAGGTGGCGGCACACCTCGTCGAAGGCGGCGGCGAAGACGGTGTCGGCCGCGTACAGCTCGCGTCCCATCCCGGCCCGCTGGGCCCCCTGGCCGGTGAAGAGGAACGTCACCTTGCCCTCGCGGGCCGTGCCGCACACGACGTCCTCGCGAGCGGTGCCCTCCTCCAGCGCAGTGAGCGCGGCGAGCAGTCCGTCCCGGTCGGCGGCGAGGACGACGGCCCGGTGCTCCATCGCGGCGCGGGTCGTGGCGAGCGAGTGGCCGAGGTCGGCGAGGTCGGCGGCGGGGTCGGCGGCGATGTCGGCCCGCAGCCGGGCGGCCTGGGCACGCAGCGCCTCGGGCGTCCGCGCGGACACCGGCACGGCGACGACGCCGGCGGGCGCGCCGTCCCCGGGTTCGGCTCCGGGCGTCTCGGGCTGCTCCGGCGCGGGCGCCTGTTCGACGATGACGTGCGCGTTGGTGCCGCTGACGCCGAATGACGAGACACCGGCCCGCCGGGGGCGGCCGGTGTCCGGCCAGTCGCGGGCCTCGGTCAGCAGGGCGACGTCGCCCGCCGTCCATTCGACGTGCGGGGTGGGCTCGTCGACGTGCAGCGTCTTGGGCAGGACGCCGTGGCGGATGGCCATCACGGCCTTGATGACACCGGCGACGCCGGCGGCGGCCTGCGGGTGGCCGATGTTCGACTTGACCGAACCCACGAAGAGGGGCGCGCCGCCGGCCCGGTCCTGCCCGTACGTGGCGATGAGCGCCTGCGCCTCGATCGGGTCACCGAGCGTCGTGCCGGTGCCGTGCGCCTCGACGGTGTCCACATCGGACGGTGCGAGGCCGGCGTTGGCGAGTGCCTGGAGGATGACCCGCTGCTGGGAGGGGCCGTTGGGGGCGGTGAGCCCGTTGGAGGCGCCGTCCTGATTGACCGCGGAGCCGCGGACCACGGCGAGGACGGGATGGCCGTTGCGGCGCGCGTCCGACAGCCGCTCGACGAGCAGCACGCCGACGCCCTCCGACCAGCCGGTGCCGTCGGCGGCGGCCGCGAACGACTTGCACCGCCCGTCGCCGGCCAGTCCGCGCTGCCGGCTGAACTCGGTGAACACGCCCGGCGTGGCCATCACCGTCACGCCGCTGGCGAGCGCGAGCGTGCACTCGCCCCGGCGCAGCGACTGGACGGCGAGATGCAGCGCGACCAGCGACGAGGAGCAGGCGGTGTCGACGGTCACCGCGGGTCCCTCGAGGCCGAGCACGTAGGACACCCGCCCGGAGACCACGGCGGTGGCGCCACCGGTGAGCAGGTAGCCCTCGCTGTCGTGGACCGCGCCGGCCAGCAGCGCGAGGTAGCTCTGGTCGCTGGTGCCGGCGAAGACCCCGGTGCCGGTGCCACGCAACGACGTCGGATCGATCCCGGCGCGTTCGACGGCCTCCCAGGACGCCTCCAGCAGCAGCCGCTGCTGCGGGTCCATGGCGAGCGCCTCGCGCGGGGAGATGCCGAAGAAGGCCGGGTCGAAGTCCCCGGCGTCGTCGACGAAGCCGCCCTCGCGCACGTAGCTCGTCGCTGGGCGGTCGGGGTCCGCGTCGAACAGCCGGCCCAGGTCCCACCCGCGGTCGGTGGGGAACGGGCCGATGCCGTCTGCGCCCGCCGCGACGAGCTGCCACAGCCGCTCCGGCGAGTCGACCCCGCCCGGGTAGCGGCAGCTCATGCCGACGATGGCGACCGGCTCCCGCTCGCTGTCCTCCACCTCGCGCAGCCGTTGCCGCGTCCGGTGCAGGTCAGCCGAGACCAGCTTGAGGTACTCACGAAGCGTGTCGTTGTCTGCCATCTGTGGGGACCTCTTCAGTGGACGAGTGCGCCGGATGCCCGTGGCCGACCGGCCCGGGCTGATCCGCCGGTCTGTTCAGACTTGAGTTCTCCGCCGATCGGCGACGACTGTCGCTGCAATGACCGGGTGTGCACGCCCCGCCCGCACATCGCCACCTGGCACGTGACACTAATGACCGGTGCCGATGCCCGACACCCCTAGCACGGGCCGCCCGCACCCTTAACCGGCGGCCTTGCCGGTCAACGGTTTGCGGCCGTCCTCCCGACGTTGCGGGGGGTTCGCTAGGGGTTGACCGGCCGGCGCGGGGAACCGGACAGTTGGGCTCGAACCCCGACCAGATCGGCTGCGACGATGACGACCTTCGGCACGAAGCTGCTCTTCGACCTGCGGGACCCGCTGCTGCAGAGCGATCGGTACGAGTACTACCGGCGGCTGCGCGAGGCAGACCCGATCCACCACTCCCCGCTCGGCTACTGGGTGCTCACCCGGTTCGACGACTGTGACGCGTTCCTGCGCGCCCCCGGCGTGTCCGCGAACTACACCGACGACCCCGAGTGGGTCCGGGTCCGCGGCGGGCCCAACAGCCCAATCGTGCGCAGCACCAAGCGCTGGATGCTGACCAATGACGGCGCGGTGCACCGGCGGCTGCGCCGGCTGGTCGCCCGCGCACTGACCCCGGCCGCCGTGGAGCGCCTCAAGCCCCGGATCGCCGCGATGATCAACGACATGATCGATGCGATGGGCGACGGCGAGATCGACCTCATCAACGGCATCGCGCTGCCCCTGCCGGTCTACGTCGTCTGCGAGCTGCTCGGCATCCCGATCGAGGACGCCGAGCGCTGCCGGCACTGGACGAACACCATCGCCGACGTCGTCGACCCGCTCGTCACCCCGCAGATGCGGATCCGGATGAACCGGGCCGAGCCGGAGTTCCGCGCCTACATCGGCGAGCGGCTGCGCGAGCGCCGCGTCCACCCGCGCGAGGACGTCCTGTCGATGCTGCTGGAGCCCGACGCAGACGGCGAGGTGATGTCCGAGGAGGACATCGTCGCCCAGGTCCTGCTGCTGTTCAACGCCGGCCACGAGACGTCGGTCAACGTCCTCGGCAACGGGATGTTCGCGCTGCTGGAGCACCCGGAGCAGCTGCGGCTCCTGCAGCAGCGGCCCGACCTGGTCGATCACAGCTTCGAGGAGCTCGCCCGGTTCAACTCCGCGGTGCAGGTCCTCGCCCGGCGCACCACCGCGGCCGTCACCCTCGGCGACACCACGATCCCGGCCGACTCGGCCGTGCTGGTGGTGCTCGGGGCCGGGCACCGCGACCCGGAGAAGTATCCGGACCCCGACCGTCTCGACATCACCCGGCCCGCCACGAAGTCGCTGGCGTTCGGCTCCGGCCCGCACTACTGCATCGCCGCGACGCTCGGCCGGCTCGAGGTCGTGATGGCGTTCCAGCAGCTGCTGCAGCGGTACCGCACGATCGAGCTCGCGAGCACGGATCTCGAGTGGTTCTCCCATTTCACGTTCCTGCTCGGCCTGAAGCGACTGCCGCTGCGGGTCACCTTCCGCTGAGCCGCACCGCCTGTGAACGGCCGTCCGCACCCGCGGGCGGCCGTTCTCGCGTGTTGTGCCACGGCAGAACGCCCCGCCGCCGGACCGGCGGCGGGGCGGGTGCGTGCCGTCAGCCGAGCGTCTCCAGCCAGGCGTTGACGGCGGCGGTCGTGGTGTCCACGTGCTCGGCCATCACCGAGAAGTGGTTGCCCGGCACGTCCACCGGCGTGTGCGGCAGGTCCCAGGTGGCCCGCCAGTCATCGTCGCGGTCCCACGG
The DNA here is from genome assembly GCF_042653625.1 of Dactylosporangium cerinum. NCBI lineage: Bacteria > Bacillati > Actinomycetota > Actinomycetes > Micromonosporales > Micromonosporaceae > Dactylosporangium > Dactylosporangium cerinum. The sequence continues at coordinate 31,086 of NZ_JBHSIU010000131.1, read as the reverse complement.
GCCCATGGGCTCGCTGGCCCGAATCAGCAGCGTCGGCGCCGCGACCTCCTCGGCGAGGAAGCCGACGGTCATCATGCCGTAGGCGGCCTGGGCGGTGAGCCGGATGTCGTCCATCGGCACGTACGTGTGCTCGCGCTCGAAGACGCCCTCCGACAGTTCGTTCTGCCAGACCAGGTGGACCGGCCGGGACAGCGGGTAGACGTCGACGAGCACCACGCCGGCTGGTCGTACCCCGGCCGCCTCGAGGTGACTGGTCAGTGCGTGCGCCAGGATGCCGCCGCCGGAGTGCCCGACGAGCACGAACGGCTCGTCCCCGACCAGGTCGAGCAGCGTCGCGGCCTGCCACTGCAGCGCAACGTCGCCGTCCGCGGGCAGCAGCTCGCCGCGGCCGAAGCCGGGCAGCGGCAGCACCGAGACGTCCCGCTGACCGCGGAAGCCGGCCGCGAAGCGGGCGAACTCGTGCGGCCCGCCGATCGCCGTGATGCCCGTCTGGCAGACGATCCGCGGCCGCCGCGCCCCCCGGGCCAGGTGCACGACGGCGGGCGGGTCGACGAGTTCCTCGGGGCGGTGGAACACGGGCCGGAACTCCGCCGCGTCGACCACGACCGTCATGAACTGCTCGACCCGGTTCGTCCGGATCGCCTGACGGTACAGCGAGTTGAGCAGGCCGACGGGGTTCGCGTCGTCGGGCGCGATACCCAGGACCGGCGCGGCGGCAGCCTCCGTCCCGTTGCCGGCGGATTCCAGCAGCGCCTGCTCCACGTGGCCGGCGAGGCGCAGCACCGTCGGGTGGTCGAAGACCGCCGTGGCCGACAGGGTGAGCCCGGTGGCCGCCTGGAGCCGGTTGCGCAGCTCGATCGAGGTGAGCGAGTCGAAGCCGAGCTCCAGGAACGCGTCGTCGACGCCGAACGCGTCGGCGGTGAGGTGGCCGAGCACCGTGGCGGCGTGACCGCGCACCAGATCGAGGAGCGTGGCCGACCGGTCGGGGCCGGCGAGGTCGAGCAGTCCGTTGCGCACCCCCGCCGGGTCGGCGCCGGCCGGCTCCCCGGGTTCGGTGCCGGCGTCGGTGGCGGGGCCACCCGCCCCGGGCACGGTGTCGAACAGCGGGCGGCGCCCGGTCATGGTGAACGACTCCATGAACGGTGCCCATCGCACGTCGGCGGCCACCAGGACCGGCTCGCGCCGGTCGACGGCCTGGCCGAGCACGTCGAGGGCGAGGTCGGGCGCCATGGGCGGCAGGCCGAGCCGGCGCAGCCGCTCCTGCACCGATGCGGCGCCGGCGATGCCGTCCGGGTCGGCCCACGGCCCCCAGGCGATCGCGGTGGCCGGCAGTCCCACCGCCCGACGGTGTTCGGCGAGCGCGTCGAGGAAGGCGTTCGCGGCGGCGTGAGCGCCCTGACGGCTGCCGCCCCAGACCCCGGCCGCGGAGGAGAACAGGACGAACGCCGACAGCGGCAGGTGGCAGGTGAGCTCGTGCAGGTGCCAGGCGCCGTCGGCCTTGGGCCGCAGCACCTCGGCGCTGTGCTGCGGGGTGAGCGACACGATCTCGGTGTCGTCGAACACGCCGGCGGCGTGGAACACCGCGTCGAGAGGGTGCTCGGCCGGGATCGCCGCGAGCAGTTCCGCGACGGCGGCCCGATCGGCGACGTCGCAGGCGACGACGCTGAGCCGCGTGCCGGCCGCCTCGAGTTCGGCGGCGAGACCGGCCAGATCGTCGGGGCGATCGGTCGCCGCGCCGCGCCGCGCGGCCAGCACGATGTGCGGGGCACCCCGACCGGCCAGCCACCGCGCCAGCCGCCGGCCCAGCGCGCCCGTGCCACCGGTGACGAGCACGGTGCCGCCGGGCCGCCACGCCGCGATGCCGGGGTCGGCCGCGCCGAGCGGGGCGCGCACCAGCCGCCGGGCGAAGGTGCCGGCCGGCCGGAGCGCGACCTGGTCCTCGGTGCCGTCCGCGAGCAGCCGGACGAGCGCGGTGCCGATCCGGTCGTCGACGTGCTCGGGCAGGTCGACGAGCCCGCCCCAGCGCCTGGGCTGTTCCAGGGCGATGACCCGGCCGAGACCCCAGACGGACGCCTGACGCGGCGCCGGCAGCGGGTCGGCGTGGCCGACGCCGACCGCTCCGCTGGTGAGGCACCACAGCGGCAGCTCCGCGTCGGCCTTGGCGAGCGCCTGCACCAGGTGCGCGGTCGCGTCGACCGCGCGCCGGGCGGCGTCCGGCGCCGCACCGCGCCCGTCGAGCGCGAGCAGGGACACGACCCCGGCGAGCGGGCCGGCCGCCGTCATCAGCGCGCCGATCCGCTCGGCCAGCGCGCCGGGGTCGTGCTCGTCGGTGGTGGTGATCGTGACGGTGCTGCCGCCGTGGGCGTGCACCGCGCGGGCGACCGCCACGGCGGACGCCTCGGCGCCGGCACCGGCGGGCGCGACCAGCAGCCAGGTGCCGGTCAGCGCCGGCGGCGCGGTCTCGGGGACCGCCTGCCAGGAGACGCGGTACCGCCATCCGTCCACCGTGGACTCCGCGCGCCGCCGGCGGCGCCAGGCCGCGAGCGCCGGCACGACGTCGCGCATGGTGTCCGGCCCGGCGGCGGCAAGCTCGGTGGCGACCGCCGCGCTGTCGATGCGGTCGACCGCGTCCCAGAACCGGGCCTCGGCGGGGTCGGCACCGGCTGCGGGCGCGGGTTCGACGGCGGCCGGCGCCTCCAGCCAGTAGCGGCGACGCTGGAAGGCATACGTGGGCACGGCGATCCGGCGCGCACCCCGGCCCTCGAACACGGCGGCCCAGTCGACGGCGGCGCCGGCCACGTGCAACCGGGCCACGGCGTCCAGCAGGGCCCGCACCTCGTCCCGGTCGGCGCGCAGCGCGGGCACCAGCAGCGGCGGCTCCGACCGGTCCGCGAAGCAGAGCTGGGCCATCCCGGTGAGGACGCCGGCCGGGCCGACCTCCAGGAAACGGTTCACGCCGTCGGCGGCGAGCCGCTCGATGCCGTCGGCGAAGCGGACCGCCTCCCGCGCGTGCAGCACCCAGTAGCCGGCGGTGAACGCCTCGACCGGCGCTCCGGTCAGGTTGGACACGACGGGGATGTTCGGCCGCTCGTAGGTGAGGCCGTCCAGCACCGCGGCGAACTGCGCGAGCATCGGCTCCATCCGGGCGGAATGGAAGGCGTGCGACACCCGGAGCCGGTTGGTCTTGCGCCCGGTCCCGGCGAACCGCGCCGCGACCTCGTCCACGGCGTCGGCGTCGCCGGAGACGACCACCGCCGACGGGGCGTTGACGGCGGCGACGCCGATGCCGCCGGTCACGTCGGCGAGCACCGCGCGGACCTCGTCCTCGCCGGCCTGCACCGCCAGCATCGCGCCGCCCTCGGGGAGGGCCTGCATGAGCCGGCCCCGGGCCGCGACGAGCGTGCAGGCGTCGTCGAGCGACAGCACACCGGCGACGTGCGCGGCGACGACCTCGCCGACCGAGTGGCCGAGGACGGCGGCGGGGCGCACGCCCCAGTGCTCCAGCAGCCGGTAGAGCGCCACCTCGACGGCGAACAGGGCGGCCTGCGTGTATGCCGTGCGGTCGAGCAGCTCGCCGCCGTCGAACACCACGTCGTGCAGGGGCCGGTCGAGTGCGCCGTCGAGGCGGGCGCAGACGGCGTCGAACGCCTCCGCGTAGACCGGGAACGCCTCGTACAGCGCCCGTCCCATCCCGGCGCGCTGAGCTCCCTGGCCGGTGAACATCATCGCGAGCCGGCCCGGCCCGGTGCGGCCGTGTGCGACGCCGGCCACGGACTCGTCGGCGGCCAGCGCGGTGAGGCCGTCGAGCAGCTCGGCCGGGTCGGTGGCGGTGACGACGGCCCGGTGTTCGAGCGCGGCCCGGCCGGTGGCGAGGGAGTACCCGGCGTCGAGCAGGTCCCCGGTGCCGCCGGCGACGAACGCGCGCAGCCGCTCGGCCTGGGCGCTGAGCCCTTCGGCGGTCTTCGCCGACAGCAGCCACGGCACCGGTCCGGGGACGGTGTCACGGGTGGGCGCGGGCGGGTCGGCCGGTGGCTCCTCGATGATCAGGTGGGCGTTGGTGCCGCTGATCCCGAACGCGGAGACCCCGGCGCGCCTCGCCCGCTCCCCCGGCTCCCACGCGACGGGCTCCGTGAGCAGCGCGACCTCGCCCGCGGACCAGTCGACGTGCGGCGTGGGCGCGTCGACGTGCAGCGTGCGGGGCAGCTGTCCGTGCCGCAGCGCCAGCACCATCTTGATGACGCCGGCGACGCCGGCGGCGGCCTGCGGGTGGCCGAGGTTCGACTTGATCGAGCCGAGCAGCAGCGGCCGGCCGGCCGGGCGGTGCTGTCCGTAGGTGGCGATGAGCGCCTGCGCCTCGATCGGGTCGCCGAGGGTGGTGCCGGTGCCGTGCGCCTCCACCGCGTCCACATCGGACGGTGCGAGACCGGCGTCGGCGAGCGCCTGCAGGATGACCCGCTGCTGGGAGGGCCCGTTCGGCGCGGTCAGGCCGTTGGAGGCGCCGTCCTGGTTGACGGCCGAGCCGCGGACGACGGCGAGCACCTCGTGGCCCTGCCGGCGCGCCTCGGAGAGCCGCTCGAGCAGCACCAGTCCGACGCCTTCGCCCCAGCCGGTGCCGTCGGCCGCGGCGGCGAAGGGCTTGCACCGGCCGTCGGCCGCCAGACCGCCCTGCTTGCTGAACTCGGCGAAGACCATCGGGGTCGGCATGATGGACACGCCGCCGGCGACCGCCATCGCGCACTCGCCGCGGCGCAGTGCCTGGACGGCGAGGTGCAGGGCGACCAGCGACGAGGAGCAGGCGGTGTCGACGGTCACCGCCGGGCCTTCGAGCCCGAAGGTGTACGCGATCCGGCCGGACATGACGCTTGCCGCGTTGCCGGTCATGTAGTGACCCTCGGCGCCGGGCGGGAGGGCGACGCCGGCGCCGTAGCCGGCCGCCGAGCCGCCCACGAAGACGCCGGTGCTGCTGCCGCGCAGCGATCGCGGGTCGATGCCGGCCCGCTCGAACGCCTCCCACGCGGTCTCCAGCAGCAGCCGCTGCTGGGGGTCCATCGCGACGGCCTCGCGCGGCGAGATGCCGAACAGGCCGGCGTCGAACAGCGCGGCGTCGTACAGGAAGCCGCCCTCGGGCGCGAACCCGCCGGCGTGGATCGCGGGCCAGCCCCGGTCGGTGGGGAACAGCGAGACACCGTCGACGCCGTCGGCCAGCAGCCGCCACAGGTCCTCGGGTGAGGCGACGCCGCCGGGGAACCGGCAGCTGACCGCGACGATCGCGATCGGCTCGTCCGCGTGGGGCGCGGCCGCCGCACCGGTCCCGCCGACGCCCGCGACCGGGTCCGCGCCGGCGACGCCGACCCGATCGAGGAGGTGCCCGGCCAGTGCCTGCGGGGTCGGGAAGTCGAAGATCAGGGTGGCCGGCAGACGCAGTCCGGTGGCCGTGCCGATCAGGTTGCGCAGGTCCAGCGCGGTCAGCGAGTCGAAGCCGAGGTCGCGGAACGCGCGGGCGGCGTCGATGGCGTCACCGGAGGCGTGGCCGAGCACCATGGCGGCCTGGGTGCGGACGAGGTCGAGCACGACATCGAGCCGGCCGGCCGGTGCCACGGCCGCGAGCCGGGCCGCCAACGTGGCCGCCGGGTCAGCACCGGTGGTGCCCGCCGCCGCGACCTGGGCGGCGGCGTGCCGGACCTCCGGCAGGTCGCCGATGAGCGGGCTGGGCCGGACCGCCGCGAAGGCGCCGGCGAACCGGCCCCAGTCGATGTCGGCGACGGCGACGAAGGTCTCGTCGTGCTCGACCGCCGCGGCGAACGCGGCCATCGCCAGCCGCGGGTCCATCGGCGGCACCCCGCCGCGGCGCAGCCGCTGGAGCACCACGTCGTCGGTGGCGAGCCCCGCCTCGCCCCAGGCACCCCAGGCGATCGAGGTGGCGACCAGGCCCCGGTCCCGGCGGTGCCGGGCGAGCCCGTCGAGGTAGGCGTTGGCCGCGGCGTAGTTCGCCTGTCCCGGGTTGCCGATCGTGCCGGCCATCGAGCTGAACATGACGAACATCGACAGCGGCAGGTCCGCGGTCAGCTCGTCCAGGTGCCGCGCCGCGAGGGCCTTGGCGCGCAGGACACCGTCGAGGCGGTCCGGGGTCAGCGCCTCGAGCACCCCGTCGTCGACCAGCCCGGCGGCGTGCACCACGCCGGTGAGCGGGTGTTCGGCCGGGATCGCGTCCAGGACCCCGGCCAGCGCGGCGCGGTCGCCCGCGTCGCAGGCGGCCACGGTGACCCGGGTCCCGGCCGCGGTGAGCTCCGCGACGAGCGCGTCCACGCCGGGCGCGGCCGGGCCGCGGCGGCTGGTGAGGACGAGGTGTGGCACGCCGCGCCCGGCGAGCCAGCGGGCGACCAGCGCGCCGAGCGCGCCGGTGCCGCCGGTGACGAGCACGGTGCCGGCGCCGCGCCACTCCCCGGCGGGCTCCACGACCGGCTCCACGGCCGGTTCCACGACCGGTTCGGCGCGTTCCAGCCGCCGGACGAAGACCCCGGAGGCCCGGATCGCGGCCTGGTCCTCGCCGGTGCCGGCGGACAGCAGCGCCGCCAGCCGGCGCTCGTCGCGCTCCCCGAGCTCGTCGGGCAGGTCGACCAGGCCGCCCCACCGGTCCGGGAACTCGAGCGCGGCGATGCGGCCCAGGCCCCAGGCGTGCGCCTGGACGGCGCTGCGCTGCGGGTCGGAGCGGCCGACGGACACGCCGCCGCGGGTGAGGCACCATACGGGCGCCGGCAGGCCGGCGTCGTCGAGGGCCTGCAACAGGACCACGGACGCGGCCAGTCCGGCGGGGACCGCCTCGTGCCCGGCGAGGGGTGCCTCGGCCGCGGGCAGCAGCGACACCACGCCGGCGAGGCCGGGTCCAGCAACGGTCAGCAGCCGGTCGGTGAGGTCCGCGCGGCCGGTCGTGGCCGGGTCGACGGTGAGCTCGACCGTGGCGGCGCCGGCGCGGTGCAGCGCGCGGGTCACGTCCCCGGTCTGCGTCCCGTCCGGGGCGATCACGAGCCAGGTGCCGGTGAGCGCGCCGCCGGGTAGCTCCTGCAGCGGCTTCCAGACGATGCGGTACCGCCACGCGTCCACGGTGGACTCCGCGCGCCGGCGCCGACGCCAGGCCGCCAGGGCCGGCAGCACCGCGCCGAGCTCCCCGTGGGCGTCCGGAGCGTCGAGTCCGAGCGTGCCGGCGAGACCGGCGAGGTCGCCGCGCTCGACCGCCTGCCAGAAGCGGGTCTCCGCCGGGTCGGCCGCGACCGGTTCGGGTGCGACCTGGGCCGGCGGGTCCAGCCAGTACCGGTGCCGCAGGAACGCCGTCGTCGGCAGGTCGACCTTCCGGGCGCCGCGCCCGTCGAGGACGGCGCTCCAGTCGACCGCGACGCCGTGGGTGTACAGCTCGGCGAGCCCGCGCAGCGCCGCCTCCGCCTCGGGGCGGTCGGTGCGCAGGGCGGCGGTGAGGACCGCCGTGCGGTTGTCCTGCGCCTCCTCCAGCGTGAGCCGGGCCATCCCGGTCAGGACGCCGTCGGGGCCGAGCTCCAGGAACCGGGTGACGCCGTCGCGGCGCAGCCACTCGATGGCGTCGGCGAAGCGGACCGGGCGCCGGGCGTGCCGGACCCAGTAGTCGGGTTCGCGGATGTCGTCGCCGGCCGGGGCGCCGGTCATGTCGGAGATGACGGGGATCACGGGCGGGTCGTGGCGCAGGGCGCCGGTGATCGCACCGAACTCCTCGAGGATCGGCTCGACCAGCGGTGAGTGCGATGAGAACGAGATGTTGAGCCGGGTGGTCTTGCGGCCCTCCGACTTCCAGCGGGCGACCAGCTCGCCGATGGCGTCCACGTCGCCGGACACGACCACGGAGGTCGGCCCGTTGATCGCGGCGACGTCGACGAGGGCCTCGTAGCCGACGAGCGCGGCGCGGACGTCGGCCTCGCCGGCCTGCACCGCGAGCATCGCCCCGCCGGGCGGGAGGGCGTGCATGAGCCGGCCGCGCGCGGCGACGAGCACGCAGGCGTCCTCGAGCGACAGCACGCCGCCGACGTGCGCGGCGGCGGCCTCGCCGAGGGAGTGCCCGAGCACGTAGTCGGGGGTGACGCCCCACGACTCGAACAGCCGGAACAGCGCCACCTCGATCGCGAACGTGGCGGGCTGCGTGTAGAGGGTCTGGTCCAGCAGGGCCGCCTCGGGCGAGCCCGGCGCGGAGAAGACGAGGTCGCGCAGCGGGTGCGCGAGCATCGGCGCGAAGGCGGCGCAGACCGCGTCGAACGCGGCGGCGTACGCGGGGAACGCGTCGTACAACTCGCGGCCCATCCCGGCCCGCTGCACGCCCTGCCCGGGGAACAGGAAGACGAGCTTGCCCGTGGTGGCCACGCCGGAGACGACGCTGGGCGACGGGGTGCCCCGCTCAACCGCGGCGAGGCCGGCAGTGAGGGCCTCGTCCTCCGCGGCGACGACCACGGCGCGGTGCTCGTGCTCGCCGCGGGTCGTCACCAGCGACCAGGCGACGTCGGCGGCGTGCGGCGACGCCGCGGTGACGTGTGCGCGCAGCCGCGCGGCCTGGGCGGCGAGCCCCTCGGCGGAGCGGCTCGACACGACCCACGGCACGACGCCGGGTCGCGGCGCGGTGCCGGACGCCGGCTCGCCGTCGGCGGGCGGCGCCTGCTCGACGACGGTGTGCACGTTGGTGCCGCTGATGCCGAACGCGGACACCGCGGCCCGCCGCGGTGCTCCCGTGTCGGGCCAGGGCAGCGCCTCGGTCAGCAGCTCCACCTGTCCGGCCGACCAGTCCACGTGCGGCGTCGGCGCGTCGATGTGCAGCGTCTTGGGCAGGATCCCGTGCTGCATGGCCAGGACCATCTTCATGACGCCGGCGACGCCGGAGGTCTGCTGGGTATGGCCGATGTTCGACTTGAGCGAGCCCACGAAGAGGGGCCGCCCGGCGGTGCGGTCCTGCCCGTACGTGGCGATGAGCGCCTGTGCCTCGATCGGGTCGCCCAGCGTGGTGCCGGTGCCGTGCGCCTCGACGACGTCGATCTGCTCCGGGGACAGCCGCGCGTTGGCGAGGGCCTGCCGGATCACCCGCTGCTGCGAGGGCCCGTTCGGGGCGGTGAGCCCGTTGGAGGCGCCGTCCTGGTTGACCGCGGAGCCGCGGATGACCGCGAGGACGGTGTGGCCGTTGCGCCGGGCGTCTTCGAGCCGCTCCAGCAGCAGCACGGCGGCGCCCTCGGCCATGCCCATGCCGTCGGCGGCGGCGGCGAACGCCTTGCACCGGCCGTCGGCGGCGAGCGCCCGCTGCCGGCTGAACTCGACCAGGCCGAGCGGGTTGGGCACGACGGTCACGCCACCGGCCAGCGCCATCGTGCACTCGCGTTGGCGCAGCGCCTGGACCGCCAGGTGCAGGCCGACGGACGAGGACGAGCACGCGGTGTCCACCGTGACGGCCGGTCCCTCGGTCCCGAGCGTGTACGCGATGCGGCCGGAGACCACCGAGGTGGCGCCGCCGGTCAGCACGTATCCTTCGGAGCCCTCGGCGGCGTGCAGCAGCCCGGCACCGTAGCCCTGCCCGCTCGCGCCGATGAACACGCCGGTCCGGGTGCCGCGCAGGGCGGACGGGGCGATGCCGGCGCGTTCGACGGTCTCCCAGCAGACCTCGAGGATCATCCGCTGCTGCGGGTCCATGACCACGGCCTCGCGCGGGCTGATGCCGAAGAAGCCCGGGTCGAACGCCGTCGCCTCGGGCACGAAGCCGCCCTCGGCGACGTAGGTCGCGCCGGAGCGGTCCGGGTCGGGGTCGTAGAGGTCGGCGACGTCGAACCCACGGTCGGTGGGGATGGGACCGACGGCGTCGCCACCGTCGGCGACCAGGCGCCACAGATCGTCGGGGCTGTTGACGCCGCCCGGCAGCCGGCAGCCCATGGCGACGATCGCGATGGGCTCCTGGTCGCCGGACTCGGCGTTGCGCAGCCGCTGCCGCGTGTCGTGCAATTCGGCGATCACCCGGGTCAGGTAAGCGCGGAGCTTCTCCTCGTCCGCCATGGGAACGTCTTTCCTTCCGGAAGGTTGGCCGGCTGGGTGTGGACGGGTCACGCGAGTCCGAGATCCTGGTCCACGAGCGCGAAGAGCTCGTCGTTGGAGACTGAGCCCAGCTTGTCGATGAGTTCGGTGCCGCCCTCGGAGCCACCGGGCCGGGCGTGCCGCGACAGCAGCGACTCCAGCCGCAGCACGATGCGGACCCGTTCGATGTCGTCGGCCGGCAGCGCCGCCAGCGCGCCGTCGAGCCGGTCGAGGTCCTCGGCCGTGGGCAGTTCGGCGTCCGCCGCCCGCGGCACCAGCTCGTCGCACAGGAACGTGGTGAGCACCGCCGGGGTCGGATGGTCGAACACCATCGTGGCCGGCAGGGTCAGGCCGGTCGCGTCCGCGAGCCGGTTGCGCAGCTCCACCGCGGTGAGGGAGTCGAACCCGAGCTCGCGGAACGGCTTCTCCGGCTCGACCGCGTCGCCGCCGGCATGCCGGAGGACGACCGCGGCGTGCCGGCGCACCAGGTCGAGCACGAAGCGGTCCCGGTCGGTGCCGGACATCGCCCCGACCCGCTGCCGCAGCTGCTGCAGCGTCTCGGCGGCGGTGCCCGCGTTGGCGTCGGCCTGCTCGGCCGCGGCGGCGAGCAGCTGCCGGGCCTCCGGCACGTCGCCGATGAGCGGGCTCGGTCGCAGGCCGGTGAAGGCGGGCACGAACCGTTCCCAGTCGACGTCCACGAGCGCGACGTAGGTGTCGTCGTGGTCCAGCGAGTGCTGCATCGCGGCGAGCGCCTGGGCCGGGTCGAGCAGCGGCACACCGCGGCGGTGCATCGGCGTCTCGGCGGTGGCGTGCACCATCCCGCCGCCGCCCCAGGGGCCCCAGGCGATCGACAGGACCGGCGCGCCCTCGGCGCGCCGGCGCTGCGCGAGGGCGTCCAGGTAGGCGTTGGCGGCCGCGTAGCCGCCGTGCTGCCCGACGCCCCACATGCCGGCGATCGAGGAGAAGTACACGACGGCGTCGAGGCTTGCCGGGTCGAGCAGCTCGTCGAGGTGGCGCGCGCCGGCGATCTTGCCGGTGGCGATGTGCGCCAGCTCGGTGAGATCCGTGTCGGTCAGGTCCACGAGCGAGCCGACGCCGGCGGTGTGGAACACCGACCGGACGGGCGTACCGGCCTCTTCGAGGCCCGCAAGGAGCGCGGCCACCTGTTCCCGGACGGCCAGGTCGCAGGACGCGACGCTGACCCGGGTGCCGGCCGCTTCGAGCTCGGCCTCCAGGTCCAGGACCCCGGGCGCGGCCCGGCCGCTGCGGCTGGTGAGCACGACGTGCTCGGCGCCTCGGCCGGCGAGCCAGCGCGCGACGTGCCCGCCGAGGGCGCCGGTGCCGCCGGTGACCAGCACGGTCCCGGCCGGCTCCCAGGTGCGCAGGGCGGCGGCGTCACCGACGGCCGCGCGGGCGAGCCGGCGGACGTAGACGCCTGCGGTCCGCACCGCCAGCTGGTCCTCGCCGTCCGCCCGGCCGAGGGCGCCGGCCAGCCGCGACACGACCCGGTTGTCGACGACCGGGGGCAGGTCGACCAGGCCGCCCCAGTGCCACGGCTGTTCGAGCGCGGCGACCCGGCCCAGCCCCCAGATCTGGGCCTGGACGGGGTCGGCGACGGTCTCCTGGCCGGTGGCCGCGACCGCGCCCTGCGTCACGCACCACAGGGGCGCGCCGGCGCGGACGTCGTTCACGGCGTGCAGCAGGTCGAGGGTCGCCGTCAGCCCGACCGGCAGCTCGGGGTGCTCGGGGTGCGGGCCGGTGTCGAAGCCCAGCAGCGACAGGATGCCGGTGGGCGCGGTGCCCTGCTCCACGGCGTCGCGCAGGTCGGCGCCCAGCCCGTCCCGGTCGGCCGTGGCGGGATCGACGACGACGGTCGTGACCTCGGCGCCGTAGGTGCACAGCCCCTTGACGCAGGCCACGACGTGCTCGTCGGCGACGTGACCGGCCGGGACCAGGGCGATCCAGCGGCCGTTGAGGACCGGGACGGAGGTCTCCGAGGTGATCTTCCAGGTCACCGTGTACCGCAGGCGGTCCGCGGCCGACACCTCGCGGCCACGGCGGTGCCAGGACGACAGGGCGGGCAGCAGGGCGTCGAGGGACTCCCCGGCACCCGCTGGGTCCAGCCGCAGCGATCGGGTCAGCTCGTCGCGGTCGTGCCGCTCGACGGCCGCCCAGAACTGGGACTCGAACGCCGGGGCGCCGCCCACCGCCGGGTTCTCGGGCGCCTGCGCCACGCGGATGCGGGGCCAGTACCGCTGGCGCTGGAACGCGTACGTGGGCAGGTCCACCGGGCGTTCCAGCCGGCCCGTGGAGACCGTCCAGTCGACCGGGACGCCGCGCACATAGGCCTCGGCGAGACTGGTGAGCAGCCGGTCCGGGCCGCCCTCGCCCCGCCGCAGCGTGCCGATGGCCGTGGCCGGTGACGAGCCTGGGCCGACCGCCTCCGTGAAGATCTCGGTGAGCGCCATGGTGAGGACCGGGTGCGGGCTCACCTCGATGAAGACCTGGCGGCTGCCGGGCACGGCCCTGACCGCGTCGTCGAAGCGGACGGTCTCGCGCAGGTTGCGGAACCAGTAGCCGGCGTCGAGGGCCTCGGTGTCCAGCCGGTCGCCGGTCACCGCCGAGTAGAACGGCACGGTCGAGCGCCGCGCGTCCACGTCACCCAGCAGCCGGGTCAGGGTCTCCCGCAGCGGCTCCACGTGGTGGGAGTGCGAGGCGTAGTCCACCGGGATCCGCCGGGCCCGCACGCCGTCGGTCTCGCAGCCGGCGAGCAGCTCGTCCAGGGCGGCGGCGTCGCCGGAGACCACGACCGAGGACGGGCCGTTGACGGCGGCGACGGACAGCCGGCCGGGCCACGCGGCGAGCCGTTCACCGACCTGGCCCACGGTGAGCGCCAGGGAGACCATGCCACCGGCGCCGCCGAGGTCCACGAGGGCCCGGCTGCGCAGCGCCACCACCTTCGCGGCGTCCTCCAGCGTGAGGGCGCCGGCCACGCACGCGGCGGCGATCTCGCCCTGGCTGTGCCCGATGACCGCGGCCGGATACACGCCGCGGGAGCGCCAGACGGCGGCGAGGGAGACCATGACGGCGAAGAGCATCGGCTGCACCACGTCGACGCGTTCCAGCGACGGCGCGCCGGGGACGCCGAGCAGCACGTCCAGCGGCGCCCAGTCGACGTGCGGCGTGAGGGCCCCGGCGCAGGCGTCGAACCGTTCGCGGAACACCGGCTCCCGCTCGTACAGGTCGATCGCCATGCCTTCCCATTGGGAGCCCTGGCCGGGGAAGACGAAGACGGCGTCGCTGTCGCCCCGGCCGGCGCCGGTGACGACGGCCGGTGACGGATCGCGGGCGGCGAGGGCTTCCAGGCCGCGGACCAGGTCGGCGCGGTCGCGTCCGGTGATGACGGCGCGGTGCTCGAAGCGGCTGCGGGTGGCCGCGAGCGCGGCGCTGATGTCGGGCGCCGTGAGCTCCGGATGCGCCGCCAGATGCGCCTGCAGCCGCAGTGCCTGGGTCTGCAGGGCGGCCTCGCCCCGCCCGGACAGCAGCCAGGCCAGCGTTTCCGGCGCGTGTTGCGGCGCTGTCTCCGGCGCCTTCTCCGGTGCGGTGGCTGGTGCCGGTTGCTCAATGATGACGTGCGCGTTGGTGCCGCTGGCGCCGAAGGCGGAGATGCCCGCGCGGCGGGCCCGCCCGGTGTCGGGCCAGGACAGCGGCTCGGCGGCGAGCCGCACCGCACCGGCCGACCAGTCCACGTGCGAGGTCGGCGCGTCGACGTGCAGGGTCTGCGGGACGATCCCGTGCCGCAGCGCCATCACCATCTTGATGACGCCGGCCATCCCGGCGGCGGCCTGGGTGTGGCCGATGTTCGACTTGACCGACCCGAGCCACAGCGGCCGGTCGTCCGGGCGGTCCTGGCCGTAGGTGGCGAGCAGCGCCTGCGCCTCGATCGGGTCGCCGAGCGTCGTCGCGGTGCCGTGCGCCTCCACGACGTCCACGTCGGCCGTGGTGAGGCCGGCGTTGGCGAGCGCCTGGCGGATGACCCGCTGCTGGGAGGGGCCGTTCGGCGCGGTCAGGCCGTTGCTGGCGCCGTCCTGGTTCAGGGCGCCGCCGCGGATCACGGCGAGCACCGGGTGCCCGTTGCGGCGGGCGTCGGACAGCCGTTCCAGGAGCACGACGCCGGCGCCCTCGCCCCAGCCGGTGCCGTCGGCGGCCTCCGCGAAGGGCTTGCACCGGCCGTCGGGCGCGAGCCCGTCGAGCCGGCTGAACTCGACGAACGGCCCGGGCGTCGACATGACCGTCACGCCGGCGGCCAGCGCGAGCGCGCAGTCGCCCTGCCGGACCGCCTGCGCGGCGAGATGCAGCGCCACCAGCGACGACGAGCAGGCCGTGTCGACGCTCACCGCCGAGCCCTCCAGCCCGAAGGTGTACGCGAGCCGGCCGGACAGGATGCTCGCGTTGACGCCGGTCAGCATGTGCCCTTCGGCGCTGTCCTCGGCGTTCATGAGGACGACCGCGTAGTCCTGGACGGTGCTGCCGACGTAGACGCCGGTGTCGGAGCCGCGGAGGGTGTGCGGGTCGATGCCGGCCCGTTCGAACGCCTCCCACGAGGTCTCCAGCAGCAGCCGCTGCTGCGGGTCCATGGTGACCGCCTCGCGCGGGCTGATCTCGAAGAAGGCCGCGTCGAAGTCACCCACGTCGTAGAGGAAGCCACCGGCGCGCGCGAACCCGCCGTTGTCGGCCAGGTCCCAGCCGCGGTCGGTCGGGAACTCGCCCACGGCGTCACCACCGGCCGCGACGAGTTCCCAGAGGTCTTCCGCGGAGCGGATGCCGCCGGGGTACCGGCAGCCGATGCCGACGATCGCGATGGGCTCGTCACCGGCGTTTGCGGCCTTCGCGACGGCCGCGCGCTCGCGGTGCGGCTCCGGGGCGAGGGCTCCGAGCAGGTGCCGGGTGAGCACGGCCGGCGTCGGGTGGTCGAAGGCGAGGGTGGCGGGCAGGCGCAGCCCGGTGACGGTGTTGAGCCGGTTGCGCAACTCCACCGCGGTCGTCGAGTCGAACCCGAGGTCCTTGAAGGGGCGGCTGGCCTCGACCGCCTCGGCGCCGGCGTACTTGAGCACGGCGGCGACCGCGGTGCGGACCGCGTCGAGCACGAGGGCGGCGCGCTCCGCCTCGGTGGCGCCGGCGAGCCGCTCCGCGAGCGGGGTGACGGGCCGGCCGTCGCCGGTGCCACCGGCCGCGGCGAGCAGCCGTGCGACCTCGGGCAGGTCCGCGAGCAGGGGGCTGGGCCGGCTGGAGACGAACGCGGGTGCGAAGCGTTCCCAGTCGATGTCGGCGACGACGACGCTGCCGACGCCGGCGTCGACGGCCTCGGCGAGCGCCTCGACCGCGAGCGCGGGGTCCATCGGGGCCAGGCCGCGGCGGCGCAGGAACGCGGTGCCCTCGCCGAGTGAGGCCATGCCGTCGCCGGCCCACGCGCCCCAGGCGACCGCGGTCGCCGGCAGTCCACGGGCCCGCCGGTCCTGGGCGAGCGCGTCGAGGAAGGCGTTGCCGGCCGCGTACGCCGCCTGCCCGCCGCCGCCCCAGATCCCGGCGCCGGAGGAGAACACGACGAACCGCTCCAGTGGCAGGTCCGCGGTCAGTTCGTCGAGGTTGACGGCGCCGGCGACCTTGCCCCGCACGGTGTCGCTGAGCGCGTCCGGGTCGAGCTCGGTCAGCGGGGCCGCCGTGCCGACGCCGGCGGCGTGGATGACGGCGGTCAGCGGGTGCTCCGCCGGGATCGCGGTCAACACCGCCGCCAGCGCATCCCGATCGGCCACATCACACGCCACCACCGACACCACCACCCCCAACGCCGTCAACTCATCCACCAGCTCCGCGGCACCCGGCGCGTCCAGACCACGACGACTCGTCAACACCAGCCGCGGCACCCCACGACCAGCCAGCCACCGCGCCACATGCGCACCCAACGCCCCCGTCCCACCAGTCACCAACACACTGCCCCGCGGCACCCACACCGCCGGCGCCGCAACCCCCGACGCCCGCACCAACCGCCGCCCGAACACCCCCGAGGCACGCACCACCACCTGGTCCTCGACCCGCTGCGCGAGCACCGAGACGAGCCGCTCTCCGACCCGCCCGTCAACGGTTTCGGGCAGATCGATCAGGCCACCCCACCACCGCGGGAACTCCAGCGCCGCGACCCGGCCCAAACCCCACACCTGCGCCTGCACCATGCTGTGCAGCGGCTCCACCCGGCCCACCGACACCGCACCGCGCGTCACACACCACACCGGCACCCCGAGATCCGCCGTATCCAGCGCCTGCAGCAGCAGCACCGTCGCGGCCGTTGCGGTGTCGCCCCCGGCGGGCAGCCAGAGCACGCCGGTGGGTTCGCCGGCGTCGGCGAGCGCCTCGAACAGCCGGTCGGCGACCGCGGCGCGGTCGGTGTCGCCGGCCTCGAGCCGCAGGTGGTGCACGGTGGCGCCGGCGGCACGCAGCGCGTCGGTCACGTCGGCGCCGGTGTCGTCCTGCGTCGCCACGAGCCAGGTGCCCGGCAGCGGCGCGGCGGCGGGTTCCGGGATGGGCTTCCACGTCACCTGGTAGCGCCAGGAGTCGACGGTCGAGCGGGACTTCCGGCGTCGGTGCCAGTTCGACAGCGCCGGCAGCAGCGTCTCCAGCGAGGCGACGTCGTCGTCGGTGTCGAGGTGCAGCAGGCGGGCCAGCCCGTCCCGGTCGCCCTGCTCGACCTCGTCCCAGAACGCGGTCTCCACGCCGTCGGTGGCGCCGGGCGGGGACGCGGGTCCGCTCAGCCAGAAGTGTTCGCGCTGGAACGCGTACGTCGGCAGCGGATGCGGCTCGCCGTCGGCGCCGCCGACGATGGCCGACCAGTCGACGTCGACGCCGCCGATCCACACCTGGGCGGCGGCGCGCAGGATCTGCTCCCAGTCGCCCTCGTCGCGCCGCAGTGTTCCGGTGACGAGGCCGTCGACCTGGCCGACCCGGTCCTGCACCGCGCCGGTCAGCACCGGGTGCGGGCTGACTTCGACAAACGCGGTGTGCCCGTCGGCGACCAGCGATGCGATGACGTCATCGAACCGCACCGGACGACGCAGGTTGTCGAACCAGTACCGGGCGTCCAGCACCGTGCCGTCAATCCGCTCCCCCGTCACCGTCGAGTAGAACGGCAACCGGCCCGGCTGCGCGGTCAACCCTTCCAGCGCGGCGAGGAGCGGCTCCCGGATCGCCTCCACATGCACCGAATGGGAGGCGTAGTCCACCGGGACCCGCTTCGCCCACACACCCCGCTGGGCGCAGTCCGCGGCAACCGCGTCCAAGCCGGCGATATCGCCAGACACGACGATCAGGCTCGGGCCGTTGACCGCCGCGACGCCCACGCCGTCGGGCAACTCACCCAGTTCGTCCACCGGGGCGCCGACGACCAGCATGCCGCCGGTGCCGGCCAGATCCCGCAACAACCGCGACCGCGCCGACACCACCAACGCACCATCAGCCAGGCTCAACGCACCCGCGACGACCGCGGCGGCGATCTCACCCTGTGAGTGGCCGACCACCCCGGCGATCGGGACCCCGAAGGATTCCCACACCGCAGCCAGGGACACCATCACGGCCCAGAGGACCGGTTGGACGACGTCGACCCGCTCCAGCCACTCCTGGTCAGCACCGGTCAGGATCTCGATCAGCGGGAAGTCCAGCACGGCGTCGCACTCCCGCAACCGGGCCGCG
Source organism: Dactylosporangium cerinum (assembly GCF_042653625.1). Lineage (NCBI taxonomy): Bacteria > Bacillati > Actinomycetota > Actinomycetes > Micromonosporales > Micromonosporaceae > Dactylosporangium > Dactylosporangium cerinum. Next base: position 13,284 of record NZ_JBHSIU010000131.1, on the reverse strand, counting down.
AACACCGGGGAACGCTCCAGCAGCTCCACTGCCATGCCGGCCCACTGGCCGCCCTGGCCCGGGAACACCAGCACCACGCCGGTCCCGGCGGGGACCCGGCCGGTAGGAACGTCCTCGACGGTGCCGGACGCGACGGCGGCCAGCCCTTCCAGGTGGCCGGTGAGGTCGCGGGCGAGCACGACGGCGCGGTGTTCGAAGGTGGCGCGGGTCAGCGCGAGGGCGCGGGCCACCCCGGCGCGGTCGACCGGGCCGGCCGCGAAGGCGGAAAGCCGGCCCGCCTGCGCGCGGAGCGCCGGCGCCGACCGGCCGGAGATCGGCCAGGGCAGGAGGGCGTCCCCGGCAGGGGCGGCGCCGGCCGCCTCTGGCGCCGCCGGGGGCTCTTCCACGATCACGTGCGCGTTGGTGCCGCTGATGCCGAAGGAGGACACCCCGGCGCGGCGCGGGCGGTCGCCGGCGGGCCAGGGCGCGGGCTCGGTGAGCAGCCGCACCGCGCCCGCGGACCAGTCGACCTGGCGGGTCGGCGCGTCGACGTGCAGGGTGCGCGGCAGCGTCTCGTGGCGCAGCGCCATGACGATCTTGATGATGCCGGCGACGCCTGCGGCGGCCTGGGTGTGGCCGATGTTGGACTTGACGGAGCCCAGCCGCAGCGGCCGGTCGTCGGGCCGGTCCTGGCCGTACGTGGCGAGCAGCGCCTGCGCCTCGATCGGGTCGCCGAGGGTGGTGCCGGTGCCGTGCGCCTCGACGACGTCCACGTCGGCCGTCTCCAGGCCCGCGTTGGCGAGCGCCTCGCGGATCACCCGCTGCTGGGACGGCCCGTTCGGGGCGGTCAGCCCGCTGGACGCGCCGTCCTGGTTGACCGCCGTGCCGCGGACCACCGCGAGGACCGGGTGCCCGTTGCGGCGGGCGTCGGACAGCCGCTCGAGGAGCAGCACGCCGACACCCTCGGCCCATCCGGTGCCGTCGGCCGCGTCGGCGAACGACTTGCAGCGCCCGTCATCGGCGAGGGCGCCCTGCAGTTCGAAGTCGAGGAACGTGTTCGGGGTGACCATGACGGTGACACCGCCGGCGAGGGCGAGGGTGCTCTCCCCCGAGCGCAGCGACCTGGCGGCGAGGTGGAGCGCGACGAGCGACGACGAGCACGCAGTGTCGACCGTGACCGCGGGCCCTTCCAGGCCGAGGCTGTAGGACACCCGGCCCGAGACGATGCTGCCGGTGTTGCCGGTGCCGAGGAAGGTCTCCACGCCGGCCGGCACGTCGAGGATCCGGGAGGCGTACTCCTGATACATGACGCCGGCGAAGACCCCGGTCCGGCTGCCTCGCAGCGCGCTCGGATCGATGCCGGCCCGCTCGACCGCCTCCCACGACGCCTCCAGCAGGAGCCGTTGCTGCGGGTCCATCGCGAGGGCCTCGCGCGGGGAGATGCCGAAGAACGCGGCGTCGAAGTGGGTGGCGTCGTGGACGAAACCGCCGACGGGCGTGAGCGTGTCCCGCGCGGGACCGATCTCCCAGCCGCGGTCGGTCGGGAAGTCCGACATCGCGTCCGTTTCGGCGGCGACGAGTTCCCACAGCGCTTCGGGGGTGTTGGCGCCGCCGGGGTACCGGCAGCTCATCCCGATGATCGCGATCGGCTCCCGGTCGGCCTCCTCGGCCACGCGCAGGCGCTGCCGCACCTGGTGCAGGTCGGCGGTGACGCGCTTGAGGTAGTCGCGAAGCTTGCCTTCGTTCGTCATCGAATCCCCGCAATGGTGAAGGAGCGCGTTGTCCGGTCAGGACGCGCCGAGCTCGTTGTCAATGAAGTCGAAGATCTCGTCGTCGGTGGCGCTGTCCAGGCTCTCCGCCACCGAGTCCGGCTCGCCGGTCTCGCCGCCGAACTTGGCGACGAGCGCCGACAGCCTCGCCACCGCCCGCCGCCGCACGTCGTCGTCGACGCCGGCTCCCGCGAGGGTCTCGGCGACGCGGTCCAGGTCGTCGAGGAGCCCGGCGCCGGCGGGTGCCGCCGTCACCAGCTCGCGGGTGAGGTGGTCGGCCAGCTTCGTCGCGCTGGGGTAGTCGAAGACCAGCGTGGCCGGCAGGCGCAGACCCGTCGCGGCGGCGAGCCGGTTGCGCAGCTCGACGGCGGTCAGCGAGTCGAAGCCCAGTTCGGTGAAGCCGCGGTCGATCTCGACCGCCGCGGCCGAGGCGTGGCCGAGCACCCCCGCGGCCCGCGCACGGACCAGGCCGAGCATCAGGCGCTGCTGCTCGGCCGGAGTCCGCCCGGCGAGCTGCGCGGCCAGGTCCTGTTCCTGCCGTGCGGCCCCACCCGCCCGGCGCGGTGGCGGCGGAACGAGCGCCCGCATGAGCGCCGGCACCTCGGCCGCCCCACGGGCCCGCAGGCCGCGTACGTCGATCCGGTTGGGCACCACGTGCGCGTGCCCGGAGCTCACGGCCAGGTCGAACAGCGCCAGCCCGTCGGCGGTGGAGAGGCCGCCACCGGCCCGCGCCAGGTCGCGGGTGCCGAGGTGGGCGGTCATGCCCGACGCCTCGGCCCACAACCCCCAGCCCAACGAGACACCCGGCAGCCCGGCACCACGCCGGTAGGACACCAGACCGTCCAGGAACGCGTTCGCCGCCGCGTAGTTCGCCTGCCCGGCACCGCCGAACGTCGCCGACGCCGACGAGAACATCACGAACCACGCCAGGTCCATGTCTTTCGTCAGCTCATGCAGGTGTACCGCCGCATCCACCTTCGGCCGCAACACGCCTTCCAGGCGGTCGAGGGTCAACGCCCCGAACACCCCGTCGTCAAGCACCCCAGCGGCATGCACGACACCGGTCAGCGGCACCTCCGCCGGAACCGCGGCCAACACCCCGGCCAGCGCCGCACGATCGGCCGCGTCGCACGCCACCACCTCGACGGACGCACCCGCCCCCGACAGCCGATCGAGCAGTTCCGCCGCACCTGGGGTATCCGCGCCCCGACGGCTGGTGAGGACCAGGTGCCGCACACCGTGGGCACGGACCAGATGCTCGGCCACGATTCCACCCAGCACACCGGTACCACCGGTGATCAGCACGGTCCCGTGCGCCGGCGGCTCAGCCGGTGCGGCGTCCAGGGTCGCGCGCGCCAGCCGTGGGACAACCGCTTCCCCGGCGCGGATCGCCAGTGCGGGCTCGTCCGACCCGGCAACGCCGAGCACGAGCGGCCACGAGGCGTCCGCACCATCCACGTCGACCAGCACGATCCGGCCCGGGTTCTCGGTCTGCGCCGAACGCAGCAACCCCCAGACGGCCGAGCCCACCGGATCGGTGACCGGCCCGCCTGCCGGCACCGCACCGCGGGTCAGCACGATGAGGGTCGAGTCCTCGAACCGCTCGGCGGAAAGCCACTCCTGGACCACGCCCAGGACCGAGCCCGTCGCGGCACGGACCCGGTCGTGGATCCCGTCCGCGCCGGAATCCTGCACCGGGAGCACGACCACGGAGGGCACGGCGTCGTCGAGGCCGGGCAGCCGGTCGGCCGTGTCGGCGCCGAGGTGCCCGGCGATGCCGGCGTCGCCGATCACGAGCGCGCCGGCGCCGGTCGTGGCCGGGATCGCGGCCGGCACGGTCCAGTCGACACCGTAGAACGATTCCGTCACCGCCGGGCCGGCCGCGGGCATCGTCGCGGTCGAAACGGGACGCAGCGCCAGTCCGGTGACGGTGGCCACCGGCGCACCGGTGCCGTCGGCGAGTTGCAGGGCGACCGTGTCGGCGCCGGCCGGGGTGATCCGCACCCGGAGCGTCGAGGCGCCGATGGCGTACAGCGACACTCCGGTCCAGGAGAACGGCAGCCAGGCCTGAGCCGCGTCGGCAACGAACGCGCCGAGCCCGATGCCGTGCAGGGCCGCGTCGAAGAGGGCGGGGTGCAGCGCGTAGCGCTGGGCGTCGGCGGTCTCGGGGACGGAGACCTCGGCGTAGACGTCCTCGCCGAGGCGCCAGGCGCGGTCGAGGCCCTGGAACACCGGCCCGTAGTCGAGGCCGAGGGCCATCGCGCCGGCGTACAGGTCGTCGACGTCGACCGGCTCGGCGCCAACGGGGGGCCAGGTGGTCAGGTCGAAGGTGGGGTTTGCGGGTCCGGGGGCGATGAGGCCGGTGGCGTGGTGGGTCCAGGTGTCTTCGTTGTTGGAGGAGATCCGGACCGGCCGGTCGCCGGTTTCGTCCGCTGCCCCGACCCGGACCTGCAGGGTGACGCTGCCGGTGTCCGGGACAACGAGGGGTGCTTCGATCGTCAGCTCCCGCACCGCACCTGCGTGCAACGCGAGTTCGACGAACGCCGTCCCGGGCAGCAGCACCCGGTCCAGGACCCGATGGTCAGCCAGCCACGGATGCGTGCTCAGCGACAGGCGACCGGTGAACACCGTGCCGTCACCGTCTGCCAGCTGCACCCCGGTGCCGAGGAGTGCCTCGCTCGCACCCGACGGCCAGAACCGCTGCCGCTGGAACGGATACGTCGGCAGGTCCACGACCCCCGCGCGCTCACCGAGCGCTGTTGTCCAGTCGACCTCAACGCCAGCCGCCCACAGTTCGCCGGCGGAGCGCAGCATCCGATCCCAGCCACCCTCATCCCGGCGCAGGGTCCCGACCACCACCGCGGCGCGTTCACCCACCCCACCGGTCAACACCGGATGCGGGCTCACCTCAACGAACGCGGTGTGCCCGTCGGCGACCAGCGATGCGATGACGTCATCGAACCGGACCGGGTGACGCAGGTTGTCGAACCAGTACTGGGCGTCCAACGTGGTGCCGTCGATGAGTTGCCCGGTGACCGTGGAGTAGAACGGGAACCGGCACTGTTGCGCGGTCAGGCCGTCCAAGGCTGCGAGGAGCGGTTCCCGGATCGCCTCCACGTGCGCGGAGTGGGAGGCGTAGTCGACGGGGACCCGTTTGGCCCACAGACCCCGCTCGGCGCACGCTGCGGCGACGGTGTCCAAGCCTGCGTTGTCGCCGGACACCACGATCAGCCTCGGGCCGTTGACCGCCGCGACACTCACACCGTCGGGCAACTCACCCAGTTCGTCCACCGGGGCGCCGACGACGAGCATGCCGCCGGTGCCGGCCAGGTCCCGCAGCAGCCGCGACCGTGCCGACACCACCAACGCACCATCAGCCAGGCTCAACGCACCGGCCACGACCGCTGCCGCGATCTCGCCCTGCGAGTGCCCGACCACCCCCGCGATCGGGACCCCGAAGGATTCCCACACCGCCGCGAGGGACACCATCACGGCCCACAGCACCGGCTGGACGACGTCGACCTGCTCCAGCCACTCCTGATCTCCGCCGGTCAGGACCTCGATCAGGGGGAAGTCCAGCACCGCGTCGCATTCCCGCAACCGGGCCGCGAACACCGGCGAACTCTCCAACAGCTCCACCGCCATGCCCGGCCACTGACCGCCCTGGCCCGGGAAGACCAGCACCACACCAGTCGAACCCGCCGCCGCGTTCACCGGCTCGACCGTCTCCAGACCGGCGATGAAACCGGCCGCGTCCTCGGCCACGACCACGGCGCGGTGCTCCAGCGCGGCGCGGGTCGTCGCCAGAGCGCGAGCCACCGCCACTACGTCAGCGCCGGCGAGCGACGCCAGTTGTGCCGCCTGTGCCCGCAACGCCGCCGGGGACTTCCCGGAGATCAGCCACGGCACCGGACCCGCCACGACCGGCGACGGTGCCACGGGCGACGGTTCCGGCTCCTCGACAATGACGTGCGCGTTCGTGCCGCTGACACCGAACGACGAGACACCGGCCCGGCGTGGACGGCGGTCGTTGCGGGGCCAGGACCGGGCCTCCGTCAGCAGTTCCACCGCGCCCGAGGACCAGTCCACGTGCGGCGACGGCGCATCCACGTGCAGGGTTCGCGGCAGCAGGTCGTGCCGCATCGCCATGACCATCTTGATGATCCCGGCCACCCCGGCCGCGGCCTGGGTGTGGCCGATGTTCGACTTGATCGAGCCGAGCCACAGTGGACGGTCGTCGGTGCGGTCCTGGCCGTACGTGGCCAGCAGCGCCTCCGCCTCGATCGGGTCACCGAGGGTGGTGCCGGTGCCGTGCGCCTCGACGACGTCGATCTGCTCCGGGGACAGCCGCGCGTTGGCGAGGGCCTGCCGGATCACCCGCTGCTGCGAGGGCCCGTTCGGGGCGGTGAGCCCGTTGGAGGCGCCGTCCTGGTTGACCGCGGAACCGCGGACCACGGCGAGGACCCGGTGGCCGTTGCGCCTGGCGTCCGACAGCCGCTCCACCAGCAGCAGCCCGACGCCCTCGGCCCAACCGGTGCCGTCGGCCGCCTCCGCGAACGACTTGCACCGCCCGTCGGCGGCGAGGCCGCGCTGGCGGCTGAAGTCGATGAACACCGCCGGGGTGGACATGACCGTGACGCCGCCGACGAGCGCCATGTCGCACTCGGCGGAGCGCAGCGCCTGCGCCGCCCAGTGCAGGGCGACCAGCGAGGACGAGCAGGCCGTGTCGACGGTGACGGCCGGACCTTCGAGGCCCAGGGCGTAGGCGACCCGCCCGGAGGCCACGCTGCCCGCCGTGCCGGTGCCGAGGTAGCCGGCGACGCTGTCGGGGATCTCGTGCATGGTTGAGGCGTAGTCGTGATACATGACGCCGGCGAACACGCCGGTGCGGCTGCCCCGTGCGGTGTGGGGGTCGATGCCGGCGGACTCGAACGCCTCCCACGCCGTCTCCAGCAACAGCCGCTGCTGCGGATCCATTGCCAGGGCCTCTCGTGGCGAGATGCCGAAGAACGCCGCGTCGAACGCGTCGGCGTCGTGCAGGAACCCGCCCTGGACGGTGGTCGACGTGCCGGGGCTGTCCGGGTCGGGGTCGTAGAGGGCGTCGACGTTCCAGCCCCGGTTCGTCGGGAACGACGACACGCCGTCGCCGCCGGTTTCGACGAGCCGCCACAGGTCGTCGGGGCTGCTCACGCCGCCCGGGTACCGGCAGCTCATGCCGATGATGGCGATCGGCTCGTCGGCTACCGCGGCCGGCGCGGCGACGACGGAGTCCACTGTGGATGCCCGCGCGGCGAGCTTGTCGAGGAGGTGCTCGGTGAGTGCCTCCGGGTTCGGGTAGGAGAAGATCAACGTCGCCGGGAGTCGTACGCCGGCGGCCTGGGCGAGACGGTTGCGCAGTTCCAGCGCGGTCAGGGAGTCGAAGCCGAGTTCCTTGAACGCGCGGTCGGGGGCGACCGCGGCCGGCGACGCGTGGCCGAGGACGGCGGCGGCCTGGGTGCGCACCAGGTCGAGCACGAGGCGGCGCTGCTCCACTTCGGACCGGGAGGCGAGCTGGCGGGCCAGGCCGGCGGGCTCCTCGACGGTGGCGGCGCGGCGCGGCGGCACGGGCACGAGCCCACGCAGCAGCGCCGGCACGTCGATCGTGGCGGCGCGGGCCCGCAGCCCCCGCACGTCGAGCCGGGTTGGCACGGCGTGCCCGAGCTCGGCCCCGACGGCGCCGTCGAACAGCGCGAGGGCGTCCACGGTGGACAGTCCACCGCCGGCGCGGGCGACGTCGCGGCCCTCGAGGTGGCCGGTCATGCCGGACGCCTCGGCCCAGAGTCCCCACCCGAGCGACAGGCCCGGCAGGCCGAGACCGCGCCGGTGCGAGACGAGACCGTCGAGGAAGGCGTTGGCGGCGGCGTAGTTGGCCTGGCCGGCCGAGCCGAAGGTCGCCGCGGCGGACGAGAAGACCACGAACCATGCCAGGTCCGCGTCCCGGGTCAGCTCGTGCAGGTGCACCGCGGCGTCGGCCTTCGGCCGCAGGACCGCGTCGATCCGTTCGGGGGTCAACGTGGCGAGCACGCCGTCGTCCAGGACGCCCGCGCAGTGCACGACGCCGGTCAGTGCGGCGTCCGGTGGGACGCTGTCGAGGACGCAGGCCAGGGCGTCGCGGTCCGCGGCGTCGCAGGCCACGACCGACGCCTCGGCGCCCAGCTCCGCCAGGCGCGCGACCAGGTCGGCGGCGCCGGGCGCGGCCGGGCCGCGACGGCTGGTGAGGATGAGGTGCCGCACGCCGTGGGTACGGACCAGGTGTTCGGCCAGCAGCCCGGCCAGGACGCCGGTGCCGCCGGTGATCAGCACCGTGCCCGGCAGGTCCCGCGGCGTGGGCGCCGCCACGGTCGCCCGGGCCAGCCGCGGCACGAGAACGGCTCCGGCGCGGATCGCCAGTTGCGGCTCGCCCGACCCGGCCGCGCCGAGCACGAGCGGCCACGACGCGGCGCTGTCGTCCACGTCGACCAGCACGATCCGGCCCGGGTTTTCGGTCTGCGCCGATCGGACCAGGCCCCAGACCGCGGCGCCCGGCAGATCCGTGACCGGGTCGCCGGCGGGCACCGCCCCGCAGGTCAGCACGACCAGCCGGGCCGCGTCCGAGCGTTCGTCGGCGAGCCACGCCTGCAGCAGAGCAAGCGTCCCACGGCAGGCCGCGGCGGCCCGCTCGCCGGCCCCGGCAGTCCCGTGGCCCGGGTCGGTCGCCGTCAGCACCAGCACCGGCGGCATCGCGTCGCCGGCGGCGGGAAGGCCGTCCAGCCGCGGCAGCCCGAGCCGTTCCGCCCACGCCTGGTCGCCGACGACCGCGGCGGCCTGCGGCGCGTCGCCCAGCGCGCTCGGCGGCGCGACCCAGTCGACGGCGAACAGGGACTCCGTGGTGGCGGCGCCCGCCAGTTGCGGCGCCACGGCCGGGCGCAGCGCCAGGCTCCCGACGTCGGCGACCGGTGCACCGGCCGCGTCGGCGATCTGCAGCGCCACCATGTCGGTGCCGGCGGGGCTGAGCCGGACCCGAAGGACGGGCGCGCCGACCGCGTACACCGTGACGCCCGACCACGCGAAGGGCAGGCGAGCTCCCGCGGTACCGCTGAAAAAGTCACCGAACCCGGCGGCGTGCAGGGCGGCGTCCAGCAGCGCCGGGTGGATGCCGAAGGGGGCGGCGTCGGCTCCGGGGAGCGCCACCTCGGCGTAGACGTCGCCGCCGAGGCGCCAGGCGCGGCGCAGGCCCTGGAACACCGGTCCGTACGTGAGGCCGAGCGCCGCAGCGCCGGCGTAGAAGCCGTCGAGGACCACCGGTTCGGCGCCGGCCGGCGGCCATTCCTCGAGCTGGAACGCGGGTGCGGCGGGTACGGCCCCGATGAGGCCTTCGGCGTGCCGGGTCCAGGTGGTCCCGTCGTCGGGCCGGGAGTAGATGCGCACGGGCCGGTCGCCGGCCTGGTCCGGGGCGCCGACGGTCACCTGGAGTTGCACGCCGCCGATGTCGGGCAGGACGAGAGGCGTCTCGATGGTGAGCTCCCGCACGGTGCCGGCGGCGACCAGGCGGCCGGCGTGCAGGGCGAGGTCGAGGAAGGCGGTGCCGGGCAGGATCACGCGGTCGAGGACGACGTGCTCGGCGAGCCACGGATGGGCGCCGGTGGACAGGCGGCCGGTGAGGACGAGGCCGTCGGTGTCGGCGGGCCAGACGGCCGCGGCCAGGAGCGGGTGCCCTGCGGAGTCCTGCCCGGTGCCGGTGAGGACGGGCGGCTTGAGCCAGTACCTGTCACCGTCGAAGGCGTACGTCGGCAGGTCCACGAGCGGGCCCTGGGGCAGGATCGCGGTCCAGTCCACACCGACCCCGTTGACGTGCAGGGTGCCCAGGGCGTGCAACAGGCTGGTGGGCTCGTCGCGGTCCTTGCGCAGCGCGGGAGCCAGGACGGTCTCACCGGTGAGGCAGCCCTGCGCCATCGCGGTGAGGACTCCGGACGGCCCGACCTCCAGGAACCTCGCGACACCGTTGGCTTCCAGCCACGCGACGCCGTCGGCGAACCGGACGGCCTCGCGGACGTGCCGGACCCAGTAGTCGGCGGTGTACTCCTCGACCGGCAGGCCGGTGAGGTTGGAGACGATCGGGATGCGCGGCGGGGCATAGGTGATGCCGGCGGCGATCGCCCGGAACTCGTCCAGCATCGGTTCCATCAGCGGCGAGTGGAACGCGTGCGACACCGTGAGCCGCGAGGTCTTGCGATCCTTGAAGAGTTGGTCGATCACCTCGGCGTCGCCGGAGATGACGATCGAGGTCGGGCCGTTGACGGCGGCGATGTCCACCCGTCCGGCGAACGGCTCCAACACCGCCCGGACCTCGGCCTCGGTCGCCTGCACCGCCAGCATCGCCCCGCCCGCAGGGAGCGCCTGCATCAACCGGCCACGGGCGGCGACCAACTGGATCGCGTCGTCCAGCGACAACACGTCCGCGACGTGCGCGGCGGCGAGCTCACCGATCGAGTGGCCCAGCAGGTAGTCCGGTTTGACCCCGAACGACTCCACCAGGCGGAACAGCGCCACCTCCAGCGCGAACAACGACGCCTGCGTGTACACCGTCTGGTTCACGTCCACGTCGCGCAGCGGCTCGTCGAGGTAGGCCGCGAAGCGCTCGCAGATGTCGTCATGCACCTCGGCGAACACCGGGAACTGTTCGTGCAGGCCGCGTCCCATATCGGAACGCTGCGCACCCTGACCGGTGAACAGCAGCGCCAGGCGGCCCTTGGCGACGGTGCCGGTGATCACGCCGGGTGCGTCCACGCCCTGCTCCAGCGCGGTGAGCCCGGGTAGGACGTCAGTGGCGACGACCACGGCACGGTGTTCGAGCGCGGCGCGGGTCGTCACGAGGGCTGCGGCGATGTCGCCGGGCCGGCAGGTGGGGTCGGCGAGCAGCAGTTCGCGGAGCCGGGCGGCCTGGCCGCGGAGACTGGCGGGGCTCTTCGCGGACAGCACCCACGGCAGGGGGCCGACGACGTCGACGGGCTCGACCGGGTCCGCTGCGGGCGGCGGCGCCTGTTCGAGGATGGCGTGGACGTTGGTGCCGCTGACGCCGAACGAGGAGACGCCGACCCGGCGTGGGCGGTCGCTCTCCGGCCACGGCCGGGCCTCCGACAGCAGCCGGACCGCACCGGCGGACCAGTCCACGTGCGGGGTCGGCTCGTCCACGTGCAGCGTCTGCGGCAACACTCCGTGCCGCATCGCCATCACCATTTTGATCACACCCGCGACACCCGCGGCCGCCTGCGTGTGCCCGATGTTCGACTTCACCGAACCCAGCCACAGGGGACGCTCGTCCGGACGGTCCTGCCCGTACGTCGCCAGCAACGCCTGCGCCTCGATCGGATCACCCAACCGGGTGCCCGTACCGTGCGCCTCGACGGCGTCGACGTCGGACGGGTTGAGACCGGCGTCGGTGAGGGCCTGGCGGATGACGCGGCGCTGGGACGGACCGTTCGGGGCCGTGAGACCGTTGGAGGCGCCGTCCTGGTTGACCGCGCTGCCGCGGACCACGGCGAGCACCCGGTGCCCGCGCCGCTGCGCGTCGCTGAGCCGCTCCAGCAGGAGCATGCCGATGCCCTCGCCCCAGCCGGTGCCGTCGGCGGCGGCCGCGAACGGCTTGCAGCGACCGTCGGTGGCCAGGCCCCGCTGCCGGCTGAACTCCACGAAGGCGCCGGGGGCGGCCATCACGGTGACACCGCCGACGAGCGCCATGTCGCACTCGGCGTGGCGCAGCGCGTGGGCGGCCCAGTGCAGGGCCACGAGCGACGAGGAGCAGGCGGTGTCGACGGTGACGGCCGGACCTTCCAGGCCGAACACGTACGAGAGCCGGCCCGACATGACGCTCGCGGTCGTGCCGGTGGCCAGGTACCCCTCTACGCCCTCCGGGATGCCGATCGGGATCGCGGCGTAGTCCTGGCCGTTGGTGCCGACGAACACGCCGATCTGCCTGCCGCGCAGCGACCGCGGGTTCAGCCCGGCACGTTCGAACGCCTCCCACGCGGTCTCCAGCAGCAGGCGCTGCTGCGGATCCATGGCGAGGGCCTCACGCGGCGAGATGCCGAACAGCGCGGCGTCGAAGCGGTCGACGTCGTCGAGGAAGCCGCCGCTGCCGACGTAGCTGGTGCCGATGCGCTCGGGGTCGTCGCCGACGAGGTTGTCGAGGTCCCAGCCGCGGTCGGTCGGGAAGCTGGTGATCGCGTCGGTGCCGTCGGCGACGAGGCGCCACAGATCCTCCGGTGAGCCGACGCCGCCCGGGAAGCGGCAGCTCATCCCGACGATGGCGATCGGCTCGTGCGCGCTCGCCTCGACGTCGCGCAGCCGCTGCCTCGTCTGGTGCAGGTCGGTGGTGACGCGGCGCAGGTACTCGACCAGCTTGTCTTGTTCCATAGTCAGCGACTCATCTCTGGGTGGAGTCGAGGGGCCACGTGCTCATGAGGAGAACCCGAGTTCCTGTTCGATGAACTCGGCCAGTTCGTCGGCCGACGCGTGCTGCAGTTTCTCGGTGACGTCCGGGCCGTCCGCGGGCGCCGGTTCGGTCCATGCGGCGAGGAGGCTGCGCAGCCGGGTCGTGACCGTGTTGCGCAGGTCGTGCTCGGGGCCGACCACGGCCAGCACCGTTTCGAGCCGGTTGAGCTCGGCGAGGATCGCCGCGTCGTCGGTGCCGTCGCCGGCCATCTCATCCCAGAGGTGGGCGGCGAGGAGGTCAGTGGTCGGGTAGTCGAACACCAGCGTGGCCGGCAGCCGGAGCCCGGTCGCGGCGCCGAGCAGGTTGCGCAGCTCCACCGCGGTGAGCGAGTCGAAGCCGAGTTCGCGGAAGGCGAGGCCGGCGTCGATGGCGTCGGCGCTGCCGTGGCCGAGGACGATCGCCGCCTGAGTGCGGACCAGGTCGACCAGCGTCTGGTGCCGCTCGGCCAGGGCGAGGCCGGCGAGTCGGCTGCGGAGCGCATCGGCCCGGACTTCGACGGCGGCGGGTTCGGCGATGACGTGCCGCGCTTCGGGGAGGTCGGCGATCAGCCGGCTCGGGCGGGCGGCGACCAGGCCGCCCGCGAACGGGGTCCAGTCGATGTCGGCGACCGTGACCGTGGCGGCGTTGCCGGCGACGGTCCGGGCGAGCGCGGCGATGGCGCCGGCCGGGTCCATCGGCGGCATCCCACCACGACGCAGACGCTGCGCGACGACGTCGTCGGTCGCCATACCCGCGTCGGCCCACGGACCCCACGCGATCGACGTCGCCACCAGACCCCGGTCCCGACGCTGCTGCGCCAGCGCATCCAGGAACGCGTTCGCGGCCGCGTAGTTCGCCTGACCGGCACTACCGACCGTACCGGCGACCGAGGAGAACAACACAAACATCGACAGGTCCAGACCAGCAGTCAGCTCATCCAGATGCGCGGCCGCCAGGGCCTTACCACGCAGGACCGTCTCGAACTGCTCCGCAGTCAACGACTCCAGCACACCATCGTCGAGAACGCCGGCGGCGTGGACCACGCCC